>JBBATZ010000046.1:0-34811 GCA_040398425.1 Hyphomonadaceae bacterium
GGTTAGTTCGACGCGCTCCGAGAGCGGCCCCGAATTCGTGCTCGAGTTTATCGCGCCGCCGCGTTCGCGTCCTGGCCATACCGCGCTGAAAGTCTATACGCCGTACGTCCGCAGTACGAACGGAGGTGACCGCGAAATTGGCGTCGCCTTCTCAAGTCTGAGTGTCGAGCAAGCGGATACCTCGGTGCTTGCCAACCTTGCGGCCGTGCCGAACGGCGTGTCGGTCATCTCGCCTGTCGAGCGGGTTGCGTCAGCCGCACCGAATGTTCCCCGTGCAAAGCTCCGCAGCAAGTTGTGACGGAACGCATGATGTCCGATGTGATCAAAGCCGACGGAAAAAACGGGCCGAAAATTGCGTCCGTGATCTGCACATACAACCGATACGACTTCCTTGAGGAATCGTTGAACAGCCTGCTTTCGCAGGATATGGACCCGTCCGAGTTCGAGATCATCGTTGTCGACAACAGCCCTGATTTTGATCTTGCCGCGTCCTATCAAGCGAAACTGGGCGGAGGCCGGGTAACCTACCTCATCGAACGGATTGCCGGCCTGTCAAACGCCCGCAATGTGGGCTTGCGAACAGCTACAGCGAAGATCGTTCACTTTCTCGACGACGATGCGGTCGCAAGGCCTGACTTGCTGACGCAACTCGTGGCGGCATTCGATTTCTTCGGTGACCAGGTTGGCGTGATTGGTGGTCAGGTTCTGCCGAGATGGGGAGCTGCGCGCCCCTCGTGGCTCTCTGACAATCTGCTGGGTTTCCTCAGCGTCGTGGACTGGGGGGGCGATCTGCGATTCATCGGGCCGAACGAATGGCTGGCTGGCGCCAACATCGCGTTCAACCGAGAGGTCGTGCTCAAGTTAGGCGCATTCTCTACCGATTTGGGACGCAAGGGCGGCGGCGCGTCGCTTCTGAGCAATGAGGAAGCAGCGCTTGTCGAGCGGCTTGGAGCCGCTGGGTATCAATCGGCCTATGCGCCCGCTGCCAGTGTTGAGCATTTCGTGCCGCCGGAGCGACTGTCGCGCGAGTGGTTCAGGCGCCGCGTCGCATGGCAGGCCGTATCGGATTTCATCGCGTATCCTGACAGGGCTGGATCCAACATACCCGGCGCATGGAGGCAGGTGAGCGAGTTCCTCGTATGCTTGCCCCCTCGCAACAGGTCGATCAGCGGTCTCTTTTCCGAGCTCGAGACTTCAGAGCAGTTCAAGACGCAAATGGATGCGGTCTATAACTCCATCACCGTTCTTCTTTCCGGGAAGGGCGGCATTGCCGCATGACCGTAGCAAAGCTTCCGTCAATGTCGGCCTGGAAAGGCCTTTCGGTTCTTGTGCTCTCGCCGACGCCTACCCATCCGCAAGATCACGGAAATCGGAAGCGCATCTACGAGGTCTGTAGCCGCCTTAAACGTTGGGGCGCGAAGATCCATTTTGTGCACTATGCCTCTGAGGGCGACTGGCGGGGCAATGCTCCACGCGCGCATGAAGACGCGATGCAGGGCGCGTGGGACTCCTACACTACGGTGCCGCCAAGCCGTCCGCTGCACACATCGCCCAAGGGCGAATATCATGAGATTGACGAATGGTGGGATCCTTCGATCGGAACCCATTTGTCGTGGATTTTCCAGACGCGCCACATCGATGTGTTCCTGGTCAACTATACCTGGCTGACCGAGGCCTTTTCGTACGCGCCGCACGGTGTCTTCAAGATTCTCGATACCCACGACCATTTCTCGGGCCGCAAGGAACTGCTTCAGGCAAACGGCATTGCGCCCGAGTTTTTCTACACGACCCGCCAGTCGGAAGCGGAGGGGCTTGGGCGCGCCGATCTGATCTGGGCAATCAAGGGCGAAGAAGCTGAGAGCTTTCGCAGCATGACCGACAAGCCCGTCGTGACGATGCTGCATTCGGAGCCAGAGCGGAAAGGCGTAACGGCACCCACTCCGGATCCGGACGGCTATGTACGCTTCGGCATCGTCGGGGCGCGAAACAACGTGAACCTGGAAAATTTCCGCCGCTTCTACAAGATTGCGCGTAGCCGGTTCGTCGATTCATTGGCGCCAATAAAGCTGGTGCTGGCTGGCGGGTGGACGGCGGATCTTGCTGAATTCGAGGATGATCCGTTTATCGAACTTCGGGGCAGAGTGCCCGACATTTCAGATTTCTATAACGCGGTCGACGCTGTTCTGATTCCGATGGAGTTCTCGACCGGACTGAAGATCAAGACCGGCGAGGCTATCTTCCACGGCAAGCCGATTGTCTCTCACGCACACGCGTTTGAGGGATATCCCGCGCGGCACAAGATGCATGAACTGAGGACGCTCGAAGCTGTCGCCGACGCATGTATCGACCTCAGCTTTTCACCGTCCCGACTTGCTGACCTTCAGACGGCCTCGATCATTGCGCGTCGCGAACTCGACGCCCAGGTGGTGACGGCCTTCGGGCAAACGATCCAGAGAGTTCTGAGTGAGCAGCAACCGCTGATCATTGCGGGCTCAGCCAGCATCTGCAAACGCGGTACGCTGCAGAACCAGTTTCTTGTGTCCGCTAGCGCCTACATGAAGGCGCTCGCGAACTACGTCCTCTATCTGGACGGGGATGTCTCGATACTTGAACTTGAGAATCTCCGCCGCCTCGGTGTAAGCGCCACCGTTACCTTGTCTGCGACGTCGTATCGCAAACTGTGCGGAGAGGCGTCCGAGCATGCGCTTGACCAACTGAACGTTCGGTCGGATTCCCTGGACCAGCTTGTCTTGCGGCGAGGAGCGAAGCGGCTGTTCCTGCTGGATGCGCTACCTGATGCGAGCTCGGCAATAACGGATGAGGTCACGCTCTATCTTCAGCTCGATATGATACGCGCGGCCGGCGGCCTTGCGCGGCTGAAGAATACTCTGGCAGAGACAACCGCAAAGGCGGGGCGGGTGATCGGATTCTCGGCGGGCGGCGATCTCACAGCCCTCGACTGGCTGGGTATGCGGATCGACGAGCTGGTGCGCGTACCATTCTTCTATGACACGCGCGAAGTCGACATCCTCAATCGCTGGTGGCGGACCGAGCCCCAGGGCGCAATGGCTCTGACCACTGGCAGCAGAAATCAGCTGGCGATACTCCGCATACTGGCTGCACGTATCGAAGGACCGTTCCAGATACTGGCGGCTGAAGGTTGCAACGTGGAAGCCCTCAACGCGGCATTCAGTGATGCGCGCAACGTCGACATCATATCGATCGCAAGTATTTGTTCTTCGCCTGAGAAGGCGATCAAGAAGCCCGTAGCGGTCATTGATCTGTGTCCCGGCGCGTCCAGCATGAGCGTCGTGCGCGAATTGTTGGAAAGATCGAGCGTCCCCTGGATGACCTATGGGTCCGATGAAAGCAGGCTGGCCGTCGGGCCGCCGTCACGCATGAACCGTACGCCCGTACAGGCGATCACCATGTATCTCGAGGCGCTCGATAGCCCCGACGTGCGTAAGCAGCTCATGGTTGGTCGCGGGTCTAATTACCGGAATGATGCCGGTTGGGCCTATGTGTGGACCGCGATGCGAAGTGCATCCTGATCCGACGCACGGCGAAAGAGTTTGGGCTGGACCGCCAAGCTGTTTGCGGAGTAGCGATCGCGCATGAAACCTACTCTGATCGTTTATGGAAGTTGCCAGGCTCAGGAAATCGCGGCCCTCGCCCGAACCATTCCGGCTATCGCCCTTCAGTACGAGGTCATCTATCTCGTAAGCTTTTCGGTTGATGGGGTAGCTCCGCCCCGCCTTCACGACAAGGCGGTCAAGGCCTGCCGCCTGCTGTGGGAGCAGTTCGACAACGCCAACCCGTTTCCCCAGCATGATCTGCTGCCTTCAAGCGCCCAGCAGGTCATGTTTCCTGGAATAGATATGAGCTGCCTATGGCCGTTCAACACGCGGGACCCGCTGAATTCGCCTGAGCCAAACCTGCCATTCGGGCGATTCCCTTATGGCGACCGTGTGGTTATCGATCTGATGGATCAGGGCTTGTCCCAGGATGATGTAATCGCATCGTATGATGAAGCTGCCTGGCGGATCGAACCGCAGCTAGAGCGGCTTCTGGCGATCGACACTGCGCGTCACGCTCAACGCGAAGCCAAGTGCATGGTTTCGATCTCTGACCATCTGATTGACGATATTGCCAGCGTTCGCACGCTGTGGACGAACAATCACCCAACGCTCGATACGCTTCGTGTCCTTTTCGAGCGCCTTTGTGCCGCCACGTGGGGGGATCGCATCAGGCCGTGGGAGATTGCTGCGTCCGTTTACAGCGATCCGTTCAGCTATCTGCAAATGCCAATCCATCGAGTTGTCGGCGAGACCCTTTCGCTGGCCTGGTGGAGGCCAGAGACCGAGTATGTCTTGCCAGCTCTCGGCACGCCGACGTTCGATCAGTACATTAAAGAGTACACGCGTTGGCGTTTTACCCAGCTTGAAAGCCTCAAGCCTGACGCGCGGTCCTAGCGGGCGAGCATCCTTCCGAAAAGCTTGTTGTGGCTGGAGGGCACATCATTCGCGACAGATACAACATTTGGCGCAGATGCTTTGGCCGGCACGGTGAGGCGTTCCCCTTCGAGCCTGGCCAGGCGTTGATCCAGAATGGAAATCAACAGGTCCTGGCGCACCAGAATATCTCTCCGCAAATCCGCGATGGTCGCGTCCCGGCGCGACGTCACAGCATTGAAGTTTGCCTCTGCCGATTGAAGGCGAGTCTCAAGCCGAGAAATACGCTGGTCGAGGATCTGCTCGATGGCGAGACTGCGCTGGCGCATGGCTGAGACCACGGGTTTTCCGACGATCAGGTGAAGGGCGGTCATGACCTTCCGTTTCACCGAAATTGGCATTGCGTTACGAATGAGCCCGAGCACTTTAACACCCATTTTCCGTAGAGATTTTCGTCTGCCAACCTGGCCCACGCTGTGACACACATCGATTTCAGAACCCTTGGTTTTTCCTGAGAATCTTGCGTTTTACACGTACTTGGGTCAAAGAAAGTCAGATGAAGCATCTACCTCCACTAACGATACTTACGCCGCTGCCCCCGTCCCCTTCGGGCATCGCGGACTACGCGGTGGAACAACTGCCCAGCCTCGCCAAGCACTTTGCCCCTCACGTACTGGTGCAAGAACCGGTCCAGATCGACCACACCCAGATCGAAGGCGTCACGGTCAGCAAATTCGATCTCGGCACATTCCTGGCAGCCGACTTTGACCATCCGATCCTTTACCATGTTGGGAACAACGTTTTTCACGAGTTCGTCTTTCGTGCGGCCGTGCAGCGTCCCGGATACGTGGTGCTCCATGACTTCGTGCTGCATCATTTGATCGTGGAGCTCACGCTCGCGCGGAATGACCCACAAGGCTACCGCGACTACTTGATCTACGACTACGGCGAGATGGGTCGAACGCTGGCCGAGCAGAGAGAGAATTACGCGTTCACCAGCCTGCAGGAGTTTCTTCTGCCTTTAAATGGAAAGATACTCGACGCCGCGAAAGGCGTGATCGTTCATTCACATTGGGCCAAGCAGCAGATCGCTGCGTTGAAGCCGCAGTTGCCGGTTCTCCACGTGCCCCATCATTTCTATGCGGACGACATACCGCAGTTGTCATCATCGCGCGGCGAGGCAAGGCGAAAGCTGGGCATTGCGCCGGATGTAATCGTCTTTCTTTGTGTCGGTCACATCACTCCACCCAAGCAGGTAGAGCTGGTAGCGAAGGCGCTTGGCCGTATGCGGAGCCAGCTGCCGCCTTTCCTTTTCCTGCTGGTTGGTGAGGCGAGCGATCCGGTGGCTCTGCAAGAGAGCTTGAAGCAGGCTGGCGTGGCTGATTGTACGCGCCTTACAGGCCGCGTTCATCTGAAGACATTTCAGGAAGTGATCATCGCTGCCGACGTTGTTTGCAACCTGCGCTATCCAACTGCGGGTGAGTCCTCGGGTACGCTCATGAGGGCTATGGGTCTCGGCCGATGCTGTGTCGTGTTCGACTACGCCAGCTTTGCTGATTTCTCCTCTGACATTTGCATCAAAATCCCGCTGAACACTTTCGATGCAGCGCCTCTGGCCGATACTCTGCTCGATCTTGCTCGTGATCCTGAGCGTCGCAACAAGATCGGCGATGCTGCGCGACGCTGGGCGCATACCGAGTGCTCGGTCTCAAAATGTGTGCAGGCTGGTGCTGAGTTTATCATGGACCGGGAAGCTGCCCTGGCGGGGGAATGATAGGCGCAATGGTGGGGGCGGATTTCCCTGAGCTGGTCGCGCGCGCGCAACGGCATGCGTCCGAATCGCCCGACAAAAACTTTCTCATTTTCCAGAACAGTCAGGCGGAGATACGTCTGACCTACGCGGAGCTATGGGCTCGTTCCAGGAGTTTCGCATCCGGGCTTGCGTTTCGAGAAGTCCACAAGGACGACCTTGTCGTTCTCATCATGCCACAGGGGGCTGATGTCTACGCCGTTTTTCTGGCGTGTCTCATGGTCGGCGCCAGGCCGTGCATCATGGCGCCGCCTACGCCGAAGCAAGACGTGGAGGCTTACTACGCAAGTAACCGAATTCTCCTGAACCGCATCGCTCCTGCGCTGATCGTCACGAATACGGAGCTCTTTGCGGAGTTTTCCAGCAACCTGCCGCAGCACGCTTCTTCCTTGGCAGAACCTATCGCCTTGGCGCTCGGCGGGGCCGAAGTCGAGCCAGCAGGCTCCGACGGTATAGCGTTTCTGCAATTCAGCTCAGGCACGACGGCCTTGAAGAAGGGCGTGTTGCTATCGCACGAGGCCGTCAACGTCCAATGCCGACTCTATGCCGAGAGGATCGCCCTCACAAAAGACGATGTGATCGCAACCTGGTTGCCCCTCTATCACGACATGGGGCTAATCGCCTGTTTCATTCTGCCCCTATGGGCAGGCGCTACGATCGTGGCCATGGATAATTACCACTGGCTGGCGCGGCCGCGACGTTTGCTTGATCTCGCTTCTACCTATCGAGCGACGCTGATGTGGCTGCCAAATTTCGCGTTCAACTATCTCGCCCAGCGCGTGACGGGCGAGGCGTGCAACCTCTCATCGCTACGCGCCGTGATAAACTGTTCCGAGCCCTGCCGACCGTCCAGTCACCATGCCTTCGAAGACCGGTTCGCATCCTGGGGTCTGCGTCCGGCCGTAACTCAAACCTGCTATGCGATGGCCGAGGCGACCTTCGCGGTCTCTCAGTCGATACTTGGTCAGCCCTGTGCGGAGATCAGCGTCGATCCCGAAGCGCTTGATGCCGGCGAGGTGGTGCTCGTATCATCCAGCGCCGGTCTCCGCCTTATTTCATGCGGCGTTCCACTACCGGGGTTTGAAATCACTATCGTCGATGACAACAGAGCGCTCGTTGCGGCGGACCGCGTTGGCGAAATTGCCTTACGGGGGGCCAGCCTTGCCGACGGGTATTTTCGCGATGCCGCTACTACGGCGCAACTTTTCACGGCCGACGGGCTCTACTACACGCGTGACCTCGGATTCATGCATGACGGACAGCTCTATGTGCTGGGCCGGCAAGACGATGTGCTGAACGTGTTCGGGCGCAAGCTGAGAGCCCCGGAACTGGAATCGGAACTGGGCGAGATTGCCGGCATCAAGCCGGGCAGGTTGATCGTGCTGGGTCGTGCGAGCGACGATGTCGGGACGAACGAGCTCTATCTGCTCTATGAGCCCGAGCATCCCGACCTGGCTGCAGACGAAATCGCGTCCATGGCGCGCCGTGTTCTGCTATCGACGGCGGGACTGTCATTCAAGCAAGTGTTTCGCGTTGACGCAGGAGCGCTGATAAAGACGACGAGCGGGAAAATATCCCGCGCCGCCAATGGGCGGCTGCTCGCGCAGATTATCGAAGCAGGGGACAAATCGTGAAAGACATTGCATCGGTTGTACGCGCGATGGTCGCCCGCGAATTTCGTATCCCCGCTGATACCGTGCGCGACGAAACAAGCGCTGCAGATGTAGCGGGCTGGGACTCCTTCTCCAACGGCTCCCTGCTATTGCGTATTGAAGGGGAGTTGGGTTTTGAGCTTCCGCTCGACGACGCCCTTGCGACAGCAAATGTTGGCGAATTGATTGAAGTAATTACACGTGCAGCAAAAGCGCGCCGCTGACTTTTACCGCGCTTCCTCGATCACATTGGCTTGGTCGTTTACCTGAACGAAATGCAGGCGGAAGGAAGATTGTTCCTATGTCGCACTTGGGCCAACGTCGCTGCGGTACCTGTACACTCCGCTTCGGGACGCCAAGTTTGAATAAGTGTTTTGGTGTGGTCAATCTGACCTTGTTTGAAGTTTAGGGGAAAGTAAGGCATGCGCGTTTCATTCATGCTGCTTGCAGGCGATAGCGCGACGGCGCTGGATCTTGGAGAGATCAACACAAAGGGCGCGATCTTCATCTACAGATTTTGCGTGGAACGTTTTGCGAATGCTGATCTGAAGATCCTCTGCGACAAGCAAACTCCACGTCTCATATCGGCCGACAGCAAGACGCGAACACTCGATATTGCAACGTCGACCTCAATCTACATTGAAACCGTGGGAAAAGGTTCCGTGCACGGCTGGTACGAATATGTCGGGCGGGGCTGAGTAGGTTGGAGGGAGCTAAAAAGTCTGGCTTCTGAATAGGGAAGGCGCGCCTTGCGTCGAGGATTTCGCGAATGCTTTCTAGCTAATGCAAAAACGCTTTCCGGACCTGATCTGCGTCGGCGCGCAAAAGGCTGCCACAACCTGGCTACATCAGATGCTGCGCCTACAGCCTGCGTTTTACTTGCCGGCGTTCAAGGAGCTTAACTATTTCACGCAGATTCACCAACCAGAAATAGCGTATTCTCGAACACACCGAGCCGCCGCAGCAGAAACGCTAAAGCGGTACTTCGTGGCCAATCCGGATCACAAGCTTGCCAGCGTCCGAATCGCTGAGGCCGATTTTCTCGGCCGACCCGAAGTTGATGATGATTGGTACGGAGGCGTGTTTGCCCGCGCGGCGGCCGATCAGGTCTGCGTTGAAGCCTGCCCGAGCTACCTGCATCTGCCGGAAGTTGGCGCCCGGCATCTCCTGAGATTGAATCCATCGGTGAAGCTGCTGGTCTTCGTGCGGGATCCCGTCGATCGCGCGTGGTCCCACATTCGGATGAATGTGTCGCGCGGTCTTTCTGTCAGCATTGACGCGCTGCTTACGCGCGCGAAGTCCATCAAGCAGTACGTCGATAATTCCGAGTACCGCAACTCGATCTCCCTTTGGCGCAGTCTCACGTCGCCGGGCCAATTCAGTGTCATGCTGTATGACGACGTCGTGTCTGAGCCCGCAGCGGTTATCGCGCGCGTGTACGAGCTTGTCGGTGTCCCAATGCCCGACGATCTTGGGCCCGTGAACCGCGAAGTCCACAAGGGCGTAGCCCTGGACTTTCCCAGGGAGTTGCGCGCCGAGCTTATGGAGCAGCTTGAGCCGCAGTATGAATTTCTCTCGACGGAATTTCCCGAGGCCGTATCGCGCTGGCTTGCAAAGCACCGGGCGGCGCTTGCATGAGTGTTTATCGAAGCATCGCTAGCGCAAACTACGTCGCCGACTCAGGATATCGCTTCAATGCGAAATGATCCCGCCCCAGCCTTAGGAAGTTAGCGTAACACTCCTCAACTATTGGTAGCGCTCTGGCGCGTCCGAAGGGCAAGTCTTGCGGCGCCAAGGCGCCCGGGAGGTGGGCAGCGCTTCAGCTGCAAATGAATTAACAAAGAGTGAGCGAGGCGTCGCGAGCGAATTTGAGCGGCTTCCTCTTGAAGTGGTAGCAGGGGTTGGGGAAGATATGGCAACCTTTGCTAGGTTTTATGCGAGTGAAATGAGGTAACGCAGGGGGATGAAACTACTTCTGCGTTTTGTCGGACCTACTTTGTGTTCAATGTTTGCTGGACTGACGTCCCGCTGCCCTAGATCGAGGCATGAGTGCGAAAGTTTTTGGTAATTACAGCTGGCCAGCGGACCGGGACGACCGCGCTCGGATCTGCTTTGGGGGCCACTGGCGAGTTCGGGCATTTCGGCGAGATTTTTCACGACGCTCCTGATCGGACGAACTCGTTTGTCGATTGGATGCGTAGCAAGCAGAAACTCTGGGTGGATACCTTTTCGCCCAAAGGGGCGCAAAGTACCGCAGATGAGTATTTCGACTTCCTGGCAGCAGCTTCAGGCGAGGCATCGCCTTTGGTCGACATCAAGCTGAACTCGTGGATGACCTTCCACCCGGGATGGACGTATCCAGCTCAAAAACCGTTCCTTATGGATTACTTGCAGAGGCGCGGGGCGGCGTTCTTGTACATTCGTCGCCGCGATCTCGCGTCACAAATACTGTCGGAGTTCATCGCGCGTAAGGTCGGTAAGTGGCACGGCATTACGGACGGGGAGGCGACGAACGTGCGACTTGCAGTCCCCGTTGGCGAAGTCCGCGAGCGAGCTCTGAACATAATTTCTGCCGAGAAGCTTGTAAGCGCTTCGCTTGCAGGTGCTCCGCGTGCACTCGCGATTTGGTACGAAGAGCTATATCAAAATGGTATAGTCTCTCCCGATGTTACCAGTTTTCTGAACCGCGAATTTGACTTGTCGCTAAGAGAGCTCAAGCCGCAGATCGAAAAAAACGCTGGAGACAAGTCCGCCCTCGTTGAAAACTACGCTGAAGTCTTGGCGGCAATACGTGAGATTGAGCAGACGGCGCTTCGGCCTCTCTAGTCGCCCGCTCAGATCGCGAACATCACGCGTCTGCCGACGGACACGGATGCGATGATGGCCATCGCCCAGATGCCAACGATCCAAATTGTGAGCACCACCACATCCTGCAAATCCCAGCCGCGCCCGTAGACGATCGGGTCGCGAAACATGTCGAGCATCGGAACCAGTGGGTTCAGGTACTCCATGAATTTCAGCTGTGATCCCTCAAACAGTTCGCGTGGCAGCATGACCGGGGAGAGCAGCATCATGGCTCGTAAGCCCAAGGACGCAATGTGTTTCACGTCCCGGAAGTAGGTGCCGACAATTGACATCAACACCACAGTGCCTGTCGCGAAAAGGAACATAAAGACGAGGAAGACTGGCAGAAGAAACAGGTGCAGCCCTACTGGGGGCAGTTTGCCCGCGGCGATCGCGAAAATGAACACGGTCGACATTTCGACAAGGAAGAAGACGCCGGCCGTTAGCACGACGCGCAGCTGAAAAATGAAGAGTGGTATCCATGCTTGCCGAAGATAGCCGGCGCCCTGGATGAGAGCGTCCTGACCGCCGACAATGTAGGTGCTGAAAGCCTCGAAGACCGTCATGCCAGACAGAAAATAAAGAGCGAAGCCCCAGAATCCGAGCTCCTTGTTCAGAGCGCCCCAAACGAACGCGATCATCAAAGCGAAGGCTAGCGGTTGGATAAACGCCCAAAGAAAGCCAAGTCGGGTGCGGCGGAAGCGGTTGCGCAGGTCTGCCCCCACGAGCTTCCAACACAGGTGCCGGTAGAACAGCAGGGCGCTCACATACCGCTGCAGGAAGGGCCAACGCTGTTCCAGGACATTCACGTACGACATCGACTACCCAAAAAACCAAGTGGTGTTGATCTGGAGCGCAGAGCGTCTAACTGACCAACGCTAGTAGCGTCTCAAAGTATTCCGGGAGCACCGATTCCGTCGGGCCGTCCGCGATTACGCGACCTTTCTCCAGCCACACCACGCGATCGCATACAGACTTGATGATGCCCAGATCGTGCGTCGCGATGACGAGGATACCGGCCTTGTTTACAATGTTCAGCATCCTCTCGTGCGCGCGCTGCCTGAAGGTGGCGTCGCCTGCGCCGAAGATCTCGTCGATCAACAGGACGTCCGGTGAAAACTGGGTTGAGATTGCAAATGCCAGGCGCACGAACATGCCATGGGAATAGGTACGGATCGGCAAATCGATAAAGTCACCCAGGCCGCAGAAATCGATGATCTCTTGCTCGTGTTGAGCAAGCAGGCGAGCCGGATACCCCATCGCTATGCCGCGATAGTAGATATTTTCACGGCCTGTGGCTTCATCCTCGAAGCCTTGCCCCAAGCCGAAGAGCGTCCCTATCCGGCCGGGCACATGGATGGTGCCGGAGGCCAGCGGGTACACGCCGGCCATTGCCTGCAATAGGGACGATTTGCCAGACCCGTTATGGCCCAGAAGAGCGACCCTTTCGCCTTGCTTAATGCTGAGGTTAATGCCGCGCAGCGCATCGACGAAGCGCGCCGATGGGGTCTGTGGGCGTTTCGAGAAGCCCGCGAGCATCAACGATTTGATACTGCCACGGTTAAGGCCCGCCAGAGGATAACGCAAAACGCAGTCTTTAACTTCGATAGACGTCGCCGCCCGCTGATGAGCAGGAAGCGGTTTGCGCACCGGCGCTAGCGCGAGATTGTCTGTCACATTATCAGTAGACTGATCCAACGGCGCGACTTTCAAGGCGGGGATATCGGTTGTGTTCGTCACGGTTTCATCTCAGCGGCTTGAGTCCGCTCCAAGTCCATTAGAATGGCGACAAAAATACGGGCTGCGTATGGTCGCCTAGCCAAGCCGTACCAAGGTGGTCTCGCCCTGATTAGACGGCGTCAGACGCTACTCCGTGCAGGTCGTCACAAGGACGCTAACCCACAAGGGTGAAGGAATGTGGTACGTTGGACGTGGCATTCGAGATTCAAAAGGGCGGCGCCGGCGCCTTTGAAATTGGGCAGGGACTTGGCATCAGGGCCCGCGCAAGTGATACGCGCATTGAACCGCCCCGGTAACCCCGGAACCGGTTGGCCTTGCTACAGGCAGGACGGCCGACCAAGATCGGACGCAATGACCCGTGCCCGTGCAGATCGGGCAAGCAGTAAAAGACATGCCGTCTGCAAGCCCAAAAGCAGTTAGACGCTCGCCCCGCTTACAGAGTTTTCGAATGCGAGGCAGCAAGTCGTCGGCATTGATAGATTCATCGCACCAGGTCCTCAGCGCAACCATCTTACGCGAAGTCAAAACAACGCGGATACCTGACTTCTTCTGGTTGCGGCGCGCCTACTCGCCGTTCCAGACGATGGCTGCACAGGCGCTCCACTGCGTCAGAACGGGACGCTGGTCGATGGAGTTCCAGAAGTCCGCAGCCATCCTCAACACTGTGCGCAAACGCGGATCAGCCTTGTGCCCAGCAACGCACTCAAAACCGAGACCATCTGACGACCAGGTCTCGGGTGTAATCTGCACGCCGTGGAGATCGAAGACCTCATAGCCGATCTTTTCGAGATGTCCGAAAAAATCAGCTTCAGAGTATCCGTGACACTTGGCGGACCATGATCTGCCATTTTCAAGGGTTACAATTGGTCTGTCATTGGACAAAATATCCGAAGCACCCATCATCGCCAGAAAGTCAGCATGCTCAAGATCAAGCTTGATGAAGGTAACAGGCCGGGCCGTCACAGCGATATCCAGTGTTGTCGTCTGAACCTGCAGTGTCGGCTTGTCTCCGACGATGGGAGAGTAGATGTGGCTCAGGGCAGGGTTCTCTTCGTCGACGACGAACGACACCTCTCCAACCTTGTTCGATAACGCAAGCTGGTGAAAGACCACCCAGTCGCGCGCGCCAATATTCTTCTTCAATTGGGCCATGATCGGAGGATTGGGTTCGAAGGCGTGCACCCTGCCAGACGGACCCACTAGCTTGGACAGCGGAACGCAATGCAAACCGGTATTCGCTCCGCCGTCGACAACGAAATGTCCTTCCGACACTAGAGCGCGATAAATCTTTGAGACAAGAATCTCGGTCTGCGGGCCGAAGTCAGGTCGAATATTTCGCAACGTCTTGAAGTCATTCTTATGAGTCAACGCGAACCCTTTACTCGAAAATCGACCTGAGCGGCCGGTAGGTAGTTGATGCATCCTGTCGTCAAGCTAACTTGTAACCGAGGGTGCCACCTCTAATTCAGGCCGAACCGGCAAAGTGGCCTATTTGGTGGGGGTGACTTTGACATACTTGCCGAGGCCGGCGGCTATGCACACCGCTCGAACTTCGTTCCAGTTGCTCACGATATCCGCCAGAGGCGGCGTTACTTTCTGGTGCCGTGGGGCGAACGAGCCTTCGAGACTTCCGCCGACAAACCGCGCGATCTCCTTGCCGAGGCTTTTCTCAACGCCAAGCTCCGCTTTCAGCTGTTCGTAAGTGACCTTCATGCGGTGGCATTTGCCGATGTAATCCGAGTGGAACCAGCGGTTCTGAAATTCCAATAGGCGCGCCTTCTTCACCAGAAGTTCCGGCCTCAGTGCGATCGATTTTGGTAGCGGCCTGTCGCTCTGGTTCTGCCAGCTGTGCCAGATTTTTCTGATATCGGCGATCATGCTGGAGGCTGTCGCTTCGACGACGTTGTAGCGATACAAATGCAGGATACGGATGCCACGCTCCTCGGCGATCTTGAACAGGAAGGGCCGTTCAAAGATCGGCCACCACGTGTTCTCGAACATGTGGACGTGCGAATACTTGATATCGACGACAATACCTTCCTTGCGTGGACGAAGGGATCGCAGGTGGTCGAAATAGGCCGCTACGAATGTGTTGTGCTTCGTAGCATCCGGGCGAAGCAAAAGATCCGGATTTTTCGCAATATAGTCGTGCTTGAAAGCGTAGAAGGATTCTCGCGACTTGGCGGGATCCATCGCATGGGGATTGCCGACTTCGTCGATCATTTCGACGTTGCGCAGTTTGCCGATAAACTCGCCCAACAAATGACTGCCGGAGCGTTCATGCGACAAAAGAATTGTTACTTTCGGCACTGAAGCTTCCTGCTGGTATCTGTCCTTGCTGGCTCGGGGCTTGGGGCTCGTGCCAAGTAACAACGTAAGATACCACGCGAATGTTAACGTCCGATTTTAGTCGGGACACATCTGGCTCGGGCGGCGTCTGCATTTTTGCAAGCGACGCTGCCTACGCCGACCTCTGCAGCCGCACGTCGGCTGCACGTCCATGTACAGCGCCAGTGGTTGCTAGCCAGGCAATGATCTAAGCAGAACCGCACAGGAACGTATCTGCGTTCCTGGTCAGTTACCGAGACACCTTGGGGTGAAACGGGGCGGGGAGCTATTCGCGCGAGATCGCGAACACCGTAAGGCCGGCCACTTCTATTGCTCCGACCTGTCCGGGCAGGATGCCAACGTAGTCGCCATTCCCGTTGACCATCGTGGGCACGTCCCATTCAAAGCTTAGCGTCTCAAACTGGTTGCCAACCGAATGGCTTTTCCAGCCACTATTCCCAACGTCGTTGGTTGAATAGGCGACAGAGAACTCCGCATCTGCGAGGCCTTGTGCGGCCCGGGCAGAGATTTTCACGCGTACGCGACGTCCGCTTACTGCTGATTCAAAGCTGTCCGA
Organism: Hyphomonadaceae bacterium; assembly: GCA_040398425.1. Classification (GTDB taxonomy): domain Bacteria; phylum Pseudomonadota; class Alphaproteobacteria; order Caulobacterales; family Hyphomonadaceae; genus UBA7672. The sequence goes on from JBBATZ010000046.1 coordinate 15,403, forward strand.
AACGCGAATGGAGAAGCCTCCCGTCAAGCTGTGGGATGCCGCATCTGGATCGCCACCGGAAAGCAGCAAGACGCTGCGGCCGGAGCGCTCGACAACTTCAACGTGCAATCCGTCGGGCGCAACGGCTCCTTCGAGAGGGTACCGGTCTAAGACAAGTCGAAAGTAGCCGGCGTCTGAGCCCAAGATCGTTTCCTCGGAGGTCTCGTCCGGCATCAAGTCTTTAGCCGGGATCGGCGTACTCCACCGAGGGTCCTCACGCCGTTTACCCCGAAACAAACCAAGGCGTACGCTGCGCATAACGGCTCACATCTCCCATTCAATCGCCTACGCTGCGGACGAAATCGCAGAATAGTTAAGGTTCGAACATAGGCTCCTCGACGCAGAAACATGATCTGCGAAAAGCGTTTACAAAGTAGCGCGTGCGAGACCTGGGTAGGCAAGGCCGCGTTGGCCGCTGATGTGTCGCCACGGGAGGCCCAACGCGTAATTGCATAGGTTCGAGAAATCAGGGGGCGTCCTTCGCATAGTTATGTCCGAGAACGTGAAGCGCGGAACACAAATCAGGGGGTGCTGGGGGCAGATCAAGCAGCCGGTTAAGTGTGTCAGTCCTGTTGCGACAAAACTCAAAGTTGTGCTCATGGCCTCTTCCGAAATAGACGACCGCGCGGTCTGCTGCAGCGACGGATTAGGCTCCTTGAAGATGCTTTGGTTTGACGGATCCTGTGTCCGTGTCCAAAGGCGAACAGGCTAGGGCGAATATGCCAGCGGAGTGGTCCCCTATGGCTGCCGCGAAAGACAGGCAGCCGGTGATCCGGCTGAGGCGGATGTGTCCTGGGCCTGGTCAAGATGGGGGGGGCTTAAGCTCTCTGCGCGTGGGGGCAATCATTGAAACTGAAGATCATGCCGCCTACAGATCTTCCTGTGCTCAAGACAGGAATTGTCGGGTGCGTCGCGATTTTCGTTGCGGACTCACCTGGTTGGAAAACTGATTGACGCAATGTGAGCTTTACTGGCGGTGGATTGTTGCCTGAGCTGGACCGAATGAATACGCCGTTTTTTTCGAAGGGGGTCGTTGCCTCAGCCCGAGCCGCCTTGCGGCTCTCGACCCCGTTGACCTTACGCCGCAGCGCGCAGCCCGTGATTCGTCGGATCCTCGCACGAAGGATAGAAGCGGCGTTGCGAGCTGCTGGTGGAAATGCGTTACCCGGACCATTAATCCTTTCAGGACTTCTGGCTGAGGCGAAAGGCGTTTCGCAAGGTGCGCGCCTCAGCCTCGCAGCATTTCGAGCAGCTGGTCTGTCTCCGCTTGCGCATGATTTGCGTCCCTTGTTCGTTCAAGGAGCTGGTCGCACTACTGGCCTGCCGTCGGATCAGCCCGGCGGCGTCTGGGTGGTGCATGTAAACGCGCCGGAGGCGATCCAGACCCTTGGCCGTTTGCCGCCCGAAACCTGGCGCAACCGCTATCGCATCGCGTACTGGGCGTACGAACTTCCCCGCGTTCCGAAGGAATGGGTGCGCGCCGCAGCCGCGTTCCACGAGATCTGGGCGCCGAGCCGCTTCGTGGTGGACGCCCTGCGGTCATCCGGCGTCGAGGCCCCCGTTCGGCTCATGCCGCATCCCGTCGCGCTCGGTGCGCCGCCTGCCGCGCCCCAACGCGCTGCGTTTGAAATACCCGCGGACGCGTTTGCCGTTCTGACGCTGGCCGACCTGCGTTCCAGCGCCGCTCGCAAGAACCTGCTCGGCGCCATCTCCATCTACATGCAGGCGTTTCCTTTGCCGTCATCGGGGGCACAGCCTGCATGCCTGATCGTGAAGGTTCGCGAGGACGCGTCGCATCCCGCGTTTCTTGCCCATGCGCGCCACGCTGCCCACGGGCGACCCGATATCCGGTTCCTTACCGGCGATCTTGCTTCAGACGACATGCATCGGCTCATTGCCTCCTGCAGCCTTGTTCTTTCGCCCCACCGCGCGGAAGGCTTCGGCCTGTCGCTCGCAGAGGCCCTGCTGGCCGACGTGCCGGTGCTCGCGACAGGGTGGTCTGGTAATGTCGACTTCATGGCGGGCCTGCCGGAAATGACGATCGACTATTCCCTTGTCCCTGTGCGCGACGACTATCGCGTCTATCGCGCACGCGGCCAGCGCTGGGCCGAGCCCGACACAGAAGATGCCGTCGCCAAGCTGCGCGCGCTGTCGACATCACCCGAGCTGCGGGCGCGTGTCGTCGGGAAGGGCCGGGGCATGGTCGAGGCATTGAGCGCTTCGTGGAGCCGCCAGGCGTTGCTGGCGATGCCTTTCGGCAGCCTGATTGAAGGTGCCTGAATGCGGGCGTCGGTCGAGCACCTGCAGTCATCCTGGTTGCTGCGGATGGACCAAGCCGCTAGATGGGTCTTGGCCAAGCGAGATGATCGCCGCCATTCGTAAACCGGATGGCGAGGCTCGATGGCGCAGTGGGGAGCGTAGATTGACTACGGTGGTTCTGGGTGCGCTGTGGGCGCTGTGGCCGCTCGTTTCGCTGGCTGGCGGGCTCGGCTTTTCTACGCTGACGGGTCTTGCAGCGTTGTTGCTCCTTCCGGTCACGGCGAAGTCGTTGCGGCCGCGTATCTATTTCGTGCTGCTGCTTGCCTTCTTCATGTACACTGGCGTCACCACGCTGTGGTCGCCGCGCGACCAGGTGCTGGTCAGTTTCGATTTCGACAAGATGCAGTTTGCCATTCGCAGCGAGATGCTCCGGGTCGGCCTGCAGATCCTGGCGCTTGGGGTCCTGATCGGCGCCGCGATGCGGCTCGACGACGGGGCGAAGGCGCGCATGCAGCGCGTTGCGCACTTTGCTCTGCTTTTTCAGTTGGTGATCCTCGTGATCCTGACCGTTTTCGAGCAGCAGATCCTGCAGATGCTGACGGCGATCGTACCGGATACGGGGGAGGGTGTTCAGAACATTTCGCGGAACTGCCTGATCATGGCGGCCGCGACGCCGCTGCTTGCTGTTGGCCTGGCACGTGGCCGCTCACGAGCGGTCGGAGCCGTCCTTGTCCTGGCGCTTGTCGCCGCAGTCACCACGATTCTGCTTGTCCGCGACGTGCAGGCGGGCGTGCTGTCGATTGCATTCGCAGCGGCCTGCATGGCGGTCGTGCACATTCTACCGCGAGCAGGTTTCAAGCTGCTGTCTGTTGGACTCGCTGGTGTGATCATGTCGGCGCCCTGGCTGTTCGGTTTGCTTACGAAGGGTGCCGATTTCGCAACGGCAGATTCTTCCTCGTCCTACCGCGCGGCGATCTGGCAACGCGTGATCACGATCATCAATGAGCATCCGCTCACGGGCAGCGGTCTTGGCGTGCTGCGCACTGTTCGCGAGAAGATCGACAGCGGCATGTTCGCTGGCCAGTTTACCGTGCCCAACCATCCGCACAGCATGATGTTGCAGCTCTGGGCGGAAACGGGCGCTATCGGCGCAGCGCTCCTGTCGCTTGCGATTGTCTTTGCCGCCTGGCGCATTCCTGACCAGCGCAAGCTTGGCGCATCCGGCCTGCGCGCAGCGGCGATCGTTGGCGCGATGGTGGCGATCGGAAGCGTGTCCTTTGAGCTCTGGAATGACTGGTGGTGGGCCGTTGGCGGTCTGCTCGCCGTCCTGGCGGCGTCAACGCCGGGGACACTGGCGGCGCGCCAACGCAAGGAAGAGGGCACGGGCCTGGTCTTTGGCGAGCCCCGGACGGTGGAAGTCGCGCCAGTTCAGACGAGAAGCGCCAACGAACCTGCGCCTGAGCCAGTTCAACCTCCCGCGTCCATTGCGGCGGAACTCCCTGCCACGCCTTTCGCTGTAAACGCGCGCAACAACTTCAACCTGCTGCGCTTGCTGTTTGCATTGATGGTGGTGGTCTACCACGCGATCGCGCTGCCCGGTCTCGCTGGCTGGGAAACGACAGAAGCGTTCACCAGCATTGGCGCCGAGATTGGCGTGCAGGGCTTTTTCGTCCTGTCCGGCTACCTTGTCTGGGCCAGCCTCGAGCGATCATCCTCGCTCGGCGTCTATGCTGAAAAGCGAGCGCGACGCCTGTTACCCGCCTACGTCGCCGTCATCCTCGTCTGTGCTATTGCAGCGGTCATCCTCGTGCCAGCTGTGCGAGTCGATATCGCGGCGCTGGCCGAGTACGCTGGTTGGAACCTCACCTTCCTCAACTTCATGGCGCCCAGCCTACCGGGTGTGTTCGAGGCCAACCGCTTCACCGAGATCAATGGTGCTCTCTGGACGCTGAAGATCGAGGTGATGTTCTACCTCATCCTCCCACTCCTGGCGTTCATCCTCAGGGTTGCGGGCGCGGGCCGCTGGATCGTCATTACCGGCATATACGTCGCCGCCGAAGCATGGCGTCATCTGTTGCCGCAGCAGGGCGGCGCGATGGTGGAAATCGCACGACAGCTACCTGGACAGATGAGCTTCTTCATTACCGGTATTGCGCTTTGCGCGTGGCGCGATGGCCTGAACTGGCGCTCGGCCCTGGCCCCCGTGGGAATGGTGCTTCTGGTCGCTTCGTTGATCGTCCCGCAAGCAGCTCCGCTGCGAGCTGCAGGCCTGGGTATTGTGGCTGTTTGGCTTGCGGTTGGCATCCCGCGACTGTTCGATGCGGCCCGCTTTGGCGACCTGTCCTACGGCCTCTACATCGTCCACTTTCCGATCATACAGTGCGTGATCGCAGCTGGCCTCTTCGCCTCGCCGTCGGTGGGGTTCGCGGTCACAGGCGGGGCCAGCCTTGTCGCGGCGTTGCTCATGTGGTGGCTGGTGGAGCGTCCCTCGCTTCGTCGCGACAGTGCGTATCGGTTCTAGAGGGCGATCAATTCGATTGGAAGCGCTCGCGGTTCAGCATTACCGCCAAAGTGGAGCGCCGATCTTTCGGTCTGACGCCGCCCCCCCCCACCTGAGTATGACCGTATGGCCTTCAGTGAATGTTGCTCCAACCCCGCTCAGGGGAGCAGGGCATACGTTCTGGTTCATCCCAGATCGATGGTGCTCTAGCGGGGCGAATTCCGCCGCATAATCTCGGCTTGCTGCGTGGCCAGCGACAGCGAGAAGAACAGGAACATCGAGGCGACCACCAACCAGTGGCTCAGCGCCACGCAGGCCAGCACGGCGCCCATCACGATGCGCAGCGTATAGAGAAGGCTTAGTGTCAGCGTCGCGGCCAGCGCGATGCGCTTCAGCGTCAGCGAATAGGCCAGCTTGGTGACAAGATAAGAGACCATTGTTACTGCAAACGGAGGCGACAGCAGAAGCCCTCCCACGAGCCCACCAATGATCAACGCGGGCGCGACGACAAATCCCTGCCAGATCTTCAGCCTGCCAGATGCAAACGGCCTGTGGCGCCTGGAGGGCTGGGTGCGGTCGGCGTGGAGATCGACAAGAGCGTTCAGGATGTACGTGCCTGACGCCAGGGCGCAGAGCAGGGGCAGGGCGATCAGCAATGTCAGGAAGGTCGAAGGATCTGTGATCTGCATCACCACAATGGCGGGTACAAAGATCAGCCCGTTCTTGGCCCACTTATGCAGGCGCAATGCCTTGGTCCAGGCGCCTATGCCGCGCTTTGGCCGGTCGAAGCGGTGGGCAATTCTGACGCCCATCTTCTCGACCGCGCGCGCACGCCCATCGCCGCCACCGACAAGCGAGGCGGACTTTGCCTTTAGCCACACTTTCAGGTCGGCGCGGCTGTCGCCGACATATTCGAAGCCATCGGGGGCAACCTTCTGCAGGAACGCCCCCTTGGCGCTGCCCTTGTTATTTGTAGCGCCGTCGCTGCCCACCGCACGATCAAAGACGCCGAAGTGTTCAGCGACCTTGTCGACAATACCCTGATCGGCTGCCGACACGAGCCAGACCGGCCGGCCCTCGGTCTTCGATTGCCGACAATAGGCCAGCACCTGCTCGTTGACCGGGAGGGTCGCGATATCGATACGGCCCTCCGCCTGGATACGCGCCTTCACCTTTGCGATGGCGAAGGGCAACTGGATCATTTGCCACAACGCCCAGAACGGGCGGCGGTGCAGGATTTCGGCCAGCGCCTCAAACAGCGTGTCGGTGTTGAGCAGTGTGCCGTCGAGGTCGACAGCCAGCAGCATGCCTCCGGTCGCAGGTCCGAGCGCATCCGTAGTTGAGCGCTCTGTCGAGAACTGAATCACAAGCGAATCCTGCGGATTGTTAACAATCGAGACTAGACCAGAGTGCACAAGATAGGTTGAGCTAAAGTTCTGCGGGCGCCCGTTGCGAAAGGCTTGCCTTGCGTCAGACGGTTCACGCCCTACAACACTGTCATCTTTCGTCAGTCAGGGGGGAGCGACGGTTTGGCCGTTCTGAAAATCATTCCTGTCATCATGTCCGGCGGATCCGGCACGCGGCTCTGGCCGCTGTCGACTGCCAGCAAGCCGAAGCAGTTTCACAACCTCGGCGCTGAACGCACGATGATCGAGGAAACCGTGCTGCGCTTTTCCGGCGCGCATGACGGGCTGGCTTTCCTTCCCCCCGTGATAATCGCTTCCGCCGCCCACCGCGATCTGGTCGTCAGCGCCATGGAAGCGTGCGGAATTGCCCCATCGGCCATCATTCTGGAACCGAAAGGACGCAACACCGCCGCCACCGCCGCCCTCGCCGCCCTCATCGCCCTCGAGATCGACCCCGAGGCGCATGTCCTGTTGGCGCCGGCGGATCACCTTGTTTCCCGTGTGGATGTTTTCATCGCATCTATCCGCGTCGCCTGCAGCGTGTTGCCCGATCGGATCGTCACTTTCGGGATAGACCCGACAGGGCCTGAGACCGGCTATGGATACATTCAGCAGGGTGAGAGCCTGACGGGGGCGGTGCACAGCGTGGCCTCATTCAAGGAAAAGCCCGCGCAAGAAGTTGCGCAGCAGTATCTTGATGAAGGCGGCTACAGCTGGAATTCCGGCGTCTTCCTTTTTTCGCCGGGCATGATGCTGGATGAGTTCGCCATCGCGGCTGCTGACATTCGCGACGGGGCGCGGATCGCACTAGACAGGGCGCAACGCGAGGGGGTCGAGATCCTGCTGGATGCCGACGCGTTCGGAGCGGTTCGCAGCGAAGCTGTCGATCGCGCTGTGATGGAGCACACCCGTCGGGCCGCGGTGGCGCCGTGTGACATCGGCTGGGCGGATGTCGGTTCCTGGGCCGAGGTCTGGCGTCTTGCCGACAAGGACGGGCAGGGCAATGCGATGACGGGCCCGGTGATCGTCGAGGATGGCGCCAACAACCTCATACGGACCGACGGCCCGCATATCTCGATCGTTGGCCTGTCAGACCTCATCGTCATCGCCAACGGCGATTCCATCCTGATCGCCCCGCGTGATCGCGCCCAGGACGTCAAAAAAGTCATTCCGGGCGCCCGCTGAAGCGTTATAAGCGGCAGGGGCCTGCAAGGCCTCTAAGGGGAGACGCGACGATGCAGCTGTTCATAGATTCTGCGGATGTGGTCGAACTGCGCGCCGCAGCCGACAGCGGCCTGATCGACGGCGTCACCACCAATCCATCTCTGATCGCCAAGTCCGGCCGCAACATGAAGGAAGCGATCGCCGAGATCTGCGCCATCATCCCCGGTCCGGTCAGCGCGGAAGCCGTCGCGACCGATGTCGAGGGCATGCTGGCCGAGGGCCGATACCTCGCGCGCATCGCGTCCAATGTCGTCGTCAAGCTGCCGCTGACCGAGAACGGCCTACGCGCGTGCAGCATCCTCTCAGGCGAGGGCACAAAGGTGAACGTCACGCTGTGCTTTTCCGCCGTGCAGGCGATGCTGGCGGCCAAGGCTGGCGCGTATTTCATCTCGCCCTTCATCGGCCGTCTCGATGACAAAGGCATCGATGGCATGCAGGTGATCCGCGATATCCGCACGGTCTACGACAATTACGGTTACGAGACGAACATCCTTGCCGCTTCGATCCGGACGGCAGAGCATGTGAAGCAGTGCGCGCTTGCAGGCGCTGATTGCGCCACGCTGCCTCCGAAGATCTTCGCCGAGCTGTACAAGCATGAGCTGACGGATTCGGGGATTGCGGCGTTCCTCAAGGATTGGGCATCAACCGGCCAGTCGATCCTTTAGCCCGCGAGGTTGAGGAAGCCGCATGGCGGGGGAGCCTGAAATCGCACCCGAGATCACTCCGGACATCACGGTCGTCATCGTCAACTTCAACGGCGGCGACTACCTGCGGGGGTGCCTCGCCTCGCTCGTTGCCCAGACCTTCACCAACTTCGAGACCATCGTCGTCGACAACGCTTCCACCGATGGGTCGCTCGACCGGATCGTCGAACAGCCGGTGCGCCTGTCGATCCTGAAGCAGGACAGCAATCTCGGATTTGCGGGTGGCAATAATGTCGGCGCGAGAGCAGGGCGTGGCAAATGGCTTGCGCTCCTCAACCCCGACGCGGAAGCGACGCCAGACTGGCTGGAGGCGATGATGCGCGCCGTCGCCCAACGTCCCACACATCGCATGGTCGCTTGCCTGCAAATCAGCCTGCACGAGCCATCAAAGCTTGATGGCGCAGGCGACTGCTATCTCGCCTATGGCTTCGCGTGGCGCGGCGGCTTTGGTCATCCGAAATCGAGCGCGCCGCCCGCGGGAGAATGCTTCGCACCCTGCGGCGCCGCCGCCCTTTATCCGCGAGACGTATTTCTGGAATCCGGCGGCTTCGACGAGCGCTATTTTTGCTATCACGAGGACGTCGACATCGCTTTCCGCCTGCGCCTGCAGGGCGAGCGTTGCCAGTATGTGCCCGATGCCATCGTTCGCCACGCCGGATCGGCGATCTCCGGACGTTCAAGCGTTTTTTCGGTCTTTCACGGCGTGCGCAATGGCGTGTGGACCTACGTGAAAAACATGCCGGGCGGTCTGCTCCTGCTCACGTCTCCCGTGTGGTTGCTCGGATCGCTGATGCTGTTGGCGCGCGGCGCAGTGCGGGGTGTTTTCAGGCCGACCTGGCGTGGTTTCATGGCGGCGTTCGCCGGCATTGGCCCTGCGCTGCGTTCGCGCAAACAGCTTCGCTCCTGCCGCCGCGTGTCGGTCGCCCACTTTGCCGCCGCGTTGACCTGGAATCCCTTCAGCTATCTCGGTCGCTCGATCCAGGTGAAAGCGTTCCCCCCAGATCACTCAGAAATCCGCAGCACTTCCGCGAACGCCAGGAAGATATGATAGAGCGTCGATGCGGGAACAGTCCGCGACAGGTCGTGACCTTCGGCATCGAACGCATCATTCCATAGGCCTGCAGGCTCGCGCCTCAGGTAGCGTTGCATCAGTAACTGGCAGCTCGACCCGATCACGGGCCACGGGTCAACACCGTCAAGCTCCCACAGGGCGACCGCTGCCTTTATCCGCTCTGTGTTCGGCCATGTGCGCGATCCACGATCGAGCGGTGCGCCAGCGCGGGTTACGCTGTTGTAGGTCACGTGGCTCTCCGGATCGACGCCATATGTTTCGGCGAAGCTGATCAGCGCACGAATCTCCGCGGCAGTATCGATGCCCAGCTGTTTTCGCGCCGCGTTCAGGATCCATGCCCATTCCATCTGATGGCCTGGCTCGACAATCTGGCCGTCCTCTCCCGGAGCAGGTGACCAGTCGTCGGTGAAGTATTCGCCGAGCGTCGCAGTCGACGCGTTGAACAGGCGCGTGCGAAACAGAGTGATCAGCTGCCGGGCGGTGTCCGCAAAACGCTCCTCACCGGTCGCCTCATACGCGACGAGGCACGCTTCCGTTAGGTGCATGTGGGGGTTCTGCTGGCGCCAACCTTCGGGCGGTAAAGTGTTCCAGAAGCCGTCACCGCTCGGGTGGCGCATGTGGGATTCGATGAAGTCCAGCGTGCGATGCATCCATTCGCGCGACTGGGCATCCTTAGTGGCCTTGTGGCGCCAGGCGAATCCGAAAAGGACGAAAGCGTGATCGTAGAGATCCGGCGTGGGGTCCGCCACATCGCCAGTCTGCGACAATTGACGGGCAAATCCCTTGTCTGCGCCCTGCCAGACGCGATTGATCAGGTAGTCGATGCCCGGCGCCGCCCGTTCGCTGCCGGCCGACCAACCGAGTAGTTCTGCGTGGGAAAAGACATAGACCTGCCGCGCTGCAACGCGCGTGCGCTTGAAGCCAACCTCGGCGTCACGTCCCTCTTTCGTCAGTTGTTCGACATACCCGCCATTGTCGCCATCGAGGCCGTGGACCGCCCAGAACGGGAGCGCCGCGTCAAACATCCACGACCTGATGGCTTCGCGCGCTTCAGCCAAATGCATGAGGCTCCCTTTGATACAACCATCTGGCGCCACCCCTAGCAGATCGGAACGGGCGGTGAAAATCTTGATCACAGGGATGGAGTTGGCGGTCTAAAGACGCTAGCGCAGTTTTATCGTCTATGGCCAAGGCACGGTTGGTTGCCTCGAACGTTTGCACCTCATGGGAAATGACCGTCCACAAACCATCCTGCTGACCGGCGCGGCCGGCTTCATCGGCTATCATGTCGCCAACCGGCTGCTTGACGCAGGGATCAGTGTCAGGGGCGTCGACAATCTGAATGACTATTATCCCGTGACGCTGAAGCAAGATCGGCTCAGGCGTCTGAACCATCGCTCCGGATTCCAGTTCTACCAGATCGACATTGCCGATCATCAGGCTCTGCGTGCAGTCGATGGGCTCAACGAAGCGGACGCCGTCATCCATCTCGCGGCTCAGGCCGGGGTGCGCTACTCGATCGACAATCCGTTCGCCTACGCGCAGTCGAACCTGGTGGGTCACCTGTCGATCCTTGAGCTGGTGCGTCATCATCCCAAAAAGCCGCGCCTGGTCTACGCATCGTCGTCATCGGTGTATGGCAACTCCGCAACCGCGCCCTATTCGGAACAGGATCGCGTCGACCATCCGGTTTCACTCTACGCGGCGACCAAACGCTCGAACGAGATGATGAGCGAGTCCTACGCCAATCTCTACGGCATGGATCAGGTCGGCCTGCGGTTCTTCACGGTCTACGGCCCTTGGGGCCGACCGGACATGGCCTACTGGTCGTTCACACGCGACATCATCGCAGGCACGCCAATCCGCGTGTTCAACAATGGAGAGCTCGAACGCGATTTCACCTGGATTGACGACATTGTCTCTGGCGTCGTCGCGACTGCGCTACAGGCGCCGGCGACACCGCAGCCGCTGCATCGCGTCTATAACATCGGCAACAACCGCCCGGTACAGCTCGGCCATTTCATCGCCGTCATCGAAGACGCGATTGGCCGCAAGGCGGAGCGCATCATGCTGCCCATGCAGCAGGGCGACGTGAAGGCCACCTGCGCAAATATCGATGCCCTGAAGCGCGACTATGGCTTTACACCCGCCACGCGCCTGGAAGACGGGCTGCCGCAATTCGTGCGCTGGTATCGCGATTATACCGGGAGCTGAGGCTCACGCCCCGGCGAAGCCCGGGGTCCAGAAGCCAAACGAAGCATTCTCGGCCGTCGGATTGCGTGTTGGGTCGAGCTTGATGCCCAGCACTTCCACATTCGGACTGCCCACGAGAGAGACACCTGCCGCGAGCAGCTTGTAGTTCGCGCCATCCGACACATAGACGTACTGCGTCGTCGATCCGTGTTGCGGATCGCGTGGGATTTCCTTCAGGAAATCCGGCGCCAGGCCGGGAATCCAGTTCGCACCGCGTTCGTTCAGGCCAGCCAGCGCTGCCGCTTGCGGGAATGCGCCATGTTTGGCCTGGTAGGCTTTCAGCGCGTCGTTGATCGTCACCAAATCCTGCACACGCTTGCGGTTCACGACGCGCGGGTCAGGCGGAGGTGCACCCGCGACTGCAGCTGGCGGTTGAGCTGAGGCCTGAGGCTTGCGCACCGCTTCGGCGACGGGTGGGGCAGCCGCCATGGGCGGTGTGGGCGATCCTGCGACCGGTGCAGGGGCCGCAGCAGCTTGCTGGATTGGCGGCGGCTTGGGGGCCGCAGCTATGGGTGGGGCTACCGACGCCGGCGGGGCGGGCGGGGTAACGGGTGTATCGATCGGGGCGACGGGTTTTGGCTTGGCCGGGCGTGGCGTCTCGCGGGCCATCGCTGGGGGCTTTACGACGGGAACGTCCTTGCGTTTCTTCTTGCCGCCCGTCGCCGCTGCAATGATGATCAGCAGCAGTCCGAACCCGGCCGTGCCGCCGCCGCTATAGAGCGCCATCGGCGTTTTCAAGAAATCGCGTGACCCGGGGACATTGTCGAAGGCCTGATTCAGCACGTCTATGGTCGAAAGATCGATCGGCGCATATTGGGCGCCAGCAAACGCTCCCCCGCCAAGCATCAGCAGGAGGCCCAGAAAAATCACAAAACCACGCACGCAAAACTCCTATCCCCGGCAACAGACTAGCGTGCCCGTCGCCGGTCCTCAACGCTTCCTTGCCGATACTCTGCACACGCGAAGCAGACAGATGACATTCGCGTAAAACTGGGTCAAATGCGCCGCATGCCAGAGCATTCGCATATCACGACAGCACGTCGCGTCCTCGCACTCGAGGCCGAAGCCCTGACCCTTCTGGCCATCGGTCTTGATGATCGATTTGTCCGGGCGGTCGATACGATCCTGGCGGCCAAGGGCAGGGTGATCTGCACTGGCATTGGCAAGTCGGGGCATGTGGCGCGGAAGATCGCGGCGACGATGGCGTCGACCGGTACGCAGGCTTACTTCGTCCACGCCACCGAGGCCAGCCATGGCGACCTCGGTATGATCGGACAGGACGATGTAGTGCTGGCGCTCTCCAAGTCAGGGGAGACCAAAGAACTCGCCGACATGCTGAGCTACGCCAAGCGCTATTCCATCCCGCTGATCGGCATGACCTCGAAGCCGGATTCGACGCTGGGCCGCGCCGCCGACATCCTGCTGCAGACGCCTGACGCCGCCGAAGCGTGCGCCGAGACCAACGCGCCGACGACATCGACGACGCTGATGATCGCCCTGGGCGATGCGCTCGCGGTCGCCTTGCTGGAGAGCAAGGGCTTCAAGGCCGATCACTTCAAGGTTTTCCATCCCGGGGGCAAGCTCGGCGCCATGCTGCGCACCGCGGGCGATGTGATGCACACATCCACGGAGCTGCCGATCGTGCCCTCTGGCGCGCCATTCATCGATGGCGTCAAGGCGATGACCGCGAAGGGCTTCGGCGTTCTCGGCGTCGTCCATTCCGATGGCACGCTCGCCGGCCTCGTCACAGATGGCGACCTGCGCCGCTACATCACGAACGGCAAGTCCGTCGCGACCATCGACGACGTCATGACAAAATCGCCGCGCACCGCAGAGCCTTCATCGCTCGCCGCCGACGTGCTGCGGACCATGAACGAGCGGAAGATCACACACATGTTCGTGCTCGATGGCGGCAAGCCCGTCGGCCTGATCCACATGCATGACCTGCTAAAGGCTGGCCTCGCGTGAAATCGGTCATCGTCATCCCCGCGCGCTACGCATCCACGCGCTTCCCCGGCAAGCCGCTGCACCTTATCAACGGCGTCTCGATGATCGCCCGCACTGTCGCTGCCGCGCGCAAGGCAGGGCAGGCGACCGGCGCCCGCGTGCTCGTCGCCACCGATGACGACCGCATCGCCGCCCACGCGCGTGAAATCGGCGCCGAGCCAGTGATGACCCATCCCGATCTGCCCTCCGGCACGGACCGCTGCCGCGCCGCCGTAGAACTCGCCGCGCCCGAAGCTGACTTCATCGTCAATCTGCAGGGCGACGCGCCCTTCACCCCGCCCGCCCACGTCTCCGCCTTGATCGACAACGCCCAGCGTGCCGATGTGGTGACGCCGGTGATCAATCTCACCTGGGAGGCGCTCGACGCTCTGCGCGAGCACAAGGTCTCGACGCCTTTCTCGGGCACCACCTGCATTCGCGGCGAAGACGGCCGCGCCATCTGGTTCTCGAAGACCATCCTTCCTGCCATCCGCAGCGAAGCAAAGATGCGCGCCGCCGGTCCCCTGTCGCCCGTGCTCCAGCACGTCGGCCTCTACGGCTATACACGGAAGGCGCTGGACCGAATCGCTGCCCTGAAGCCCTCCCGCTACGAAGAACTCGAAGGCCTTGAACAGCTCCGCTTCGTCGAGAACGGCCTCAGCGTTTACGCTGTGCCCGTTGCAGCCTCAGAGCTTCCCTCCGCCGGCATCGACACGCCGCGGGACGTGGCGAAGGCGGAGCTTGCGCTGAAGAGGCTGGGCGACCCCCACAGGGGATAGCGCGCCTGTGTAGGCAGGCCGCGACTAACCCAATGGCCAAGCATGGCTGGTCCTGCCCCTGAACCCGCGCTATCAGGGCGCAGTTCATTTTGCGTGGGCCCTCACATGAAAAAGACTCTCGCTCGTCTGCTGCTTGCTGGCGCATTCGCCCTTACGCTTGCGCCGCTTGCTGACGCCAAGCCGTTCACCGCGCGCGACATGGTCACGCTTGATCGTCTCAGCGATCCGCGCATCTCTCCGGATGGACGGTGGGTTATCTACGCGCGTCGTGTCGCCGACTACGAGGCGAACAAGGCCGCCAGCGAACTCTGGCTTGTTGATCTCAACGACAAGACGCCCGCGCCTGTGCGCCTGCCGGCCTCCGATGGTGGCGTCAGCAGCGCGCGCTGGTCGGCCGATGGCCGCAGCATCTATTTCCTGTCCAGCCGCAGCGGTTCATCGCAGGTTTGGCGGACGGACCTTGCAACGCGCAATTCGGTGAAGGTGACCGACCTGCCGCTCGATGTCGGTTCCTTCCGCACCTCGCCCGATGGCCAGACACTGCTGGTCAGCATGGCTGTCTATCCCGACTGCGCCACCCTGGAATGCACCAGTCAGAAAGCGGCCACACCAAAATCGACCGCCGGCGCCAAGGCCAACGGCGTCGTCTTCGATCGCATCTTCATCCGCCATTGGGATGAGTGGGCCGATGGCACGCGCACCCAGCTTTTTGCGATAGATCTCGACCCCGCCGGAACAGCATCCAATCCGCGCCCGCTGATGAAGGGCTTCGATGGCGACTGCCCGACCAAGCCCTTCGGCGATGAAACCGACTACAGCTTCAGCGCCGATGGCAAGTCCGTCGTCTTCTCCGCCAAGGTCGCCGGCAAGAGCGAGCCCTGGACGACGAACTACGATCTCTGGAAGGTCGCCGCGCTCACCGGCAGCGCCGCCCCGCAGAACACCACCGAAAACAACACGGCGTGGGACGCAGGCCCTGTCTATGCGCCCGGCGGCAGGCTGATGGCCTATCGCGCCATGAAACGCCCCGGCTTCGAAGCGGACCGCTATCAGATCATGATCCGCGAAGAGGATGCGGGCGGATTAAAGGATCGCCCGCTCGCGCCCGGGTGGGATCGCTCCGCCGACGCCATCGCCTGGAGCGCAGATGCGAAAACCATCTACGCGCTCGCGGGTGATATCGGCCAGACACGCATCTTCGCCATCGACGTCCAGACCGGCAAGGTCACGCCCGTCACGGGTCCAGGCCATGTCAGCGCCTTCGACGTCAGCGCAAGGGGCATCGTCTATGCATGGGATGATCTGCTCACGCCGGCCCAGATATTCTTCCTGCCGGCCAAAGCCGGCTCGAAGCCCGTGAAGCTCACCAATGCCAATGCGGACATGCTCAAAGGCGTCGAGATGGGCGCGGCTGAGCAGTTCTCGTTCAACGGCTGGAACAACGAGGCGGTCTACGGCTATCTCGTGAAGCCCGCCAACTTCGACCCCGCAAAGAAGTATCCTGTTGCCTTCCTCATTCATGGCGGCCCGCAGGGCTCGTTTGGCAACCTGTTCCACTATCGCTGGAATGCGCAGACCTATGCAGGCGCTGGCTATGCCGTGGTGATGATCGATTTCCACGGCTCCACCGGCTACGGCCAGGGCTTTACCGATTCGATCAGCCAGCACTGGGGCGACCGTCCGCTGGAAGACCTGCAGAAGGGCTGGGCCCACGCGCTCTCGAAATACAGCTTCCTCGATGGCGGCCGCGCCTGCGCACTCGGCGGTTCATACGGCGGCTTCATGGTCAACTGGATTGCGGGGAACTGGAACCAGCCGTGGAAATGCCTCGTCAATCACGATGGCATCTTCGATGCACGCTTCATGGGATACTCGACCGAGGAGCTCTGGTTCTCCGAACGGGAGAATGGCGGCACGCCGTGGACGCCAGGCACGACCTACGAACAATTCAACCCCGCCAACTTCGTCCAGAACTGGCGCGTGCCCGAACTCGTGATCCATGGCGGCCGCGATTTCCGCGTGCCGCTGGAGCAGGGCATCGCCACTTTCACCGCGCTCCAGCGCAAAGGCGTCGACTCGAAATTCCTCTACTTCCCGGAAGAGAACCACTGGGTTCTCAAGGCGCAGAACTCTGTCCAGTGGCACGACGAAGTGATGGCCTGGCTGAACAAGCACGCGCCGGTGAACTAGAGCCGGATAGCCTGAGGAGGGGTCGCTCTCGGCGTTCCACCGAAGGCGTGAATCCGACCCTCGACAAGGAAGCTAGAGCGCTGGTTCGGGTGTCGATGTTTCCAATATGACTGGTCGCGCTCTAGCGCCTCTACTCGAACACCACCGTCCGTGCGCCGTTCATGAAGATCCGGCCCTCGGTGTGCAGCTTCACCGCACGCGCCAGGACGCGCGCTTCGGTGTCGCGGCCTTTCGCGGTCATCACATCAGGCTGGTCGACATGCGTCGTGGGCTCCACCGCCTGCGCAATGATCGGACCTTCGTCGAGGTCGCTCGTGACATAGTGCGCTGTTGCGCCGATCAGCTTCACGCCGCGATTGAACGCCTGTGTGTATGGCTTGGCGCCCTTGAAGCCCGGCAGGAAGGAATGGTGGATGTTGATACAGCGCCCGGCCAGCTTCGCGCTCAGCTCCGTCGACAGGATCTGCATGTAGCGTGCGAGCACGACGAGATCGACCTTCAGCGTGTCGACCAGTTCGAGAATGCGCGCCTCTGCCGCCTCCTTGCCGATCCGGTCGGTGGGCAGGTGATAGTAGGGCAGGCCATGCCGGTCGGCCAGCCAGGCGCAGGTCAGGTGGTTGGATACAATAGCCGGCACGTTCATGTTCAGCGAGCCGATGCGCTGGCGATAGAGAAGGTCGTTGAGACAATGGTCGGCAGTTGAGACAAGGATCAGTACGTTGGGCTTCGCGCGCGCGTCGATGACCTCCCAGTCCATGCCCCATTTCTGCGCCACGGCCGCAAACTCGGAGCTGAATCTGGCCAGCGTGAACCCTTCGATGGTGGGGGAAAACAGCAGGCGCATGAAAAACATGCCTGAGGCTGCGTCGCCGAAATTCGCCGTCTCGGCAATGAACAGCCGGCGCCCCGTCAGGAAGACCGCCACATCGGCCACGATGCCGATCGCGTCCCTGCAAGCGGCGCGCAGGATGAAGCGCTCCCGCGTACCTTGGTCGTCCTGAAGTTCTGTGGTCATGGCGGCGTACCCCTTCGGCAGCCTCCTGCCAGAGACAGGTTACAACGCCGGTAACGCAGACAAAAGCCGCCGGGCAAGCGGCAGGTCGGGAGAGGTCAGCGAGGGGGCTGGCTGCGGACAGCCTTACCGATGCGCACCGGAAACAGCTGGTTGGCCGCTATCGGCTGCGCCTGGCACAGCTCGGTGAGGCCGCGCCAGTCGAAACGGTTGCGCGAGAACGCGACGAACCAGTTGATAAAGCTCCACGCCTCTGCGTCGTGAACGAGGTGATGCGTGAGGATGCCGATCGGCTCTTCGAACGCGCCCATGCCGCGCCGCGCCTCGAGTTGCCGGCGCAGCGCATTGAGGATGCGATATCTGCCGCGGAACTTCGGCGTGCCCTTCCAGCGAAGGATATCGACTTGGGCGCCAATATGCTTCAGCCCGTCACGTGCCTTGCCGGTCACGCCCACCGAATAGGTGTCGTACTTCGCCGCCTTGATCGCTTCGATCAGCCTGTCGCTGGCCTCGTTCCACGGCGGAACGAAGATCAGTGGCGGCAGACCCGCCGCAACAAGACGCGCGCGCCCTGCTGCGACTGCTGAATTGATTGCGGCCTGCGCCGCCTCCGGCGGAAATTCACTGCGTGGTCCGCCCGGCGGAAGATGGTTGGTGTGGTGGATGCCGTGCTGCGCAACCGTCACACCGCTCACCGAACTCAGACGGTTGGCCAGCGGGGTGGGGTCGACATCGGGTATGACGGCCAGCGTAAGTGGCAGCCCGCTCCGCGACTCCAGAAGTCGATCCAGCTGCCAGGTAGGCTCGCGCGCATCGTCGTCGCGCCACCAAATCACTGGTACGCGCCAGGCCCGGCGCCAGATGCCCAACTCGTGGTTGAGCCGAACAAGAGCAATCCTATCCCGCACGCGTCAGGCCTTCTGATACGACGGGTTGTTCCACAGCGCGAAGAGCGCCATCCGCGCGCTGGGAATTCCAAATCTCGCCATCACGGATCCGACGCTGGGCACGCGGAACGCCAACCAGAAGATCCGCTTGTTCAGACTGTCCATCAGGCGCTGCGCACGCCTGCGGCGGACATTCTTCTTCGCCGGCGCCGCTGCGAGCGCCCGTCCGCGTTGCCCGATCTCGGACTCGAACAGATCCTCATGCCAGACCGGCATGGGCCGCAGAACGTACGGCACGATGCCGTTCTCCCAGTAACGGTCGAGCGTCTGGTCGATCGGCATGTCGATCTGCTCGCTGCGCGCCAGCATCGCGGATGCCGCGCCGAGGCGGATCATGTAGGCGCATCCGCCCAGCACGCCAGTCCGCAGCCGGAAGATCTCCCGCTCACCAATGCGGGCCACTGGTTCGCCGGAGCGATCGCCTTCGGTTGGATGCGAAACTGACTTCTTGCTGCTTTGCAGGCGCACGACCTGCCAGCTCGACTTCGGGAGTTTGAGCAGGTCGTCGACGATCGGCTTGAGGTCTGCGACCGCCGAAATGTCGTCCTCCAGCACCAGCGCAACGTCGATCCGGTGTTCGAGCATCTTCGAGTATATGCTGAGATGGCTGAGGTAGCAGGCGATCTCGTTGTCGCTCATTTCGCAGCCGTAGACGCGCTGCGCCCGGGCGCTGCTGTAACGCGCGCGCTGCTCGGGGCGGAGATTTTTTCCGTCGACGGCTGAAATAATCGTAGCGTTGAAGCCAAGTCTCGCGACAAGACTTTTCATGTATTCGCGACGCTCCAGGGCGCGCTCCAAAGAAATGACGAAGACTTGGAAGTTGGGTTGACTGTCCATATGCTGTCCCGGCCCGCATGGGAGGGGTCGCCCCCCAACAGAGCGCCTCTATCACGGACCTGTGAGGGCCCGCGAAATTTATTAACAGGGGCTTAATCTGATCGCAAGCGTACCTGATACAATTTGCGACAATAAGCCTGCTACCTTTAGAGCCTGACCGAAAAGAAAGTGAGCGATATCATCGGGCTGTGATTCATCCGT
>JBBATZ010000047.1:0-34219 GCA_040398425.1 Hyphomonadaceae bacterium
CGAGCCGCTGATCGCCGTTTCCATCACGGTGCTGGCCATGGAGGCGATCCTGTTCAAGGGCGGAACTGCCTGGCGCCTGCCCGTGGTGTTCGTGTTCGGCCTCCTCCACGGGCTGGGCTTCGGATCGGTGATGCAGGTCTATCTCGAGAATGCCGATCTCTCAGCCGGCCTCGTAGGCGTCACGCTGGGCGTCGAGCTCGGGCACCTGGCCGTCTTGGTCGCTACCGGCATCGTCGCCTTCCTGGTCCAACTGGCCCTCAAGGCGGCCAACCAGCCGGGACTTTACCGTCCTGCGTTCGTGATTCCGGTGGCGGTGTTAATCGCCGCAGCCGGCGTGTTCTGGACGCTGCAACGCGTGGGTGTGTTGCCAGCTTAGGGCAGCGCAGCCGAAGCCTCACATGAAGTGCATAGAAAATGGTGCCCGGAGCCGGAATTGAACCAGCGACACGCGGATTTTCAATCCGCTGCTCTACCAACTGAGCTATCCGGGCCTGCGCCTCGCGGCGAAGAGGCGCGATGTATAGGGAAACGACTATTCCCTGTCCATACGCTTTTGGCGGGGTCAGACCTCGTTGTTTTCACGGGTATTCGGCGGATTTGAGCTGTCTTCCTCGTCCTCCCCTGCCCCGCCGCCCGGAATCGCATAGCTGCCTTTGAGCCAGCGCGAGAGGTCTACGTCAGCGCAGCGGCGCGAGCAGAACGGGCTGTAGGGCTTCTGGGCCGGTTTCGAACAGATCGGGCAAGCCATCAAACGCTCCTTACATCCGGGTGGCCGCCATGACCCGGGATGGGCTCGATCGTCCAGCGCTGGCCGATGCGGTCACCCAGGGCCTTCTGCCAGCCGATATGGTCGTGGTCGAGCCAGGCTTCCACCTCGGGATTGACACGCGCGACGAGGCGCGCGCCGCGATCCTGCCAGCCAGCGGTCTCGATGGCGCGGAGGGTTTCCAGCGCGATGCGTTCGACCGAGCCCGCCGCCAGCGCACCGGACAGAGGTCGGCCGCGGCGCGCGATCGCCGCTTCGACGACGCCGAGGCGCGACATCTCCAGAACGTCACTACTGCGGCCAAGATACAGGCCGAGCGCGTCGCGAAACTTCGCCACCAGCGCCCGACGGCCTTCCGCCTGCTTCATGCCGATGAAATCAACCAACACCAGACCGCCGAGAGAGCGCAGGGAGATCTGTCGGGCAGCCATCTCAGCAGCGGCGAGGTTGAGTTCCTGGGCGAAGCGTTCGGCGTCGCCGAGGGTCTTCCGATCGCCGCCATCGACATCGATCACCACAGCGGCGCGGGCCACATCGACGGCGATGTCGCCGCCGCCGGGAAGCTGGACGATGTTGTGCGACGCTTCATCGATGGCCGCATCGATCATGGTGCGCGCTTCGGAGCTCGTGATGGCGTCTGTGTCGGCAAGCGTTAAGCCTTCCAGGAAGGGATCGGCATCCGCCGCCGCATGCAGGGCAGGCCGACTCGGTGGCGTAAGCTTGGGAGAGATGTCACCAAGGCTAAGTAGCGGGCCCTTGTCCGCCCAAGCTTCGGCTTTCACCCGGAACGCCAGCATGGCGCCGTCGATCATGCGGGCGGCTTGCGTTGGCTCGACAATGCCTTCGGGACCATGGCCCAGATCAACGAACCAGCCGCGATTCCCGGGAATACGGGCGCGCACCCTGCCCCATCTTATGTCGTTGAGGAGGGGCCGCACGCCGCGCTCGCTCCAGCGCTCGAGATGGAGGCGGAAGGGGCGACCCTGCTCGTCGATCAGCAGCCGGCGCGTTTCGCCCACTGCGTCGTCGAGGACCAGCCGCGCTTTCATCCTCTGGTCTCCCAACGTCTGCCGACAGGGTAACCGAGTCCCTCGAGCATCGCGACCGTCTCGTAGAGCGGCAAGCCAACGATGGCGGGATAGGACCCCGAGACTGCGACAACGAATGCGCCCGCAAGGCCCTGAATACCATAACCACCCGCCTTACCGCGCCATTCGCCGCTGGCGACATAGCCTTCGGTTTCGGCGTGGGAGAGGCGCTTGAAGTCGACGCGGGCTTCAACAAGTCGCGAGGCGTGGCGACCATCAGGGGCGAACACGGCGACGCCGGTCAGCACGTCATGCTTGCGACCCGACAGCAGCTTCAGGCAGTCGCGGACGTCCGCTTCGGTTTCGGCTTTCGGCAGGATGCGGCGGCCGACGGCGACCACCGTATCTGCCGATACGACATAATAATCGGCAAGCGCGGCACGCGCCGCCTGGCCCTTCTGCACAGCCAGCCTCGAGGCAAGCTGGCGCGGGCGCTCATCACGCAGCGGCGTTTCATCGATGTCAGCGGGGGCGACCCGGTCGGGCGCGAGCCCCACCTGCCGGAGAAGGTCCAGCCGTCTGGGGCTCGCGCTGGCAAGCGCAAGCCCTGGAACAGGCCCGGAGGCCTGGCTCACTTGAAGCGGTAGGTGATGCGGCCCTTGGTCAGGTCGTAGGGCGTCATCTCGACGAGCACCTTGTCACCCGTCAGGACGCGGATGCGGTTTTTCCGCATTTTCCCGGCCGTATGCCCAATGATTTCATGGTCGTTGCTCAGCTTCACGCGAAAGGTCGCGTTGGGCAGGAGTTCAACGATCGTGCCTTCAAACTCGATAAGTTCTTCCTTCGCCATGCAACTCCCTTTAGCGGCGTCTGGTCATCAGCGAGGCCCCTATACACGGTTTCCCGGGGATTCGTCGATTCCTGCAATTTTTCGTGTTTTCAGCTTCTGGCGTGTAGCGCACAGACCAGCGTGAACAGCCGGCGGGCGGTGTCAAAGTCCACCTCCGCCTTGTCGGCCAGGCGCTCTGTGAGCACCTGGGAACCCTCATTGTGTAGCCCTCGCCGCCCCATATCGATGGCCTCAATCTGCGAGGGTGTCGAGCTGCGGATGGCGTCGTAGTAGCTGTCACAGATCATGAAATAGTCCTTGACCACGCGACGCAGAGCCGTGAGCGACAGCAGCAGCTTGCGGACTGGCGCGCCATCCTGCTCGGCGATGTCAAAGACGAGACGGTTGTCGGCAAGCGACAGGGTGACGTTGTAGGGTCCGCCATCATGACCAATGACCTTGAAGTGGTTCGCCTCGAGCAGGTCGAAGATCGCGACTTTGCGTTCGTGCTCGGCATCGGGGCCGGCGGGCGCTAGGCTTCGATCATCGATCTCGATTGACCCGATGCGGGGTGAGCCTGTCATGCGCCGCCTCTGCGGATCGACACGGACAACCCGTGGGCGGGGAGGCCTTCCGAAGCGGCGAGCGTTTCGGCGGCCTGAGCGAGATGACGGAAGCCCTGCTCGCTGATGCGCTGGATCGAAGTTCGTTTCATGAAATCGAGCACGGACAGGCCAGATGCGAAGCGCGCCGCGCCGGAGGTTGGGAGCACGTGGTTGGAGCCGGTCACGTAGTCGCCAAGCGCCTCCGGTGCATAACGCCCGAGAAAAATTGCGCCCGAGTGACGAACGTCCTTCGCGATGGCGTCGGGATCGGCGGTCGCGATCTCAACATGCTCCGGTGCGATCTGGTTCACGATCTCCGCTGCCAGCGTCATGGGCGCGATGACGACGGCGCCATAGTCGCGCCAAGCCTGCACGGCTGTTTGGGACGTGGCGAGCTGAATGATCTGCTGCTCCACCGCAACCTCGACCGCATCGGCCCACGCTGGGTCGTCCGCAATCAAAATCGATTGGGCCAGCGGATCATGTTCGGCTTGGCTCAAAAGGTCGGCGGCGATCCATTCAGGGTTGTTCAGGTTGTCGCCAACCACGGTAATCTCGGACGGCCCCGCAATCGTGTCGATGCCGACGTCGCCAAAGACGATGCGTTTTGCCGCCGCCACAAAAGCGTTTCCGGGCCCAACAATCTTGTCCACGGGCTTGAGATCGCCGGCGCCGTAGGCCAGCGCAGCAACGGCCTGCGCGCCACCGATCGGATAGAACTCAGTCACGCCCGCGCGCACTGCCGCAAAAGCCACCGCCGGATTGAACTGGCCATTCGGGACAGGCGACGTCATCACAATGCGCTTCACGCCAGCTGCACGCGCCGGGATTGCGTTCATCAGCACCGAGCTCGGATAACTCGCCCGCCCGCCCGGCACGTAGAGCCCTACGGCGTCAACGGGTGTCCAGCGCCAGCCCAGCTCCAACCCGTTCGGATCAACAAAGCTGTGGTCCTGCGGTTTCTGTTGCTTGTGATATGTCTCGATCCGCTCTGCTGCGAAGTTCAGCGCCTCGCGCACCTTCGGCTCGCAACGTTCGGCCTGCTCGAGCAAGTCGATGCCTGAAGACTGCAGCGTCTTCTCGTCAACTACGATCTTGTCAAAGCGATGCGTGTGGGACGCCACTGCCTCGCCTCCCCGCTCGCGGACATCGCGCACGATGACGGCGGTCGTCGCGTGCACATCTTCGGTGCCCTGCGCACGGCGGAGCGCAAGAAACTTTCCAAACGCCTCGACAAAGCCCGGCGCCGTTGCATCGAACCGACGGACGCTCATGACGTCTTCTCGTGATCGGGTCGCCGGCGCGTTGGCCAAGCCGGACCAGTATCCACGAGCGACACGTCTATGCATTCAACATTGAGCTGTATCTGCGTCTGGCCCGAGAAAACCAGCGTCACGACGCCGCCCGGCGGTTCAGCGGCCCGCTCGAACTTCACGTCCATCAGCGAATGCACCGCGTCGATATCCTTCGACACGCTCCGGCTGCGCACGCTCTGGACGCCCACGAACGCCAGTACGGCGCGCGAGCGGAAGAAAGGCATACGCTTGCCTGCCCGTTCCCACTGGAAGCGATTGAGCTCCAGTCCGAACGTCCGGGACTTCGCGTCGAACTTGATGTCCTGCGGTTTCACGAGCCCGTCCTGTGCCGCCGCCGCCACGACGGCCAGCCCTTCAGCGTCTTCCGCGAGGAGCCTGAGAGCGCTCAAAACCTGATCCTCATTCGCGCGCATAAGAAGTCGCCTGCCGGCTCCGGAAACAGCCCGGCCGCAACACGGCCTTCCCTAGACCAGAAACCGAACTCGCTCCAGCGACACGAAGTCCGGCCCAGGCGAGGCTGGCAGTCCTCAGGCAGAACCGTCCTGGCGGCTGATTTTGGCCCCGCACCGTCCAAGTTTTTCTTCCAGCCGCTCAAAGCCCCGGTCGAGGTGGTAGATGCGGTTAACCGTTGTCTCGCCCTCGGCGACCAGCGCGGCGATGACAAGGCTCACCGACGCCCGCAGGTCGGTCGCCATCACGGGCGCCGCATGCAGTTTGGGCACGCCCTTCACGATGGCCTCGTTGCCGCGCACCGTGATGTTGGCGCCCAGGCGGCTCAGCTCTGGCGCGTGCATGAAGCGGTTCTCGAAAATGTTCTCGCGGATCGTGCTGGTCCCGTCCGCGATGCACATCAGCGCCATGAACTGCGCCTGCAGATCGGTCGGGAAGCCCGGGTGCGGCTGCGTCTGCACGTCCACCGGCTTGATCGGCGTGGCTGGATCGCGCTTGATCCGCAGCCCCGAGGGTTCCACCTCTACCGTCACCCCCGCCTGGTGCAGACAATCTATCAGCGCGCCGAGGTCCTCCGCCCGCGCGCCTTCGACCAGCATATTTCCACCCGTGGCGGCCGCAGCGATGCAGAAGGTCCCAGCCTCGATCCGGTCCGCGATCACGTCGTGCCGCGTACCCGTGAGCTTGGCCACGCCCTGAATCCGGATGACCGACGTGCCATACCCCGTTATCTTCGCGCCGCATGCATTCAGGCAGATCGCCAGATCGCCGATTTCGGGCTCGCACGCCGCGTTCTCGAGGATGGTCTCACCATCAGCCAGCACAGCCGCCAGCATTGCATGCTCGGTCGCGCCAACCGAGACGAACGGGAACACGATGTGAGCGCCCTTGAGCCCGCGCAGCGCCGCAGCTTTCACATAGCCCTGCTCGATGACGATATCCGCGCCCATGGCCTCGAACGCCTTGAGGTGCAGGTCAACCGGTCGCGCCCCGATAGCGCAACCGCCCGGCAGCGACACCGTCGCATGTCCCACCCGCGCGAGGAGCGGCCCGAGCACGTTGAACGTCGCCCGCATCTTCCGCACGAGATCATAGGGCGCGATCGTCGAGGAAATGTTCGCCGCGTGCAGGCGGCACAGCGCCTCGCCCTTCGGCCATTCCACTTCGACGCCCAAGCTCTTCAACAGGTCCGCCATAAACCGGGTGTCAGCCAGGTTTGGCATCGAGGTAAGCACCAGTGGCTCCTCGCAGAGGAGCGACGCCGCCATCAGCTTCAGCGCCGAGTTCTTGGCGCCGGAGACGGGAATTTTGCCCTCGAGCGGGCCATTTCCGAGAATCGAAAGCTTATCCATGACCGATGTTTATGGTGCCGAATCCGGCCGGCACAAGGCGCGCGACCGGCTATTCGTCGGCGGATTCAGACTTTCCGGCGCTGCCAGCCGAATCGACAGCTGTAAGGGATTTGCGCCGCTTCAGGTTCGCACGCAGCGCCTCGGCCAGCCGTTTGGCGCGTTGTTCAGCGGCCGAAGCCGATTTCTGGGGCTTTTCAGGGCTTTTCCGCGACATGATGGCCTGTCTAACACCTCCCCTTCCCAATGGGAGGTGTTTCCGTTATGCGGACGCTCCTTAAGCGGGATGCTGCCGTAGCTCAGTGGTAGAGCGCATCCTTGGTAAGGCTGAGGTCGGGAGTTCAATCCTCCCCGGCAGCACCATCCCGCTTTGGCCCTGACTGGCCCTTCGATCAGGCGCTAACGCGCTTCATCTTCCACCCGCACGCCCGACGACATCGCGATGATCCGGACTGCGTCCTCGTCCGTCATGTAGACATCCATCCGCAGCTCACTGTCGCCAATCAGCTGTTCCGATGTCACTTCGCAGTTGTTGTGGATCCACGCGTGCAGCCTCCCATCCGCCGCCGGGATGGTCACCACACGCGGGCGGCGATTGCCGAACAATGCCCCTTCGATATGGAACAGCAACTCGTCCACGCCCTGTCCTGTCGTCGCCGACACCATCATGGCCGGTGGCGTGTGATCCCCGGCCCGCTTGGCCAGCACGTTACGCGTCGCCTCGTCGAGAAGATCGGCCTTGTTCCAGACCTCGATCACCGGCGGGCGGTCCAGCTTCGTGGTTTCCTCGAGCTGCTCAAGAATGCCGTAGACATCGTTTGACTGATACTCAGTGTCCGGATGCGCGATGTCACGGACATGAATCAGCAGGTCCGCCTCCATCGCCTCTTCCAGAGTCGCGCGGAACGCCGCCACCAGCGTGGTAGGCAGGTCAGTGATGAACCCCACCGTATCTACGAGTGCGATCCGACGACCCGACGCCGCGACGATCTCCCGCGCCGTCGGGTCCAACGTCGCAAACGGCATGTCCGCCGCCAGTACGTCGGACGATGTCAGCCGGTTGAACAGTGTCGACTTGCCGGCGTTGGTGTAGCCGACGATCGCCGCCACGGGAGCCCCGCGCCGCGCGCGACCATCCCGCTGCAACCGCCGCGTACGGCGCACGTCTTCAAGCTCGCGCCGGAATCCTGCGATGCGCTTGTCCAGCAAACGCCTGTCCGTCTCCAACTGGCTTTCCCCCGGGCCGCCAAGGAATCCGAATCCACCACGCTGACGTTCAAGGTGGGTCCATGTCCGCACCAGCCGCGAACGTTCGTACAGCGAGCGGGCCATCTCGACCTGCAGCCGGCCTTCCGCCGTCCGGGCGCGCAAGCCAAAGATCTCGAGGATCAGCCCCGTGCGATCCACGACCTTGAGCTTGAGTTCCGTTTCCAGATTGCGCTGCTGGACCGGGGTCAGTGCGCCATCCACGATGAACAGCGTGACGCCTTCCTCCTTGAAGCGCTTCGACAGCGCGTCGAGCTGACCTGACCCGAATAACCGGGCGGGATGCGGCTCGCGCACATTCAGCTGTTCCGAGAAGGCCAGCTTGACGCCAAGCGCCTCAGCCAGCCCGAGACTCTCCTCGAGCCTGGAACGCGGAACGTCGCTCCCGCCGAGGACAGGCAAGACGACCGCGGCGACGTCTTCAGGCGGCGTGCGGTCGATCAGGTCTCTTGCCAATTAGTCCATGTCCTCTTCGTTCTCGAAGAGGTTCACCGGCGCGTTGGGCGCAATGGTGGAAATAGCGTGTTTGTAGACGAGTTGCGGCGGGCGACCTTCGCCCTTCAACAACACGCAGAAATTGTCGAACCAGGTCACGATACCCTGGAGCTTGACGCCGTTCACAAGGAACACGGTCAAGGGAGTTTTCCCCTTCCGCACGGCGTTGAGGAAAATGTCCTGCAGGTTTTGCTTCTTGTCAGCCGACATCGGTGTTGTGAGCCTTCTCTTGTTGGGGCCTTGACCGACGTTTAGCCCTTTCGGCGCTCGCTGAGCAATGGCTTGCCCTTCAGGCGGCGCAATTCTGCGGTGGCCACCTACGGAAGCAGCGCATAGCGACCTACGGTTCCCCCACGGTCATCTTTCGAACGGCATCTGGGCGCTCGCCTGGGCGCTCTGGCAGGCGGAATAGTCGTTGGCCGCACGGACATAGGCATTCAGGCTTCTAGTATAGGTGTTGAAGGCTTCGATGCGCGCCTTCAGGGCCTCATTGTAGGCCAAGATCTGCGCGTTATAGCCATCGAAAACCTTCTTTGAGCAGGTCGTGGTGTTCTTCTCCAGGTTCAGGCATCTGGGCGGGACCACTTTTTCCAGCGCCGGTCCGGCAGACCATGTTTCCGGCACGGCTGGCGCGAGGCACTCAACCGCCTGCGAGACGGCGCCCTCCTGAGCGGACGCGCTTCCGGTCAACGCCACGGCAAAAACCAGTCCTTTGTATCTCACGCCTCGCCCCTATCCTGCTTTCAGCCCTGTGTTTCCTTGAGCCCAAGACTGGTGTCGACACCGAGGGCCTTGAGCTTCCGGTGCAGCGCCGAGCGCTCCATGCCAATGAAGGCGGCTGTCCGGGAGACGTTTCCACCAAACCGCGTGATCTGCATCGACAGATATTCCCGCTCGAAATGTTCCCGTGCGTCGCGCAGGGACATTGAGATCATCTGCATGGACCCTGCGGCAGAGGCGCCGCCGCCATTGGAATCGCTCGGCAGGTGCTCGGCCGTAATGGCTCCCGGCGGTTCGCCATTCGTCAGGATCAGCAAACGCTCAACCACATTCCGGAGTTGGCGGACGTTGCCGGGCCATTCGCTGGCTTGCAGCACCGCGATGGCCTCGTCCGAGAAGGGACGCGGTTGAAGACCAGTGGCATCCGCGACGCGTTGAACGAAGTAGCGCACCAATTCGGGTATGTCTTCGCGACGGCGGTCCAACGAGGGAACGTCAACCGGGACCACGTTCAAGCGATAGTAGAGGTCTTCGCGGAACCGGCCTGCTGCGATTTCGGCCCGGAGGTCGCGCGCGGTCGTTGTCACCACACGAACGTCGACTGACACATCGTCAGCGCCATTGCGGCGGCGGAAACGCTGGTCGACCAGTACACGCAGAATGCGGCTCTGGGCCGCAAGCGGCATATCCGAAATCTCATCCAGCAGCAGTGTGCCAGCGTGCGCCTGCTCGAAGAGCCCGATCTTCGGCGCCTTCCCATTGCCGAACTCCTCGCCAAACATCTCCGACTCGACCCGTTCAGGATCGATAGTCGCAGCGTTCACGACCACGAAGGGTCCGGTCGCACGGAGCGAGCGCTCATGGATCAGACGGGCCACCAGATCCTTGCCCGAGCCGGGCGGGCCCGAGATCATGATGCGGCTGTTGGTAGAGGCAACCTTGTCGATCGAACTCGACAGCTGCGCCATCACGCTCGATTTGCCGACGAGGTCATGCGAGGACGCCGACCGGGCGCGCAGACGTGAGTTCTCGCGCTTGAGCTCGGCGTTCTCGAGTGCCCGCTGGATCGTGACGATGAGCTTCTCGGCCTTGAACGGCTTTTCGAGATAATCATAAGCGCCGCGCCGGATCGCTTCTACGGCGGTTTCCATCGTGCCGTGGCCGGAGATCACCACCACCGGCAAGAATGGATCCATCTCCTTCAGGATCGACAGGATGCCGAGGCCATCAAGTTCGGATCCCTTGAGCCACACATCCAGCACAACGAGGCGCGGCGCACGTGTGCGCACGGCGGCCAGCGTGTCGCTGGAGTTGCCCGCGGTTCGGACAATGAAGCCCTCATCCTGCAGGATTCCGCCAACGAGTTCGCGGATATCAGCTTCGTCGTCGACGACCAGAATTTCGGTAGTCATTACGCTACTCCTTCACCGGCATAGGCTACGGACTCTTCGATAGGCTTGGGCTGAAGCGGCATGCGGATATCCACCCGCGCGCCTGTCTGTGCGAGATCATTGTCGCCCAGCCAGATGCGGCCGCCATGGTCTTCGACAATGCGGTTCACGATTGCGAGGCCAAGTCCCACACCGTTCTTTCGCGTCGTCACATAAGGTTCGAGCAGGCGCTCGCGATCTTCGGTCGGGAAGCCGCCGCCATTGTCACGCACAGACACCTGCACTTCCTCGCCGTCCATGAACACGTCGATCGAGACGGCGCCCTTGCCGCCGCCCGATGCCTCGATGTGGCGATCGACCGCTTCGGCGGCGTTTTTCACAATGTTGGTCAGCGCCTGTGCCAGCATCCGCTCGTCACCCAGCGTCTCCACAGGATGCGGCGGCGCCGTCACGGTCACCGAGATTTGCGGCGTGGTCATGCGTTGCGAGAACGCGACCGATTCCACCATGTCAACCAGATTGAACCTGCCAAAAGTCGGCTTCGGCATCCGCGCAAAGCCCGAGAACTCTTCCACCATGCGTCCAATGTCCGCGACCTGCCGCGTTATGGTGTCCGTGCAGCGTTCGAACGTCTCGCGATCCGTCGTGATCTGGCTCGCAAAGCGCCGCCGCAGGCGCTCCGCCGCGAGCTGGATCGGCGTCAGAGGATTGCGGATCTCATGCGCGATCCGCCGCGCCACATCCCGCCACGCCGCCTGACGTTGCCCCAGCACAAGCCGCGTCGTGTCGTGGAATGTGATCACCGCGCCGGCTGTATCCGCCTCCACGTCCATTTCGGGCGATACCCGCACCTGCAAGTGCAGCGTCCCGTTCTCCGTCTGCCGCTTGCAGCTCGTATCGACCGACTGACCCGTTTCAATCGCCCGCCGCGCAGCCGACACGAATTCGGGCGCGATCTCGCTGAGCGGCGTCTCGCTGCCCGGCCGGTGCACAAACTCCAGCAGGTTCTGCGCGTAGGTGTTGGCGATGGTCACCCGCAGCGCCCCATCGATCCGCACGACCCCGGCTTCCACCCCCGCCAACACCGCCTCGATGAAGTTCGAACGCGTCTCAGCGTCGATCCTGGCGCGGTCCAGGGCGCCGGTTTGCCGGGACAGCCGGTCCGTCATCTCGTTGAACGCATCGGCAAGGTCCGCGATCTCATCGCGAACGGTTGGCCGCAGCATTCGCACGGACAGGTCGCCATCGCGTACCGCGCGCGCGGCGCCTGCCAACGCGCCGATTGGCATGGCGATCCGCGCCGCCGCCGTCATCCCCAGCCAGGCTGTGCCCAACAGCATCAGCGCTGCCGCCTCGACATAGCTCAACGTCAGCACAATACTCAGCGCCTGCCGACGCGCTTGCGCCTCTTCGAACGCCTTGAGCGACTCGTCTGCTTCCTTGAAGCGCGCGCTCACCTGCGGCGGAATCGAGCGCGCCATCTGAACGTAGACATTGTCGAAGATTGGCGCTTTGAAGAACACGCGGATGGCGCCGTCAGCATCTTCCCGCACATTGATCTCGCCAACCTTCGCAGCGTCCCAATCCTTTGGCGTCGGACTGACAGATGGCGGCGCCTCGTTGGGATCAGCGACCTGGAAAAGCGGGGCGCCTGAAGCATCCAGCAGTTCGACCCGGCTGAACAATCCACGCGCGGCGCTGCGACGCTGCAGATAGTCAGCTAGCGCGTTGATCGGCGGCTGGGAGCCGTCGGCGGGCGGCGCCGACGCGGCGATGTCGCTGTGGATGCCCTTGGCCTCTCGTTCTACTTCTGTACGGAGGTCATCCATGGCAGCGCGCGCGGCTTCCTTGCCGCCCTGCACAATGTTCGTCACGGGCCGGCTGAACCAGCCATCAACCGACCGGTTGATCGCCACCGCCAGAAAACCCGCGACCAGAATTGTCGGGATCGCTGCCGTCAGCGAGAACAGAAAGATGATCCGCAGCCGCAGCCGCGCACCACCGTTCGTCTCGCGGTTCTCGCGAACGAGTTGGAAAACGCGAAGGCCGAGGACAGTTGCGACGCCGGCGATCAGGACCAGGTTGGCGGCAAGCGCCCAGACGAGCCCCGGCTGTGCAGCAGCATTCGGGCTGGTGTCGGCGATGGCGAGAAACGTGCCGCCGGCGGCGATGACCACCGCAAGACCGAACAGCGCCTTGAACATGTTCGAGGTAGCTCTGCCCAGCCTTATCCTCGCGTCCCTAGCTGCGGTCGCCGTGTCAGGCATTCACACTCTACCCAAAGCCCTGCCCTGCCGCGCCAATGCCCCCCATATGCGTTGGCGGCACCCGGACAGGGCGAACAATCACCTCGTGCGCCTGCCAGTCAGAGCCTTCACAGTGAGGCGGCTGGGCAACACCGTGTAACTATCAAACCACAGTGTGATGCGCGGCGGCAACACAATTCTGGGCTGGAACTGCGTTCTCTCCTCAGACGCGAGAGATGTGAAGGCTAGTCGCCTTCCGCTACGCCAAGTCCATTTATCTTCGAGCGCAGCGTATTGCGATTCAGCCCAAGCAGGGCCGCGGCCCGCACCTTGTTCCCGTTGGTCGCCGCCAGCGCCAGCTTGATCAGCGGACGCTCAACCTGCTCGATCACGGTCTGATAGATTTGCCCGCCGTCCGGATCCTTGTCGGGGTCGGCCGACAGCGCCGAGATGAAGTGCCGCGACAACAGCGCCTCGATCTCCTGCTCGAACTCGCGCTCGCCCGCCACCGTCCGCGTATTTGACCTGAGCTCACGCTGGACTTCACGCGCGGAGATCACCGGCTCGGGGCTCAGCGCCGAAAGTCGGCGGATGACGTTCTCGAGCTCGCGGACATTGCCTGGCCAGTCATAGGCGACCAGCAGGTCATACGCGCTCTTGTCGAGCTGCTTCTCGGGCAGCCCTTCCTTCTTGGCGCGGATCAGGAAGGCCGATGCAAGATCCGGAATGTCTTCCTTCCGCTCACGCAGCGGCGGCAACTGCAGCGCCACCACGTTCAGCCGATAGTAAAGATCTTCGCGGAACAGCCCCTGATCGACCAGCGCGCGCAGATCATGCTTCGTTGACGCGATGATCCTGACATCGAGATCATCTCCAGACGACGCGAACCTTCCATCCTGCAGGAAGCGCACAAGCCGCGTCTGCGCCTCGAGTGGCATGTCGCCGACTTCGTCGAGGAACAGCGTACCGCCATCGGCCTCACGTACCTTGCCGCGCCGGCGTCCATTGTCGTCGCGACCGGCGCCGAACAATTCCTCTTCCACCTGATCGCGTTGCAGGGCCGCAAGGCTCACCGCCACGAAGGGGCCGATCTTACGCTTGCCGAGTTGGTGGATCGCTCGCGCTGCCAGATCCTTGCCTGTCCCGCTCTCGCCCTCGATCAACACTGTCAGGTCATTGTTCATGATCCGCGCAATCACGCGATAGACGGACTGCATCGGCTTGGACCGGCCAATCAGCGGCAGCGCTTCGTCCTTTTCGGCGCGACGCCCAACGGGCTCTTGCCCGCGCACCGGCTTCTTCTGCAGCGCGCGTCGCACTGTCTCGGCCAGTTTGTCGATGTCGAATGGCTTGGGCAGATAGTCATAGGCGCCGTGGTCAGATGCCAGCGCCGCCGTCAGCACGGTGGACTGCGCGGAGATCACGATGATCGGCAGTTCCGGTCGCGAGCGGCGGATCTGCGGCAGCATGTCGAAGATCGATTCGTCCGGCATGTACACGTCGGTGATCAACAGGTCGCCCTCGCCCGCCTGGATCCAGCGCCATAGCGCCGACATCGTGTTGGTGGCTCTGACGTGATAGCCTTCCTGCGCCAGTGTCTGGCTGATGACCAGCCTTACGCTCGCATCGTCATCCGCAACAAGAATTGTCGGGCCCGTCATTTGGCCGCTCCTTTTTGACGCGCGATCGGGAATAGCAGACGCAGGGAGGCGCCAGTCGCGCTATTATCAAGAACCACAAACCCGCCATGCGCCTGCATGATCTCGGCGACGACAGCGAGGCCAATGCCTGCCCCACCAGCCTTGGTCGTGAAGAAGGGCTCAAACACGCGTGCTATCGAGACTTCGGGCACGCCTGGGCCGTTGTCTGTCACTGAAATCTCAAGCGCGCCGCGCGCACGTGGACCATCGCGCCCGGCAAAGCGGAAACCTGCGCGATAGCGCGTCGCCACCGATACACGAGTCTGCTTGTTGACGCCGCTAGCCGCCTCAACCGCGTTCTTGACCAGGTTTAGCGCCGCCTCGTGCAGGTGATCAGGATCGACATCGATCTCGGGTAGCGAAGGATCGTACTGCAGGTCGAACCGCGTATTGGTGCCGAAGCTGGCCTTTGCGAGATCAATCACGCTGTCCAGCACGATGTGCACATTCGTGACCCGCGCGCGCGGCGAGAAGAATGTCTCGAAGGCCGTGAAGCGATCAACGATCCGCGTGATCCGCGCGCCCTCCTCCTTGATCAGCGTCAGCAGCGGCTGCTGCTCGTCTCGCGCCTGCCGCGCCAGCAACTGCGCAGCCCCTACAATGCCGGCGAGTGGATTCTTCACTTCGTGACCGAGCATGCGCGCCACATTCGCGAACGCGTTGACCTCGGCGTTCTTGGAATCGTCCTGCACCTGCCGCACCGGGATGAGTGTCAGAACCAGCCCGCCATCTTCACCGTCGGGCGACGCCGTAACGTCCATATCCACGGGCGCGATATGCGGGCTCGCAATGCGGATCGAGCGCGCCGACATCACCCCGCCCTCACGCCGCACGCGCGCGATGAAATCCATCAGTGGCGAGTCTTCTGGCAGGAGTTCCGTAAGCGGGCGCCCGCGCACCAGAGCCGAGCTTCGCTGCAGCAACGTCTCCGCAGCCGGATTGACGAGGCTGACATGCTCACGATTGGTTAGCCCGATCACTGCGAACGGCATCGCGTCCAGCACACGCAGCGCCAGCGAGGATCCATCTTGGGTCGCGGTAATCATGCAGCCGCCTTCCAGTCCGACAGGGCCGCAACCAGGCCCTCTTTCAGCGCCGCTTCATTGTCGATCCGGCACAGCGCCACGCGAGTCTCGACCATCGGCGCCAATCCGAAATCCTCGCACCATGCATCAACGAAGGCGGCGACATGCTTGCGCACCACGCGGACGCCGAGCTTCTCGCCATAGAGCGCGACCGAGCCATCCACCTGCGCCAGAATTGACGCCAGGCGCTGCTCGGCGCTCGGCGCTTCATAGGGCGTTCCAAACAGCGCGTGAGACACCTCGGCCAGCCGCCATGGCCGCCCCGTCACACCGCGTCCCAGCATCACGCCCTTGGCGCCCGACTGCTTCAACGCCTCAGATGCCGTGCCGCTGTCGACGATATCGCCGTTGGCGATGACCGGCAGCTTCACGCTGTCCACCACGGCCGCGATCCGCGACCAGTTCGCGTGTCCCTCGTAGAACTGCATGCGCGTGCGGCCATGCACGGTGATCATCTTTGCGCCTTCGCCCTCCGCGATGCGCGCGATCTCCGGCGCGTTCAGGGAGTTATCGTCCCAGCCAAGCCGCATCTTCACCGTGACCGGGCGTTTTGTACCCGCCACCGTCGCCGCGATCAGCTTCCGCGCCAGCTCCGGCTCGCGCATCAGGGCGCAACCCGATTGTCCGCCCGTAACCTTCTTGGCGGGACAGCCCATGTTGATATCAACGATGTCGGCGCCTGCAGCTTCGCTCAGTTCTGCGCCGACGCGCATCCACTCGGGCTGCCGACCGGCCAGCTGGACGATGAAGGGGCCTGATCCATTGTGCGGTGCAGCGCGACGAACGAAGTCCAGCGTCTCGCGGGCCAGTTCTTCGCCCGCCACCATCTCTGTGACGACCGCCGGCGCGCCGAACCTGTCGGCTTCTGTCCGTGCGGGTGCATCCGTGACGCCAGACATCGGCGCCAGGAATACGGGCGCAGCGATCTGGACATCGCCTATAGTGAACACCAAACAGACTCCGACCGTACAACTTACCTGCCTAAATGTTAGGCAAAATAGACCCTACACTTAGACCCTGTCCGCGCAAAGGCGTCAAGAATGCACAACGAAGAGGCGTTTTCGGCCCGGAAAGCTGCCGCAATCATAGTTGCGGCCGGGTCCGGCTCGCGCCTCGGTGGGCAAGTTCCCAAGCAATTTCTGCCACTTGGCGGCAAGCCTGTGCTCCGCTGGAGCGTAGAGGTCATGCTGCGCTGCAATAAAATTGCGGACGTCATCATCATCGCCCCGCCAGACTCCGTCGAGCAGACTGGGGCACTCTTGCCGGCCAATCCCCGTCTGAGGGTTATCCCCGGCTCCCCTATTTCGCGCACTGAGTCGGTCCGCGCGGGCCTGAACACTCTTTCCGCTGCCCCGCCCGCGAAAGTCCTGATCCACGACGCAGCCCGCCCCGGCCTCACCCTGGATGTTCTCGAAGAACTCCTTACCGCCCTCGACACGGCCTCGGCCGCCTGCCCTGCCCTTCCCGTATCAGATGCCCTCAAGGACACCTCCGCCGGCGGCATTCGCTCCGTCCCCCGCGATAGCCTCATCCGGGTCCAGACCCCGCAAGCCTTCCGCTGGGACGCCATCACCTCAGCCTACGCCGCCACGACCGACGCCGCCGTTGACGACCTCGCCCTCGTCGAAGCGCACGGGGCAAAGATCACGCTGACGCCGGGCCGCGAGGCGCTTATGAAGATCACCTATCCGGAGGATCTCGCCGTGGTCGAGAAGCTGATCGCATCACCAGCCCTTCGCGTGGGGACTGGCTTTGACGTGCACGGTTTCGAGCCGGGCGACGCCGTCATACTTTGCGGCGTGCGCATTCCGCACACCAAGAAGCTGGAAGGCCATTCCGATGCCGACGCCGGCTGGCACGCGCTGACTGACGCCATCCTCGGCGCTTTGGCGCTCGGCGACATCGGCGACCACTTCCCGCCCTCCGACCCGCAATGGAAAGGCGCCGCGTCGGTGAAGTTCCTGCAACATGCCGTGAAGCTCGCCCACGACCGCGGCTTCCGCATCGCCAACGCCGATATCACCATCCTGGCCGAGCGCCCGAAAATCTCACCGCACCGCGAAGCCATGCGCCGCGCCACGGCTGAGGCCTGCGACATCGAGCTTGAGTCTGTGAGCGTGAAAGCCACCACCACCGAAAAGCTCGGCTTCGTCGGCCGCGAGGAAGGCATCGCCGCGCAGGCTGTGGTTCTGCTCTCAAGGTAGGGTGAACTGAGAAACGCTGTATCCGCCGTCACGCGGCGGGAGGATTTCGCCGGCGCTCAATCCGCCCTACAGTCCTCGACCGGAGCCCTCCCATGTTCGACGACAACCTTCTTATGCTCGCACGCCTTACTCTCGACGAGGCGCAGCAGAAGCGCCTCAAGATCGCCACGGCAGAAAGCTGCACCGGCGGCCTGATCGCTGGCCTTCTCACCGAAATTCCTGGTTCATCCGCCACCGTCGAGCGCGGCTTCATTGTCTATTCCAACCGCGCCAAGGAAGAGATGCTGAATGTTCCCGGCGATCTCATCGCAGACGCCGGCGCTGTGTCCGAACCCGTCGCGCGCATGATGGCGGAAGGGGCCCTTGCCGAATCTCGCGCGAATCTCGCCGTGGCCGTAACCGGCGTTGCCGGCCCTGGCGGCGGCACACCCCTCAAGCCTGTCGGGCTCGTCCATCTTGCGGTCGCACGCGAGAACAGGCCGATCTTCCATCAGGTCATGCGCTATGGCGACATTGGCCGCGACCGCATCCGCCGTGAGACCATCGTCACGGCGCTGGAAATGCTACGCAAGATGATGGCCTAGCACCCAGCTCTAGTAACAATCATCCTCGTCGAAGGTGTCGGCGTCGGACACCCGGCCATTGTAAGATGTGAAGCCAACACAGCGTCCGCCGCGCCCGCGGTCATCATACCAGAGGTCCCATTGCTTGCCACGCAGGTTGATGCTGCGGGCCTTGCCGAAGCCGGCATCCGCAAGTGTGTCCTGCGCAGAGCGTACGCTGAGGCCGATCAGCCGCTCCGGATTGCCAAAGCCGCCGCCCCAGCCGCCATAGCCCCCACCGGCGCCGCCGCACTCACTGTTTCTGAAAGAACGCGTATCGGTCACCCTGCCCTTGTAAGAGGTGAAGCCGATGCAATCACGACCGCGGTCACTGAGCCACAGATCCCATTGCTGTCCGCCCAGGTTGATGTTGCGCGTATTGGTATAGCCGCTGTTGCGCAGGATGGTCTGCGCACTCTTCACGCTCTGGCCGCGAATGTCCGTCGGGTCGTAGCCGCCGCCCCAGCCGCCGCCATTGCCGTCAAGCCCGCACTCGGAGTCATCGAAGCGGCGCACGTCCGTGACTGTGCCCTTGTACGACGTGAAGCCGACGCAAGCTTGCCGCGAACGTCCACTCGACCACAGGTCGTACTGCTGCCCATTCAGGTTGATGTTCCGCGCCGGGCTGTATCCGGAGTTGGCGAGCTGAGCCTGCGCCGTCCTGACGCTAAGGCCCTGCAGGTTGAGGCCATCCTGTCCGTAGCCGCCGCCCTGATAGCGATAATCACCGTGTGGCTGGGCGATGGCGGGGGCAGCCATGCCGGCGGCGGCGACCGAAAATGCAAGTGCGGCGATCAGCGTCTTCATGGCTAGTCTCCATGCCGTGTGTGGAGGGCTCAGAGCCCGACACCTCCACACCCTGCCTGCTCCAACATGAATGGCGGCTAATTGTTCCAGTCATCAAACTGGAAAGTCCGAGCCGGCGCCCCGCCGAGGATGATGGCTTGGCTTCCACGAGCCGCCCTCATCCCGCCACGAAAGCTCGCGATTCCTGAGGGCAGCCCAGCCGACAGAAGCTGGCGACGCAGGAGACCGTAATGCGTGTTGCAAACATTCTGGTGCTTGGTGCGGCGGCCGTGCTGGTCTGGGCCTGCGCCTCCACGAACCTCTCTCCGACTCAGCCCGCGGCGACGGATCTCAACGGCAATGACTGCGCCGTTATCGCTGCGATTGCGAAGGAGCACTACAAGTTCGGACCGGAAAACCCGCCACCGCCGCTGAAGGCGTCCGGCGATGCGGCGTGGCGCCCGACATGTGATTTCAGCGCGAGCGGCTTCAGTTTCACCAGTTACAACGCGGCAGCGCCAGCGGCTGACCCGCGCGAGCGTCTCAAGTGGGTTTCCTTCCAGAAGCCTGTCTATGACGGGAACGGCGCGACGGTGGCGACTGAAATCATGCATGGACCGCTGGCGGGCATGGGCTATGAATGCCGCGTCCTGTCCGGCTTCGCTGGATGGACGGTTGGCGAGTGCAAGACAAGCTGGGTGTCGTGATGAAGAGACTGATTCTGGCTGCGGGCGTACTCGCTCTGGCGGGCTGCGAAAGCGATCCCAATGCGACGGTCCCGCCGAAGGAAGCGCTCTTCGTCACCAATGATTGCGATGTCCTCGCGGCGCTCAGTCGCGATCAGTACAAGCTGAGCCCGAACAGTGGCGCGACCACTTTCCGCCTTATCGGGGAAGATGGCCCCTGGACGCCGGGGTGCGACTGGAAGGGCTACGGGCTGAGCGTGACTGAGGTCAGCGGCCCTGAAGGTGAAGCTGCGACGGCTGGCGCGACGCGCGTCGCCTTCCACCGCCCACGCTACGATACGCTCGGCGCCAGCGTGCGCACCTCGCTGACGGCTGGCGACAAGACAACCAGCGCGCTGTGCCGTCTGGAGCGCGGCGCCAATGGCTGGTCACTGGACGCCTGCGGGCCCGATCCAAAACTTACGCAACCGCGCGCGGCCGCGCCCAGCCCTGCGGATCAGACGCCAGATTCCCGCCTGCCCGTCGCCCCCGCCAATCCCGACGCAACTCCCCGTGACGCAATCATTCCGGGCGCTGATCCAGGCGCTCGTCCCGGCGGCAACTAACCGCGAGCTTTCAGGCGGAAGGGGTCGGCTTCCCGTAGCGCCGCCCCGCTTCCGCGATGAAGCAGTCGATTACCCGCTTCACGGCATAGCGCTTGTTCGCATCCGCCAGCGCTTGCAGCACAAAATTGCGGAACTCGAACTGGATCGCGAAATCCACGCGCGAGCCTGAAGGCTGCGCGCTGATCCGCCATGTATTGCTGAGCTTCTTGAACGGCCCGCGCACCAGCGACACGTCGATCATCCCCGTGCTGCGTCGCGCATCCACGTCCGTGACAAACGTCTCGCTGAACCCCTTGAAACCGACGCTGACCTCAGCTCGGCAACGCCTGCCGTCGTCAGTTGTTTCGGAGCTCAGCAGCTTCAGTGACTGGATCCAGGTGATGAAATCCGGATACCGCTCAACGCCTGCGGCGAGATCAAACAAATCCTCCGGCCGGTAAGG
This sequence comes from Hyphomonadaceae bacterium, assembly GCA_040398425.1. Classification (GTDB taxonomy): domain Bacteria; phylum Pseudomonadota; class Alphaproteobacteria; order Caulobacterales; family Hyphomonadaceae; genus UBA7672. The sequence goes on from JBBATZ010000047.1 coordinate 20,572, forward strand.
TAGGTCGAGTGTTTCCTTGTGGGCGCTCAACTCAGCGTCTCGCCAGCTGCGCCTCGCGCGCTTCGCGCAGCTTCGCGAAGTCCTCGTCCGCATGATAGCTCGACCGCGTCAGCGGGCTCGACGCCACCATCAGGAAGCCCTTCGCCCGCGCAATCGTCTCATACGTCGCGAACTCTTCCGGCGTCACGAACCGATCCACCGCCGCATGTTTCCGCGTTGGCTGCAGGTATTGCCCGATGGTGAGAAAATCGATGCCGGCCGACCGCATGTCGTCCATCACCTGCATCACCTCTTCTTTCGTCTCTCCAAGCCCGACCATCAGGCCTGACTTGGTGAACTGCGACGGGTCGCGCTCCTTCACCCGCTCCAGAAGACGCAGCGAATGGTAATAGCGCGAGCCCGGCCGGATGCTCAGATAGAGCCGCGGCACCGTCTCGAGATTGTGGTTGAACACGTCAGGCTTGGCGTCGATCACGATGTTGGCCGCATCGCCTTTCCGCAAAAAGTCGGGCGTCAGAATCTCAATCGTCGCTTTTGGCGCCGCGAGGCGAATCGCCCGCACCACCGACGCGAAGTGTTCCGCTCCGCCATCATCAAGGTCATCGCGATCCACCGAAGTGATCACCACGTGGCCGAGGCCCATTGCGGCAACGGTTTCCCCAACGCGACGCGGCTCGTCGGCGTCCAGCGCGACCGGCATCCCCGTCCGCACATTGCAGAACGAGCAGGCCCGCGTGCAGGTGTCGCCCATGATCATCAGGGTGGCGTGCTTCTTCGACCAGCACTCGCCGATATTGGGGCAGCCCGCTTCCTGGCAGACGGTCACCAGTTTCGCGTCCTGCACGAGCTTGAGGGTTTCGAGATACCCTTCACTGGTGGGCGCTTTCACCCGAATCCATGGCGGCTTCCGCAGCAGCGGAGTGTCCTCGCGCCCTTGTTTTTCAGGGTGACGCGGGCGAGCGCCGGTATTGTCGACAAGCGTGGGCATGGGCCCCTGTTACCTCGATGCTGCCGTTGATTGCCAGCCCGCCAAATCGTGGTTAGGCGGGTGTGTAACCAGGGTTTGTGCTTTTCTGGCCACAGGCTATGTTACGGCAAAGTTACAAAAGAGCGCTGTGGGGCGCCAGAGGGAGAAGTCGTATGGCGTCTTTGCGCTCCACGTATGATCCGCGTCACGCGGACACTGGCGTTTTCGCCGCCCTTTTGGCGGCCCGCAAGGAATATGGGGGCAAGAAGGTCGTCCTGCACGACGCTGACGACCGAAAACTGACCTATGACGATATCGTCCGCGCCGTCTTCGCGTTGGGCGCCGCCCTCAAGAAGGGCACAGAGCGCGGCGAAGCAGTTGGCGTCATGCTGCCAACCGGCGCCGGGGCGATCATCGCCTTCTTTGCTCTGAGTGCCTACGGCCGGGTTCCGGCCATGCTCAATTTCACCGCCGGTGCCCGCAACATGCGCGCAGGCATGAAGGCCGCGAAGGTCACCAAGATCGTCACCGCCCACGCTTTCATCGAGAAAGCCGAACTGGACGGGCTCGCGGGAGAGCTGAAGTCCGGCGCCGAGTTCATCTATCTCGAAGATGTCCGTGCCTCACTCGGGATCGGCCAGAAAGCCGCCGGCGCGCTCGGACCAGCGGCCCCTTGGATGTTTGCGCCAACCGTCAACCCAGATGATGCGGCCGTCATCCTCTTCACCTCCGGTACCGAAGGCGACCCGAAAGGCGTCGTGCTGACTCACCGCAACATCGTCGCCAACATTCACCAGATCCTGGCTCACGTGCCTGAGGCCCTCGGCCCTAACGATGTGCTGTTCAACCCGCTGCCGACATTCCACTGTTTCGGTCTCACGGCGGGCGCCCTGTTGCCTCTGCTGGGCGGCATGAAGTCCGTGCTGCACCCCTCGCCTCTCCAGACAAAACTGATCCCGAAGCGCGTTGAAGAAACCGGCGCCACCATCCTCTTCGCCACAGACACATTCCTGAACCAGTACATCCGGGCATGCACTGGCAACGAGCTGGGCAAACTCCGCTTCGCTGTGTGCGGCGCCGAGCGTGTACGCGACGAGACGCGGCAGCTTGTCCGCCGCCGGTTTAATGTGGAGTTGCTCGAAGGTTATGGCGCAACCGAAGCCTCACCCGTGATTGCGGTCAACCAGCCCGGCTTCAACAAGCCCGGAACGGTGGGTTGCATGCTCCCCGGCATGGAGCTCCGCTTTGAATCCGTCCCGGGGATCGACAGGGGCGGCCGCATGCTGGTTCGCGGACCCAATGTGATGAAGGGATATCTGTCGCCATCGAAGCCCGGAGAGCTGCAACCACCCGCCGGCGGTTGGCACGATACGGGCGACATCGTCAGTCAGGATGAAGGTGGCTACCTCGCCATCAAGGGCCGCCTCAAGCGCTTCGCCAAGATCGGCGGCGAGATGGTCTCCCTCGCCGTCGCCGAAAACTGCGCCTCCAGCCTCTGGCGTGAACATGAACACGCCGCTGCCGTCCTTCCGGACAAGCGCAAAGGGGAGCAGATCGTCCTCCTCACGACTTACCCGTCCGCGGACCGCAGCGACCTTCAGCGGTGGGCGCAAGACCACGGGGTCAATGAGCTCAGCCTGCCCCGCAAGATCTTCCAGGTCCCGTCGATTCCCCTGCTCGGCACCGGCAAGATGGATATTGGAGCCGTCCAGAAGCTCGCTGCCGAGATCGCTGCGCGGAATGAAGCGGCGGGGGCCAAGGCCGCCGAATAGCTAACAGACGCAGGAATAGCGCTATTCCTAACCAGTCTTTGGAATGGGGTTATTCCTGCTTGTCTTAACGGGTTCCGGCGCTACCGCAGGGCCGTAAACTCCTTCACCGGCCGCCCCGCCCGGCACTGCGCGACAGTCCTGCGCAACCCAGGCAGAAAGCCCTGCGTGTACGCGATCAGCCTTCCGGCCGCGTCAGCCTTCGTAAAGCGCGCCTCCGCGCTTTCAAAGCTCTTGCAGGCCAGGTCACGATTTCCTGCTTCGCGACCGATGATGCCGAGGATCATCTCGCTCCACCCGGCATCCGCACCTGAACTGGTCTCGTCCATGTCCGCGAGCCGCGCGTTGACGATGCGCTGCTGCTCGGCAATCGCCTCCGTAAACCGCCCGACATTGGCGAGATGCTGCGAATAGGCTTCGCCCACATTGAAGTTCAGCACGCGGGCTGACTCATCGCGATCCTCGATCTCGACCAGCCTCCCCACAGCCCTCCTAGCGGCGACCAGCAGGTCTTCACCCTCAAGCGCTTTGTCCACCGATACAGCCGCGGCATAGCCATCGGCGCCAGCCCAGCCGATCCAGTAGAGCAAGGTCGGGTTTCCCGGTGCACGCTTTTCGGCCGCAACCAGGTCGTCAACCGCCGCCCTGAGCTCAGCGTATCCCTCGGCCTTCCGATCCCTCAGCGACCATGCGAGCCCACGATTGTATTTGGAGATGGCGTGTTCGATGAACGCCGTATCGCCCTTCTGCTCTTCGGCTGGCCACGCATTCACCAGCGCATCATGAGCGTCAGCGCCTGCAATCAGCTCATCCATTTGCTCGTTGCCGGAGTACCGGTCCGTTGCGGCTTGAGACAAATCCCTCTGGGCCAGTCGCCACGCCTGAGTCCTGTCCTTCGGCGCAACGCGCTCAAGCGCCGCCTTGCCGGCCTCATACTGGGCGGCGGACTTCTCTGGATCGGTATCCTTGTAGAACGAGATCAGGCTGTCGATCGCTTCGACCCGCGCCTAGGTGACAGCGATCTCGGGCGTGTCGCCGAAATCCTTGCGCAGCGCGATGAGCATCGCACGCGCGCGTTTGAAGTTGTCCTTGGCGGCCTTGTCCTGGCCAAGGTTGCGCTCCAGCGGCGAATTCTGGATCTCTCCCAGCTTCAGCAACCCCTGCGCCGTCTCCAGTCGCAGCGCGCGGCTTGCGTTCGGCGTGGCAGCCAATGCGTCGAGATAGGACTGCGCCTTCGCCGCAAGATCAGCGCGCGCCGTCGTATTGCCCGGCACCGAGCGCAATTGTTCGTTGAGATCAAAAAGCAGATAGTGCGCCAAAGCCCTGACGTCCTCGAACCGCCGCGCCTCCGCTACACGAGCGCCGTCAGCAAGCACGAACGCAACCGCCGTTCCAGCAAACGCACCCAGCACGAGGACAACGCCGGCTGTGACCGCGATGGCGGCGCGCTTATGCCGGCCAATGAAATTGCCGAACGCGTATCTTCGCCCGCCCTTAAATGCGGCGACTGGATAGCCGTCTCGCCAGTTACGGATTTCGACGGCCATCGCCTCGACAGAGGCATAGCGGTCCTGCGGCGCCTGTGCGGTCGCGCGAGCCAGAATGGACGCCAGCTCGGGGTTTCCTGAGGATCCTTCCAGAAGCGTTTCAGCCAGCTTCCCGAGCGAGTAGACATCGGCGGCGGTCGTCGGTTCGGCGCCCGTCATCCGCTCCGGCGCTGCGTATCCAGGCGTCAAACTCAAGGTCTGTAGGGACGGCGCGCTGGTCGGCGCCGGAACCGGAGCGTCGTTGGCGCCGGCCGGGCGCGCAATGCCGAAATCAATGAGCTTCACCACGCCAGCCTGCGTTACCAGGACGTTTGATGGCGTGATGTCGCGATGCACGATCAGGTTGGCATGCGCGAACGAAACCGCAGCACACGCCTGCAAGAGTTTGTCGATCCGCTGATCCCGCGTCGCCGCGTTGGCGTCAGCCCAGGCCAGCAGGGGCTGCCCCTCGACATACTCCATGATGATGTAGGGCGACCCATCCTCGGTCTCGCCGCCGTCGAACAGTTGAGCGATATTCGGGTGGCGCAACTGAGCGAGAATCTGACGCTCCCGCCGGAAACGATCGACAAGGCGTTGCGACAGCAAACCGGATCGGATCACCTTGATCGCCGCCATGTGTTCAAAGTCGCCGCGATCGCGCTTCGCCAGATAGACAGAGCCCATGCCGCCCGCGCCGATGCGCTCGGTGATCAGATAGCCGGCCAGCCGCGTCGGCGCTGGTTCGTCATCCAGCGCTTCGACCGCCCCGCCCGTCTGCAGCACGATCGTCCGTTCCGCCTCGATGAACCGGTTCACCCGGGCGAGCAGTTCCGGCCGCCCCGAAGTGCGGGTCGACAGCCACGTCTCAGGCTCCGCCGGCGCCGCTTCGAGAAAATCCTCGAACAGCTTCAGCGCATCGCGATCCAGCGAAACGTCAGTCATTCCTGATCGATCGGATTCTGCAGCGCATCGACCAGCCAGGACCGCGCAACCTGCCAGCGCCGCTTGATCGTCGGCTCCGACAGGCCCGTCGCCAGCGCAACGTCCTCTACAGTCATCCCCCCGAAATATCGCATCTCCACCAGCTCCGCGAGTTGGGCGTCGAGCACCTTCAGCCTGATAAGCGCGGAATCGAGCGTAAGGAGATCAAACCGCTGGTCGCCGCCGACCCGCGTCGTCAGTTCCACCTTCTGGTGCTTGCGTTTTCCGGCGCCTTTTTGCCGGGCATGGTCAACCAGGACGTTCCGCATGACCCGCGACGCCAACGCCAGCATGTGTGTCCGGTCCGCGACCGAAAGACCCTCCGCCTGGGCAATCCGCATGACGGATTCATTGATCAGATCCCCTGTCGATAGCGATGTCCCACGCTCAGCCCGCAGTCGAGCCGCGGCGATGGTGCTGAGTTCCGGGTGTAGCCGCGCTATCAGGACATTGCGTGCGTCGACGCTTCCGCCATGCCATTCGGCTAGCAGCTGGGCTGTCTTGGGTTCACCGTCCATCGTCAGAGCCCCACCGGTGGAGCGCACCGCCCCCACGCGCTCCCAATGTTGTTCCGTCAATCGCGAACCGGCGCAAGCGGTGCTCGCGTCTGCGGAGCAAACAGCCGATGAAACTCACCAGAGCGAAACGTTCAGTAGATGAGGTAAGGCTTCCGCGCGGCCAGCCATGCCTGCTCATCAGGCAAGGTGATTGCGTCCAGGTCGGCAGGCTGGGATGTCGGATCATCGACCCATTCGCGCAGCTGCGGCCCGCCATTGATCACATCGATGGCGAGATGCCCCTCGGTGTACTCGTACTTGAAGTCCAGACCGCGCCAGAGCGGATAGTCCGGATAGAGGTTCCGGATCGCCTTGAACGCTAGCGCCTGCAAGCGCCAGGGCTGGAATCCTTCGTGATCATAGCTAGGATCCTCGGTGTGGATCTGCACGCCATGGCACATCTGCTTCACATGCTTGTGGAAGGTCGGTTCGAAGAAGCACTCGCGCAGCCGGCAGCCTTTCAGCCAGTGCGGGGCCAGCCTGCGCATCTCCGCGATCACAGCCTTCGCATCAATGTCCGGAGCCCCGAACAATTCGAGCGGCCGCGTCGTCCCGCGCCCTTCGGATAGCGTTGCGCCCTCCAGCATCACGGTTCCCGCATAGGCCCGCGCCATCCAGAGGTTCGCGGCGTTCGGACTCGGGTTGACCCACGTCCGCTCTCCCAGCGGCCAGCCAAAGCCCGGACCTTCATCCGGCCTGTAGCCCTCCATCGCGATCACGCGGTAATCGACCTTCAGCTTGAAGTGATCGATGAACCACTGCCCCAACTCACCAAGCGTCAGCCCGTGGCGCATCGGCATCGGACCCGCACCGACAAAGCTCTCATAGCCAGCCCGCAGCGTAAGCCCTTCCACCCGCCGACCCGCCGGGTTCGGCCTGTCGAGCACCCACACGCTCTTGCCATGTTCGGCCGCGGCCTCGATCACATAGAGCAGCGTCGTGATGAATGTGTAGATTCGGCATCCCACATCCTGCAGGTCGACCAGCACGACATCGAAGGTGCTCATCATCTGGCCCGTCGGGCGGCGCCCTTCGCCATACAGGCTGAACACCGGAATCCCGTGCACCGGGTCTGTGAAGTCGGGCGACTCCACCATGTTGTCCTGCTTGTCGCCGCGCATCCCGTGCTGCGGGCCAAACGCCGCCGTCACCTTCACGTCGCCACACGCCGCCAGCGCATCGAGCGAATGCGTGAGGTCCGCGGTCACCGACGCCGGATGCGCCACCAGCGCCACGCTCTTTCCTTTGAGTGGCGCGCGCAGCCCGGCATCCTCGATCAGTCTGTCGATGCCAAATTTCATGGGACCTCCGACGCGGGCAGTTTCAATACGAATCCGTCGATGTGATGGAAGTCAGCCTTCCCTTGAGGATGCGCTAACGCCCAATAGGAGCGTTTGCCGTCTGCGGCCTCGACCACCGTCGTGACCGCCACGGTCCACTCACCGTCAGGCAAGCCCTTTACGCCTGAAAGATCGATCTCGGTCCGCAGGATGAAGGCGTCGTCCGTCGTCAGCGTCCCGATCGGAATGCGCTCCACTTCGGCGATATTCTTCATCCCGCTGCGGGGCCGCTCGAAGCTGTAGGCCGCCCAGTGGCCAGTGGGGGCCATGTTGAACTCGACATAGCTGGTGCCGTCAGTCCGCCGGATGAACAGCTCAAAACAGGTGTGCTTCCACAGCTCGTCTGCCCGCACCGGGGCCAGCAGTTTCGGAATCACCAGCTCACCGAGGTTTCCGCGCAGCTCATACCGCACCGACACGCCCTTGTCGGTGCGCGCGATCGTAGCCGTCAGGCCCTGGACAGCAGGAGCAGGCGAATCGGGATGTGATGTCAGCGTCAGGTCCATCAACCGACCTTATCGCCCGCTTGAGCCGCCGCCTATTGCCGAGACGCGATCAGAAGGTGGGCGATCAAATCCCGCCTTTCCGTCTCGTCGGTAATCCCGTTGAGCCGCATCGCCGTTCCCGGAACGAAACTGTCTGGCGCAAGCAACCACTGGTCGATCAACTCCGGGGTCCAGCTCGGTTCCACAAACGCCAGCAAGGCCGGCGAATACTTGTAGCCCTCAGCCGCGGCAGTGCCCCGGTCAAACACGGCATGCAGGTTGGGTCCCACCTGATTGCCCTTCGCCTTGTCCAGCGTGTGGCATGCGGCGCACTTCCTCCCGAATAGCTCCTTGCCCTTGGTCAGGTCCGCCGCGCTGTACGGCGCCGGCAGGTCAGCCAGCGTAGGCGCCGGAATGACCGGGACGGGGGCCGCTGGGGCCATTGCCGCTTCCCCGCCACAGCCCGCCAGGGCCAGCGCCGAAATCAACGCCGGAATCATGCCAACAAGACGCATCGCGCTACCTCTGGCCGGAATTGAAGCCATATCCCCGACTGGACGTCGGGACACTTCGATTGCATCAGACTGATCGGGTTCCTCCAGTTCGCTAAATGCCGCAAGGAAAGTCCGCAATGACGCTCGCCAGCTGGCCCAAGGTCGAAACCGAAGCGACCCGCGTCCGCGCAACCGAACTCCGTACGCTCGCCGCCCGCACCGACATGGCGCCCTTCGTTTGGGCTGCCCCGCATCTCGAAGTCGACGTCGCCAAGCAACCGATCGACGCTGCCGTCATGGCCGCCATGCAGGCTGTCGCGACCGAACGCGGTCTCGAAGCCAAGATCAAATCCCTCTTCGCTGCCGAGATCGTCAACGCCTCCGAGAACCGCCCCGCCCTGCACTGGGCGCTCCGTGGCGGCGGCAAAGGCATTCCCGCTATCGACGCAATGAATCGCGAAGCCGAGAAGGCCGCCGCCTTCGCCGACCGCACCAGCAAGGGCGGCCTTGGCTTCCCCGTAAAGACCATTCTCCACATCGGTATCGGCGGCTCCGACCTCGGCCCCCGCCTGATGTGGGACGCCCTGCGCGACTACAATTCCGACGGCCCTGACATCCGTTTCGTCGCCAACGTCGATCCCGGAGACTTTGCCGAAGCCACTGCTGGTCTCGATGCCTCCACGACACTCGTCCTCGTCGTCTCGAAATCCTTCAAGACTCCGGAGACCGCCTCCAACGCCCAGCTCGCCCGCGAATGGCTCGTCAAACATCTCGGCGAAGAACAAGCCAACAATCACCTCGCCGCCGTCTCTTCCGCGCCCGACAAGGCGAAAGCCTGGGGCGCAGCCGAAGATCGCATCTTCCCGATGGATGAGGCCGTCGGCGGCCGCTACTCCGTCTGGTCCTCCGTCGGCCTGTCGCTCCAGATCGCGCTCGGCGCCGATCGCTGGAAACGTCTCCTCGCCGGCGCAGCCGAGATGGACGCCCACTTCCGCGATGCGCCGCTCGCGTCCAACACGCCCGCGCGCCTCGCCATGATGGACGTCTTCCTTCACACCGCGCTCGGCATCCCGAACCGCACCGTGCTCGCCTACGCCCACCGCCTCCGCAAGCTGCCGGACTTCCTCCAGCAGCTCGAAATGGAATCGAACGGCAAGAGCGCGGCGGATTCCGAAGCGGGTCTCGTAGGGTCTACAGCCCCCATGGTCTGGGGCTCGGTTGGCACGCTCGGCCAGCACTCGTTCCACCAGCTCTTGCATCAGGGCATGCGCCAATCCGCCATCGAGTTCGTTGTCGCGCGCGATGCCGGTGCCGGCGCCAATAACACAAGGGACTGGCCGCGCGGTCGCGCCCTCATCGCCAACGCCTTCGCACAAGCTGAAGGCCTCCTCGCAGGCCGCAGCGCCGCCGAAGCGCAGACGCAGCTAGCCGCCCAGGGCAAGACCGGCCCCGCCGCCGTCGAACAGGCCCGACACATGGACATGCCCGGCAATCGCGGTTCAACCACCGTTCTGCTCGACGACACATCGCCCGAAACGATCGGCGCCCTGATCGCCATGTACGAGCACCGCACTTTCGCGGCTGGCATCCTCTGGGGCATCAACCCGTTCGATCAGTGGGGCGTGGAGCGCGGCAAGGTGCTGGCGGAAGAACTCGACAACGCCCTCGCCGGTGCCGATCCCGGCAAGCGCGACCCTTCCACCCTGCGCCTCGTGTCGCGCACCCGCCGCTAGAGCGAGATCCGTCCGGCAGGTGCGCGCTTCGCTGACGCAAGAGCGACGTAGCGGAAGGTGCGGTCAGCTGCAGCGTCTTCACGACCGCGCGACCATGGCTCGTCCTCGGGCGAGCAATATGCGAGCATTGCGTCCTGCTCATGCACGGAGAAGCAGGATGATGCGCTTATCGGTCTTCTTCCTGGCCGCCACCCTCATGTCGGGTGGAACGGCTTTCGCCCAGGCGGGCGTCGCTATTCCCCGCACCCCTGACGGCAAGCCCGACTTTCAGGGCGTGTGGACGAACTCGTCGATCACACGCCTCGAACGCGTGCCCGAGTTCAAGGAGCTCGTGATTTCGGAAGCCGACGCGAAACAGTGGGAGCGGGATGCCGCAAGCGTTGCGGCGGCGGACAATGCCCCAAGTGCAGAAGACAAGGGCGCGCCCGCCGTGGGCGATGATCCTGCGGGCTACAACAATTTCTGGATCGATCCGGGTAAGACGGTTGGCAGGGTCAACGGCACCTATCGTTCTTCGTGGATCACCGATCCGCCGAACGGCAAGGTGCCCTACACGTCCGCTGGCCGGACGGCGATGATGAAGTCGGTCGGCACCTTCAACATGTTCGACAATCCGGAAGAGCGCATCTCGAATGAGCGCTGCCTCATCGGCTTCGCCTCAACTGGCGGTCCACCGATGCTGAACGCGCTCTACAACAATCACCAGCAGATCATCCAGACGCCCGACGCGATCGCGATCAACATCGAGATGGTTCATGATACGCGGATCATCCGCATGAACGGCCAGCACAATCCCGCTGGCATGCGCCAGTATCTCGGAACCAGTGTCGGCAAATGGGATGGCGATACGCTGGTTGTTGAAACCGTCGGCTTCAAGCCGCAGGAATCCGTGCGCGTCGACTTCGGCCTGTTCGTCTACATCTCGCCCGACTCGAAAGTCACCGAGCGCTTCACCCTGCAGGACGACGCCACGATCTTCTACCAATTCACCGTCGAGGATCCCGCGACATACTCTCAGCCGTGGAAGGGCGAGCTTATCTTCCGCCGCTCGCCGGAGCGCCTGTACGAATACGCCTGTCATGAGGGGAACCACGCGGTTCCCAACATCCTCCTTGGTGCCCGCGAGTTGGAACGGGCTGGCCTGAAACAGCCGGTGGTCAAACGCGGTATCGGCCGCCTCGACCGGCCAGCACCGTAGCGATCGAGAGCGCTGAAACCCGCGCCCCAGAGACGACATATTTGCGAGCTGACATCCCGGCTCGGTAAGCTGGGGGGCGTGAATGCTTTCACGATTGGCGGTTCTGCTCGCGATTTTCGCTGGCGCCTTCGCGGCGCCTGTCTTCGCAGATGACCTCGAAGCGATCCTTTCCAAGGCTGCCGCAGGAAAGAAAGCCCCCGGGGCGGGGCTAGTGATCATTCAGGACTACGGAATCGTCGACGCAGCCGTACATGGCGTGCGCAGCCTGAGTGACCCCACTCCCGTTTCTCGAAGCGATGTCTGGAACATCGGCTCTGACGGCAAGGCGATGACGGCCGTGTTGATCGCCCGGCTTGTGGACCGTGGCGTGCTCTCCTGGGAGTCCACGATTGGCGGCTTCCTGCCCGATATGGCTGGCGACGTGCGGCCTGAGTATCGGGCGATTACACTGCGGCAATTGCTGAACCACACGTCCGGGCTTCCGGAGAACATCAGGGACGAGAAAGCCCTCAATTCGCTCTTCTATGACGAAAGCTCAGCCAGCTTGTCCGAGCGGCGGAGGGCGTACATCGCTCGTGCGTTGCAGGACGCGCCCGCCGGACGCGCCGGCAGATTCAGCTATTCAAACACCGGGTTCCTGATCGCCGCTTTCATGGCCGAGACAGCAAGCAAGGAGACTTATGAATCCCTGATGCGAGATGAGGTCTTCACGCCCCTGGGAATGACCTCGGCTGGCTTTGGACGCCCCCCGACAGGACAGCCCGCTGGCCATAGGCAGGGAAGACTTGCAGTTCCTCGCGATGTGAACCCCGACTTCTTCGCACCGGCGGGAAACATATATCTGTCTCTCGATGACTGGGCTCGCTTCTGCATCGATCAGTTGCGGGGCGCGGACGGCAAGGGCGCGCTGCTGAAGCCCGAGACCTATTCCGTGACGCAATCACCTCCGCCTGGTGCGCCGGTTTCCATGGGCTGGTTCGTGCGTGATAGCATCGCCGGCCTGCCCGGCCCTGTATACTATCATGATGGATCGGACGGGGCGTGGTTCGCGGTCGTCGCGCTGTTTCCGGCTTCAGGTTCCGGCGTGCTCGCCGTCACGAATGGGGGCAAGGACATGTGGGGCCAGGCGCTTACCCTGGCCGCTGCAACGAATGCGGCGAAACTGTTCGCAAACAGAAGTAAACTCGCGTGCTGGCGCCCCGGCCTATGCGTGGGCAGGGCGAATATGCGGCGCGGAGATTTTCCGTCGCGCGGTTCAAAGCGATCGGTATCTGATTTCGGGACGGGTTCAGACTGACCTGCCCCCGGATTTTCGGACCAAGAGTTGCTTGAGGGACGGCCTTCTGGGAAGAGGGCTCCATGCGCAAGGCGCGATTTACTGACGAACAGATGGTGGCGATCCTGCGGGAAGCGGATCGAGAGGCTCCGGCCGTCGTCGCGAAGCGGCACAAGGTCAGCGAGCAGACGATCTATAACTGGCGCAAGAAGTTCGGCGCGCTGGGTACGGACGAGGTCCGCCGCCTGAAGCAGCTTGAGATCGAGAACGGGCGGCTGAAGAAGCTTGTCGCCGAGCGGGATCTCGAGATCGAGGTGATGAAGGAGATCGCTGCAAAAAAATGGTAAGCGTGCAGGCCCGTCGGGACGCGGTGGCGTTCGCGACGACCCGAGGCGTATCGCAACGCCGCGCCTGCACGCTTCTCGATGTTGCGCGATCAGCGCTTGGCTATTGTTCGCGCCTGGCGGTGAAGGACGCGCCGGCGCTGAAGCGTATGGCCGAGCTGTCGCTGCAGTATCCGCGTTATGGCTATCGGCGGGTCGCGATCTTCCTGCGTCGCGACGGGCATGAGATGAGTTTTGGACGGGCGCATCGTCTCTGGCAGGCATCGCGGCTGCAATTGCCGAAGAAGCGCGGCCGGAAGCGCATCGCCAGCGGACGCCCACGCCCCAACGCTCCCAATGGCCCGAACCGGGTGTGGAGTTACGATTTTGTCTTCGACTGGTGCGCCAACGGGCAGAAGCTGAAGTGCCTGACGGTGAGCGACGAGTGGACGAAGGAGGGGCTCGCGATCGAGGTCGATGGCCGCATTCGTTCGCCGCGCGTGATCGAGGTTCTATCCCGGCTGGTCTCGGAGCGCGGCGCGCCGCGTTTTCTGAGGTCAGACAATGGCCCGGAGTTCGTCTCTCGCGCACTGCTGAAGTGGATCGTCGATCAGGGCATTGAGACTGCGCTGATCGATCCCGGCAAGCCCTGGCAGAACGGCACAACAGAAAGCTTCAACGGCAAGTTCCGCGATGAGTGCCTGTCACTCGAATGGTTCAGGTCACGCGACGAAGCAAAGGTGCTGATCGAGACCTGGCGGCGTCACTTCAACGAGGTGCGACCGCATTCGTCTCTCGGCTACATGACACCGAACGAGTTTGTCGCCAGTATCATCACCAACGCAGCGCCCGTGACCGCGACGGAGCGGACCGCTGCGGTATGTGGGGCCTCCGCGCTCCGCTCCGTCGCTCAACCGCTCCTTCGGGGGCAAACACAGAAAGCAGAACTGGCCGCCTACTCAAAATAGCCGTGGGCCGAAGAAACGAGGCAGGTCA
>JBBATZ010000048.1:0-34154 GCA_040398425.1 Hyphomonadaceae bacterium
TACGCACTATTGTTTCTTGGGATTGGATCGTGTGTTCTTTGATTACTTTATTTATAAAATAGAAATGAAAATGGAATTAGTCCTACGGAGGAGATACCTCGGGCTCAATTTCAATCTCGGCCACAAGGCTTTGACTGGCTACCTGATCGCCCTGCGCCACGTGAAGCACGCGCAGCGTTCCGCTGATCGGCGCGATGTGCAGGTGCTCCATCTTCATCGCCTCCAGTGTCACGATCGGCTGCCCCGCGATGACCCGTTCGCCCACGCTGGCAAGTACCGCTACGATGCGCCCATTCATGGCCGCGCGCAGTGTTCCGTCGCTTGCTCCGGCGCTCTCGCGACGCTTCGATGCGGGCCGGCTGCGATCCTCCACCTCGTATGCGCAGCCGCGGTATTGCAGCAGCAGCCGGGCGCCCTGGCGGATCCAGGCCGCGCCCTCGACCAGGCCGTCACAGTCGAAGCGCAGGTCATGGCGCTCCAGGCTCACCAGGCGCAGCGTGTGCGTGCGCCCGTCTGCCTGAGCGTCGAATTGTCCAGACCCGTGCTGGGTCAGCGTCACCTCGTGGCGCGTGCCGCCGATCTCGAAACGCTGCAGCATTGGAAGGCTGTTGGCGAGCCAGCGCCCACCGCTGCGTCGGCGCATGCCCTCGGCCGTCTCCACCAGCAGCAGCGCGGCGAGCGCGACGGCCCGTTGTCCGGCCTCCTCGTCGCGCGCCAGCAGCGCCTCCTGGTGGCTGGCGATGAACCCTGTCGTGGCCCCGCCCGCGGCAAAGACCGGGTGCCGAAGGCAGTCGGCCAGGAAACGCTGGTTGGTCGGTACGCCCAGCGCCACCGCACCGTCCAGTCCGCGTACCAGCTTGCGGCGGGCCTCCTCGCGCGTCTGGCCATGGGCCACGAGTTTGGCGATCATCGAGTCGTAGTAGGGCGAGATCTCCGAGCCCGAGTGCAGCGCGTGCTCCACGCGCAGGTCGTGCGGCATGCGCCACAGCGCCATGCTGCCGCTTTGCGGCAGAAAGCCCTTGTGCGCATCCTCCGCACACAGCCGCACCTCGATCGCATGGCCCTGAAAACGCACTTGCTCCTGCCTCAGCGGCAGCGCCTCCCCGGCTGCCACCCGCAGCTGCCACTCCACCAGGTCCAGCCCGGTGATCGCCTCCGTCACCGGGTGCTCCACCTGCAGCCGCGTGTTCATCTCCATGAAATAAAAATCGCCCCGCCGATCCAGCAAAAACTCCAGCGTGCCCGCCCCCTCGTAGCCAATCGCCCGCACCGCAGCCACCGCCGCCGCTCCCATGCGCTCGCGTAACGCCGCGTCCACCGCCGGCGAGGGTGCCTCCTCGATCACCTTCTGGTGGCGCCGCTGCACCGAGCAGTCCCGCTCCCCCAGGTGGATCGCATTGCCATGGCGGTCGCCGAACACCTGGATCTCGATGTGCCGCGGCTCCACGATCGCTCGCTCCAGGATCACCGTGCCGTCCCCAAACGCGTTGCTCGCCTCCGACTGCGCCCGGCGCAACAGCTCGGGAAACTCCTGCTCTGTGTGCACCAGCCGCATGCCGCGCCCCCCGCCCCCCTTGGTGGCCTTGATCATCACCGGGTAGCCAATACGCGCGGCCTCCGCCAGCAGCACCTGCGGGCTCTGGTCAACGCCCTGGTAGCCGGGGATGCACGGCACCCTGGCCAGCTCCATCAGCCGCTTGGCCCCAGCCTTGTCACCCATCGCCCGGATACTCTCGGGCGATGGGCCGATGAACACCAGCCCGGCATCGCGGCAGGCCTGCGCAAAGGCCGCGTTCTCGGCCAGAAACCCATAACCCGGGTGCACCGCATCGGCGCCGCTGCGCTGCGCCGCCTGCACGATCGCCTCGATGCACAGGTACGACTGCGCCGGCAGCGCCTCCCCTATCCACACCGCCTGGTCGGCCTGGTGCACATGCTGCGCATCGGCATCAGCGCTCGAAAACACCGCCACCGTGCGGTAGCCCAGCGCCCGCGCGCTGCGGATTACGCGCAACGCGATCTCGCCGCGGTTTGCGACAAGAATCTTGTGAAATTCTGTTTTGCTCATTCGACCAGCGTACGCCATTGCGCAGACCGGTGTCTTGCGCCCAGTGGCTGAAAGTTCACTCCGCCAGCGGCTGCCCCGCCTATCCCCGGGTCAATACGGGCAACGGACAGCCAGATTTCGCAAGAAGCCGAGTGTCCGCCTGCCTAAGATTGATTTACCCGTTTGTCTGATCTCACACCACAAACCCCTCTGGAGAATCCATGGATCCAAGTTCGCTCGTGCAAGGCCTCGTCGCCGGCTGTATCTACGCGCTGACCGGCCTTACCCTCAACATCATCTATCGGCCGACCAACGTCTTCAACTTCGCGCAGGGCGCCCTGGTGATGATAGGCGCCATGATCTTCGCCTGGCTGGTCGCGGGAGGCCGGATGTCGTGGTACCTGGCCGCGTTGATCGCTGTCGGCTGTGTCGGACTGATTTCCCTCGCGATCTGGCTGGTGGCCATCTCGCCCATCATCCGCCGCCCCACTGGGCACGGAGCCGGCTGGATCATCAGCACCCTCGCGGTCACGATGATCCTGGAGGACGCGGTTGGCAAACTAGTGGGCCCGGACCCACGCATGGTTCCACCACCCCCGCCCATGTCGATGAATTTCCACCGCATACTGGGCGCCGACGTCAGTAGTTACCAGGCCACTATCGTTGTGGTCATGCTGTTGGCGATCGTCGCCATGGGCTGGTTCTACGCCCAGCGCACGGGCGCGGCCATTCTGGCCATCGCCGAAGACCGCGATGCCGCGATGCTGCGTGGCATCGACCCAGGCCGGCTCGGCCTGCTGTCCTGCGTCGTGGGGGGGGCGATGGCCGGCTTCGTGGGCATCCTGGCGGCCCCGATGATGTACGCCTCCGTGTCGCTGGGCCCGACGCTGCTGATCCGTGGCTTCGAAGCGGTTGCCATCGGCGGCACCGGCAGCGTGCGTGGAGCGGTCATCGGTGGCTGCATTCTGGGTATCTTCGAGGCGGTCAGCGGTTCCCTGATGAGTCCTGGCTACCAGAGCGCCGCCACCTTCGCGCTGCTCCTGCTGATCCTGCTCGTTCGACCACAGGGCCTGTTCGGCACCACCAGGGCCAGGGTAATCTGATGCCAACGCCCATTTCCACCACAATGCCATCCGACCCGAACCCGCCTTCCGGGCCGAGGCGTGGCGCCGTTCCCGCTCCCGGCCGCGCACGTTTGCGGCTAGGCATTCTGCTATTGGTCGCGGCCATGATGGTCGTGCTGCCCCGGCTCATGCCGGGCTCGTACCCCCTGTTCGTGGCAACGCAGGTGGGAATCTATTTCCTCGCCGCCCTCGGTCTCAACCTACTGGCGGGCTATGGCGGCCAGATGTCCCTGGGGCATGGAGCACTGATGGCGATCGGCGCCTACGTGGTGGCGATCACGACAGTTGACTACCACTGGTCGTTCTGGCTCGCGCTTCCCTTCGCCCTGTTTCTGACGGCCGCTGCGGGCGCCCTCATGGCGCTGCCGGCCTTCCGCCTCTCTACATGGTACTTCGCGTTGGTATCGCTGGCCTTCGCCAGCATGCTGGGCAGCGTGCTGACTGAGTGGCGCAGCCTTACACACGGCTTCGCCGGCATCGTGGGCATCAAACCACCCTCGGTGCTGGGCACCGCGCTCACCCCTGAGCAGATGTATTGGCTGGTACTGCTGCTATGCGTCGCTTCGTTCCTGGTGATCCGCAATCTGATCGAGTCGCGCTTCGGCCGTGCCCTGCAGGGCCTGCGCGAACACACCGTGGCGGTACAGGGCGTCGGCGCTTCTCCCGTCAGGCTGAAGATGATCGCCTTCACCGTGAGTGCGCTGCTGGCCGGCCTGGCGGGTGCTTTCTGGGCGGTACAAAAGACCGTTGTCACGCCAGACGACTTTCCGCCGGACCTGTCCATCTTCCTGCTGCTGGTGATCGTCCTGGGAGGGATGGGACGCCTGTGGGGGCCGCTGCTCGGAACCGCGGTGTTCTTCATCGTTCCGGAACTGCTCGCCGCGCTGCAGAACTGGCGCCTGATGGTCTACGGGGTGGCGCTCCTGCTGCTGATGCTGTTCGCGCCCGGCGGCCTCGCGGTCGGCCTGGCCAACCTGCGCCACCGCCTCTTCCCAACGCCACCGCTCACGGAGGCCGACATCGACACCGGCGTCTCCTCCCCGCCCCACGTCACGGGCGCGCGCCTGGCCGTCGACGCCGTGGGCAAGCGCTTCGGCGGCGTGGCTGCGCTGACGGCGGCAAAACTCACGGTCGATCCGGGCGAGGTGTACGGCATCGTCGGGCCCAATGGCTCCGGCAAGACCACGCTGCTCAATCTCATAAGCGGCTACTATGCCATGGACAGTGGTGCGATCCACATCGATGCCGAGCAAGTGGTGCCGCACGCCAGTGCGATCGCCCGCCTGGGTGTACGCCGCACCTTTCAGACGCCCAAACTCATCCCCGAACTCAACGTCCTGGAAAACGTGATGCTGGGCGCCTATTCCAGCGAGACCACCAGCCTCTTGGCCATCGGCCTGGCGCTGCCGTCGGCACGCCGCGAGGCCGCCGAGCGCCGCGCCGAGGCGATGGCCTACCTGCGCTTCGTCGGCCTGCACCTGCGCGCCAATGACCCTGCCAGCGAAATCCCGCACGGCCAGCAGCGGCTGGTCGAGATAGCGCGCGCCCTGGTCGGTCGCCCGCGCCTGTTGCTGCTGGACGAACCGGCCGCGGGCCTGTCCCTGGCTGAACTCGCGGGCCTGGAGAAGCTCATCCATGCCATCGCCTCGATCGGGACCACGGTGGTGATCGTCGAGCACCACCTAGAGCTGGTCACCCACCTGTGCCGCCGCGTGACCGTGCTCGAAGGCGGCCGGGTGCTGACCGAAGGTAGCCCGAAGGACGTGTTTGCCGATCCGCGGGTCATGTCCGCCTACATGGGGTCACGCAAGCTTGAAACCCAGGAGGCACACGCATGACAAGCGCCCAAAACAACCACGCCGATGCCACCTCGGTGGAAGCGGCCTCGCCCGCGCGGCTGGCCAAAAAACTGCTGTCAGTACAGCATCTGGCAAGCGGGTACGGGCACGTGGGTGTTCTGGAAGACGTGGTGATCGACGTGCACGAGAACGAGATCGTTGCGCTGCTGGGCAGCAACGGGGCCGGCAAGAGCACGTTGCTCAAGACCATTTCGGGCCTGCTGCCGGTGCAGGGCGGATCGATCCGTTTCGATGGCGCGGACATCGGGTCGCTTACGCCACGGCGCATTGTCGACCTCGGCGTGCTGCAGGTGGCAGAGGGGCGCAGACTCTTTCGGACCCAGACGGTGGCGCGCAATCTGGATCTCGGGCTGTACGGAGTCGGCATCAGCCGGGCCGAAGAGCGCAAGCGCCTGGAACGCGTGCATGACCTGTTTCCCATCCTCCAGGACCGTCGCGCTTCCCTGGCTGGTGCGCTCTCGGGCGGGCAGCAGCAGATGCTGGCCATCGGCCAGGCGCTAATGCGCTCGCCGCGGCTGCTCATGCTCGACGAGCCATCTCTCGGGCTTGCGCCGGTCATCGTGGACCAGGTAATGGACGTGCTTCTCAAGCTGCGAGCCGCCGGTTGCGCCATCCTTCTGGTCGAGCAGCTGGTCGAGCGGGCGCTCGACGTTGCCGACATCGCTTACGTGATGCGCACCGGTCGCATGCTGGGCCATGCAGCGGCCAGCACGCTGCACGGCAGCGCCCTAGTCACCAGCGCCTACAAGTAACCCCCCGCGAGACGGCCGATGGTTTGGACCGGGACCGACCAGTACGCGCAAGACGCCATATAGACCTTGTCCTATGATATCTGCTGAATCTTTGAGGAAGCGGCGGCACATATGAATAAGATACGGACTACGATACGCGCCGACCTGCAGGCCGTGCTGGACGCCCATCACGGCCTGCTGGACGTGTCGCGGCCGCAGGCGGTCGAGTTCCAGCACAAACGCGGACGCTGGACGGTGCGCGAGGTGCTCGCCGCACTCGCCGATGCGCACACCTTCATCGAGTACGGCGGCCTGGCCCGGCCCGCGCTCAAGGACATGACCGGGCCTGCCGACGGCATGGTGATGGGTACCGCGCGCGTCGAGGGGCGCCCGACCGATCTGGTGCTCTACGACTACTCCGTTCACGCCGGCACGCAAAGCGCGATCAGCCACCTTAAGCTCACGCGCATGCTGGAACATGCGCTGCGTTACCGCTATCCGGTGGTGATGTGGCTCGACGGCGGCGGCGCGCGCACGCAGGACCTGCTGCTGCCGGCTCGCAGCAAGGCCACCTGCTTTACCGTTTTCGGCAAGCTTTCGGGCCTGGTGCCGTCGGTCGGCGTGGTGCCCGGCAACGCCTTCGCTGGCCACGCCAACCTGGCCGGCATGTGCGATTTTCTCATCGGCCTCAAAGGAAGCGCACTTGGCATGGGCGGGCCGCCATTGGTGGAGTCCGCGCTCGGCCTGCGCCTGCGCCCCACCGACATTGGGCCAGCTGACATGCACGAGAAGTCCGGTGTCTACGACCTGGTGGTCGACGACGATGGCGCTGCCATCGAGGCTGCGCGCTGCTACCTTTCGTATTTTGGTCCGTCTCGCCCCGCTGGCCGCGAGCATGACCAGACGGCTCTGCGAGATATTATCCCCGAGAACCCGCGCCAGGCTTATGACGTGCGCCGCGTAATCGAGATCCTAGCCGACGTCGATAGCATGATGGAGCTTCGCCCGGTATTCGGCGCCTGCATCGTCACCGCGCTGCTACGCATCGGCGGGCGCAGCGTGGGCGTGCTGGCCAACCAGCCGACCCACATGGCCGGAGCGATCGACAGTGACGGTTCCGTCAAGGCGGCGCGCTTCGTATCGATCTGCGACGCCTTCGACATCCCCCTGTTGGTGCTGGCCGACACGCCCGGCCTGATGGTCGGTCCGGAGGCGGAGGCCACCGGTCTGGTGCGCCACAGCGCGCGGCTGATGACGGCCATCGTCAATGCCACAACGCCGATGATGACCGTCGTGCTGCGCAAGGCCTATGGCCTGGGTTACTACGTCATGGGTTCGTCCTCGCTGGACCCGGCCATTCTGCTGGCCTGGCCGACTGCGGAATACGGCGGGATGGGGCTCGAAGGTGCCGTAAACATCCTGCACCGACGCGAGTTGGAAGCCATCGCCGACCCCGACGCGCGTGCCAGCCGGCGCGCCGAACTGACGCACGAGATGAAAGTAGAGCACAAGGCCATCCTGGCGGCGGGCCGGCTGGTGTACGACGCCGTGATCGACCCCGCCGACACGCGCGAGATCCTGCGCCGCACGCTGGAGGGCTTCCCCGAGCCCGAGCCACGCACGGTCCGCAAGCGCCTCATCGAACCGTTCTAAGCGCCATCATGACCACCACTCACGTCCTCTTCGACCTCACCGGCCGCTGCGCGCTGGTCACAGGGGGCTCCCGGGGCCTCGGGCTGCAGATGGCCCGCGCGCTCGGCGAAATGGGCGCAAGCGTCGTCATTGCGGCGCGCAAGGCCGACGAACTCGAACACGCCCGCGCCGGCCTCGCCACCGACGGGATTGACTGCACCGCCATCGTCGCCGACCTGCTCCGGCCGGAGTGCATTCCCACCCTGGTGGACCAGACGCTGCAGGCGCTGGGCACGATCGACATCCTGGTCAACAATGCCGGTACGATCTGGGCCGCGCCCGCCGAAGACCACCCCGACGCCGGCTGGAGGAAGGTGATGGGTCTCAACATCGACGCCATGTTTTTCCTGACCCGCGAAATCGGCAAGCGTGTGATGCTGCCACGGCGCAGCGGCAAGATTCTCAATGTCGCCTCACTGGCCGGACTCGGTGGCTTTCCGCCCGACTGGAAAGCCTCCTTCGTGTCTTACCACGCGAGTAAGGCTGCGGTGATCGGCCTTACGCGTGCGCTGGCCACTGAATGGGGCCCGCACGGCATCCACGTCAACGCCATTTGCCCGGGCGTCTTTCCAACGCAGATGGCCAACGACCTCGACGCCAGTGCCACCCAGGATGCCCTGGCGGCCACGCCGCTGCGGCGTTTCGGCGGCGATGAGGACCTAAAGGGCGTGGCCGCGTTCCTGTGCTCGGATGCGTCCCGCCACGTCACAGGCCAAGTGCTGGCAATCGACGGGGGCATGACGGCCGCGTTCTGAAATAGGTTGCACGAACAGCCACTTGACGCAAGCAGTGGGGACTCCTGCACACCTACGATGTAACGGATCCTGTTGGCCCCCAGGGCACTTCACCACCTCACCACCTCACGGAGACACGTATGCTCAACAATCCCCCGACCGGCAAACCAGGCGTCTTCGGCATCGCCGACGACGGCAGCCTCGACCGCCGCGAATTCGTCCGAACCGCGAGCCGGCTCGGTGCGAGTCTGGGTCTGAGCATGGGCGGCCTCGCTCCGCTGCTCGCCGCGGCGCAGTCCCGCGACCCACTGAAGCTGGGCTGGATCCGCCCCTCCACCGGCCGGCTGGCGTCGTCCTTCGCGCCGCTGTACGTGGGTGGACTGATCGCTATCGAAGAGATCAATGCCGCCGGCGGCATCATGGGTCGTCCCATTGTGCGCGTCGAAGAAGACGACGAAGCATCGCCTGCCAAGCAGCCTGCTGTGGCGAAGAAGGTTATGGACGCCAACCCGTTCGCGATTTTCGGTCCGGTGGGGACATCGCAGGCCATGGCCTCGGTTGCGATGACTTCGCCCAACAAGGTGATCCACACGACCAGCGCCAACGGCACCGACATGGGTGACGGCGTCAAGTACCCCTACCACTACCAGGTCAGTTACAACTCGCAGCAACAGGCCGAAGTGATCGTTCGCCATCTGGCGGAGAACCTCAAACTCAAGAAAATCGGCATCATCCAGGAGAACACGGCCTTTGGCGAGCAGGGTACTGCCGCCTCGCTGCCGCTGCTGGAAAAGCTCGGTATCAAGCCGGTCGGCGTCGAGGTCTACCCGCTGATCGCGCCAGACCTTTCACCCTACGTCAGCAACCTGCGCAAGGCCGGCGCCGAGGGCCTCATTGCCTGGATCTCGACCATCCCCTCCGCCAGCATGGCCTTCAACGCCATGCACCGCCAGCAGTGGTACCCGCACATCGCCGGCCACGCGGGCCTCTTTCTCGAGAGCATTTTCGACCTTGTTCCGATGGAAGCGGTGACCAAGGTCTACGCGACCTACTACAAGAACTTCACCTGGACCGCCACCGAAGGCATCGGCGAGCGGCAGCTCGCCTACGCCAGGAAGATCGCCACCTATGCCGAGGCCAGGGGCAACGAGGTGATCGTGGCCGGCCAGCCCTACTACGACTTCCTGTATCTGCTCAAAATGGTGATCGAAAGCGAAAAAAGCTTCGACCCTGATCGGATCAAGCGTGTGCTCGACAACCTGAAGGGCTACAAAGGCGTCATCGGCACGCTGTCATTCACGCCGACCAATCACACCGCCATTTCCGTCCAGGACGTGGTGCTCGCCTCGCTGGTTTCGGCCAAGGACCCCAAGGCACAACGCGTATTCCGCGAGCGCCACGTGGTCTGAGGGACGCAAAGCGATGCTCGGACCACTTCCCCCACTGAAAGAGCGCACGCTCGCCGCAGTGGCGCGCGGCCGCTTGGCCAGCGCGCCCGACGCACTCGCCGTGCGCGGTCCCGAGCGCAGCCTGAGCAGCACGCAACTTGTCGAGGAAGCACTGGCGGTCGCGGGCGGCTTTCAGGGCTGCGGTATCGTCGCCGCCGAAGCAGTGCTGTTGATGCTGGACAACCACATCGACTACGTCATCGCCTGGTGGGCCCTGGGACTGAGCGGCCGCATCGAGGTGCCTGTCAACACGGCCTACAAGGGCTCGATCCTGATCCACGTGATCAACAATTGCGCTGCCCGGGCAATCGTTGTCGATGCCGCATACCTGCCGGTGCTGGCCGAAGTGGCCGCCTCGCTGACCGCGCTGGAGCTGGTGATCGTCCGGGGCCTCGATACCAGTGCCAGTGCATTGGCCGCCCTGCCCGCGCGCATGCGCGTCCAGGATTGGCGCGAGTTGCGTGGGCCGCGCGCCAGCATGGCGGACATCCAGCCCTGGGACCTGATGGGGATCCTGTACACCTCCGGGACCACCGGCCCGTCTAAGGGGGTGCGGGTCACGCACGCCCATGCCTATGGCTACGCCGCGCCGGGTGCGCTTGACCTGTCGCAGGCGAAGGACGTGGCGTTGTGCAATCTGCCGCTGTTTCACATCGGCGGGCAGTGGGCCATCGTCTACAACAACCTGATCGCTGGCGGGCACAGCGTCATCCTGCCGCGGTTTTCCGCCAGCACCTTCTGGGACGATGTGCGAGCCTATGGCTGCACCAGCACCATGTTGCTCGGTGCCATGGCCAATTTTCTCTGGCGCCAGCCCGAGCGCCCCGACGACGCCGCCCAGCCTCTGCGACGCGTGCTGATGTCTCCGGTCATCGCCCAGCTGGCGGACTTCCAGAGGCGTTTCGGCATCACCGACGTGTCGACCGGTTACGGACTGACCGAGGGATCGACCATCACCTGCGCACCGGCCGGCCAAGCCAAACCCGGCCGGTGTGGCTTCGGGCGACCCGACTTCGATCTCAAGCTAGTGGACGAGCATGACATCGAGGTTGCCGAGGGTCAGGTCGGTGAGATGGTGGTACGCAGCAAGGACCCGTGGATGGTGATGGCCGGCTACCACGACATGCCGCAGGCCACCGTCGCCGCTTGGCGCAACCAGTGGCTGCACACCGGCGACGCCATGCGCCGCGAAACCGACGGGCAGTACGTCTTCGTCGACCGGATGAAGGACGCGGTGCGCCGCCGCGGCGAGAATGTCTCCAGCTTCGAAGTCGAAAAGGAGATCAATGAACACCCCGCGGTCCTGGAAAGCGCCGTGATCGCGGTGGCCAGCGACGCCACCGAAGACGAGATCAAGGCCTGCGTGGTGCTGCGCCAGGAGCACCGGCTCGACGCCGAAACTCTGCTCGTGTTTCTGGACAAGCGCCTGCCGGGATTCATGGTGCCGCGCTACGTGGAGTTCATTGCGCAGATGCCCAAGACCCCGACCGAGAAGATCCGCAAACAGGCGCTGCGCGACCTAGGCGTGACGCCCTCCACCTATGACCGTGTGGCCACCATCGATACGAGCTCGAAGCTCTGACCCAACGATGACCAACACAGCGCCACTCCCAAGCACACCGACCAGCCTTCCCACTGCCAAAGAGGCGCTCCACCAGCTCAACGCCAAGCGCACTAGCGTCTCGGACAAAGGCCGCCCGGAGGCGGTGCAACGCCAGCACCAGCTGGGCAAGTACACCGCACGCGAGCGTATTTCCCTGCTCGTCGACCCGGGCAGCTTCCAGGAAATCGGCGGCCTGGTCGAGCCCGATCGCAGCACCTTCGACACCGAAGGGCTTCAGGCCCCGGCCGATGGCGTGCTAACCGGCTACGCCCGTATCGGCGGGCGGCCGATCTGCCTGACCTCCTACGACTTCACCGTCGTCGGTGGCTCCAATGGCAATATCGGGGAACTCAAGGTTGAGCGCCTGGCCCTGACAGCGCTGGAGCACGGGTATCCGATGGTGATGCTGCTCGAAGGCGGCGGACACCGCATCCAGGAAGGGCTCGACAGCCGGCACTTCGCCGCCGGCGGCTCCGGATTCTTCCAGCTGGCGATCGAACTCTCCGGCTGGGTGCCGGTGGTGGCTGCCGTCATGGGTCCGGGCTTCGCTGGGCCGGCCAATGCCGCTGCCATGGCCGACTTCGTGGTCATGGTGCGACCCACCGCCACGCTTGGGGTCGCCGGACCGTTCCTGGTGGAGGCCTCGTCGGGTGAAAAGATCGACAAATGGGCGCTTGGCGGCGCCGATACGCAGGTGGACCACAACGGTCTGGCGCACCGCGGCGCGGACACCGAGGAAGAGGCGCTGGCAGCCCTGCGTTCCTACCTGAGCTACCTCCCGACCAACTCCGGCGAACGCCCGCCGGTGAGCGCCGCGTTAGCGCCGGAAGCTGCGTACGAAAAGGCACTGGCGCAGCTCGTGCCCGACAGCCCGCGTCAGCCCTACGACATGCTCGATGGGATCCGCGGCATGGTCGACCGCGACAGTATCTTCGAGGTGCAGCCCACGTTTGCAGCCAACCTCGTGACCTGCTTCGCGCGCTTCGAAGGCCGTCCCGTGGGCATCATCGCGAACCAGCCGCGCCATCTGGCCGGAACGCTGGACGCCCGCGCCTGCGAGAAGGGCGCGCACTTCATTTCGGTGTGTGACGCGTTCGGCCTGCCACTGGTTTATCTGGTGGATGTGCCCGGCTTTCTGGTCGGCTCCGAAGCCGAGTCCACGCTGCTCGCCCGGCGCAGCGCGCGGCTGTTATTCGAGCTGGGTCAGGCTACGGTGCCACGGATCTCGGTTGTGATGCGCAAAGGGTATGGCTTGGGTTACCTGGCGATGTGCGGCGGTCGGGCCTTCGACGCCGACCTCTGCGTGGCATGGCCGACGGCCGAGATCTGCGCCATGTCGGTCGAAGGCGCGGTCGACGTGGCCTACCGTCGGCAAGTCTCCGAGGCGTCCGATCCAGCCGCGCGCCGCGCCGCGCTGATCGCGCGCTTTCGTACCCAGCTCGGCGCACTGCAGGCGGCCGAGCACTTCGGCATTGACGACGTGATTGATCCCGGCGAGACACGCTCGGCCATCGTCGCGACGCTGGAGCGCTGCGCGCCCCGGAAGTTGCACCGCCGGCGAGCCAACAAGGTACATGCGATCTCACCCATCTGACGACCGAGGGAACTGACACTATGACAACAAACTGGACCGACACCCGCGTGCCCCCTGCCGACGAGTGCGTGCTGCGCTACGTGCTGGAGCGCCGGGCCAGAGAGACGCCAGAGGCCGTGTTCGTGCGTTTTTCCGACGCAACCGAATGGACCTACGCACACATGCTCGAGGAGACACGCCGTGCCGCCGCTGGCCTCCACGCACTGGGCGTGCGGGAGGGCACGACGGTGCTGTCGTGGCTACCCAACGGTGCCGACGCATTGCGCTCCTGGTTCGGCACCACCTACCTGGGCGCAGTCCATGTGCCGATCAACACTGCCTACCGCGGCCACCTGCTGGAGCACGTGATCCGCAATGCCGACGCGACGCTGATGCTGGCCCATGGCAGCCTAGTAGAGCGGCTTGAAGGGATCGAACTCTCCGCCCTGAAGCAACTGGTCGTCATCAGTCCCGGCCCGACACCCGCGCGAATCGTCGCCCATGGCCGCGAAGCGCTGCAGGGCGATCCAGACAGCCTGCCACCGGCCCCCGACATCAAGCCGTGGGACACGCAGGCGATCATCTACACCTCGGGCACGACCGGGCCGTCCAAGGGTGTGCTGTCGAGTTACCTGCATTTGTATTCGACCGCGTTCGAGCCGCTGCACTTCCTGGACGCCTCGGACCGCTGGCTTATGGCCTCGCCGCTGTTCCACGTGAGCGGCACCGTCGGCGTCGCCGCCGCGTTGCTGCGCGGCGCCTCGTTCGCCCTGGTCGACTCGTTCAAGGTCGACGCGTTCTGGGACACGGTACGCACGACCCGCAGCACCACTACCGTGCTTCTGAGCAGCATGGTCACCCTGCTGGCCAAGCTGCCGCCGGATCCGCGGGATCGCGACCACACGCTGCGCCATATCTACATGATCCCGTTGTCGGTCGACGTGCAGGCTTTCAACCGTCGCTTCGGCATCGACGTCTACACCGTATTTAACATGACGGAGACCTGCTCGCCGCTGGCATCCGAACGCAACCCCACGGCGCTGGGAAGCTGCGGCGTGCCGCGCGCCGGCGTGCAGGCGCGGCTGGTGGACGCGAACGACTGCGAGGTGCCGCTGGGCACGCCGGGCGAATTACTGGTGCGCTGCGACCGCCCCTGGGCCATGAACCATGGATACAACGGCGACCCGGAAGCCACCGCGCGCGCCTGGCGCAACGGCTGGTTCCACACCGGCGACACCTTCCGCCAGGACCAGACCGGCAACTTCTTCTACGTCGACCGGCTGAAGGACGCGATCCGCCGCCGCGGCGAGAACATTTCCTCATTCGAGGTCGAACTGGAGGTCTGCAGCCACCCGAGCGTGCGTGAAGCGGTGGCCGTAGCCGTGCCCAGCGAGGATGTCGAGGACGAAGTGCTGATCGCCGTGGTGCCGCAGCCGGGCGTGGCGTTCGACCCGGTGCTGCTGACGCAGTACCTGGTCGAGCGGCTGCCGCATTTTATGGTGCCGCGTTACATCCGCCTGATGGAAAGGCTGCCCAAGACGCCGACCGAGAAGGTGGAGAAACACCGGGTCCGCGCCGAAGGTATCACCGCCGATACCTGGGACCGCGAGCGGGCCGGTATCGTGGTGAAGCGCCACCGCCTCTGAAGCGGCGCGCGCATGACGGCGGCAGCGGTTAGCCGCCCAGCCGCTCGCGGAAAATTGCCATCGACTTGGGGTTCTTGGCCGAGGCCAGCGACGCCAGCACGATGTTGTCCGGGCTGAGGCCCGAGTGGCTGGTGGCCGAGAACGACATTGTGCCCAGCATGCCCTTGAAATCCTTCGTATTGTCGAGCGCCTGCCTGACCTTCTCGATGTCAAAACTCTTGGCGGTCTCGACACCGTGCTTAAGCAGGTACAGGAAATCGTAGAACGGCGCGGACGCGACAAACGGCTCGTTGCCCTTGGCTTCCGCATAGCTGTTGATCTTCTTCGCGTACGCCAGTTGCCGTTCGCCGGGCGCTTGGTCGCCTGACCAGGTCAGCGACTTGTAGTAGGTCGCATAGACGTTCTTCAACGCCTCGACCGGCACGTAGTCGAAAATCGATTCGGTCAGGATGCCATAGTGGCCAACCACCGGCGGGGTCCAGTTGAGCCGGTGCATGGTGTTGAACGCCATAGCCGCCGCCTGCGCCGTCGCGATCCAGGCGAGCACACCGTCGACATTGGCGCCGCGCAGGTTGCGGACATAGGGCGACAGGTCCGGGGCCGTGATCGGATAGACCTCGACCGGCACATTGGTGATGCCCATCTTGGCCAGGATGGCCAGCGAAGCCTTTGTGCCCTGCTCGCCGAATGCGGTGTTCTCCTGAATGATGCCCAGGCGCTTGACCTTCATCGTTTCCATCATGTGGCGTACCATCGCCTCGGTCTGCCGCGTGGTGTCCATCATGGGCTGGTAGAAGTACGGATATTTCACCGCGTCGCCCATCTCGACCGCCGCCGCATTGGCGGTCTGGAACACTTTGGCTTCGGTGCTGAAAGCCACCGACGCGAGCGCCTGCGAGCTACCGGACGGGCCGACGATGGCGAATGGCTTGACATCGAGAATCTTCTTGGCCACCGCGGGCTGCTTGGCCGGCGATGCCTCGTCGTCGACCTCCATGCGCACCAGTTGGCGGCCCATGATGCCGCCGGCGGCATTGATCTCATCCAGCGCAATCAAACCGCTGATGTACTGCGGTCCGTAGAAGGACGCGAGGCGTCCGGTGGTAGTGCGGATCCAACCGATCGTGAGCGGCGCTTGGGCCTGGGCAAAGACCGACGGTGCGAGCCCGCCGGCCATCATGGACGCGCCCAGCTGGGCGGCCGTGGCCAGGAAACCCCGGCGATCCAGCGTGCCGTCCCGCTTGAGTCCGAAAGCCGTCGAGTTGCGCGAATGCTGCGAATGCTTCATCTGTGATTCCTCTTTGGTGGGGCGACGGGTGTCGCGGTGGTGCAGCCTGCGCTGCGGTTGGTCGAGTGGGCCGCATAACGCACCGGCATGATCCGGCCGTGGCTGCATCGTAGGGGCCGCGGTTGCGTGCGTCTTGCGCCAACTGGCTGGGGCTGCAATGCGGGCATGGCCTGCCGTCGAGCCGCGCCCGCTTACTGGTACTTGCGCAGTTCCAGCTTGCCGATCTGGTTGCGGTGGACCTCGTCTGGCCCGTCCGCTAGGCGCAAGACGCGGGACATCGCGTATGCGGCGGACAGGCCAAAGTCGTTGCTCGTGCCGCCCCCCCCGTGCGCCTGAATGGCCCAGTCGATCACCTTGCAGGCCATGGCCGGCACTGCCACCTTGATCATCGCGATGTCGGTCTTGGCGACCTTGTTGCCGACGGTGTCCATGCGGTGCGCGGCATGCAGTGTGAGCAGACGCGCCTGCTCGATCAGAATGCGCGACTCGGCGATGCGCTCGACCGTCACGCCTTGTTGCGCTATCGGCTTGCCAAAGGCCACGCGTTCGAGCGAGCGGCGGCACATACGCTCCAGCGCTCGCTCGGCCAGGCCGACCTGGCGCATGCAGTGGTGGATGCGTCCCGGCCCGAGCCGGCCCTGCGCGATCTCGAAACCGCGGCCCTCGCCCAGCAATATGTTGGATACCGGTACACGGACGTTGTCAAAGCGCACCTCGGACGCCCGGTCGGGCACACCGTAGAAGCCGAACACCGGCAGCGCACGCACGACCGTCACGCCGGGCGTGTCCATCGGCACCAGAACCATGGACTGCTGCTTGTGCCGGTCCGGATTGGCGGGATCCGTCTTGCCCATGAAGATCGCAATCTTGCAGCGCGGATCGGTGGCATTGGTGGTGTACCACTTCAGTCCATTGATGACATATTCGTCGCCGTCGCGCACGATCAGGGACGCGATGTTGGTCGCGTCGCTGGACGCCACTTGGGGCTCGGTCATGGCGAAGCAGGAGCGGATCTCTCCGGCCAGCAGGGGTTTGAGCCAGCGCTCCTGGTGCCCCGGCGTGCCGAAACGGGCCAGCACCTCCATGTTGCCGGTATCGGGTGCCGAGCAGTTGAACACTTCCGGTGCCAGCAGCGAGCGGCCCATGATCTCGCACAACGGCGCGTACTCGAGGTTGGTGAGCCCGGCACCATGCTCCGAATGCGGGAGGAACAGATTCCACAGGCCCAGCGCACGCGCCTTGGGCTTGAGCTCCTCGATCAGCGGAAGCACTTTCCAGGGACCCAGGGACTCCGCCTCGTCGACGTGGCGCTTCTCGTTGGGATAGATGTGCTCGTCCATGAACGCCGCGAGGCGTGTCTGCAGCTGCTGTACCTTGGGGGACGGATCGTACGACATGGGATGCCTTGTGGGTTGCAGGAAGGAAGCCGGAACCCGCGGTTCAGGCGGCGCCCAGGCGCTCGCACGCCCAGCGCCAGCCGAGTTCGGCGATGGGCCGCGCCTTGGCGCCGGTCTCGCGCGCGCTGGCGCTGGCCGCCGTGCCGTCCTCGACCCGCTTGGCAATGCCCTGCAGGATCGCGGCGAGCCGGAACAGGTTAAAGATAAGGTAGACGTCCCATACCGGCTCTGGCACCCGCTGGCGTGCGCTGCGCTCGTAGTAGAGGCCCAGATAGTCCTCGGCCGACGGAATGCCCAGCGCGGCCAGGTCGGCCCCCGCCATGCCCCGGAACTCGTCGGCACGCAAGTGCCAGGTAATCATGTGGTAGGCCAGGTCCGCCAGCGGGTCGCCGAGTGTTGAAAGCTCCCAGTCCAGCAGCGCCACGACCCGCGGTTCGGTCGGGTGGAAGATCAGGTTGTCCAGGCGCAGGTCTCCGTGCACGATGGCATGGCCCCCCTCGGCCGGGATCTGTCCGGGCAGCCACGCCATGAGCCGGTCCATCGCTGGAAGCGGCCGCGTGGCCGAAGCCTCGTATTGCCGGCTCCAGCGCGCCACCTGACGTTTCAGGTAGTCTCCTCGACGGCCATAGTCGGAAAGGCCCAAGGCATCCGGATCCAGAGCATGCAGGGCGGCCACCACCCGGTTCATGTCGTCGTACATCGCCGCCCGTTCGGCGCGTGTGATGCCGGGCAGTGTCGGGTCCCACAGAATGCGGCCGCTCACGTGGTCCATCACATAGAACGGCGTCCCGATGACCGATGCGTCTTCGCACAGGCAATAGGTGCGAGCCACGGGCACCGGGGTGTCGCGCAGCGCCTTGATGACGCGGTACTCGCGCTCGACCGCGTGCGCCGAGGGCAGCAGCGGGCCGCCCGGCTTCTTGCGCAGTACATAACGCTTGCCGGGCGTGCTCAGCAGGAAGGTCGGATTGGACTGCCCACCCTTGAACTGCTCAACCGTCAGCGGCCCTTCGAAGCTTTCGACGTGCGCCGCAAGGTGGCGTCGGAGCGCGTCGGTGTCGAAGCGGTTGCGGTCCTGGAGCGGGACCACGTCGACCACCGGCTGCGCGTCGTGCCCGGACATGTCAGGACTCCCTTGCCAGCGGGTTGTTCGGCGCGCGCCCATCCAGCAGATCGCGCATCCTCGACTCGACGCCGGGCAACGCATTGCGGTGCGGGAGGACGTAGAAGCGCCCTGCCCGTACCGCTTCCAGCGTGATACGGGCCACATCTGCCGCGCTCAGCCGGCCGACCTTCATCGCATTACGCGTGCGCTCCCTGAACGCAAGATTCTCTGGGTTGGCCCCGGTCAGCTCAGGGGGGCGGTGGCGCTCGGCGTCGGCAATGCCGGTGTCCACATAGCCGGGGCACAGCAGAGATACACCCACTGGCCGGCCCGTGGCCGCCAGTTCATGGTGCAGGCACTCGGTAAGGGCCACGACCGCGTGTTTGCTGGCCGCGTAGACCCCGAGTTCCGGTGGACAAACCAGCCCCGCCACCGAAGCCGTATTGACGACCCAAGCCGGTTCACCGCGCTCGAGCATCGCCGGAACGAAGCTGCGCACGCCATTGGCTACGCCCATCACGTTGACGCCGAAGACCCACGCCCAGTCCTGCGCCGTGGCCTTCCAGACTGCGCCCGCCGCTATCACACCCGCGTTGTTGAACAGCAGGTGCACGGCACCAAAGCGCGCGCGCGCCGCATCGGCCAAGAGATCAACATAATGCGCGAGCGCGATGTCGCATCGCCATGCGAAGCCACGTTCGGGTGGCACACCCGTCAGCTCCAACGTTTGCTGCAACCCGGACTCATCCACGTCGGTCAGCACCAGGCGCATGCCTGATGCGGCGCACAGCAGAGCGAATTCGCGGCCGAAGCCGCTTGCCGCACCGGTGATGACCGCCGTGTGGTCTTGTAGATCATTCAACGAGAGGTGCATGCGGGTCATCCTTGCATAGATTCTAGGAAGCATCCCCTCGCGGAGCTTGCGGGAAATGGCTACGGACTGCGGTGTGCGCACCGGGTAACCACTCCACGCAAGCCGCCGCGACGGGTGCGACGTACGATTCACCGACATCCCAACGGAGCACCCCCATGAGAGAGGCAGTCATTGTTTCCACCGCCCGCACACCGATCGGCCGGGCCTATCGCGGATCGCTGAACCACACCAAGTCGCCAACGATGCTGGGGCATGCCCTCAGGCACGCTGTCCAGCGCGCGGGTGTCGCCGCCGACGAGATCGAGGACGTCGTGATCGGCACGGTGCTGGGTGCCGGTACCGCGGGCATGAACCTGGCCCGCAACGGGCTGCTCGCGGCCGGGTTGCCCGTGCAGGTCTCGGGCCAGACGATTGATCGCCAGTGTGCCTCGGGCCTGATGGCCGTGGCCACCGCGGCCAAGCAGATCATGGTCGATGGCATGGAAGTGGTGGCGGCAGGCGGCCAGAAGAACATCACCGCGGTCCAGAATGTCTACATGAAGTGGGTCGCGGAACAGGCTGACGCGAACACAATCGCCAACGCCGCCAACGCCTACATGCCGATGCTGCAGACCGCGGAATTCGTAGCGCGCAAGTACGGAGTCACGCGAGAAGCGCAAGATGCCTATGCGCTGGAGTCGCAGCGCCGCACGGCAGCCGGGCAGCGTGCGGGGCGCTTCGACGCCGAGATTGTCCCAATGGACGTCACCATGGAGATAACCGACAAGGCCACCGGCGCCACCAGCTATCTGAATGTGACGCTGGCGCGTGATGAAGGAAACCGCCCCAACACCACGCTCGTCGGCCTGCAAAGCCTCATGCCAGTGCTGGAGGGCGGGGTCGTTACCGCCGGTTATGCGAGCCAGCTGTCTGACGGTGCCTCGGCCTGTGTGCTGGTCGAACGCAGCCTGGCCGAGCGCCGCGGGCTCAAGCCACTGGGCATCTACCGCGGCATCGCGGTGGCCGGGTGCCCCCCAGAGGAGATGGGCATCGGGCCGATCTACGCGATTCCGAAGCTGCTGGCCCGCAACGGCTTGAAGGTGCAGGACATCGGCCTGTGGGAACTCAACGAAGCCTTCGCCTGCCAGGCGCTCTATTGCCGCGACAAGCTCGGCATCGATCCCGAACGCTACAACGTCGACGGTGGCGGTATTTCCATCGGCCACCCCTATGGCATGACGGGCGCGCGGCTGGTGGGCCATGCGCTCATCAAAGGCAAGCGCCGCGGCGTGCGCTACGTGGTCGTCAGCATGTGTGTGGGTGGCGGCATGGGCGCGGCCGGCCTGTTCGAGGTGGCCTGAGCCATGGCAGCATCACCGGTAAGCCTCCAGACGCGCGGCCGCATCGGCGTGCTGGTCGTGGACAACCCGCCCGTCAATGCGATCTCCACGAATGTCGTCTCGGGCCTGATCGCCGCCCTGGACGCCTTCGAGCGCGACATCAGCCTGCAGGCGCTGGTGCTGCACTGCGAAGGCCGCACCTGGGTGGCCGGCGGCGACATCGGCGCGTTCGACGATCCGGCATTTACCGCCGGGCCCCTGAACGGCTTTCTGGCACGGCTGGAGGCGCAAACCCGGCCGGTCGTGGCGGCGCTGCACGGTACCGCGCTCGGGGGCGGACTGGAGCTCGCCATGGCCGCCCACTGGCGGGTGGCCGACAGGGGCACGCGCGTCGGGCTGCCCGAGGTCAAGCTCGGCCTGCTGCCCGGCTCGCTGGGCACGCAGCGGCTGCCGCGTCTGGCCGGCGTCGAGCGGGCCTTGGCGATGATAACCAGCGGAACGATGGTCGGTGCGGTCGAAGCCATGGCGGCCGGCATCGTGGACGAGATCAGCGACGCGACCCCGCTGGAGGCCGCGTTGTCGCGCGCCCAGGCCCTGGTGGCGAGTGGCGCGCCGTTACGCCGGGCGAGCGAACTCGGCGTGGACACTTCCGCGCTGGCGGGCGACTTCTTCGAGGGCGCCATCGCCCAGGCGCAGCGCAAGCCGCAGTACCCGGCCCTGGAAGCCATCACGCGTAGTGTGCAAGCGGCGGCCACACGGCCGTTTGCCGAAGGCGAAGCACTGGAAGCCCGGATGTTCGTGTTATGCCTCGGAACGCCACAGTCTCGTGCATTGCGCCACCTGTTTTTTGCCGAGCGGCTGGCGGCCAAGATACCGGGCCTGCCGGCCGACACCGCGCTGCGCGCGATCGGTACGGTGGGCGTGGTCGGCGCCGGCACCATGGGCGGTGGCATCGCGATGACCTTCGTCAACGCGGGCTTTCCCGTGGTGCTGGTCGAGGCCACCGCCGTCGCGCTGGAGCACGGTATGGGCATCGTGCAGGCCAACTACGAGGCCAGCGCAACCAAGGGCAAGCTCAGCGCGGACGAGGTGAGCCAACGTCTTGGTCGGATTACGCCGACCCTGGACTACGGGGACCTTGCGCGCTGCGACCTCGTGATCGAGGCCGTGTTCGAAAACCTGGCGCTCAAGATGGAGATCGCCGCGAAGCTGGGCCGCGTGTGCAAGCCCGGTGCCATCATCGCGACCAACACTTCGACGCTAGATGTGGACCGCATCGCCGAGGCTACAGGCCGCGCGGCCGATGTTGTGGGCATGCACTTTTTCAGCCCGGCCCACGTGATGCGGCTGCTCGAAGTGGTGCGAGGTGCGAAGACCGACCCGCGGGTGCTGGCCACGGTGATGAAACTGGCTGGCCGCATCGGCAAGGTGGCAGTGGTGTCGGGCGTGTGTTACGGCTTTATCGGTAACCGCATGGCCGAGGTCTATATGCGCGAGGCCGAGTTTCTTCTGCTCGAGGGCGCTTCACCGACCCAGGTCGACCGCGCCATCGAGGCGTTGGGCCTGGCTATGGGTCCGTGCCGCATGCTCGACCTGGCCGGCATCGACGTCGGCGCAAAGACCGTCATCGAACTCGGTAAGGAGGGGGGACTGCCTGACGACCCGACCTACCGCATGGTCTGCCGCGCACTGTTCGAGAATGGCCACTTCGGCCAGAAGACCGGCTCGGGCTACTACCGCTACGAGGGCCGCAAGCCCGTGCCCAGCAACCAGACGTTGGTGCTGACCGCCCAGTTGGCCGACCAGGTTGGCATCGCCCGTCGCAGCGAAATCGGCGCCGAAGAAATCGTCGAGCGGCTGGTATACGCCATGGTCAACGAGGGCGCGCGCATCCTTGAGGAAGGCATCGCTTACCGCGGCGGCGACATCGACGTGGTGTGGACCGCGGGCTACGGCTTCCCCGACCACCGCGGCGGGCCGATGCAGTACGCCGACGAGCGTGGGCTGGCCCACATCGTCGCCCGGCTGGACCACTATGCCGCTACCCGTGGCAACCCACACGGCTACTGGACCGTGAGCCCGCTGTTGCGGAACTTGGCCGATCGTGGCGGCCGACTCGCGACGATGCCCTCACCACGCATTGGCGGGTGATTCAAGCCCTCGCACACCCAGCCCGAGTGCCGCGCACAGGCGGGATTCGTCAAGACAACCGGCTGCGGCCACCACGTCGACCACTCCCTTGGCAACCGCGCCCAGCAACGGCACGCCCAGGCGCGCGTGCGCCGCGCGCAGCCACTCGGCGCTGGCCTCGCTTTCCACGCCAGCCTGAGTTTCCCAGGCTTCGCCGGCTTGCACTGCTGCGGCAGCCGCGCCGTCCAGCCCGGTGGCGACCCATCCGGCCAGCACCAACTGGCGTGCCTGCGCCAGTGCCATGGCCTGCCGGGCTTTGCTGACTGCCGCCTCGTCGACCCGCAGCACCAGCACCAGCGGCAGGCCCAGCCGGGCAGCGACGTCGTCGACTCTCAGCGTCGGCCCGAGCGATACCGTTAGCCCGCCGACACCCTCCACCAAAACCGCATCGGCCCAAGTCGCCAGCACCTGGTAGGTGTCGACCACGACCTCGGCATCGACGCACAGGCCGGCCGCGCGCGCCGCTTCGGCGGGCGAGGTTGCGACGGGCAGCAGGTAAGGCGACAAGGCCGAAGTTGGGAGACCGAACGAACATGCCTGTCGCAGGCCGGTCAAGTGGGCGCTGGTCCAGCCGCCATTTGTCTTCACGCCATCGGCGGCCACCGGCGTCATGACGGCGATGCGCCAGCCCCGGCGCCGCAGCAGGTGGGCAATCACCAAGGTGACGAGCCGCTCATCATCCGAGTCGCTCATGCCGGTCACGAAGCATGATCCTTGCAAGGAGGCCACGCCGGTCGACTCCAGACAGGATGTCATCGTAGCCGGCCGATCCCAGCTGCCGGCGCAATCAGCGTCCAGCCATCACCAGCAGATCGGCCGAGTGCTCGATCACGCGCAGTTTGCGGGAGCCGATAACCATGTCGCTCGGGCTGAGACCGAAGCAGTTGCGAATGGAGTGGCTGAAATGGGTCGAGTCGGGGTAACCGACATCGAGCGCGACGTACGTTAGGTTTTCGTCACTGTGCAGATACTGCAGCAGACTTCGTGCACGCTTCCACGTCCGGAACGCGCGAAATGGCACGCCCATTTCCTGCTTGAACAGATGAAGGAAGCGTGAGAAGGAAAGCGTCGCTTGCGCCGCGCAGTCCTCCGCAAGTGCCTGTGCAGCTGGATTGCGCTTGATGCGCTGGACCACTGCGGCGATGCGGTGGTCGAGCCGGCGCGCGGCTAGAGACTCACCAAAGATCATCAGGTCGAAGTCACCCGGCTGCAGCTCCAGTTCGCGGCCCGCGGCCACCATGCGGGCGTGGCACCGCCGCACGTGGGCGGCGAAGGCGGGCGCGTCCACCGCCCCGCCGCGCGCGAGCAACAGGGCCGGCAGCCGCCGCAGGTCCACCGTCTCTGGTTCGACGTACATGCTCAGCACGTGGCGCCCATCGCTGGCTGCCTGGTGCGGTACATAGGGCTGCACCACGGCCACTTCGCAGGTCTGCCAGGCGCCACCTTCAAGGCGGATGCGCAGCGGTCCGTCAAGCGCAACATACAACTGGATGGGGCCCTTAGTGTGCATGGTCGGTGCGCCCAATAGACCGGCGTAGAAAACACGGTCGGGGGTAATCCACATCATTCGTTCGGCGCTGGTGCAGCGGCGGTGTGCATAACTAAGGTTGTCGTCGGACGCGGACATGGCTAGTCTCCGTTTTTATACGGCCATCGCCCTGCGGGCGATGGATCCTTTGTATCTGCTACCTGCGCTGGGGAAATTGCGAAGCCTGCGCGAAAGCATTCGTCACAATAGTAGTGAATCCACTTGCCTCCAACTTGCGGTTTTTGGCTATTGTAGGTTCCTTGGGCGCCCTTCTCAGGGTTCACCCTGAGAAGGGTTTTGCGGGCGCTGCGCAGTGAAAGGATCAGGTCAGCGGGCTGGTTACGATGGCCCGCTGCGTGCAGGACCAGGTTCCGCCCAGCACCAGCGCAATGCGTTGGCCGGGGAGCAGACCATGTCTCCATGGTCTGCCCTTCACACCGCGGTGATGGTGACTCCGCCATCCACCACCAGGCTGGCGCCGGTAACGAACGAAGCCGCACGGCTCGACAGGTACAGCACCGCATATCCGATGTCCTCGCTCTCGCCGAGCCGCCCCACCGGCGTCTTGGCCATGTAACGCGCTTTGGTGTCGGCGTCGTACACGTCGGCCAGTTTGGTCCTGATGAGACCGGGTATGACGGTGTTGACGCGGATGCCCATCGGTCCGTACTCCACCGCGAAGCTGCGGCTCATGCCGAGCAGCGCGGTCTTGAGCGTCGCGTAGAGCCCGATCATGCGGTTCGGATGCAGCGCGGCGATAGAGGCGATGTTGACGATGCTGCCGCCCTCGCGGCCGCGCATCTGTTTGGTGGCTTCGACCGACAGGTACCAGTACCCGCGAAGGTTGACCTCGACCACCTTGGTGAACAAGGCCAGGTCGGTGTCGTCAATGGCCCGCCAAGGGCTCATCACGGCGTTGTTGACGAGGATGTCCAGGCCGCCGTGGGTGTGCTGCAGGTGCTCGCCCATGGCGGCGATGTCCTCCATTTTTCCGATATGGCAGGCACGGCCTTCGGCGCTCAGGCCCTGCTCGCGGAACGAGGATGCCACGCGCTCGCACTCCTCGGGCTTGCGGCTGCTGATGACCACGTGCGCTCCCGCCTCGGCCAGCACACGCGCCGTGACTTCGCCGATGCCCATCGTGGACCCGGTGACCAAGGCCACCTTGCCGGTCAGGTCGAAGGGGTTGGATCGAGTTGGGCGGGGGGTCAGCGGCCGGTCCATACGGGCTTTCGCTTTTGGTTGAACGACGCCAGCCCTTCCTTGGCGTCCTCGGTCATCGCCAGCAGGGCGATTTGGCTCTCGGTGTAGGCGATGGCCTGGTCGAACGTCATGTCGCCGATGGCGCGCATAGCGTACTTGCCGCGGCGAATCGCCGTGGGTGACTTGTCGATGATGCGGTCGATCAGCCACTGCACCTTGGCGTCGAGCTGCGCCGCCGGCACGACGTGGTTTACGAGCCCCGCAGCCAGCGCTTCGTGGGCCGAGAACGTTTCGCCGGTGAAGGCCCATTCGCGCACCGTGCGGCGCGCCACAAGGTTTTGCAGCAGGCTCATCACCTGCATCGGGAACAAACCGATCTTCACTTCGGGCAGGCCGAACAGCGCATGGTCGGCGCTGATGGCGAAGTCGGTCATGCTGGCCAGACCCATGCCACCCGCCATGCAGACGCCATTGATGCGGGCGATGGTAGGCAAGGTCGCGTCCTGTGCATCCCGCAGCAAGTCGGCATAGTCGATGTTCGGACGCGCCAGGTCGAACGCGAAGCCCTGTCCGGGGCGCAGGTCACCGCCGGCGCAGAAGGCCTTGTCGCCGGCACCGGTGAGCACGACAACACGTACCGCCGGATCGGCGTGGGCCAGCCGCAGCCCCTCGCGGATGCCCGCGACCACGCCGCCATGGATCGCATTGCGCTTGGCCGGACGGTTGATGGTGATCCAGAAGGCCCGGTCGCGGACTTCGTGCAGCACCTCGGGCTCGGACGCCATCGTCGGGGCATTGGCCGACGTCATGGCGAGGTGGCCCCGCCCTGCGCGGCCGGCCGAATCTCGGCCACCAGGCGACCGGAGGTCAGCTGGTCGCCAACGACCCCATGCAGCGCCGTGACGACCCCGTCAACGGATGCGTTGTGGACATGCTCCATCTTCATGGCCTCGAGCGTGAAGACGGGTTCACCGGCCTCCACGCGCTGGCCCACCGCAACCATTACCGCCACCACCCTGCCGTTCATGGAGGCGCGCACGCTACCGTCGCCGCCGGTTTCGCCCAGGCGCACACCGACGGCCCGCGTCAGGTCCGTGACCTGGTGCGTCCGGCCTTCATGGCACAGCCAGAGGATGGGGCCTTCCCGCGCCAGAGCCAGGCCCTCTATCACGCCGTCGACAATGCAGCGTGCCGTATGCTCGTCGACCGAGACCACCTCCAGGGCGTGTTGTTCGCCGTCGATGTCGATG
Source organism: Hyphomonadaceae bacterium (assembly GCA_040398425.1). Classification (GTDB taxonomy): domain Bacteria; phylum Pseudomonadota; class Alphaproteobacteria; order Caulobacterales; family Hyphomonadaceae; genus UBA7672. The sequence goes on from JBBATZ010000048.1 coordinate 26,612, forward strand.
GCAAACCGATGCGACGCCAACTGCGCCACACGGACCGACTGCGCAACACCGTCCAACATGAAGGACATGCCCACCGGCAAAGCGTGCGTGAGGGGCCGATGGTCGCGAGACCGCGCTTCGCCGGCGGTCTCGTGTAGCAACCAACTGGCCAGCACGACCGCGCGCCGCTGCACGATCGGATCCACCGTCAGCAGCTCTTGCCCGTGGCGCGCAATGAACGCGGTCGTGGCGCCACCTGCCACAAACACGGGATGGGTCAGGCATCGGCCCAGAAACTCCTGGTTGGTGGTGAGACCCAGGGCGACCAGGTCCTGCACCCCATACAACAAGCGCCGGCGCGCCTCTTCGCGATCCGCGCCATGGGCCACGAGTTTGGCGATCATCGAGTCGTAGTACGGTGGGATCACGCTGCCGGACTGGAGCGCGTGCTCGACCCGTATCCCCGCCGGCACCTGCCAGCGCCGCATGCTGCCGCTTTGCGGCAGAAAGCCCTTGTGCGCATCCTCCGCACACAGCCGCACCTCGATCGCATGGCCCTGAAAACGCACTTGCTCCTGCCTCAGCGGCAGCGCCTCCCCGGCTGCCACCCGCAGCTGCCACTCCACCAGGTCCAGCCCGGTGATCGCCTCCGTCACCGGGTGCTCCACCTGCAGCCGCGTGTTCATCTCCATGAAATAAAAATCGCCCCGCCGATCCAGCAAAAACTCCAGCGTGCCCGCCCCCTCGTAGCCAATCGCCCGCACCGCAGCCACCGCCGCCGCTCCCATGCGCTCGCGTAACGCCGCGTCCACCGCCGGCGAGGGTGCCTCCTCGATCACCTTCTGGTGGCGCCGCTGCACCGAGCAGTCCCGCTCCCCCAGGTGGATCGCATTGCCATGGCGGTCGCCGAACACCTGGATCTCGATGTGCCGCGGCTCCACGATCGCTCGCTCCAGGATCACCGTGCCGTCCCCAAACGCGTTGCTCGCCTCCGACTGCGCCCGGCGCAACAGCTCGGGAAACTCCTGCTCTGTGTGCACCAGCCGCATGCCGCGCCCCCCGCCCCCCTTGGTGGCCTTGATCATCACCGGGTAGCCAATACGCGCGGCCTCCGCCAGCAGCACCTGCGGGCTCTGGTCAACGCCCTGGTAGCCGGGGATGCACGGCACCCTGGCCAGCTCCATCAGCCGCTTGGCCCCAGCCTTGTCACCCATCGCCCGGATACTCTCGGGCGATGGGCCGATGAACACCAGCCCGGCATCGCGGCAGGCCTGCGCAAAGGCCGCGTTCTCGGCCAGAAACCCATAACCCGGGTGCACCGCATCGGCGCCGCTGCGCTGCGCCGCCTGCACGATCGCCTCGATGCACAGGTACGACTGCGCCGGCAGCGCCTCCCCTATCCACACCGCCTGGTCGGCCTGGTGCACATGCTGCGCATCGGCATCAGCGCTCGAAAACACCGCCACCGTGCGGTAGCCCAGCGCCCGCGCGCTGCGGATTACGCGCAACGCGATCTCGCCGCGGTTTGCGACAAGAATCTTCGAAAAGCGGGTCATGCTTGTCATAGTTGTCGGGCTCGTGCCAGCGCTCACGGCCGGGCCACCGAAAACTGCATCTTCTGCGGCTGGCGCGCATCGGCCTCGCGGCAGGTGGTGAACGCCTTGGCCAGGACGGCACGGGTGTCGCGCGGGTCGATCACACCGTCGTCAAGCAGTCGCGCGCTGGTCGTGAACACGCTCATCTGGCTGTCGAAGCGTTCGATGATGCCCTGGCACATGGCGTCGAGCCTGGCGTGGTCGACCTCGCCCTTGCGGCGCATGCCGGCCTCGGTGACGATGCGCATGGTCTCGGCCGCCTGTTCGCCACCCATCACGGCGGTCCTGGCGTTGGGCCAGCTGAAGCAGAACCGCGGATGGAACCCGCGACCGCACATGCCGTAGTTGCCCGCGCCGAACGAGGCGCCGCAGTAGATCGTTATCTGCGGCACCGTGGCGTTGGTCACGGCCTGGATCATCTTGGCACCGTGCTTGATGATGCCGGCCTCTTCGTAGGCGCGCCCGACCATAAAACCGGTGGTGTTGTTGAGGTACAGAAGCGGTGTCCCGGCCTGGCAGCAGGCCTGGATGAAGTGGGTGGCCTTGGTCGCGCCATGCGGATCGATCGGACCGTTGTTGGTGATCACCCCCACCGGCCAGCCTTCAATCTTGATGTTGCCGCAGACGGTGGCGTTGCCGTAGTTCTGGCCGAACTCCAGGAAATCGGAGTCATCGGCGATCCGGGCGATGACCTGTTTCATATCCACCGGCCGCTTGTGGTCCAGCGGCATAATGCCCAGCAGATCTTCCGCGTCATAGCGCGGCGGCTTGAAGCGGCGCACCGGCTCCGTCGGCATGGCACGGTTCCAGTCGATCTGCGCCAGGATCTCGCGCGCGATGCGCACGCCATCGCGGTCGTCCTCGGCCAGGTAGTCGCCCAGGCCGGAGATCGAGGCGTGCATCACCGCGCCGCCGAGCTCTTCCTCGGTGGCGATCTCGCCGGTCGCGGCCTTGAGCAGGGGCGGTCCGGCCAGGAAAGCGCGCGAGCGGCCCCGCACCAGGATGATGTAGTCGGACAGTCCGGTCTGGTAGGCCCCGCCGGCCGTCGACGAACCGTGTGTGACGGTCACCACCGGCAAACCCGCGGCGGACATGCACGCCAGGTTGCGAAACGAATTGCCGCCACGCACGAAGTCCTCGACACGGTAGGCCATCAGGTTGGCTCCCGCGCTTTCGACCAGTTGCACATAGGGCAGCTTGTTCTCGATCGCTATCTCCTGTACCCGCAGCAGCTTGTCCAGGCCCATCGGCTGCAGCGCACCGGCGTCAATGCCGGAGTCCGATGCAAGCACCATGCAGCGTATACCACTGACGAAGCCAATACCCGCTATCACACCGCCGCCCGGCACGCTGCGAGCGAGGTGGGTCGTGTCAAGCCCGTAGCCGGCCAGCGTGCACAACTCCAGAAAAGGCGCACCGAAATCAAGCAGCAGCGACACGCGTTCACGCGGAAGCAGTTGCCCACGCTTTTCGAACCTGGCGCGCGAGCTGGCCGACTTGTCACGGGTGCGTTGCTCCAGCTCCCGTACGCGGTTGATCAGCGACAACATTCCGGTCCGGTTGGTCAGGAACGTCGCGCTGCCAGCGGAGAAGTTGGACTCGATCTGGGTCATGGAGGCATTGCTCAGTTGAAATGGGATTCCGGTACGGTGCGCGAGGAAAGTTTGCTTGTACGTTGGAGCTAACTATAGGCCGCGGGCGCAGGGGCGTCTTGCGCATACTGGCTGGGGCCGCGGTCGCTCCGCCACAACGCCCCAGCCACTCGACGCAAGCTCCCCGCCGACGGCGATGCTAAAGTTAAAGATTAAACGGCAAGGAGATCTCGGTATGAAGGAGCAGCACAAGGTCGTCCGCATCGGCGGAGCCTCGGGCTTTTGGGGTGACAGCATGGTGGCGGCGCCACAGCTGGTCGAACGCGCCCAGATCGATTACCTGGTGTTCGACTACCTGGCCGAAACGACGATGGCGATCCTCGCCGGTGCGCGCGCCAAGAAGCCGAACATGGGTTATGCCACCGACTTCGTCGACGTCGCCTTGAAGTCCGTGTTGCCTGAGGTCATGCGCCGGGGCATCAAGGTAATCGCCAACGCGGGCGGCATCCACCCGCGGGCTTGCGCCGACGCGCTGCGCGTGGTGGCCGACGGCCTGGGCCTGAAGCCGCGCATCGCGGTGGTGCTCGGAGACGACCTGAGCGAGCGGATGCCCGCCTTGCGCGAGGCTGGCGTACGCGACATGTTCACCGGCGAGTCCCTGCCCGAGCGCGTTCTCAGCGCCAATGCCTACCTGGGCGCACTGCCCATCGCACGGGCACTGGCCGCGGGCGCCGACATCGTCATCACGGGCCGCGGCGTGGACAGCGCCGTGACACTGGGCCCGCTGATTCATGAGTTCGCCTGGGCTGAGGACGACTACGACCGCTTCGCCGGCGCCAGCCTGGCCGGTCACATCATCGAGTGCGGTTGCCAAGCCACCGGCGGACTGCACACCGACTGGCAGGACATCCCGGACTGGCCGGACATCGGTTACCCGATCATCGAATGCCACGCCGACGGTAGCTTCGTCGTCACCAAGCCAGTAGGCACGGGCGGCCGGGTGTTGCGCGCAGCGGTGGCCGAACAGATGCTGTACGAGGTGGGAGATCCCGGTGCCTACCTGCTGCCTGACGTGACCTGCGACTTTCGCCATGTGTCTATCGAGCAGATCGACCCCGACCGGGTACGCGTGCGTGGCGCGCGCGGCCTGGCTCCGACCAACCAGTACAAGGTCTCAGCCACGCAGCTGGACGGTTTCCGCTGCGCCGGCGCGATGGTGATCGTGGGCATCGACGCCGCGGCCAAGGCGCGGCGCACCGGCGAGGCCATCGTGGCGCGTACCCGCCGCATCCTGCAGACGCAGGGCCTGCCGGATTACACGGCCACCGCCATCGAACTGTTCGGCAACGAGGGACTCTATGGCCCGCATGCACGCACCGCCGCCGCCCGCGAGGTGATGGTGCGGGTGGTGGTGGACCACCCGGTCAGGCAGGCACTGGAAATATTTGCGCGCGAAATCGCGCCGGCGGGCACATCATGGTCGCCCGGCACAACAATGCCTGCTGGCGGCCGCCCGTCGCCAGCACCGCTCATCAAGCCCTTCTCGTTCCTGCTGGACAAGTCCTCGGTGGCCGTGTGGGTGCTGATCGACGGAGATCGCATCGACATACCCATCCCGCATCCCGGCGGTCGCGTGCCCGACGACGCCACGCCGTCGCCCGCCGCCTGGACCGACTCCGGCGAGGACCTAGTCGAAGTGCCGCTGATCCGGCTGGCCTGGGCGCGCAGCGGCGACAAGGGCAACTTGTCCAACATCGGCCTTATCGCCCGCCAGCCGGAATGGTTGCCGCTACTCTGGGACCGGGTGACACCGGAGAAGGTCGGTGCCTATTTCGCCCACCTGGTGAAGGGGCGCGTCGAACGGTTTCACCTGCCGGGCATCTCGGCCATGAACCTGCTGCTGCACGACGCTCTGGCGGGCGGGGGACCCGCGTCACCCCGGATGGACCCATTGGGCAAGGGCATGGGACAGATGCTGCTGGACCTGCCGGTCGCCGTGCCACGCTCGCTGGCAGAACAGCTGCTGCCCTGAGCTGAGCGCAGGGGCTTGAGCTGCCCCTGCGCAGATGCGCTTTCCGTCAACCCCCCTGCCGCGCGCCCGCCCCTCGCAGCGTCACACGGTGCTTGGCCAGCAGCGCCTGCGGCCGGTAGGAGCGCTTGGTCGCCCGGAAATTTGCCAGACCCAGATCCTGCTCGAAGTTGAGCCACGCGACGGCAGGGCCCCTGCGCACTGCGTAGTGCTGAAACATGGCCTGCGCCAGCCCCTTGTAACGCGCCAGACTCTTGGCGAAGCGGATCACGTCCACGTCGGGCTGCAGCGGCTGCCCGATCAGCACCCCGGCGGGGTTGCCATCGGCCAAGAACAACAGCGCCTCCAGCCCCAGTTCGGGCGCCAGCGCCAGCGCTTCACGGCAAGGCAGGTCGTCGGCGTCGCCGGGCGATTTTCCCTTGTCATGCAGCCACCCCGAGAGCACCACCTCTACCTGGGGCAGCAGTGCAGGAGCACAGGGCAGCACCTCGAGGCGGTGTGCCGCCAGGAACTGGCGCGCCAGATTGCCCTTTTTCTGCAGCACTCTGCCGCGGTAGTGCGCGAAGTTGGATGCCGGGTACAGGTAGTCCGAATCATCGGGCGAATGCGTCGCGACAAATTCGTGCGGGTCCAGGCGCTCAAGCTGCTCGTCGGACAGCGGGAAGATGCAGCGACCGCCCCGCAACAGCCGCTGCAGCACGGACGGCGGCGCATCCTCCAGGGCGAACAGCGGGAACACGTATGGCATGGCGTCATAGGTGATTCCGGTGATATGGGGCCACGGCCCTGGTACGTAGCGGTAGTCGTGCGCCGCGCGAAACAGGTAGAGGTTGGCGAACGACCAGTCCGACAGCGTGCGGCAGCCGCTGCCGGCAGCCAGTCGAGCCAGCTGCGGTTCGATCACCGGCTGCAGGTCGCGCGTGAGCGCAACATCCGCACCGGGGACAGCCTCATCCGCCCGCAGCTCCGCTGGCATTCCCGGTTTAGCCCGTCAGGTGCCGCTGGTCGGGCGGCGGGCCGTCGACTGGCGTTCCGGCAAAACATTGCGCGATAGCCAGCCACTGGTGCGCCGACTCCCCGCCCAGTTGCAGCGCGGTGTGGTCCACGTGGCGGCGCTGAGTGACGACCAGGCAGAAGTCCTGCGCCGGGCCGCGCACGAAGTCGGTGGTGGATGGTTCGCCCCAGGTCAGCAAGGCACCGCCCGGACCCTGCAGTTCCACAAAAGGTACCGGCGCCGGAACCGGCAGACCCCGGTTCACGAACGTCCAACCGTAGGTCGTTACCCCGAGGTGCGCGATGTGGCGCAGACCCGGGCCCGGCGGTCGGGGACGGCACAGCAGATCCCAGATGTCCTGCCCATGCGCCCAGGTCTCCATCAGCCGCGCTGTCGCGAAGGAACGCGCACTCATAGCCGGGCCGTACCAGGACAACCGGGCCTTGGGGTCCAATGCGCAAAGAGCTTGCACCAGAGGCTCGTAACGGCTGCGCCAGAATGCGGTTAAGGCCGGGCCGTCAAGGTGAGCAAAGCGCTCGCGCGCGATGGCGCTGACTTCCTCGCCCCGGTCGGTACGCTCCAACAGCACCCGGGCCGCTTTCGCGAAGGCGGCCGGATCGCTGACGGACTGCAGCGCGGTCTCATCGAAGTAGCACAGGTGGGCGATTTCGTCCCAGGCACTCCATCCGTAAAAGGCGGATGCGGCACGCCAATGCCGTGGATCCAGAGCGGTGCAAAGGGCATCCAGTGAACGGTATTCATCGAGCAGGGCTTGGCAGGTATCTCGCATGGCCAGCCTCAGCCTCCAGCCTGGCCCGGCGACGCCGTCCGCCACCACGCCCATACAAACGCATGCGCTGGCGACAACACGGCGGAATCGTCCAGCGACATCGACTCTCCTATTGGTTGCGCTGACACAAAGTGACTGGCTTCTCCGCCGTCAGTGACGGAGTGACGGCCTCGGGGCTTCCCGTAGCATAAAGTGGCGCGAGCCAACCGACCTTGCGTAGACTGGCTGTTGCTGCAAAGCTTCGCTGAATCGGCGGGGCATGGTCACATCCGACATGGATCTCGCGGCAGGCGCGGTTGGTTGACTTCCCCCATGTCAGACTTGGAAAAAGCCGACCACACCCCGATGATAGCCCAGTACTGGCCATCGAGGCCGACTATGTTGGCGCCGATTGAATATTGACCCACCCTGCCGATCCAATATTGACCCAGGGCGGGTTGCTGGAGTTTGAATCAGCAACTGTGGGTAAGTGTAATCAATACCTGGTTCTTCCTGGTCTCCCGAGTTCGACCACGAAGTGTTCGATGGCAACCAGGCCGAGTCGCCCACCTTGATGCCAACGCT
>JBBATZ010000049.1:0-33911 GCA_040398425.1 Hyphomonadaceae bacterium
GCGGCCGAAGTCGATCGACACATTGCGTGTGAAGGAGTTCACCGCGCCCTTAGAGGTCGAATAAGCGATCTGCCCGAGCGCGCCGGAGAAAGACGAGACGGAGGAGATGTTCACGACATTCCCCTTCCGCCTGATCAGCGACGCCGACAGCGCGTCGGTCAGCAGGATCAGGTTGCGGACGTTGACGTTCAGCGTTTCGTCCAGCCCTTCCGGCGTCACCTTGCCCAGCGCCTGCGCCGCACTGACGCCGGCATTGTTGACGAGGATGTCGACATCGCCGAGCGCCACGAGCGAGGCCTCAGCCGCCTTGCGCCAGCCATCGCTGGAACTCATGTCCGCTTCGATGGCGACCGCGCCGTTCGGCAGTTCAGCCGCCAGCACTTTCAACTTGTCCGCCGAACGCGCCACCAGCGCAACCTTCGCTCCATCGGCCGCCAGGGTCCGCGCAATCGCCTCGCCGATCCCGCGGCTGGCCCCAGTCACAACGGCGGTCTTGCCTTTGAAATTGTAGGTCATGGCGTCTGCTCCCTAAGTGAAAACGAGTTACAATGCCGGCAAAGCCAGGAGTTGTCATTCCGCGAGAGCGTAGCGACACCGGGACCCCATAGCGAGAGCACGACACTGTCTGAATTGTTCCCGGTTCTCGCTACGCTCGGCCGGGGTGACAGCAAAAGCCAATTCGCGAACCAAGACGCAAGACTGTTCAAACGGCCAGAATTGCGCTTCAAGCAGGGGCATGTCGCACAACACCTTTGGCCATCTCTTCCGCGTGACGACCTGGGGCGAAAGCCATGGGCCGGCCATTGGCGCCGTGGTGGATGGCTGCCCGCCGGGGCTCAGTCTTTCGGCGGGGTTCATTCAGCAATTCCTCGACAAGCGGAAACCCGGCACATCGCGCTTTGTCACGCAGCGCCAGGAAGAAGATCTTGTGAAGATCCTCTCCGGAGTATTCGAGGACGATCGCACCGGCGGTCCTGTGACGACCGGCACGCCGATCTCCCTGGTGATCGAGAACACCGACCAGCGCTCGAAAGACTACTCCGAAATCCGCGACAGTTATCGCCCCGGCCATGCCGACTATGCCTACGATCAGAAATACGGTGTTCGGGACTATCGCGGCGGCGGGCGCTCTTCCGCGCGCGAGACCGCATCGCGCGTCGCAGCTGGCGCGGTGGCGCGGCTGGCGCTCGGCGCGAGCGTTACCCTTCGTGGCGCGGTTGTGCAGATCGGTCCGCACGCGATCAATCGCGACAACTGGAACTGGGATGTCGTGGAGCAGAATCCATTCTGGTGCCCCGACGCACAGATGGCGTCGAAATGGGAAGAGTTCTTGGACGCGACACGCAAAGCCGGCTCGTCCTGTGGAGCGATCATCGAAGTCGTCGCCGAAGGCGTGCCCCCGGGTTGGGGCGCACCGATCTATGGTAAGCTCGATGGCGAGATCGCGGCCGCGATGATGAGCATCAATGCCGTCAAGGGCGTCGAGATCGGCGCGGGCTTCGCATCAGCAGCGCTCTCTGGCGAGGACAATGCGGACGAAATGCGCCGATCGGGAAATCGCTTGGAGTTCCTGTCCAACAACAATGGCGGCGTGCTCGGCGGCATATCCACGGGACAACATGTCGTCGCGCGGATCGCCGTAAAACCGACCTCGTCGATCCTGACGCCCCGCCGTACGGTTAATGCGCAGGGCGAGGACACCGACATCCGCACCAAGGGCCGCCACGATCCATGCGTCGGCATCCGCGCCGTTCCGGTGGCGGAAGCAATGCTGGCCTGCGTTTTGGCTGACCAAATGTTGCGCCACAGGGGCCAGACCGGTCGCTGAATCCGCGCAACTGCGTCTGCCAACCAGGCCTTCATCGGCCGTTCAGGTAGGAAGTCAGATAGTCACCGCTATGAGTTCGTCCGGAGGACCCTCAATGCGTATCACAGCCCTGCTTGTTCTCTCCACCCTCACCGCCACGGCGCTCCCTGCCCTGATGCCGGCGTCCGCACAAAGCGGATATCGCGTGCGTGGCTGCGCCGAGGCACAGCAAGGCAACCAGGTTGGTGGCGCCATCCTTGGCGGCCTGATCGGCGGCGTACTCGGCAGCAATGTCGCGGCCAGTGGACATCGCGGTGACGGAACGGCCGTCGGCGCGATTATCGGCGGGCTTGTCGGTCAGGGGATCGGCAAGGACACGACTCGCTGCGCCCCGCTCCCGCCGCGCACGGTTTCCGGTTACGGCTATGCGCCGGGCTCGACCTACAATCCCAACCCCGCCTATGGCGGTTCTCGATACAATGACTACGGATACAATCCCGCGCCGGCCGGCGTTTATCCCTATGATTCCGGCGACACCGACTATGCCCGAGGCAATTCACCACATGATCGATACCGCGCGGACCTTTACCCTCCCGTAAGGTCGACCTATAGAGATGAGGATGATTTTGCGGGGTCTGATTGCTCGGAATCGACGCAGGTTACGCGGTTGCCGAACGGGTCAGAAATTCACAGACCAGTGGAAGTTTGCCGGGACGCTTACTACGGCGACTGGCGCATAAAAGACTAGGTTGCTCACGAACCTCCGTTGGGAGATCGGGGCCGCCTTCAAGGGACAGGCCCGTCCCCCCAACCCAGGGCCTGGAAGGGCGAGCCGCGTTGCGCAAGCAGTGCGGCTCGTCTGATTCTGGGCTCAAATTCTTGCACCCAGGAACAGACGTTCGCGATTGCCATCGCCCCCGGCGATTGGGCTGTCCGTCCACGTCCGCACAGCCCAACCTGCTTGATCCAGCCATGCCGTCAGCGCTTGCGCCGCAGCATCAGTCGCGGCGAGATCGGTGACAATGCCCCCCTTGCCGATGTTCTCGCGGCCGACCTCGAACTGCGGCTTGAACAATGCGACCAGCCTCGCGTCAGGCGCGGCCAGCGAAAGGGGAACGGCCAGTAGTTTAGCGAGTCCGATGAAGCTTGCATCGCAGACGAGTAGCGTCGGCGGCTCGATAATCGCGTCGGGTCCGAGGCTGCGGGCGTCGGTCGTTTCAAGTGAGATGACTCTCGGATCATCGCGCAAGCGCGGATGGAGCTGGCCGCTGCCAACATCGACCGCAACGACCCGGCGTGCCCCGCGCGAGAGCAGCACGTCCGTAAAGCCGCCGGTCGACGAACCGATATCGAGGCAATGACGCCCGGCCGGGTCAACTTTGAAGATATCCAGCGCGTGGGCGAGCTTGATGCCGCCGCGCGAGACCCAGGGATGCAGCGGGATCGCCTCGATCACGGCACCATCGGAAACGACCTGCCCAGCCTTGGTCGCCAGTACGCCATTCACCGTCACCTTGCCTGACTCGATGGCTTCGCGCGCCTGCGCCCGCGAGGGAGCGAGGCCACGCTGGACCAGTTCTACGTCAAGCCGCCGTGAGGTTACATCTCCGGTCATCATCGATCCGCGCACGCGGCCGCATGCCGCCCGCCCGTTAGATGCCAGCCCCAGTCTTCATTCAAGCGGCGTGCTAGCCCAGCTTGCCGAAACCAGTCTAGAACCCGCTGATCAATCCCGGACAGCCAGCCCATACCAGCAAGCGAACTCGTCGATGCCCATTTCACCTGTCGAACGTAACGAGTCCACGGAACCGAACGCCGAAGCCTTCATCTTCGGGTTCGAGTTCAAGCCCGATGGCGTGATCGAACGGATCGACTGGTCCGCCGTCAAACCCACTGCGGCCTGCCCGACTTCCGGCTGGCGCTGGCTACACTTCAACCGGCTGGCCGATGAGACGCGTGACTGGCTCGAAACATCCAGCGATCTCGACGAGACCGTTATCTCTGCGCTCCTGCAGTCCGAGACCCGGCCGCGGTGCGCAGCCTACGAGGACGGTGTCCTGCTCAACCTGCGCGGTATCAACCACAACCCTGGGGCCGAACCGGAAGACATGATTTCGGTGAGGATGTGGGCGACTGGCAATCTCGTCATCTCGATGCGCTCCTATCCGGTGAAGGCCATCCACGAGGTTCGCGAAGAAGTGGCCTCTGGCGAACTCGACGATCTTACGCCGGGCGGTCTGGTGGTCGCAATCGCAGACAAACTGATCGACAAAATCGAGCCGGTGGTTGAGCAACTAAAGGAAGAGGCGGACGAGTTCGAGGAGCAGCTGCTGACCTCGAACAAAAACCTGCCTGCAATCCCGCTGGCAGAGTTCCGCAGCACGATCCTAATTCTGCGACGCTACATCCTGCCCCAGCGCGACGCTCTGGTGCAGTTGCAGCGTGAAGGCCGTCGCGTGCTGATGTCAGACCAGGGCATGCATCTACGCGAAGCGGCTGACAGGATCACGCGCATTTCGGAAGAGCTCGATTCAATCCGGGATCGCGCCGCCGTGCTTCAGGACCAGCTTGCCGGCCAGCGCCAGGAGCAATTGAACCGCCGCCTGCTGACGCTATCGATAATTTCGGCGTTTTTCCTGCCCCTGACCTTCTTCACAGGGCTGCTCGGCATGAACCTCGCCGGCATTCCCTTTCATGATCAGGATTGGTCGTTCGGCGCCGTCGTCGGTGCGACGGTCCTCATCAGCGTTGGCCTGCTCGGCCTTCTGAAATGGAAAAGCTGGATCTAGGTCTTGTCATCGCCGTCGGTGGCATTTTCGATCGTTTCCTTTACCCCGTCGCCGACGCCTTTGACGGAGTCCTGCAAAGGATCCGTCGTGCTGTCGATCTTGGACAGATTGGAATCCATCTCGCGACCCGCGCTTTCCAGCGAGCCATCGCGCATCCAGTAGAAACCGAGCACACCCACAAAGCCGATCAACAGCACGATCAGCAGCCCACCGATAACCCGCATTTTGATAGCTCCCGAAAATTGACCTTAGGTATGATCGTCGCCATCGGTGGCTTTATCGATCGCCTCGCCTGTCGTTGCGACGATGCCATCCGCCGTCTTCGCGACGGTCTCCCCTGTCTCGCCCAGAAGGGAATCCATCGACTCGCCAGCCTTGCCGAGCGATCCGTCGCGGATCCAGAAGAAGATGATCACGGTCGCGAACGCGAACACCGTAAATACAATGACAGACCAGATGCTTGCGCGGCTCATGTCATCCTCGTTCATGGTGCGAGGATTGAACGCGCCGCTCGGGCGGCGGTTTCAAGCGAGCTCAGTGAATCGCGGAACTCTCACAGACGCCAACGGTTTAGGTGGGACTGCACCCCTCTGGACCCAGCAGCGAGACCCCCATGACCGATCCGCTAAAACCTGAGACAGATGAAGTTCGCCAGGGCGAGTCGGGCCAGGGTGTTCGTTACATGCTGATCGCGGGCATTGTCCTTGTCGTTATCGCCTTTGGTCTGGTGGCTATGTTCACCATGCAGCCAACTGGCGTTACGAGCGCGCCGTAAACCGGGCGCGCAGTTCGCTCTTCATGATCTTGCCGTTCGCATTCCGCGGCAGCGGATCACGCTGCAGCTGGATCTCGACAGGCACCTTGAAGGCAGCGATCTTTGCCGCCACGAAATGGCGCAACGCATCGGCTGTGACCTCCATCTCCGGCTTGACCTGCACGACTGCGCCGACCTCTTCGCCAAGCACCTTGTGCGGAATGCCGACGACCGCAGCATCCATGATGGCGGGGTGATCGTAGAGCGCGTTCTCCACCTCGATGCAGTAGATGTTCTCGCCGCCGCGTATCAGCATGTCCTTGGCGCGATCCATCAGGAACACGAAGCCGTCTTCATCGATGCGACCAACGTCGCCAGTCACAACCCAGCCATCGATGAAGGTCTTGGCGGTCGCCTCCGGCTTGTTCCAGTAGATCTTGCAGTTGTTAGGCCCTTTGACCCAGAGCTCGCCGACCTGGTTCGGCCCAAGCGTTTCTCCGTTGGCGCCGACAATCTTGAAATCCATCGCAGGTGCCGCTGCGCCGCATGAGTCCGGTCGCAGTTCATAATCCATACCAAAATTCACGCACGACGCCGCGCAGGTTTCCGTCATGCCCCAGCCATTGGAAGCAAGGCCGCTCGGGAATTTGCGTTTGATGGTCGCGACCAGCTCAGGGGCCGATGGGGCGCCGCCATAGGCGACATACAGGATCGACGAAAGATCGTACTGGTCGCGATCAGGATGCTCCAGCACTTGCCAGGCAATGGCGGGGACGCCGCCAATCGTCGTCACCTTCTCCTGCTGGATGATACCGAGCGCTTCGCCGGGATCCCACTTGTACATGGTGACGATCTTGTCGGCATTCATGATTGACGGGACCAGGTTCGAAAACGCGCCGGTGGCGTGGAAGAACGGGATCGCAAGCAGGGCAACGCGCGGGGCGTCGACCTTGGGATCCCGCACAGGCGGCGCGAGGCCCTGCCGCACGAAGTGGCGTGTCTGACACGCCATGCCATTGAACACGTTCGAGACGATGCCGCGATGGGTCGCCAGCGCGCCTTTGGGTTTTCCGGTCGTACCCGACGTATACATGATGGTTGCATCGTCATCCGGGCCGATATCGGCCTCCGGAATCGCGATATCCGGCAGGCCGGCCCATGACTTTGTCGGGCCAATCAAGGCCTCCATCGAGACAATGCGCTTGTCCGCTTCATCGTCGCCGCCGCGCGCGACAATGACGGCCTGGAGTTGCGGCAGATTGGGGAGGTGTTCGCGGATGCGCTCGAGCTTTTCGGGGTCGACCACGGCCACCTTTGCTCCGCTGTCGGCAAGGCCGTATTCCAGCTCCTCACCGGTCCACCAGGAATTGAGCGGTGTCGCAATTGCGCCGATTACCTGCGCGCCAAAAAAGGCGACTGCCCATTGCGGGTAATTCCGCATGACGACGGCGACGCGGTCGCCCTTTTTGACCCCGAACTCGCTGCGCAGCTTGTGCGCGAAAAGAGCGACGGCCTTGTAGTGGGCGGCGAACGTCATCCGCTCGTCCTGATGGACGATGTATTCGCGTGTCCCCCACTCCTTCGACGCCACGACAATGTCGCGGAGGGTCAAGGGCGCCTGCTTGTAGGTGCGCAGCGCGATGCCATTGATGACCTTGTCTTCCAGCTCGAACTTGGCGCCGGGCGCGGTCATGGCGGCGTTGCACTGAGGGATGGTGAGCACCGGGAAGGTGGCGGTTTCGCTGGTCATAGATAGGCTCCCTGCAGTCTTTCGTGCGTTCGCCCGGGATCGCACAGAGCGGCGTTTCGAGCTAGCCCCCGCGGAGGACGTGGACGCTTGAGGCGCTACGTGCAACGCTGCGGCGCAACACGGGAGGGCTGATGGCCATCAGAATAATTGACGCGGATGAGAGCCACCTGGCCGGCATCACCGCCATCTTCAATCACGCCGTACGCGAGACGTTTTCGATCTGGTCGGAAACGGAGACAACGGACGCGTTGCGTCGTGCCTGGCTGCAGGCGCGCAACGGGGCGGGTTTTCCGGTGATCGTGGCTGTCGATGACACGCGGCCGGGCGAGGTGTTTGGTTATGGTAGTTTCGGGCTGTTCAGGGATTTTCCCGGGTACGTGAAGACGGTGGAGCATTCTGTCTATGTCGCGCCTGCGGCACAGCGGCGGGGCGTCGGCCGCGCCATCCTTGCAGAGCTGGTAACACGCGCCAAAGCGAAGGGTCTTGAAGCGATGGTGGGCGGAATCGACAGCGCCAATGTGGGCTCGATTGCACTGCACGAGCAGGCGGGGTTCGAGGTGCAGGGCAATCTCAAGGGGGTTGGCCGCAAGTTCGGCAAGCGGCTGGATCTCGTGTTCATGGTCAAAGAGCTTTAGGCCAGCACAAGCAGCGCATGGATGGCGTGCGCCGAATGCGATGCTAGTGTATTCGCAGGACGGACGGAGCGGAGGGCTTTGACTATGCGTGTTCTGGCAGGCTGCCTGATGGCGGCGACACTGTTGGCGGCGCCGGCCATGGCGGACGAGATGTGGAAGACCGACATCGGGCCCCTCATGTGGGAAGACGACTACAATGGTGGCGCAATCTTCATGGTCGAGATCGGCAAAGGCAAGGTCGCGCGCTTCTACATCGAAGGCCTGAAGGCGGATGACGAGGCGCGTGGGCACTACAACGGCTACTGGATCAACACCGCGGACGACGGCATGTGTGCCGCCATGATGACGGGGCCGGATGGCACCAAGAGCCATAACTGGGGCCGGCTCAGCATGACCTTTGCCGACCAGACCTTCCCGGCGACGTGGACCATGCTTACGGGCGACTGCATGGCGGAACCGGACCAGGTGCTCGTCGGCAAGCCCGACCAGGGCTGAACACTGCTGATCCAGGTAGTTCAGCCGGCCAAGGCCGTTAACGCTCATTAACCAAATCAACTGCAGGGTGGCGTCCGGAGGACTGTGCCCGCCATGCAGGCGTTTGATATCATCGTCATTGGCTCCGGGCCTGCGGGTCGGCGCGCAGCTGTGCAGGCGGCGAAGCTCAAGAAATCCGTGCTCGTGGTCGAGAAGGGCCGGCGGGTTGGCGGGGTATGCGTGCACACGGGGACGATACCGTCGAAGACGCTGCGCGAGACCGTGCTGAACCTGTCCGGCTGGCGGGAGCGCGGAGTCTATGGGCGGGCGCACCGGAACAAGCAGAGCATCACGGCGGAGGACCTGCGCCGGCGTCTCGCGATCACGCTGGATCATGAGGTGGAGATCCTCGAACACCAGTTCGCGCGCAACAGTGTGCAGTGGGTGACAGGCGAAGCGCGGTTCATTGATCCGCTGCATATCGAGGTCGTGACCGAAACCGGCCTGCAGAGATTCACGGCGCTGCGTTTCATCATCGCCGTTGGCACGGCGCCTTATCGCCCGCCCAACATTCCGTTCGATGGAGACGCCATCCTCGATCCGGATGAAATCCTCGAACTCAAGCGCGTGCCCCGCTCGCTCGTCGTCATTGGCGGCGGCGTGATCGGGGTCGAGTATGCGACGATCTTCTCGGCGCTCGACGTCAAGGTCACCATCATCGAGCCGAACGAAATCCTCTTCCCTTTCCTGGATCGCGAACTGGTCGACGAGTTCATTCACGACATGCGCGACCGTGGCATGAGCATCCGCCTGCAGAGCCGCGTGAAGCGTGTCAGCCGGCAGGGAGATGCGTGCCTCATCGAGCTGGAGGACTCGCGCCAGATCTGGAGCGAGATGGTGCTGTTCGCCGCAGGTCGCAAGGGCGCGACGGATGCGCTGGAGCTGGAGAATTGTGGTCTCACGGCGGACGATCGCGGCAAGATCGAAGTTGACCGCAATACGTTCCGCACCCGGCAGCCGCACATTCATGCGGTGGGCGATGTGATCGGATTCCCGAGCCTTGCGTCGACGTCGATGGAGCAAGGGCGGATAGCGGCGTGTAGCGCGTTTGATGCGCCGCTGCAGTCGCCGCCGGAATTCTTTCCATATGGCATCTATTCGGTGCCCGAGATGTCGACCATCGGGATGACCGAGGAGCAGGTTCGCACAAAGGGCATTCCGTACGAGAGCGGCATTGCCAGATTTCGCGAGACGGCGCGGGGGCAGATCATGGGCCTCGACAGTGGCTTCATGAAGATGATCTTCGCGCTGGAGACGCGGCGGCTGCTGGGCGTGCATATCGTTGGCGAAGGCGCGACGGAGCTGATCCATATCGGTCAGGCCGTTCTCAACCTTGGCGGCACGCTCGACTATTTTGTCGAGAACACGTTCAATTATCCGACGCTGGCCGAGGCTTACAAAATCGCGGCACTCGATGCGTGGAACCGGATGCCGCGGCGCCAGCCGAGCGTTGCGGCGTTCGATGAAGCGACCGCTATGCTGGAGCGCTTTGCGAAGGCTGCGCGGGGCGGGCAGACGTCCACACGATCCAGATGAAAATCGGTTGGAGAATGATACGGCCCCAGAGAATGGGGGGACCGAGGGCCGCGTACTTGTCCGCCTCGATCAGCATCTGGATGTGGACGGGCGTTACACACACCACGAGCAAAGCGAGCATGAGACCGGCGATGCTGCGCAGCGGCTTGTAGAGCAGCGCGAGGGCACCGGCGATTTCGCAGACGCCAGTGAAGTAGACCATCTCGCGCGGGAACGGGATATAGGGCGGGACGACGGCGGTGAAGGTCTTCGTGATGACGAAGTGGCCGATGCCGCCGACGAAGAACCAGATGAAGGCGAGCGTGACGCCTGCGATACGCCGGTAGTTGCGGCTTGGCGCCGTAGCTTCGGTCATACCGCGTGCTTCTTCTCCAGCAATTCGACCTCCTCCTTCGATCCGAGCATCACCGAGACGCGCTGGTGGAGGCCGGTGGGCTGGATGTCGAGGATCTGGTGCTGGCCGTCGAAGGACTTGCCGCCGGCCTGTTCGACGAGGAGCGACATCGGATTGGCTTCGTACATCAGGCGAAGCTTGCCGGGCTTGTTGGGTTCGCGCTTGTCCCATGGGTACATGAAGACGCCGCCACGGGTGAGGACGCGGTGGACGTCGGCGACCATGGAGGCGATCCAGCGCATGTTGAAGTTCTTGGCGCGCGAGCCGGTCTCGCCGGCGAGACATTCATCAACGTAGGCGCGCACGGGGGCAGCCCAGTGGCGCATGTTCGACATGTTGATCGCGAACTCTTTCGTCTTTTCCGGAATCTGGATGTTGGCGGCGGTCTGAACCCACTGGCCGGTGGGCGGATCCATCGTGAAGCCGGCGACGCCTTTGCCGAGCGTGAGGACGAGTGTGGTCTGTGGGCCGTAGACGCAATAGCCGGCTGCAGACTGGTTGCGGCCGGGCTGGAGGAAGGGGGCTGCGCCCTCGCCTGCTTTTGCCGGCAGGATCGAGAAAATGGTGCCGATCGAGACATTGACCTCGACGTTCGACGAACCGTCGAGCGGATCGAACAGAAGGAGGTAGGGTGCGCCCGGCGTCATCGAACGAGCGTCCTCTTCCTCCTCCGAAGCGGCGGCTGCTACGACGCCGGAGGCTTTGGCCATCGCCATCATCTCGTCATTGGCGAGGATGTCGAGTTGCTTCTGCTCCTCGCCCTGGACGTTCCCGGTTCCGGCCGAGCCGAGCACACCGGCGAGCGCGCCACGGGAGACAAGTGAGGAGATGGTGCGGCAGCTGTCAGCGAGCGCTTCGATCAGGATGGAGAGGTCGCGCGGCGCGGATTGTCCGGTTCCGTTCGGGTCGGCGAGGAATTCGCGGAGGGTGCGCGCGGTCATTGGGCGGTCCTGTGTCGGTTCGGCCCGGCCTAGTTAGCGAATGTGGGGGGGGATGGACAGTGGTATCAGGCACGCGGGTGCGATCTCGCTGGGGAGGCCCGCGAGGTGGTTGATTGCCAGATCTCCGCGAATTGAAAGGGAGGTCCGCGCGCAGCCCCCACCGTCTCGCGACGAAGACGTCGCGATCCACCTCCCCCGCCTGTCGGCAAGGGAGGGCTTACCCTTGCAGGGCGAGTTGAGCCCTCCACCGGCAAGGCCGTGGGAGATGTCGCTGTGCGAAGAAGCGTGACGGAGGGGGGCTCCCAACATGATGCCTTCGCGTTTCGCGATGCGCTTCGCATGCGCGCGGATGGCGGGTTCGGGATCAGCATTGAAGCGCGCCATCGCGAGGTAGCGGCGGTTCATTTCGAACGGCGGCTTCGCGCACGGTCCGCCATAGTGCTCGGGTGGGTCGGTTGAGGGAGTGAAGGCGTTGAGATCAAGCTCTTTGCCGGCGAGCAGTTGGGCGGCGCCGGCGGCAAGGATCTGGTCGCGCATCCATTCGCACTGGCGGAGATCCTGCCAGTGGTCGCGCCAGTTGGATTTGAATTTCGAGGTACGGCGGATGCGCTTGAGTTTTGCGATCTGTTCGAACAGATGAGCCAGCCAGACGATGAATATCGCGATTGGCGCGAACCAGTCATGCCGGGTCGCGTCATCGACGTGTTCGAGGGGCGCTCGTTCGAGGGGCATGGGCGCGATTGTACGCGCGCCGGAGGGCCGGCCCGTTTGCGGTGTGGTTTCCCGCATATTCTTGCGGGCAAGCGATTGAGATTGCTGCGGAGGATTTTTGGGTATCCGCCGAATCTACGCGCCCGCCTTCCAACAAAACGGGGCGGTCCAGAGATGCGGAGGCGCGTTACTCGGCTTTTGCGTCGCAGGATTTCGGCGCGTTGACGGGATTGCAGCGGGTGATGTCGCCGTCCGGCAGCGACGCTGTGTAGCCCTTGCCGAAGCGGGGGTCGGGCCAGAGGTAGTCGGTAGAGATGAACTGGGCGCCGGAGGCGATGGCGGCTTCGCGCCGCACGGTTGTGCCCTCGCGAGCTTCCTTCGTGTCGGCGTCGGCTCTCGTCCGGATGAGGAAGCCCTGTTTGACGAGCTTCTGAATTTCCGCGAACTGCGGTTTGGGATCGTTCATGGTGAAGTAGGCGGCTTCGGGCGCATCGGGGAAAGTCGTCATGAAGGCGACTCGTCCCTGGAGCGACGGGTGACCTTCTGCGTAGGGAGCGTTGGCTTCTGGCGAGAGATCCATCGTGAAGATGATCTTGCCCCTCGCCTGCCCCAGCTTCGGCCAGCCGCCCGCGACGACGGCTTCGCGGAGGGTGGCGTATTGTCCCCGCACATCATCGGGCGTGATGAGCTGGTCTTTCGAGAAGACCGTGCGGATTTCAGCATCCATGCGGTCGAACGAGGCCTTCACCCAGGGCAGTACTTTCGCGGCACCGACCCACGGGATGCCTGAGGACTTCGGATTAATCATCATCAGGATCGGCGTGTGGTCGGGATGTGCATCGGACCACGCCTTCACCTGTTTCAGGCAGTCGATGAAGAGGAGGCAGTGCGAGCGGTAATCGATATCAGCGACGTGGATCACCTTGATGCCAGGCTTGGCCATGACGGAGAGATCATAGGGCGGCAGAGCGACGCCACGCTCGGCGAGGATCTTGCGGGCAAGCGGCGTGGAATAGAGACCGCCATCGGGATCGTCGGACGGATCGAGCTCGATCTGGCGGGCGCCCTTGTCGAGCTGTTCGGCGAAAGAGCGGTGTTCGTAGTCGAGCGTCGGGCCGACTTTGGGCAGACGCTCGTTGATCAGCGCCATTTCAACGTCGGGGATCTTTTCCTTGTACGAATTGTGCGTGCCGAAGGACTGCAGCTGGTTGATCGCGACGTTGGCGTCGATCCATTTCGTTGCGCAGCCTTGGCCGGCAGCTGAGGCGGAGGGCGCGGCGAGGTTGCAGGCGGCGGCCGGGGCGAGCTGGGTACAGGCGGCGGCTAGCGCGATGACAAGGATCGCGACGGCGGGGAGCCATACCAAGAGGCGTTTCATCTGTGGCTCCGCGATTCCAGTCATGTGCGCCTGACGCTGATACGCTAACACGTCAGAGGCATAACAGCGCGCTGTCGCGCGTTGTCACAGGAGGGCGGCGCTAAAGCGCGGACGGTCCCTACGCGACCTTGGCGGCGCGGTTGAACAGCTTGTAGAGGCCGCGACGGTCTTGCGCAGTTTCAAAGGCTTGCGTGTTGCCGATAACAGACTCGGCGGCGCCAAGCAGCAGGAATCCGCCCGGGTTCATCGACTGGGCAATGCGCTCAAATACCTCAGCCTTAGTGGGGGTATCGAAATAGATCAGGACGTTGCGGCAGAAGACGATGTCGAACTTGCCGAGGTTGTAGGCCGGATCCATCAGATTCAGCTTACGGAAGGTGATCATCTGGCGCATGCGCTCGGAGATGCGCCAGTGATCGTCCTGCTGGGTGAAGTATTGCATCAGGGTCTGAATCGGCAGGCCGCGCTGGACCTCGAACTGCGTGAACAGGCCCTGTCGGGCGCGGTCGAGGCAACGGTCGGAAATGTCGGTGGCGACGATTTCGACAGGGACGCCGCCGGTCAGCTGGGGCATCTGGTCGAGCATCATGGCAATGGAGTACGGCTCCTGCCCTGTCGAGCAGGCCGCGCACCATATGCGGATGCGCTGACCACGGCGGGCCTGGCCGAGGATGGGGAGGATGGCCTCCTTCAGGTGGTCGAACGGGGTCTTGTCGCGATAGAAGAAGGTCTCGTTCGTGGTCATCACGTCGACGACCTGTGTGATGAGGCGTTCGTCACGGCGCGAGCGAACGACCTGGATGAGATCGTCGATCGACGGCAGGCCTTCCTTCCGCGCAAGCGGGGCGAGCCGGCTTTCCAGCAGGTACATCTTGTCGATGGTGAGGACGATGCCGGCGCGCTTGCGCAGCAGCTGGGTGATGAATTCAAAATCCTGGCTGTTCACGCAGCTTCTCCGTTCATCATACGCAACGCCGCAGGACCAAGATCGCGGAGAGGTTTTACAGCTTCGGCAAGGCCTGCCTGAGCGACAGCACCCGGCATGCCCCAGACAACGCTCGAGGCTTCGTCCTGTACGAGTACACGGCCGCCAGCCTTGACGATGTGGCCCGCGCCGTCTCGGCCGTCATGGCCCATGCCGGTGAGCACCACGCCGAGCACGCGATTGCCGAAAGCGGCGGCGGCGGACTCGAACAGTGGGTCGGCGGCAGGGCGGCAGAAGTTTACGGGCGCGTTCTTGTCGAGCGTGACGATGCGGCCAGAGGGCGAACGGGCGATGCGCATGTGGTAATCACCAGGCGCGAGATAGACGCTGCCGGGGGCGAGCACATCGCCATCCACCGCTTCGCGGCAGCGCTTGCCGATGGCGGATTCGAGTTTCTCGGCGAAGACCGGGGTGAAGGTAGCCGGCATGTGCTGGACGATGAGGATCGGCACGTCGATGTGGCGGGCGATCTGGCCAAGGAATACCGGGAGCGCTCCCGGGCCGCCGGTCGACGCTGCAACGACCATGACGGAGGGATGACCGACTGCGGCCGGGCGCGTGCGAAGAGCGACTGGCGCCGGTGATGCAGCGCCCGCGCGCGAGGGGACGCGGGGCCCAAGCGCGATGATCTTGTCGATCAGTTCGCGGCGATAGCTGTCGACGGCGCCCATGGCGCTGGCCTGGGGCTTGGCGATGAAGTCGGCAGCGCCGAGCGAGAGGGCTTTCACAGTCTGGTGGGCGCCGGCGGAGGTGAGCGTTGACGCCATCACGATTTTGGCCTGCGGAGCCAGCTTCCGCAGGTGCGGCAGGGCGGTCAGCCCGTCCATGTTCGGCATCTCGATGTCGAGCACGATCACGTCGGGACGGATGTTGGCGACTTCGGCTACAGCCTGGGCGCCATCGGAGCAGACCTTCACCAGTTCGACGCGGGGCTCTTCCTCGATCCACCGGCGCATGAAACCGCGTACGATCGCGCTGTCGTCCACCAGCATGACGCGGACACGGCGTTCAGATTCAGGAAGGCGCGCGGCGAGTGTCACTGTTGGCGATCAGCAGAGGCCGGCTTCGGAGAACTTGGATTCCACGATCTCGGAGTCGAAAGGCTTCATGATGTATTCGTTGGCGCCGGAGCGCATGGCTTCGGCAATGTGGCTCATGTCGTTTTCGGTGGTGCAGAAGACGACCGTGGGGCGTTCCCCGCCCGGCTCGCGGCGCAGCGCGCGGAGGAAGTCGATGCCGTTCATCACCGGCATGTTCCAGTCGAGCAGAATACAATCCGGCATGATCTTGCGGCAGGCTTCGAGCGCCTGGGCGCCGTCAGCAGCTTCCTCGGCCTCAAAGCGCAGGTCTTCGACAATACGGCGCGCGACTTTGCGGACGACACGGCTATCGTCGACGATCAGACAGCGTTTCATGCCAACCCTCCCAGCTAGGCTGCAGCAGCAGTTTCGGCTCCGCCTGCGCCGGCCAGCATCCGGTCCATATCCATGATGACCAGAAGGCGGTCGCCCAGACGGTAGACCCCGTGCGATACGGACGACCATGTCGCGTCAAGGTTAACGGGGTTTTGCTCAAGATCGGAATCTTCAAGCTTCACGACGTCACCGATGGCGTCGATGATCATCCCGAAGCTCTCGCCGCCATGTTCCACGCCGATGGCAAGAGCCTGTATTTTCTCGGTTCTTTCTCGCTGCGGCAGTCCGAGACGCGAGCGGGCGTCGATCGCCGTAACAATCCGGCCACGAAGATTGAGAACGCCAGCGATTTCCGTACTCGACAGGGGAACCGGCGTCATCTTGGCCGGACGGAAGACGTCGTGAATCTCGGTGACGCTGAGACCGAAGAGCTGGTCGCAGATTGTGAAGGTGACATATTCGCGGGTGCTCATGCGGCTTCTCCGCGGTGAATCGCGCGCTGGATGGCGTCCAGCAGCGCGTGGCGATCGGACTTGGGAACGGCGTCGGCGTCGCGACGGTTAGACATCTGGATGACCTGGGCACCTTCGACTTCGGTGATCTGCGCTCCGTCAGCGTCGGCGAGAACGACATCGAACGTGGCGCCGGCAGCGAGACGGGCGCGCGCTTCCTCAAGGCCCGAGGCGACGGTGACATCATAGCCGGCCGCCGAGACCATCGGAGCGAGAAGATTGCGGAAGAAGGGATGAGCTTCAATCAGCAGGATGCGCTTCCGATTGGCGCGCACGTCGATCTGCATGGCTGCCGCAGCCCAGCTGGGTTCGGCCTGACTGAGATAGTGGCTGACGTCGATGATCTCGGTGGAGCGGCCCTTGAGAACCGCGGTGCCGAGAACGCCGGACGCCTGGTCGGTGAGTTGGAAGTCGAGTACGTCCTCGACGATGTCGAGGATGGCGTCGACCGCGAGCCCGACCACAAGAGCGCCCTGGCTGAACACCAGCATGGGTTGGCGCCCTTCCCTGCGGATGGCGCCTCCGCCAGAGGCGAGCGGCATGAGACGGCCGCGATACTGGACGACGAGACCGCGGCTGGTCATCTCGAATGTGGATGCATCGATCTCTTCGAGGCGCGTGACGAGCGACAGTGGGCAGGCGCGCGGTTCGGATCCGCCGGCCGTAAAGAGCAGCATGCTGATCCGGGTCTGGGCTTCCTGCGCGGTCTTTGCGGCAGCGGCCGCGCGGAGCTGTTCGTCGAGCAGGCGGTTCACCGAGCGTTCCACATTGGCGACCGAGCGCGAGATGCCATTCGGATCGAGGATCATGATGACCGCGCCGTCGCCGAGAATGGTGGCGCCGGAGTATTCGGACATCGCGCCAAGACGCTTGGATAGCGGCTTCACGACGATTTCCTCGGTGTCAAATACCTCATCTACGATCAGGCCAAAGCGGGTTTCGCCGACCTGCATGACGACGATGCAGGCGCTGCGATCATCCGTGCAGTCATCGACCATGATGCCAAGAACATTTGACAGGGCGACGAGCGGCAGGAGTCGATCACGCAGGCGCAGGACGCGCGTTGTGTTGATCATCTCAATGCGATGTTCGGACCGCTTGCCTGCACGCACCAGCTCTATCACCGAAAGCTGGGGCAGAGCGAAGCGGTGGTCCTCAACGCCTACGATGAGCGCCGAGATAATGGCCAGCGTGAGCGGTATCTTGATGATAAAGGTGGAGCCTTCGCCTATGGCCGAGCGCAGGTCGATCGTGCCGCCAATCTGTTCAACATTGGTCTTCACGACATCCATGCCGACTCCGCGGCCGGACATATTGGTGACTTTCGCCGCGGTCGAGAAGCCCGGCGCGAATACGAGACGATGGATCTGCGCATCCGTCATCGCCATGGCTTCCATCGGGTCGATGACCCCCTTTTCGATGGCTTTCTGGCGAATGCGGTCTGTGTTGAGACCTGCGCCGTCATCGCTGACTTCTATCAGGATGTGACCGCCCTGGTGATAGGCGCGCAGTTTGATCACGCCGGTTTCGGACTTGCCCGCGGCGAGGCGTTTTTCAGTGGTTTCGACCCCGTGGTCGCACGAGTTGCGGATCATGTGCGTCAGCGGATCCTTGATCAGCTCAAGCACCTGACGATCAAGTTCGGTGTTCTCGCCTTCCATCTGAAGGTCAATCTTCTTGCCGAGGTCCTGGCTCGCGTCGCGGACGATACGGGGGAGTTTTTTCCAAGCCGAGCCGATGGGCTGCATCCGCGTCTTCATCACAGCTTCCTGCAGCTCGGCGGTGACGCCGGAGAGACGCTGCAGCGGCGCCTTGAATTCGCTGTCGGCCGAGTTGCGCAGGATCTGCATCAGCTGGTTGCGCGTGAGCACGAGCTCCGAGACCATGGTCATCAGGCTTTCAAGCACATCGACATTCACGCGGATGGTGTTCGCGCCGATCGCGCCCTTTTTCTCATCGTCATGCTCAATGACGGCCGCAACTGCTGCGATGAAGGGCTTCGCTTCGGCCAGTTCGGGCCCCTCGGTGTTCATGAAGGCTGCTTCCAGATCGGCGAGCGAGACTTCGCCCGGACGCAGGAACCGGCCCTGGTCGGCGTCCCAGCGGCCATCGCCTTCCGGCGCTTCGGGCTCGTGCACGACTTCGGCGACGACGATGGGCGCGACGACGACAGGGGCCGGCGCAGGTTTTGGCTCGGACGCGATCACTCCGCCCTGGGAGACATGTTCGAGTTGCGCGATCAGGTCGCGATCGTCGCCTGCAGGCTCAACCTGCTCCGCAGCGAGGTGAGCCAGGATCAGCTTGATGCGGTCGATCGAGGCCAGCACGAGCGTGACAGACGCGGGCGTGACGGGCAGCGCGCCATCGCGGAATTTCCCGAGAAGGGTCTCGCCGGCGTGCGCGATCGATTCAAGGCGAGGCAGGCCGATGAACCCGCACGTGCCCTTAATGGTGTGCACCAGGCGGAAAATGTTGTTCAGCGTCGCCTTGTCGTCGGGATTGCCCTCGAAACGCACGAGCTCGACGTCGACAACATCAAGGCTCTCCGCCGTTTCCGTGAGGAATTCGCTGAGAAGATCATCCATGACCGGTTTCCGAAGCACGCGAAATTTCGTGCTTCGGGTAGATAAACCCCTCCAGGGTTAAGATTTCGCTGAAGGACGTTGACCTATGTCACCGCAGCGAGCTTGCCCACAGCTGAGAGCCCGGCGGCCTGCGGGACACTGCGCGGCTCGAGGCTGAAGGACGCTTCTTCCGCGAGAACGCGGGTGAAATAGGGCTGGATCGCGCCGCCGCCCCAACCGCCGCCCGGCTCCTTGCCGGCGAGCGCATCGAGTACTTCCGACTTGAAATTGGAGAACTGCCCGCGGGCCTCGACATCGAGAATTAGCTTGTCGCCCTGCTCCGTCGCGGAGACGCGGCATACGCCACGCGCAGCCGGATCGATCATGATCAGCGTCATGTTCATCAGGAGACGGACCTGGCGATAGCTGATGCGCTGGGTCTCGACCTTCCAGTCCAGCTCGGTGCGGGAATTGGTGGCGAACAGTTTCACGACGAGATCCTTGGCCTCCCCGACATTGCAGAGATTGTCGTTGATGGTAAGGATCTGGCTGCCATGCGCAAAACGCGAATAGCGGATCTTGGCTTCCAGCGAGGCGAGGCCCGAGCGGAGCGCCTTCTCGCCTTCGGCTTTCATTGCGGCGCCCATGCTCTCGTCGAACAACAGCTCCATGCTCTGAAGCATCGATGTTAGGGGCGATGCCATGTCATGGCAAAGGCGCGAGGCGACATAGGACGCGAGCCTGGACGATTCCATCATTGTAGCAGCCTCTCCTGCCCCCTCGCCTGATCGTGGAGGGGGCCGACCCATTTCCGAATCAGAAACTAGCTGATTTGGACTCCGCGACCCAAGCCGGTTTTTATGGCCCATCCGAGTCCTGTTCATGTCACAACGTTCCGTAGCTGCCGGATTATCAACGTCTTGCGACAGATGAAGGCATCAAAACGGAAAACGCCCGGCAGCCACCAAAGCCACCGGGCATTTACGATTCATTAACGACCTGAATCAGGGCTGCAGTTTCCACGGGTCGGTCGGACCCGCCTTTAGCACTTCACCCGGCTCGGCGCTGGCAAAGAGCTTGAGCGCCATGGCCGCAGCGACCGTGGCGACCGGGTCGCCCGTCTTCTGCGAGATGCGGGTGTATTCGGCGAGGCGGCCCGAATTTGTCTCATCGACCTTGCGCTTCACTTCGGCAGACGCGCTGCCGGGTTTGGCGATGCCGAGATAGCCATCGTACTGCTCCCCGACGATGCCCTGGGCTTTCGCCTGCTCGATCACCGGATCAGCGGCATAGGCGGTCATCAAAGTCGTGGCCGCAAAGATGGCGGCGAACCAGACTGCAATTTTCTTGAACATGCTCATGACAGGCTCCTTTTACCTGGCTCAGAACAGGTTAGGGTTCGAAGCGATCGCGTCTTCGAGATCCTTATCGAGGCGATAGCGGATCTCCTGGTCGATCTTCACATTGAGGTTGATCGTGATCGGCTTTTCCGACGCCTCAATGCGCAGTGTTGGCGTGCAAGCCGCGACGCCGCCAGCGAGGACGGCCAGTGCGAGACTGCTGACCATCAACTGCGCAGCCAATACCTGGCCGGTCGGGGCGGATCTGGAAGCTCTTCCAGGCATTGCCTGCTCCTTACCTGCGGCCGGGACCGCGACCTTCGGGGCGAACCTTGCCTCTTCAAGAGGCGGCGTCAATGTCGCTGTGTTTTGTGTCGCCGTCATTTCTCTTGTTCGCGTACCTGTTCGATAGCGGTGCGGACGTCGGGGCGCTGCATCGTCGACGTCAACAAAGGCACTAACGCGCTATCGACGCCGATGTTCAGCTTGAAAGGCTGTCCGGACATAACATCCGGGTTGCTGCCCAACACGCTGAGCATCAGCAACATGTTACCCGTGAGGTTACCGTCCAGCCCTACCTCCAGCACCTCATAGTGAAAATCCTTCAGCGCATCGAACAGCATCTTCGAATTGGCGTCGGCCTGCGCCGCCGCATCGCCGGTGGAGCCTGAATACTGGATAACGCCGGGATTCACCGACTTGAGCTTAGCATGGTCGATCACGGCTGAACCAGTTGTGAACACTACGGGGAACTCGCCGGACACGATGCCCTGCAGCTTCATGTCGGGCAGCTTGAACTGTTCGGCCAGCTTGGCGAGGTCCCAGTTCACGGCGCGCGCCACGATACGGTTCCGGGCTTCGCTGGAGAATTTGAAATCCTGCGGATCAACGCGGATGTAGCCGCCGCCGAAGGGCCATTGCGCCGACTCGAGTCGGATGGCGTCGTAACCGATCAGCGCGAAATCGATCTCGCCCTTCTCGATCGGCAGGCCAAGCGTCACCTTATCGAGCGTGAGCTTCTGGCCCGGCGCTGATTTCATGTTGAGCAGGTCAGCGACTTCGATGCGGCCTGAAACGCCCTCGAACACGCCGGCGGCGGCAAGCGCGAAGCCAAGCTTCTTCATGTCGAGAACGCCGGAAGCCTTGAAGTCGCCGGACGACCATGAGGCGTCGCCGGATACATCCAGCCGGCCCGTCACGTTGGCAGGCCCCACGAGCAAGGGCGAGAGATCTCCAGGCTGAAACTGGCGCGGCTTGAATATTAGCGGCGTCGGCTCGAACGAAAGCCCCCCCTTGTTCTCGCCGAGATCATGCTTGCCGGTAACGTGCGCGACCTGAATGCCGGATTTCACCAACGTAAAGGTACCGCTGAAATCGACGAGGCTGTTCTTCAGACGCCCCTCCCCTCGGAAGTTGACATCTTCGTAGCGCCGCCCGTCTTCCTTCAGTGGATCGGAGAGCCGCATCGACAGGCGGGAGAGGGAGCCCGAGAGCGAGCCGCCAGAGCCCGCAAGATCGAATGCGCCTTTCAAATCCGCGACATGGCCCTCTTCGGTTTCGATGTTAGCGTCCCTGAACGCGCCGACGACCTTCCAGCCGCTGGAGAGATCGACCTCACCCGAGACGTCGCCGACGCGGATGGGAATGTTGCGCTGATCCAGCGTCAGGTCGATCCTTGCGGGCGCCATGTTGAAGTTGGCGCGTATGGTCGATTGCGCGCGCCAGTTCACGCCGATGGCGCCGAGCTGAACGGCGGCGGCGTAGCCATCGCCCTTGAGAGGAACACTTACCGGCGCAAGCTGCCCCTTGCCGACAAAACCTTCGCCCGAGCGCTCGGCTAAGTGACCGACCGGGGTGTAGCGCAGCGCGCTGGCGCCGAAGACGGAGCCGCCAAAGCGCGCTTCCTTCCATTGCAGCAGGGCACCCCGGGGAGCGTCCGCAAAAAATGCCGCAGCATCCCATTTCGCGCTGACCTGCGCCTCGGCGCGGGCAGCCTTCCACGCGCCGCCCGCCATGCCGCCATCGATCTGTATGAGCAGGCCCGCTGCGGCGGTGCCTGCGGGACCTTCTGAGACAAGACTCAGGTCCTTGAATTCGGCCGAGAACACGTCGGAGCCGACCTTCCACGTGCGCAGATAGGCATTGCCTGTTGCCGACATACTTGAGCCCGCGCCTGATGCCTGATCAATGTCGAGCACCAGCGTGGGGCCGCCGCCGCCCTGCCACGTGATGTTGCCCGCTGCGGTCCACGGATTATTGGCCGACGAGGTGTAAGTGGCGACCGCAGTCTGCCCCCGGCGGGCGTTGGCAGTAATGGTGAGGCCGCTGGCGGTTTTCAGCACGGCGCCGCGGTTGAGCGAGGCAGCGAGACCTTCGGGCGTCGTTCGCACCGACCAGGGGATCGAGGCATCGAACGCCTGCGCAGCACGATCGATCGTGCCGCGCAGCACCCGGGCATAGGGCGGAAGGACGGCTTCGAACGGACCTGCGATGGTATTCACTACCGATAGTCGCTGTTGCGTGAGCAGCAGGCCGGACTTCACGACGATGACGCCATCCGCAGCACCGACGCGGCCGGCCACAATCTCGATCTTTCCACTGACGCTGGTCTGTTCTGCCGCGAAGCGCGGGGCGTGCAGATCATCGACCACGAGCGCAAGATCGCCGCCCGACTTGGTGGCGTCGACTGGCTGAATCAGAGCTGTGAGTTTCGACTTCTTCCAGGAAGCGCCGGCGTACTCGCCCTCGCCCGTGCTGGCGTCAACTTGCAAGCGGCGCACATTGGCGAGCCAGTCGCTGAGGGTTGCCGCGCCGCTGCCCAGCGCGCCGGATTCGAGTGATGCAGTCGCCTGTGCATTGGAGAGAGAAACGTCGTTGACCTGCAAGTATCCGAGACTTGCTGTGCCCTCACCTTTCAGCTTGCCGGCGAACTGTTCGAGCGTTGCACCGATCTTGATGTCGGCGAGCCTGGCGCCGGCAGCAGAAAAGTTCGCGACATCGACCTTCACGCGGCCGGCAATTGTCTCGCCCGCAACAGTCGCGTTCAGATTGGCGGCGGTGATGTCGATCGTTGCGCCGGAAAGTCCGATCGAAGTTGGCGTGACGGCGAGATCGACAACGAACGCGCTTGCGTCCGCCGCAGTGATCTTGCCCTTCGCGATGACTGGGCCCGAAAGCGTATCGCCGATGATGGTGAGATCGACGAGGCGCAACCTCCAGTTGTTGGCGACCGGCTTGTCGGAAGGGATGACGAAGGTGGTGATCGCCTTGTCCAGATCGCCGAACAAGGAGCGCTTGCCCGTGAGATCGAGTCGCAGCGTGAGTCCGTCGCCGATGACCGAAGCGGCGCGCGGCGCGAACGGACCGTCCCAGGCGAGGCCGATATCTATCTCGCGCGCGGTCAGAGCTGCGCTAGTGGAACCCGGCGCACGCGCATCAATAGTCGTTAATGTTAACCCAGCGAAATCCAATTTGGTGATGGTGAATTTGCACGAAAGCTCTTGCTCAGCGCACACGCCGTTCGCGATCGCCTCCACAATGGTCTGCCGAAGGAACCAGATTCCCAAGGCAAAAAACGCGAATGCGGCGAGAACTAGGCCAAAGATGCGGCCTTTAGGCGTCTTTACTGACGAGCGATCAAGCTTTTCTTCAGTCATGTACGGTCATGATATACATTCGAACTTGTGCATTATCACCTGAACGTTTTTATCTGCTGTCTGGTCCGCCGCTTCGACGTAAATAGCGAGGGGGCGCGGCGAACCAAATAATCCGTTCCGCAAGGAACCACTCGGAGCACCCATGAAAAACACCTGGTTTGATTGGGGGATGGGTGCGGCTGCGGCCGTGCTTATTGGGACAGGGCTTGTTGCTGCGGGCGTCAGCGCGCGTTCAGTTGACGCTGAACCTCTCGACGACAATTTGCCGGATCCGCGCGAGGCGGTCGCCTCTTTGACGAGCGCGCGACATGACGGCGGCCTCACAAGCGAAATGAAACGTGTCTCGGTTCTTCGGAACGAGACACTGTCCTCCGTGCTGGATCGCATGGGCGCGCCGCGTTCGGAGGCGAACAGCGCTGTGTATGCTGCGAGCCAGTTGCTCGACTTGCGCGACATGCGTCCAGGCGACGATGTCACTGCGTGGCTCGAGACAGGCATTGATGGCGTCGTGCGCCTCACCGGCGTGTCGCTGCGCCCGGCCGCCGAAACGCAAGTGCTCGTGTCGCTTGGCGCTGATGGCACGTGGACGCCGCATGAACTCAAAGCGAAACTTTCACCCGGCATCGACTACATCTCCGCCGACGTTGACCAATCGATCTACCAGACGGCGCTTGGCCTTGGCGCCAATGATCAGCAGGTCGTCGATTTCGCGGACATCTTTGGCTACGACATCGACTTCCAGCGCGAAGTGCAGACCGGCGACCACTTCGGCATTCTGTACGAGACGTTCGAAGACGAACGCGGCGAGACGGTAAAGACCGGCAATGTGCTGATGGCCGAAATGGATGGCGCGGCGCTGACCAAGACATTCTATCGCTTCGCGCCGTCGGACGATGGCCAGATCGACTACTTCGATGCGACCGGCCAGAGCGCCAAAAAATTCCTGATGAAGACGCCGATCAACGGCGCGCGTCTTTCGTCCGGCTTCGGCAATCGCAAGCATCCCATCCTCGGCTATACCAAGCTGCACAAAGGCACCGACTTCGCCGCGCCGACGGGTACGCCCATCTACGCGGCCGGCAATGGCCGCCTAGTGGGTTATGGTCCGAATGGAACCTTCGGCAACTATGCCAAGATCAAGCATGCCAATGGCTATGTCACCGCTTACGCACACATGAGCCGCTTCGCGTCAGGCCTGCACAAGGGCAGCAATGTCAAACAGGGCCAGGTGATCGGCTATGTCGGCACAACCGGCCGCTCGACCGGCCCTCACCTGCACTATGAGGTCTACGTCGACAACCGGCCAGTGAACGCCATGACACTGAAACTTCCGACGGGGCGGAAGCTGACGGGCGAGCAACTGGAAGCTTTTGCAGCCGAGCGCGCGCGTATCGAGGCGCTGCGCGATGCGGAAATTACGGAGAGGATGGTGGCGGAGGCAACTCCGGCGCCCACGCCGACAGGACCAGGCTATAGCGCCGTGCCGGTGGCCGCCGCTGCGCCGACTGAAAGCCGCGATGAGGCCGCGCACCCCTGATGGGCGCGCCTCCTCTGCATGCAAGCGACTTGTGTGGCCGGGCAGCGCTGGGCTAGGTCTGGATCCATCTGGATTCTAGGGGAGCCGTCATGTCGCTGAAGCTCGTTTCCGTTCTTGCTGTCGCCCTTGCCGTGGGCGCGTGCGCCAGCAATCCAAAGATGGACCAGGGCCGCTTCCCCTTCATGGTGGGCTGCTGGCAATCGGCAGACGGCGTGAACAAGGAAGTGTGGTCCTATCCCGAGGGCGGCATCATGTTCGGTTACGCCACGACCACGCGCGATGGCGCAATGACAACATGGGAACAGTCGCGAATCGACATCCGCCCGTCGCGTTCGACCTATACGGCGTCACCGGAAGGACAGCGGCCAATCACCTTCGTCGAAGCGCCAAATTCTGCCACGGCTGCGACGCCCGTGAGCTCGGTGGTGTTCGAGAATGGCGATCATGACTTCCCGCAGCGCATCGAATACCGCGCCGCTAAGGAAGGCCTGGCGGCGACGATCTCCAAACTCGATGGTTCACGTCCCGTGCAATATGTCTGGGAACGCTGCCACGGCTAGAGCTGAGCGAGGCGCTTCTCGATTACACGCGCGATCGCACGCGCGATGGGCTCCATGATTTCCGGCGTCGTAGAGGTCGCGCTGTCGATCGGCGTGTGGAAGTGGGCGTTGCCGCCCCAGAAGCCCGCCGACGGTTTGTAGCCCTCCTCCAGCACGAGACGATACTCTCCGAGCGCTTTTGCGAGCTCCGCAGGCAGCGGCTTCTCGATCACGGGTTGGCCTGCGAAGGCGGCTTCACAGATAAGCGCGAGATCGGGTGTCGCCATGAGCGCTCGCGCGAGATTGGGCGTCGACGTTGCAGCCAGTCCCGCGGGTGTCTCGTCGTACGCGCGCGCGCCAAAGCTGGCGCCGAGGTGAAACCAGAGTGCTGTGTTGGCAGCGCCAGGCGCCTGCGCCTTGTGAAACATCTCGGCGCCGAAATCGGTCCACTCATGGCCGGACGTGGCGACGAATAGCCAGCGCACGCGATAGTTGGTTGTCTTTGCCCATGCAGACAGCGCGCGGGACATCGCGATGCCGGGGCCACGCTCACCGCCGCAGGTGAACCAGCCGCTCTGTGGCGTCGAGATGATCATCCACGGGCCAGCTGAGCCACTGCGCGCGATCGTGTTGCGGCCGGTGCGCATGCCGCCGGGACCTTCGATGATGAGCTTGCCGGTCTGCGTGGCGGCGACGGCGGCGTCGAAGCGTTTGCGCTCCTTCTCGCCAATCTGCAGCACCGGGATGCCGAGCTTCATCGTAACGGGCGTGTTGATCGCGACGACTTCGCCCGTAGGGCCGGAGACGATGGCGACGACGCCTAGCGCACCAGCGGCCGCGCATTTCTGGAAGGCGTCACGATAGGCAGCGCTTGGCGAAGGCTGGCCGGGCGCGCGTTCGACGTAAACGACGGCGATCTTGCCGGAGACTGCGCCGGGCGTGGCTGCGCTCCACGCGGCGAGCGGAGCGGTGAGTCCGCCTTCGGGGGTGAAGGTGAGCGGCGGTTGGGCAAAACCGCCGAACGCCTGGTCGCCGATGCGAAGTTTGGCGACGTGTGTGTCCGCATTCGGGCACGTAACGTCGGTCTGTTCGACCGCGTAGCCGAGGCTGCGCCAGTGCTTCGCGAACCAGTCGGACGCGGCGAGATCGCCTGCGCTGCCGGTGCGATGCGTTCCGAAGCCAACATAGGTCTCCACATCGGCCATCAGCTTGTCGCCGGTGAACGGGTCGGCGGAAGCGACCGGCATCTGCGTGCAAGACGTGAGCGCCAGCGCCCCTGCTCCGGTCAGGATGTGTCGTCTGTTCATGTCAGGCGTCCTTGCATCGCGACGATGCTCTCTCTTCGGATGGAGGGCGTCGCGATGCAAGCATGCGCTGCTATTTTGCGGCGGCTGTCTGGCGCGCCTCGACCACCTTTGATGCGACACGGCCGGCAATATCCGCCATGTGATCGTATGCCGATGTCATCTGGCCGAGACCCTGGGTGGCAGAACGTATCTCGATGATGAGATCGTGCAACTCGCCCTCGGGAATGTTGGCGCGGATGGACTCCCATCCGAACCAGCCTTCGCGCGGCTCGAAGCCGAGAATCTGACCACGGCGCACCGGCACCAGCGCCGTGATCCGCGCCATCTGTTCGGATGGCGTATGGATTGTGACGCGGTGGACGGGCTCCAGCAGAACCGGATCGCACTCGGCCAGCGCGAGATTGACGCCGATACGCGCAGCGGTGCGGAAGGCGATCTCCGAGCTGTCGACGGCGTGGCAGGAGCCATCGAGCAGCGTGACCTCGACATCGACAACGGGGAATCCAAGCGGGCCAAGCAGAAGCGCGTCGCGTGCTCCGTCTTCGATGGCGCCGAAGTACTGCTTCGGCACGACGCCGCCGTGGATCTTCTGGTCGAAGAGAAAGCCGCTACCGCGCTCTCCGGGACGGACTTCCAGTACGACATCGCCGAACTGGCCGTGGCCGCCCGACTGCTTCTTGTGCTTGCCGCGCTGGGTGGAGGATTTGCGGATGGTTTCGCTGTAGGCGGTCTGTGGCGGGCGGGAGTCGACGGCCACACCAAACTTTCGTTTGAGGCGGTCGAGCGACACACGCAGGTGCATCTCGCCCTGTCCTGAGAGGCGGAACTCGTGCGTCTGCGGGTCGGGCCCAAAGCTGAGCGCGCTGTCTTCGTCGACAAGGCGCGCCATGGCGGCGGCAAGTTTCACGTCATCCGCACGGTTGAACGGTTCGACCCCGAGCGAATAGACCGGCGTGCGTTCGACCGTTGGCGTCGCTGAGGCTTGGCGTTGCCCGTTCAGGCCGACGAGGTCACCCGGCGCAGCTTTCTCGATGCGGCCGAGATAGACGATGTCGCCTGGCGTTGCCTTCTCCACCTTCGATTGGCTTTCACCGTAGATCGAGAAGACGCCGGCGACGCGTTCGGAGCCACCATCTGGCAAGGTGAGAATGTCCCCGTCGAGCAATCCACGCGATCCACCCGAGAGAACGCGGACCATGGTCTGGCGACCGGCCTGTCCGGCGTAGCGCGCCTTGAGGACGGCGGCGGCGGAGCCGTCCGCGCCAATACGTTGGGCAGCATGGGTGAGCGCAGGCGTTTCGTGGCGAAGAGCCTTGAGCAGCCGACGAACGCCGGAGCCATTTTCGGCTGAACCGAGGAAGACCGGGACGATCTGGACGCGGCCCATTTCGTCTGCGAGGTCGGAGAGGACATGGTCGCGCGTGGGGTCATGCTCGTTGACCAGCTCTTCCATCAGCTCGTCATCGAAGTCCGACATCTGTTCCAGCATGCGATAGCGTGCTTCGAGCTCGCGCGCTTTTTCCTCTTCCGGAATCTGGATCAGTTTCGATGGCTTGCCCGACTCGTAGGTATAGGCGCGCTCCATCGCGAGATCGATATAGCCCTTGGCGCCCGAGCCATTCCAGATCGGGATCTGGCGGGCGACCAGCGGCTCGAGGCTGAAAGGCTGGATCGCGGCGATCATGTCGCGCACGCGACCGCGCGCCTTGTCGATCTTGTTGATGAAGATGCAGTGCGGGGCCTGAAGCTCATCGAGGCGTCGCAGAAGCGGTTGCAACAGGCCTGCGCGGGCCGGGTCCGGATCGGCGACGACAATAGTGAGGTCCATTGCCGGCAGGACAGCATCTGCCTCACTGAGAAAGTCGATGGAGCCGGGGCAATCCACGACGACATAGCGGTCGCCCATGAAGTCGAAGCCCGCAACGTTCAGCTCAGTAGAAAGTCCTCGCGCCCTCGCCTCCTCACTTGCGTCGCCGACGCTTGTACCTTGTGACACCGATCCTTTGCGCTGAACACGGCCTGCCGCATGAAGCATGGATTCGAGCAACGTGGTTTTCCCGGTCCCGCAGGGTCCGCTCAGGGCGACCGCACGTACGGTCGCCACCTTTCCTCCGCTCATGTCTTGTTCCTTCACGCATGGGGTGAAGGGCCACGGGCCGGTCCTTGGGGACGCGCAAGAGAGTCACGCCTCAGGAGCCGTACCACGGCCCGGACTCAGATCGTGCGCCTCACCCCGCACGGGATCAATACCGGCGCGGAACGAATGCGCGAAACATCTCCATGCCGTGCGCGTGCGTGCTGCAGCGCGTCAAACGGGCTCCAGCGTCTCGCGAAGCTGCGCAACGTCTTCAGCCAAGCGACGCATGAGGCGCGTGAGTTCCGCGACATCACGCTCTTTCCAGCCATCGAGCACCGGTTGCACCAGTTTCCGGTGGGCGTTCGCCACCGCACGCGCAACGCGCGCGCCACGCGCTGTGGTAGCGATCTTGCTGACACGGCGATCTTCCGCGCTGACCGTGCGTTCCACGAGACCAAGTTCCGCGAGCTTGGCGATCTGGCGAGAAACCGTCGTGTGATCGCGTCCGCTGCGGTCGCTCAGATCCACGACGCCAATCGGTCCGTGGCGGTGCACGCCTACGAGAAGCCTTGTCAACGCTACGTCAAGCGAAACGCCCGCGTCTTCCAGCACGCGATTGTGCAGCAATGGCTGATTGAGATGCGCCGACAAATCGGCGAACGCTGTCGCGAGATCTGTGAATTGCTGCGAGCGCTGCGTATCAGCCAAGTGAATTGACTCCGGAATCCGAATTCGAACATATGTGCATTATACACGGAATAAAAGCGCCCAAGATGGCGCATGGGGAGAGACGGCAATGAGATCGAAAGCAATGCTGGCCGGCGTGGCTATACTGGCGTTGGCGATCACTGCAGGCGGCGTTGCGCTTGCCAACAATACCGTCCCTGTCAACCTGACGCCGGCGCGCGCCGACAACTTCCGCCTCAACGACAATTACGGGTTCGCCCAGGATCTGCGAAGGCTGGTCGATGTGAAGGCCATCGTGCTCGTGACGCAGGTTAATGGCGATGCAGGTTCGCGCAAGGCGGCGGCTGCCCTGGACACCCTGCAGGCCAGCCATCCGGATGTCGCGTTCCTGATGCTGAACTCCACGACCAGGTCACGCGCGGAGATCGCGGCAGAAGCAGCTGCTCAGAAGATCAGCGTTCCGATCCTGCATGATAATTTGCAGCTGGCAGGCGAGCAGCTGGGCGCGAGCTATGCCGGCGAAGCGTTCGTGATCGAGCCGAAAACGCTGAAGATACTCTATCATGGCCCCGTCGACGCCAGCGGCGCCAGCGCAAAAGCAAGCGGCTATCTCGCCGATGCGCTGAAGGATGTGCTTGCTGGCCGCGCAGTGGCATCCGCAAGCGTCAACGGCAAAGGCACGCTAATCGCCTTCC
Source organism: Hyphomonadaceae bacterium (assembly GCA_040398425.1). Lineage (GTDB taxonomy): Bacteria > Pseudomonadota > Alphaproteobacteria > Caulobacterales > Hyphomonadaceae > UBA7672. The sequence goes on from JBBATZ010000049.1 coordinate 30,544, forward strand.
CCGAACGCGACCGCCGCGCCATGCACGCATCTATCTCCTACGCGAAAGACATCGCGCCGGTACTGGAAGCGAAGTGCGTCGCCTGCCATCAGACAGGCGGCATCGGCCCGTTCGCCATGTCGGACTACAAGGCCGTGAAAGCTTTCGCACCGATGATCCGCGAGGCGATCCGTACGCGCACCATGCCGCCGTGGCATCCCGATCCGACCATCGGCAAGTTCGAGCATGATGGCAGCCTGTCACCCGATCAGGTGCGCAACATCGTTCACTGGATCGAATCCGGGGGCCCGCGAGGTGATGGCGACGATCCGCTGGCGACCACGGTCCACACCGCGCCTGACTGGCCGCTGGGCAAGCCGGATCTGGTGATAGACGTCCCCTCCTACACTGTGCCGGCGTCGGGCGTGGTCGACTATCAGTATCCCGTCGCTGCAAACCCGCAGACCGAGGCGCGGTGGGTAAAGGCGGCGACGCTGCTGCCCGGTGATCGGCAGGCGACGCACCACATCCTGTCCGGCTACATGTCGAAGCTTGGCACGTCGGGCGCTGCTTCCACGATGCAATGGGAAGCGTCCTACGGTGAATACGCGGTGGGCGGCGAGTCGCTCTCGCTGCCCGAGAAGGTTGGCATCATGCTGCCCGCAGGCGGCGGCATGGGCTTCCAGATGCACTACACGCCTTATGGCAAGGAAGCGGTCGATAAATCGAAGATCGGTTTCTACTTCTATCCGAAGGGCCAGGAGCCCGAGCGGATCATGCGGCACCTCGTGATCGCCAACAACCTGATCGAGATTCCGCCGGGCGAGGACAACCACAAGGAAGTCGCCTACACGACCTTCCCGAAGGACGCACTGCTGTCGTCGGTGTTCCTGCACACACACTATCGCGGCCGCGCAGGCAGTCTCGAACTGGTGCGCCCGGATGGCAGCCGCGAGATGCTGATCAGCCTGCCGCGCTATGATTTCAACTGGCAGCGCACGTACGGCTTCACCGATCCTGTGAAAATTCCCGCCGGATCGAAGATTGTCGCGACCTATTGGTATGACAACTCCGTCCGCAATCCGGCGAACCCCGATCCGACCAAGACGATCGTGTGGGGGCCGCAATCGTGGGAGGAGATGCACTACACGTCGCTGTACTACCAATGGGCCGACGAGACGGTGGCGCATCCGGCCGACGCGACGCCCGAGATGATGAAGATGCCGCGCCGCCTGATCGGCGCGCTGGATACCAACCTCGACGACAAGGTGCAGCGCAACGAGCTGCACGGACGCGTCGATGCGGCTGTTGGTCCGCACTTCGAAGAAATCGACGCCAACAAGGATGCAGTGCTGGACGTGACAGAGCTGCCGGCGGCCATGAAATACTTCGCAGACATCATGGCGTCTGGGCGTAGCAGCCGGACGCCGACGCCATAGGCTGAACGCGGTTCATCGATGCCGAGGGAGAGAGACGTGCGAACCGGAATGATCGTTGCCTTGGCGCTCGCCAGCACGTGCATAAGCGCACCAGCGTGTTTTGCGCAGGCGTCCGCAGGTTATGTCCCACCGCAGACAAGCTGGGGCACCCCAGACCTTGGCGGCTTCTGGAGCAATACGTCTCTTACGGCGATGCAGCGTCCCGCCGGCGCTGAGGGCCTTGTTCTGAGCGAAGTCGATGCTGAGAAACTCACACGTCACAACGTCTATTCGGGGGCCCAGCGCGAAGAGGCGGGCGCGTCGAAAGTCGACGAGGCCTCCTCAAAAAAACTGCTCTCGGACGGCAACGCCTCCCGCGCCTACAACCGGTTCTGGATGGACCCTGGCGAAAGCTACGCCAAGGTGAAGGGTGAGTATCGCTCGTCCTGGATCACCTATCCCAAGGATGGCCGCATCCCCTACTCCGACGCAGGCATGCGCGCCAATACACGCACGAACGCGTTCGATGATTTCGAAATTCGTCCGTTGTCTGAACGCTGCATCATGAGCTTCACGGGCGGCGCAGGCCCCGTGATGAACAACGGGATGTACAACAACACCTACCAGATCGTTCAGACGCCGGGATCGGTGATGATCCTGACCGAGATGATCCACGACGTGCGCGTGATCCCGATCGGCGGCAAGCATGGACCGACCAACATTCCGAAATGGGGCGGCGACAGCGTCGGCTGGTATGAGGGCAACACGCTGGTGGTCGAGACCATCAACTCGCATCCGAAGCAGCGGTCCTACATCTCGCCGACCGGCCGCGTGACCGAGCGCTATACGCGCTGGTCAGACGACGAGTTGTATTATGAGTTCCGCGTGGACGATCCGGTGCTCTACACTGAGCCGTGGGGCGGGGAGATGTCGCTGCGCGTCTCCGCCAAGCCGGTCTATGAATACGCCTGTCACGAGGGGAACTACGCCCTGCCCGCCATTCTGGCGGGGGCGCGGGAGCTCGAACGCGAGGGACGGCCGCATCCGGTCGAGTTGCCGATCTTCGCCGGCGTCGACGTTTCGGACGGCGAGTAACGGTCAATCATTCGTGTGACAGCAGGTTTTCTTGCAAAACCGACGCGCGCGAGGCGCAGCTGAGCGCTTGCGGAAAAATACGCCAAAACCTGAAATGGGTAATGCGGAAATTTCGGCTGGCGCGAATGTCGGGTCGACCGCTCTCCCCGCGTGGCGTCGCAGAGGACGACCCGATGCAGAAACTTTTCTCGTCCGCCATGCTTGTCGCCCTGCTGGCGGGACTACCGGCTATCGCCCAGCAGCCGCCCGCTGAAACGCCCGTTTCGGCTTCGGCAACTCCCGGGCTTTCCGTCGACACCGGGATCAAGACATTGCTTGCCGCCCCCAAGGCCAAGGACGTCATCGCGAAGTACGCCCGCACGGTGGTGGAGTTCTTCGTCTCCGGCCAGGCCGAAGGCCTGGTGCCGGCCGAAATCCCGCTGACCGCCCTGGCCAAGAATCCGATGGCGATCGACGCCGGCCTCAACGCCGAGAACATGCAGAAGATCAGCGCCGAATTGGCCGCTCGCTAAATAGCGTGATTTCCAGAGAAAATCGTCGCTTTCCTGAACGTGCGATCCCCCTTGCGCCGCGCCCAAGCCGACTATACAAAACGCCCTTCATCGACAGGCCGCGCCCGTAGCTCAGCTGGATAGAGCACCAGACTACGAATCTGGGGGTCAGGAGTTCGAATCTCTTCGGGCGCGCCAATAAAATCAAGGGTTTGCAGCCCTCTCGAAAATCCCCAAAATTCATCGTGCCCCGCCAGTGCCCCGATTGAGCGACGGTTGTGGCCCGCTTCAATCGGATGTGGTCTGTTTGAACTCACCACGTCGCGTCGATCTAAGAGCCTGACCGAAAAGAAAGTGAGCGATATCATCGGGCTGTGATTCATCC
>JBBATZ010000050.1:0-32101 GCA_040398425.1 Hyphomonadaceae bacterium
CTAGTGAGTTGTGCGGGTGGGCCGCTGCCGCCTCGCGTTTGATCGCCTCATAGGCCAGCGCTTCGTCGCGATGTGCGCGGAGGTAATCCCGGAACAGCAATTGCCGCACGACGTTTTCGTTTCCATCGACAAAGAGGTGCGTATGGAAGATGCGCTTGCCGTCCCGTTCAAACACGCAATAGCGCCGCTCCGGAATGCCGAATTCGCCGCGCCACAGATAGCCTAACGCCTCGATTGCCGATCGCTTTGCTTCGAGAGCTTCCAATCCCGTCACAACAGGCATCAGGTCCACGGTCGGCTTGGCCGCGATTCCCGGAATCGCCGTCGAGCCCATATGATGCACGGCGATCAGCACACCGCCGAGCGCTGCCTTCAAACGCGCACCTTCCGCTTCGGCGATGCGCGCCCAGTCCGGATCGTGTGGCGCCAGCCACACCCGCGTTGCGTCGGCCATGCGCGCGGCGCGATCATCCGCCACGGAAGTGATCGTAGATCCGCTGCGCCAGCGCAGCGTTCACGCCTTCCACGGTTTGAAGGTCCGCTACCGTCGCATTGCTCACGCCCTTGGCCGAGCCAAAGCGATGCAGCAGCGCCTTCTTGCGCCGCACGCCAACCCCGGTAATCTCGTCTAGAGGATTCTGCCCCGTGATTGCGGCCGAGCGTTTCGCCCTGTGTGCGCCAATGGCCCAGCGGTGGGCTTCATCGCGCAGGCGTTGCAGGTAGTATAGGGCGGGGTCGTTCGGGGGCAGTTGGAACGGGGCGCGTCCTGGCCGGAAGAACTGCTCGCGTCCCGCATTGCGATCCGGCCCCTTGGCGATAGCCACGAGATTCAAATCACCCGGCGCAAAGCCGACCTCCGCAATCGCCTCGCGCACTGCGCTCAGCTGCCCGAGACCGCCATCTATCAGCACGAGATCAGGCCATGTATCGGGCTTGTGTCCTCCTCCGGCGCGAAGCGACGGGGGAGGGGGATCGCTCGCACGTGCAAGCGAGACGGAGGGGGCTGAACCGGCATGGGGACTCGTCGAAAGAGGCCCCTCCGTCGTCTTCCCCTGCGGATCAGCCGCCACCTCGTCCGGCTGCGCCGGTGGAGGACTGTTTAATTCCTCCCACTCCTTCTTCAGCCGTCCGAACCGGCGGCGCATGACTTCGCGCATCATGCCGTAGTCGTCGCCAGGTTCGATTTCCTGGTCCTTGATATTGAACTTGCGATAGCTGTTCTTCTCGAATCCGTCAGGTCCCGCCACCACCATGCCCCCCACCATGTTCGTGCCCATAATGTGCGAGTTGTCGTAGACCTCGATGCGCTTCGGCGGCTCTGGCAAGTCGAACACTTTCTGCACGGCGGCAAAGATCTTTTGCTGGCTCTGCGTCTCGGCCAGCTTGCGGCCCAGCGCTTCACGCGCATTCAGCGCCGCCTGTTCAACGATCCCGCGCTTCTCGCCGCGCTGCGGTGTGCGGATCTCCACCTTGTGCTCGGCCTTCATCTCGAGCGCTTCGGTCATCAGGTCCCATTCCTCGATCTCGCGATTGAGCAGGATCAGCTTTGGCACCGGCTTATCGTCATAGAATTGCGCGATGAACGCTGTCAGAACCTCTTCCGGCGAGTCGTCGCGATCGTGCTTGGGATACCACACCGTCGCGCCCCAGTTCTGTCCGGCACGGAAGAAGAAGGCCTGCACGGCAGAGACGCCTGCATCCGAGTGGATCGCGAACACATCCGCCTCCACCAGCCCGTCCGGGTTGACGCTTTGCGACTGGCGCACCGACGACAGCGCGCGGATGCGATCGCGCAGCCGTGCTGCCCGCTCATAGTCAGTGTTCGCAGCCGCGCGTTCCATCTGCGCGGCCAGTTGCTCGACCAGAGTCTCGGCATCGCCACTGAGGAAGCGCTCTGCCTCGCGCACCAGATCGCGATATTCGTCCAGCGGGATCAAACCCGTACACGGCGCCGAACACCGCCCCATCTGGTGCAGCATGCAGGGGCGCGAGCGCGTGGCATAGATGTTGTCGGTGCACGTCCGCAGCAGGAAGGCTTTCTGCAGCGTGTCCAGCGTGTGATCCACCGCGCCCGCCGATGCGAAAGGTCCGAAGTAACGCCCCTTGGTCCGCTTGGCGCCGCGATGCTTCAGGGCTTGAGGCGCCTCGTGATCCTCGCGAATTAGAATGTGGGGGAAGCTCTTGTCGTCGCGCAGGATGATGTTGAAACGCGGCTTCAGCCGCTTGATCAGGTTCGCTTCCAGCAGCAGCGCTTCCGTCTCGCTCGCTGTTACCACGAACTCCATCGACCGCGTCAGCGAGATCATCCGCGCGATCCGCTGTGTCTGCCCGCCGATCTTGGCGTAGCTCGACACCCGCGCCTTCAGGTTCCGCGCCTTGCCGACATAGAGCAGTTCTCCCGTTTCGCCGAACATGCGATAGACGCCCGGCCGGGAGGGCAGGCGCGTGACGTGGTCGCGGATGATGTCCGGGCCCGACATGCGCCGCTTCTTGCCGCCCTCGGCCGAATGCATCTCGATGCCGGACGAAATCTCTTCGGTCGCCGCCTCGACCTCTTGGGCTCCCGGAAGGTCGGGGAGGGACGCGTCCGGCACGTCGTCCGGCAAGTCTTCTGTATCGGGGGGGGCGCGCGATTCCATGGCGGATAGGTAAGGCACGCCGGTCTCGCATTCAAACGCGATTGCTCGAACCTGCTGATAGTGCTCTGTCAGCAGTGAAAAGATCAGGGGAGAATTGCCGTGAAACGGCTGTCGATGCTGCTCGCGGCGATGGCCGCTCCCATTGCCTGCTCGCCCGCCAAGGCGCCCGATCCGGCCCCGGTTGCAGCGGCCGCTCCGGTCTATGCAGAAAGCTGGTTTACCAGCGGCGATGGCGCATCGACCCTCAACCTGCACGAGACGCACTACGGCCTCGCCGGCCGCCTGATCGACACAACCGGCAAGGCCATTCCTGTCCGCAACGTCGCGCAGACCGATACGACGCTGTCCTTCATCGTGCCTTCGCTTGAAGTCACCTGGACCGCGACCAAGACCCCGGAAGGCGGTTGGGCCGGAAGATGGGCAGAGGCTGGCAAGATGCAAGAAGACATCGTTTTGACGCCGATGGCCGTCCCGACACCCGCCGACGCCCCGGACGGCTCGAACGCGCGCTTCGTTACGCTGCCCGACGGCCGCCAGTTGTTCATCAACTGCATTGGCTCGGGCGCGCCCGCCGTCATTTTCGATAGCGGCGCAGGCAGCGACAGCACAGCCTGGCGCGGCGTGCGCGAGCAAGTCGGCAAGACGACGCTCAGCTGCAGCTATGACAGGGCTGGCCGCGGGCTCAGCGATACAGGCCCGTTGCCGCGCGACGCCGCTGCGGTCGCCAATGACATCGAGGCAATGCTCACAGCCGCCGGCATTGCGCCGCCCTACGTCCTCGTCGGCCACTCCCTCGGCAGCTACCATGTGCGCCAATTCGCCAATACGCGCTTCGACAAGATGGCCGGCATGGTCCTCGTCGATCCCTCGGGCGACGGGCAGAGCGTCCGGATTGCCGCTGTGATCCCGGAAGCCTATGCCGCGTCCAGGGCCGCCTCCGAGAAAACAAAAGCGCTCGGCTGTGTGGCCAGGCTGCGCGCCACCCTCGTGCCGAAGGCCGATCCGCTGGTGAAGGACTGTCTCGGCAACGACGCCGACATGGTCGAGAGCTATCTCTCCGAAGTCGACTCGATGCCGGGCGCGAGCACCGAACAGCTCACTACGTCGCGTCGCCAATGGGGCGGCATGCCGCTCATCGTTCTGACGCGCGGCGACTTCGACAAGGACATGCCCCCGGAATTCACGCCCGCCGATCGCGAAGGCTTGAAGTCCGTCTTGATCGCCATGCACGACGAGATGACCGCCCTGTCATCGGTCGGTCAGCGCCGCACCGTGGAAGGCGCCGGCCATTCCATCCAGCGCGACAAACCGCAGGCCGTCATCGATGCGGTCAATGAGGTGGTCGCCGCCGCCCGGGCGCCAAAGCCGTAACTTGTCACCCGCCCCAAACGCGGGAACAGTCCAACTCGCCGCGCAGGGCGGCGTTTATTGGGGACGTGACATGAAACGTGTTCTCTCCGTTGCGGCCGGCCTAGCCGCCGCCGCGATCATCGCTCCCGCCGCCTCCGCGCAGGTCTATGGCGGCGTCGGCTATTCCACCTTCACGGCTGACGCCGGTGGCGAAGACGCCACAGTCGGCGGCGTCATGGGCCGCCTCGGCTTCAAGTCGAATCCGTTCTTCGGTGTCGAGGGTGAAGTCGCCATCGGCATTCAGGAAGACAATTTTGACGTGTTGGGCACGCAGGTCGATGTCAGCCTTGAAAACTCCTACGGCGTCTACGCCGTCGGCTGGCTGCCGATCCCGCTCGTGGGCGATGTTTTCGCCCGCGTCGGCTATGCCGATCTATCGATCGAAGCGTCCGCCCTCGGAACTTCGATCTCCGACAGCGGCTCGGGTCTCGCCTATGGCGCCGGCATCCAGCTGAGCAGCATCCCCTTCACCAAGCTCCGTCTCGAATACACCCGCTATCAGCCGGATGAAGCAGAAGTCGACTCATTCGGAATCTCTGCGCTGTTGCAGTTCTGATCTGACTTCAGTGATACGCACGGGCCGGGCCGAAAGGCCCGGCCTATTGCGCTTTGGCTTAAAACTTACCCGAGACCCTCACGCCATAGGATCTTGTGCCGAATCCGCCGGTCGCCGCCCGCCTTTCGACGGAAGAGGGCAGAACGGATGTCGCCCTGTCCGGTGTGAAGAACTGCCGCTCCCGGGTTTCCTGCGGCAGCAGGATGTCGGCAATCGTGAATCGGACCAGCAATCCGGTCACGGCCGTCGTCTCCAGGTAGAGGTCGAGATTTGATTCATCCCACCCCGTATTGCGCAACTCGCGCAGGCGAAACTGCGATACATCATCCGCACGCTCATACAGCGCGCCCCATGCCAGCTTCATGTCCGGGATCGGCTGGCGGATGTCGATCGAATAGCTCCAGTCTGCTTCATCGGAGAAGCGCCGCTCTACGCCAGTCACCGGATCGGTTACGCGCGATTCCTGCGCCATGCCTTTCACGCGTAACTCGCCGCCCTTTAGGCCAATGGCATCCAGAGGCGCGGTTGCATCCAGCTTCACGCCCGTACGGCGCCCATCGCCCAGATTGCCCGGCCCGTCGAACAGGCCGGCAATCGGGATCTGGTCCTGGACCGCCTCAACCGCGTCATTGAATACTGACAGCGTGATCACGCCCTTCGGCCCAAAGCGGTGCTCCCACTCAACCGTCGTCCGCAGTGTCCGTTCCGGCTCCAGGTTGGGGTTGCCAAGGTCGACGGTGCCGTCAAACAGCGATACAGCGCTGGCAAATTCCGTGAAGTCCAGCTGGCTCACATCGCGCTCCAGCAGGAAGCGGAGCTGATTGGACTCATCCACCGACCAAGTCGCTCCAAGTCGCGGCTTCCAGAAGGTGAAATCCCGCTCCTGACTCGCATCGCCCGATTGCGTGATGGTGGATGTCTCCACGGTCACGCCGGCTTCGACGCGCACATTGGTCGCTACCTGCCACACATCACTGATGAAGGCTTCAGCGCGTTGCTCTTCCACACGCGTGTTCGCAACAGGTGGCGTCGCATCAATGGTTGCCAGGGGCGTCTGCACGCGAATGTCGAGCGCGCTGTCGAGGTAATTGAAGGCGATCTCGCCTCCCCAGTCGACAGCATGCTCCTTTGCCGGCTTCCACGACACCACGCCGCGCGCCACATACTCGCCGCTGTCCGCCCCGCGCTGGATAAAGGTGTTGCGGAATCCGCCCGCCGTGAATTGCGTCGAGTACCGCTCGCTCGATCCGGTGTGCCGCCCGCTGGCCAGCCCGATCAGCTTGAAGGATGCGTCGGGGGAAAGCTTGTGCTCCCAGTCGCCGCCCGCTTCGACGGCCCACGCATCGTCTCCTGTCACCTTGCTGTCGTCGACCTGTGTCAGGGCACCGCCTGAATTGTAGGTCTGCGAAAAAGTGTGACGTCCGTCGCGCGACGGTATCGCCTGCAGGTTTGCGTTGAAGGCGTCGCTCTCGCCAGCCTTCCAGCTTGCACGGCCGCTCAGCTTGTATTCCCAATAGTGGCCTTGCAGGAACTCCGGCCCCTGGCTCTGCAGTACGCCGGCGCCGTTCCGAGTCTCCTTGTCATACTCGATGCGCCCGCGACGCGAGGGCTGCGCCTGCAGGGCCAGGTTGACGTTGATATCGCCCGCCTTGAATCCGCTCGTCAGCACGATCAGGGGATTGATACTTTCAGACGGGTCGAGCTGGCTGGCCTGAGCCACGAAGGTGTTCGTTGCACCAGTCTCGCGCGGGCGCAGTCGCACGTCCGCGATCATTGTTTGACCACTGATGTCAGTGCCCTGTCCGCTACCGGAAAGAATGTCGATTCTCAGCACATCCCGCGCCGATATGCGCGACAGTTGCTCGGCCAGAGATGTCTTGGAGCTTGGCCTTTCGCCATTGATCAGCACGTTCCCAGCCGCGCCTGCAAAGCCGCGCCGGTCATCGCCGGTGTCGAGGTTGAAGCCGGGCAGACGGCGGATCATGTCTTCCGCCGTCACCGGATTGAACGGCGTGAAGAAATCGGCGGCATAGGATTGCGCGGCCGGCGGCTGTCCTGCCTGCTGGGCGAAAGCTGGCGCTGACGCGATCATGAAGGCTAACGGAAGCAGTAGACAGACCGATGAATCAGCCTGCCTCCCTTTCCGGAATTGATATCCAAACATGAAGCGCTTCGTCCCGGGGTCGGCTCTGGGTTGGGGGACGAGCCGAGTAACATGGACTACAGTCTAATTCATTGTGTATCGCAAGTGGGCTCGCACAAGCGTTTGTCACGTCCGCGTGAGCCTAGCGGATCGGGCTGGCGCCCTTGAGGAACACATCGGCCAGCGCTTCCAGCAGGCCGGGCAGCGCGCCCTTGCGTCGATCATGTAGCCACTGGATCACCGCGCCGGAAAGCAGGCTGTCATAGGCTGTCGCCAGCACGTCGGCCGTATGCGCTTTGCTGATGTCGCCACGCGCCTGACCGCGTGCGAACAGCGCCGTCAGCAGTTCGGAGGTCGCCCGCTTCAAGCCGGGAGACTCTCCCTCGCCATCCAGTCCCATCGACACCTTGCGGATCTCGGCAAAGACCTCGCGATAGAGACACTGGTTCGCCGCAATGCCTTTACCCATCTGCCTGAAAAGCTTGCGCAGCAAGGCAGGCGTCGGCGTCGCGTCATCGTCCAGTGCTGCTCGCAGGAGGTCACGATAGGCGGCGAGAGACCGCGCCGTGATCGAATCCAGCACCAGTTGTTTCGATCCGAACTGGTTGAACACCGTCGCCCGCGAAACCGTGGCGGTGTCTGCAATGTGCTGCATCGAGACATTCTCCAGTCCGTAGGCGGCAAACAGTTCTTCCGCCGCCTTCAGGATCAACCCGCGCGTCTCCTCGCCATAAGGGCGGACCTCACGTTGAGGTTTCGCGCGTACCTTCATGCAGCGCCGGCCGCCTCAGCCTCGACGTTCGACCCGCACCGCCGCAACACCTCGGCATAGCCTTTGGTGACGCGCATCCGCTCGCCGAAGCCTTTCAGCATCAGCATGCGGTGAGTCTTCTCGAGATTGTAGCAAGGCACATACATGAAACAGTGGTGCTCGCAGTGATAGTGCACCCAGAACGGCGCGATGAAGAGCCGTTCCAGCGGATTGGCCAGCGTCGTCCGTGCGTGCGTGAACGGATCTTCCTGCGTGTTGACCATGGTATGCTCGCCCATGGCGCGCAGCCGCGTCACCAGCGGAAACCATGTCGCCATCGGCACGATCCACAGCGCCGGCCACGCCCACCAGTAACCCAGCAAGCTGGTCGCCACGACGATCACGCCCTGCGCAATCCAGAACCGCCGCCCCGGCGTATCCGGTACGCGCGGCGGCTTGCGCGTCTCGCCACGCATATGTGCGATGAATGGCGCGATCCGCTGCTTGTAGAAAGTCTGCCCCGTCAGGTCGCGCACGAACTTCCGGTTCAGCGATCCCCTGGTGACGGGAAAGGGGCGCGAGAGGCCGATATCAGGATCCTCTGGCTGCTCGGTGTATTTGTGGTGGGTCAGGTGGTAGGGGCGATAGCGTTTCAGACTGCCGCCCACCGGCCCGCCGCACAGCCACTCCGCCATCCAGTCATTCAGCTTTGCATTCGGATGCAGCGTACCATGCGCCGCCTCATGCTCGAGAATTGCGAGTCCCAGCTGCCGGGTCCCGATCAGCATCACGGCGAGAACATACGTCAGCGGGTTGGGCGCATAGATGAACAGCGCGCTCGCGCCGATGATCACCGCCCACGCCGACGCCACCAGTACAGGCCCGAGCCATACCGACTGGCGTGAAACGCTCGCCCACTCCTCGGGCGTGAAGATTGTCTTGGGGTCGAGACGGGTGACGGCTGGCATGACGCAACTCTATCAGAACTGGCGCGATCGCGAAGTGCCCAAAGGCGAAGGGCAAGTGATGACGCGCGGCGTCACAACAATTACCTAACGACAGGGCTGGCGCATGGCGATGGCCGGGCGATAGGGTTCCAGTGATTTGGTTCCCGTTACCTGGAGTCCCCGGATGAAATTCCTCGCCAGCCTGCTGCTCGGTTCGGCCGCATTTGCGCTCGCCGCCTGCGGTGAGACCAAGCCGGCGGAACCCGCAGCTCCCGTCGCTGAAGCGTCTCCAGTGGTCGAGCAGGCGGCCGCCCCGCTATCGGATCCCATGCAGGGCGATGGCGGCGTCTCGGCCTTCTACATGCCCGATGCAGCTATCCCCGCGACCCCCGGCAAGATGATCCGCACAGAACCGCAAACGGCCGACACATCCCTGCCGTCAGCAGCTTCGGCCTTCCGCATCCTCTATTCCTCGGTGAACGGCCTCGGCGACAAGAAGGAGCCGATTGCTGTCTCAGGCTCCGTCTTCCTGCCGAAAGGCGCGGCCCCCGCCGGCGGCTGGCCGCTGATCGCCTGGGCGCACGGCACGGTCGGCATCGCCGACATCTGCGCTCCGTCGAACAGGGCCCGCTCAGAACGCGACAACAAGTATCTCAGCCACTGGCTCGACCAGGGCTATGCGGTTGTCGCGTCGGATTATCAGGGCCTCGGCACGCCCGGCGGCCACCCCTATCTCGCCACGCGCCCGGCCGCGTACTCCGTCCTCGACTCCATCCGCGCCGTACAGGCCGATCCTACCTTCAGTATCGGCAAGTCCGTCGTCCTCGTCGGCCAATCGCAAGGCGGCGGCGCAGCCTTCGCAACAGCGGGGGAGGCGACGACCTACGCCCCCGAACTCGATATTCGCGGCACCGTAGCGACCGGCACGCCCTACTTCACCAACGACACTGCGCCCGCCGTGCGCGATCCCAACGTCGTCTCCGGCGTCCTGGCCTACTCGATGTACATCATGTACCTCGGCGAACAGGCCGATCCGTTGTTCAAGATCGCCGACTACGCATCGCTTCCGGCAAGGCCCTTCTTTGAATCGACCCGTACCCAGTGCTTCATGGATACAGCGACGATGATCAAGACCGAGAAGATGACCCAGTCGAAGATGTTCACCGCGGACCCGACGCAAGCGATGGCGGAATTTTACCCGCTCATGGCCTACTCTACACTGAAGGTGAAGGGCCCCGTCTTCATGGGCACCGGCGGCATGGACAAGGACGTCCCGCCTCCGGGACAGGAGCGTCTCTTCAACGATTCTTGCAAGGCTGGCAGCGTGATCGAACGCAAGGTCTACGCTGATCTCGACCACTCCGGCACGGTCAACGGCTCGCTCGCTGACTCAACCCCCTTCGTGAAGAAGGCCTTCGCCGGCGAAGCCATGGCGGGCAACTGCCCGAAGGGCTAGCCTGTCCGATAATCATTGGGGACGGACGATGACGGATCGGCGAGCGTTTCTGAAACTGCTGGCGGCAAGCCCGCTGCTCGCCGGCGTCCCTTACATTGGTCAGGCGCTGGCCCAGACACCGACGCTGCAGGGCATCGACAGCCTTGCGTCGAGCGCATCCGATGCGCTCGACGTGTTCGACTTCGAAGCAGTCGCACGCAGCAACATTCCGCCGGCGCACTGGGGATATCTGGCGTCCGGCGTTGATGGGGAAGAGACGCTCCGCGCGAACCAGCGGGCCTTCTCGCGCTATCAGCTGCACACGAAACGCTTTGTCGATCTCAGCAGGATGGACATGAGCCTCGATCTCTTCGGGATCACCTACAAGAGCCCGATCTTCCTGTCGCCACTTGGCGCGCAGCGCGCGTTCCACCCGGAAGGCGAGATCGGCAGCGCCAGGGCAGCTGCGAGCCGTGGACATCTACAAATTCTCTCAACCGTGTCGTCGATCGGCGTGGAAGACGTGACCGCCGCTTACGGTGCGCCGATCTGGTATCAGCTCTATACGACCAACAAGTGGGACATCACGGTCAAGCTCGTTAAACGCGCCGAAGCTGCGGGATGCCCCGTGGTTGCGGTGACGGTCGATCTGCCTGTTGGACGCAACACGGAATCCGCCACGCGCTGGGCGCGGACGGACACCCGCACATGCTCGTCCTGTCATGCCGCTGGCGGACCGGACCCGCGCACGCGGCCCATGTTCAGCGGCAACGACATGACCGGCGTCGCCTTGAACTCGTCGTCGCTGACGTGGGACTTCATCAAGCGTCTGAAAGACGTCACGAAGATGAAGGTGCTCATCAAGGGCCTGGAATCGCGCGGCGATGCAGAGCTCGCCGTCAGGCACGGCGCCGACGGCATCATCGTATCCAACCATGGTGGCCGCGCGACCGAGACAGGACGGAGCACGCTCGAGGCGTTGCCCGAAGTGGTTGCGGCTGTCCGCGGCCGCGTCCCGGTTCTCGTCGATGGCGGCGTCCGGCGCGGAACGGATGTGCTGAAAGCGCTCGCCCTCGGGGCTACCGCCGTCGGCATTGGCCGTCCCTATGTGTGGGGCCTTGGCGCGTTCGGACAAGCCGGCGTCGAACGCGTGCTCGACATCCTCAACAACGAGCTAAGGCTCGCCATGGCGGGCGTCGGCGCACGCTCCCTGCGCGACATCACAGCGGCGTCGCTCATCCGCAAGGCGTAGTAGCGCGTGCAAATTCGGCGGATAGCCCAAAAACTTCGCGAGCAGTTTCAATCGCTTGTCGCAAAAATCTGTAGGACGGCAGAACTGCAAAAACAGGAATGAGCGCCGCGCCGTCCTACCCCCATTCCGGCGGCCGTATATTCCTCTGCATGACACGAACACAAACGCGCACATACGGAGTGCTTGACCCATCAACCCGCCAGCCTTTGCTGGCGGCCATGCTGCGCGCGTTCTGCTGGCTCGTGTCCAACGTCGTTTCGTTTCTCGGAAAGATCATCCACCGCAGCACCCGTGATTGGCACGCGGATAAAGCGGAAGGCGATCAGCTCCCTACGCCGAACGACACTCACAAAAGGAACCTCGTCGGACCGCGCGCTGACGCGCCCCGCCCGGCAGTCGACGCGCAGAGCCGAGATCACACATGCTGCGCTAGTCCCCTCCGTCACGATGCTCCGCATCGCGCCACCTCCCCCGGCCCCTCCGGTGGAGGACGTCACGCGCTCCTCGCCGAGTCCTCCCTCGCCAAAGGCGGGGAGGTGGATCGCCGCGTCTGCGCGGCGAGACGGAGGGGGCTGTTTTCACGCCGGCAATCCCTCGCGTCGTGTGCGCGCGCGGGGAAGGCGCGCAAAAGACGCCTCAACTAACTGAGGCCACACCTTCAACCCACCCCGGCGGCCCCGTCGCAGGGGCCGCCTCCGCACGCCTGCGTGAGCCCCACTTGCCCAGACACCCGCTTCCGCCTTAGCTCCCGTCCAAGAGCGGCCTCAGTCCGCCATCACTGGAGAGAAACCATGCGCGCGACCTTCGCTGCCGCCACACTCGCTGTCGCCCTCATGTCCGGCTGCGCCAGCGCGCCGCCGGCTCTCACGCTTCAGCCGCTCCCGGCCGCCGACATCGCGCACGCCGATTTCGCCAATCCCTCGCTCTGGCTCTGCCGCCCGAGTCTCGCCGACGACAAGTGCAAGGTGAACCTCGACGCGACCATCATCGACACGGCGGGCAAGACGAAGATTGAAAAATACACGCCGGCTTCCGATGCGAAAGTCGATTGCTTCTTCGTCTATCCCACCGTCTCCGACGACAAGACCTGGGCGTCCGACTGGACGGTCGACAAGATGGAGATCGACGACATCAAGCTGCAGTTCGCACGCTTCGGCTCGGTCTGCCGCCAGTTCGCGCCGATCTATCGCCAGACCACGCTCACCACGCTCCGCATCGCCAGCGGCGGACCGCAGCCGATCGGCGAGCGCCTGCCGCAAGGCGTCGGCGGCTACAATGATGTGGTCGATGCCTGGAACTGGTACATGGCCAACGAGAACAATGGCCGCGGCGTCATGCTCATCGGCCACAGCCAGGGCGCCGGCGTCATCTCGCGTCTCATCGCCAACGAGATCGAAGGCAAGCCCGCACAGAGGCAGTTCATCTCCGCGATGATCCTCGGCTCGGCCGTCATGGTCCCACCGGGCAAACTCACCGGCGGCTCCTTCAAGGCGATCCCGCTCTGCACCGCTGAAGACCAGACCGGCTGCGTCATCAGCTACGCCTCCTTCCGCGACACGCTCCCGCCGCCCGCGACATCTCGCTTCGGCAAAGCCGCGAATGGCGCCGTCGCCGCCTGCACCAATCCGTCAAACCTTGCAGGCGGGAAGGGGACGCCGGAGTCCTACTTCCTCACCAAGGGATTCCTGAACGGATCGGGCGGCACGGTGCAGCCCGCCTGGGCCAAGCCCGAACCCACTGTCACGACCCCGTTCGTGAAAACCCCCGGCCTCGTCTCGACCCAGTGCCAGACTGCCGGCGAATTCACCTACCTCGAGATGCACGTGAACGCCGATCCGGCCGACGCTCGCGCCGATGAACTGGCCGGCGAGATCCAGCGCGCCACCGGTCCGGACCTCAACTGGGGCCTCCATCTGATCGACGTTGATCACTCTATGGGCGACCTGATCCGGATCGCCGGCAAGCAGTCGGCGGCCTACCTGAAAGACCGCTAATAGGAGAAAGCAACACCAAAACAGGGTGTTGCGGTTCCAGATCTCGCGGCAGGGTGCGGCTAAATGCATGGCATTGCCCCTGCAACAGCCTTGCTAGAACAATTGCGGCGATGCGGAAGAAGGCATAAGCCCACCGCCCGCCAGCATGGCCAGTCGTGTTGTGAACCTTTCAGAAGCGGATGCGTAGTATTGCTCTTGCGTAATGCCGACGCAGAAGCGTTGATGGTGGACCTGCATGCCGAGCAAATGTGATGGCGTAGCGAAGCTGAAAAAGCTGGAGCAACGTCTCGATCGAAAGTTCTCCCTGTTCGGCATCCAGTTCGGCCTCGACGCGATCGGCGGTCTCGTTCCGATCCTCGGCGACATCGTCACCTCCGCCACCGGCCTTTACATCATCCACCAGTCCAGCAAGCTCGGAGCGACCCGCGGGACGGTCACGCGGATGCTGGTCAACTGGGGCATCGACTTCGCAGTCGGCCTCGTCCCCATCGTCGGCGACGTCTTTGACATCGCGTTCAAGTCCAACACCAGGAACGTGAAACTGCTGATCGCAGATCTCGAAACCCGCGCGGTCGAACTGCGTGAAGTGAACCGCGAACAGCGCCTCGCAGCTGCGGCCTAACTCTTCGCTTTCAGGATCGCGACGTCGTCACACAGCTGTTTGAGCTGCGCGGCGATCGCATCCGTCCGCGCAGGGATGTCGCGTTCGCGTAGCGCGTCGAGCTTGTCGTGCAGCAACATGATCTCCAGCTCTGCGCGCATGTTGACGACATAGTCGTGCTCAGCCGCCGCGCGGTCGATCGCACCTTGCCGGTTCTGGCTCATCATGATGACCGGCGCCTGAAGGGCTGCCACCATCGAGAGAATCAGGTTGAGGAAGATGAAGGGGTAGGGGTCGAACGCCCTTGCAGCCAGGAAGACGTTTCCGGTGACCCAGATCATCAGCACGACAATGAAGGAGATGATGAAGGCCCACGATCCGCCGACTTGCGCGACCTTGTCCGCGAGCTTCGCCCAGGCATCGCGCTCGTCGATTTTCGCCAGCGGGCCGAGGCCGGTCGGTTTCTGATCCGCAATCAGATCGATGACACTCTTCTTCTGCTGGCTGAGCTCCGAGTACGACGCACTCAGAAGGTCACGCGCCAGTTGTTCGCGAATATCCATGTGCAGCCTCCCGGATCGCTCCTAGCAGCTTGCCAGCCGTCTGGCCGCTGCAAAAGTCGCGGCTGCTGCATATGAACCGTTCTCGCGTGAACCAATCTCGCGCCGCCGCGTAATTCACCTTGAAGGGGAGCGCTTAGCTTTCATGTCAGACGTTCAGGACTCCCTTGCTCGTCTGAAGCGCCTCGAGCAGTCGATGGACCGCCAGTTATAGATTGCCGGCATTCGGTTCGGCATCGACGCGATAATCGGGCTTGTTCCCGTGGTCGGTGACCTCATCAGCGGGGCCATCGGCCTCTACATCATTGGTGAAGCGCGCAGGTTAGGCGTGTCACGCTGGACCAAGGGGCGTATGTGCGCGAACTGGGGCCTAGACGTGTCATTCGGCGCCCTGCCGATCGTGGGTGACGTCTTTGACGTCGTCTTCAAGTCGAACACCAGGAATGTCAGGCTGCTGATCGCGGACTTGGAAAAGCGTGATGCCAAGGCGATGAAGATAACCAGCAAACCGGCGATTGACGCCAGGCTGGCGCGGTAGAACCGACGTCCTAAAAGCGAAAAGGCGGATCCTGCGATCCGCCCTCTCTCGTGTTGGTCAGTCCGTGTTTGGCAGCGCTTAAGCGGCTTTCTCGGCCAGCGCCGCTGAAACGCGGGGATACGGATCACGCAGCACATAACCGCGCCCCCAGACTGTTTCAATGAAGTGGTCGCCGCCGGTCGACTGCGCCAGCTTCTTGCGAAGCTTGCAGATGAAGACGTCGATGATCTTGAGTTCAGGCTCGTCCATCCCACCGTAGAGATGGTTGAGGAACATTTCCTTGGTGAGCGTCGTGCCCTTGCGCAGGGAAAGCAGCTCGAACATCTGGTATTCTTTGCCGGTGAGGTGAACGCGGTTGTTGTTCACTTCCACCGTTTTCGCGTCGAGGTTCACGACAATGTCGCCGGTCCGGATCACGCTCTCGGCGTGGCCTTTGGAACGACGGACGATCGCGGTAATGCGGGCGATAAGCTCGTCCTTGTTGAACGGCTTGGTGAGATAGTCGTCGGCGCCGTAGCCGAGCGTTTTCACTTTCGCTTCGATATCGGGGTTGGCCGAAAGGATCAGCACGGGCGTGTTCACACGCGACATGCGAAGCTGTTTCAGCACTTCATAGCCGGAGATGTCGGGCAAGCCGAGATCCAGGATGATGAGGTCGTATTCATAGACTTTTCCGAGGTCGACACCGTCTTCCCCGAGGTCCGTGGTGAAGATGTTGAAGCCAGCAGCCTTCAGCATCAATTCGATGCTTCGCGCGACCGACTCGTCATCCTCTATAAGAAGCACCCGCATTGCGTATCTCCCGAATCGCGGTTGCCTTGCGGCGGTATTAACCCACGCATTTAGGCGCCGGAAAGGTTAACGGTTAATTGCCGTCCGGATGGACAGATTCATGAATCTTACCGTGATTCCACGGTCGTGAAAGAGTCGAAAATGCCTCAATCAGCAGGTATTTTTGTGGTTAACGGGTCAGAAACTGGTTTCAGCGCCAGATGACATTTCTGAAGGCCTCGAGCCGGACTTAACGACAGGCGCAAAAATGCTGGCCTCGGCCATCCGGGACATCAAGGCGCTTGAACCTCTGCAATATGAGGGGCGCGTGACCGCGCTTGAGGGGCTGCGCATTGAAGCGGCGGGGCCCCAGCGAGCGCTTCGCCTTGGCGCTTCGGTTCGTTTCGGCGCCGATAATGGTCCGCGCGGTGAACTTGTCGGCTTCGATGGCGACAAGGCGATCCTTCTGGCGTGCGACCCGCTGGACGGCCTTGGGCCGGGTGCGCCGGTCTACTTTACGTCAGGCATGGATGCAGTCCGCCCCAGCGAAGCCTGGCTTGGTCGTGTGATTGATGCTTTCGCCGAACCGCTCGACGGGAAGGGACCGCTGTCACAGGGTATTCGTCCGCGTCTTGTTCGCTCGATCCCGCCCAACGCTCAGGCGCGCGCCCGCGTTGACCAGAAGATGGCGTTGGGTGTCAAAGCCATCGACGTTTTCGCACCTTGTGCGCGCGGCCAGCGCCTTGGCGTGTTCGCAGGCTCCGGCGTCGGTAAGTCCACCATCATGTCGATGCTGGCGCGTGGCGCAGATGCCGACATCATCGTGATCGGGCTGATAGGCGAACGCGGACGCGAAGTCCGCGAATTCATTGAGGACACGTTGGGCGAAGACGGTCTCGCCAAATCCGTCATCGTCACCGCGACATCAGACGAAGCCGCCCCGCGCCGCCGCCGTGCTGCCTGGCTGACCATGGCGGTGGCCGAACACTTTCGCGACGAGGGGAAGCAGGTCGTGTGCTTCCTGGATTCCGTAACGCGATTTGCGATGGCCCAGCGCGAAATCGGTCTTGCCGCGGGCGAGCCGCCGACCACACGCGGTTACACGCCTTCGGTTTTTGCCGAGCTGCCGAAACTGCTTGAGCGGGCAGGGCCCGGTCTCACCGTCGCCGATGGCGAACCGCAGGGGCAGATCACCGGCCTGTTCACCGTGCTGGTCGACGGCGACGATCACAACGAACCTGTCGCTGACGCCGTGCGCGCCATTCTCGACGGACACATCACGCTGTCGCGCCAGATCGCGGAACGCGGGCGCTTTCCCGCGGTCGATGTGTTGAAGTCGATTTCGCGTCTCCAGAACCAGCTGCAGACGCCGCAGGAAAAGGCCATCGCCATCCGGGCGCGTCGCTTGATTTCGCTCTACTCAAACATGGAAGAGCTCGTGCGCATTGGAGCTTACGCCAAAGGCGCGGACCCTGAGGTCGATGAAGCCGTTCGGCTCTGGCCACTGATCGAGACATTTCTGTCGCAGGATGTCCACGACGTGTCCAAACCCGAGGAAGCGTTCACGGCGCTTGCCAACATCCTCTCGCCCGCTGCGCCCGCCGTTCAGGCCAGTGCGGCCAGGAAAGCCGTTAGATGAAATCGCTCCACACGCTTCTCAAAGTGGCGCAGCGCAAGCTCGACGAGTTGGGTGTTGAGGCAGCGCGCATCGGCCAGGAGGTCAGCGAACTCGAAGCGCGCGAAGCGTCCGTGCGCGCTCGCGAGGCCGCGGAGCTGGCCAATGCAGCCGGCAACGCCATGTTCGCGTCCATGCTGCCGGCGTATCGCATCCGCGTGAAGACGCAGATCGCCGAGATCCGGTCACAAGCCTCTGCGAAGGAGGCGACCCTGGCAGAGGTACGCGAACGATTGTCGGCAGCCTATGTCGAGAAGTCGAAATTCGAGCAGCTGATCGAACAGGGCCGTATCCGCGAAACCGAAGCCCGCGCCGCCATTGAACAGGCGCAGCTCGATGAAGTCGCGATCAACCGCGCTGGCGGGCAGGGCAGGTAGGCGCGCGCGGTCAGGCCTACTGGTCTTCCAAAGCATCACCTGGTTGCCGCGACCGCGCGTCGGGAGAATCGTCGGGCGTCTCGTATGCGGCAACGTCCACGCCAAGCCGCTTCAACGCCTTTAGCGCGCTTGAGTCCTGCGTCGCTTTCAGAGCGTCGATGTAGAGGCTCTCGGCGCGCTCGACATCGGCGGGGCCGCCTTTGCCGCCCTGCAGCAGTTCTGCCAGGGCAACACGCAGGCTGGCTGCCTGATAGATCGAATCGATGCCCGGAGCGCCTCCCAGTCCCTGGGGGATGCCGGACGGCGCATTACTCGCATCGGTCAACGATGTCGACGTCGCGGCGACCGTTATCTTGAGCATCTTGCGAAGCGCTGCAGGATCGCCCGCCAGCGTGTCGAGCGCATCTTCCAGAAGGTCGGCGATGTGGACCAGCGACTCCAGCGTTGTGTGCGCAGCAACACCCTTAAGCAAGGTTGTGCCTTCCGCGATTTCGGTCGGCGTCGCCAGAAGCTGCGCCGATGATCCGAGATAGTCCCGCGAGGCTCCCTGGTCGATCAGGAAGCCGCCGAGTGCGAACGCCACGTCCTTGTTCGTGATAGATTCCTTGCGCAGCCAGGACAGCGCTTCGATCTTCTGGAGCAGCGCCCCCTGATGCAGACGGCGCGTCTGCAGGAAGAACTGTGCGACCGGGTGTTGGCTGGCGCTTAATACGGTGATTTCGCTGGCGCTGCTGATCGCCTTGAAGAGCACCGCTTCCGTGTTGCCCTCCTCAGAGAGGTTGTGCACGAGGCCCGAGAACTGGCCGGGGTCTGCGAAGTCGGGCGGCGCACCTGTCGCCAGCAGATGTGATCGCTCAACCACATGGCCGGGGGTGAGAAGCCAGTGAATGAAGCTTGCAGTGTACGTCTTGGCGTCGCTGTCCGCCTGGAGGTGCGGCATGCCCGCGGCGAGCTCTTCATCCGACATCAGGCTGAACGTTTCAGACGTGGGCGCGCGGGGCTCGGAGGCGGCGCCGGGCGGGACGCCGATTGATGTGCAAGCGCCAAGGGCCAGCACCGAAATTCCGGCAATAAGAGCGTGTCTCAAGTGACGTCCCCACGAACGCGTCTCGATTGATTGGGCTCACGAGGCGCCCTTGCGTGAGCAAAGTCCAGACGTGCGAAGGACCAGACGCTGCGGCGTCTGGTCCCCTGCATCATGTTTCAAAACTGGGAAGATCAGGCCGACTTGGCTTCGACCATGCCTTCGGCGCCGCCGCGGATGAGTGCTTCGGCGATCTGCTGCGCGTCGAGCGCTGCCTGCGCCTGCGGGTCGATCGAGACGATCGTCCGTTGCTGGCGGATCGCTTCACGCACCTTGAGGTCACGCAGGATGATCCCGGCGAGCGGCGGTCGGAAGCCGAGGAAGGTCTGTGACGCGCGCGCCAGCGCTTCGTACGTGCGGCGGCCGGCGACGCGCGTGTCGGCCATGTTCACGGCGATCCACGGCTGGACCGATGGTGCATAGCCACGCAGGACCTTGATGAAGGCGTACGCATCCGTCATCGAGGTGGGCTCGTCATTGGCGACGATCACACAGCGATCGCACGCGCGGGCGAGACGCATGACGTTGTCTTCGATGCCGGCGCCGAGATCGACCAGCACGGTGTCGTATTGCAGAGCGAGGGCGGTCAGCGACGCGGCAAGGCGTGAGGCTTCTTCAGCGGGCAGGCCGGCGAGCGCGCCAGAGCCGGAGCGGCCGGGCAACACGTCGAATCCGATTTCAGAGCCGGCGCCGCCATTCACCTTGCAGACGGCATCTTCCAGCTCAACCCAGCCCGCGATCACTGCGGCAAGATCGGTTTCAGGAGCGATGCCGAGCTGGACGTCGACGTTGGCCAGGCCAAGGTCGCCATCGACCAGCAGCGTGCGGCGGCCCATCTTGGCGAAGCAGGCAGCGAGCGTGGTGGAGAGCCAGGTCTTTCCGACCCCTCCTTTGCCCGAGGCAACGCAGATGACGGAAGCGGGCGTCACGCGCGATCGAGCGCCGCCTTTCCCTTCCGATTTTTTCGAACCGAAGTTCATCATCACGCGGCTCCCTTGAGCTGGTCCGCTTCTGCTGCCGTAGCGCCGGTCACAAACAACCGGGCGATCCGTTCAGACGAAGTAGGCGTCAGTCCGCAACGTGCATTTGACGTCATACCTAGTGAAGCGATGCTTAACCGCGCGGAAGAAATTGCTGCGATTGCTCCGCCGCGACGTCTAACCGCATCTATTTTGGTAAGAATGACACGCCTGCAGCCCGCCTGGGCGAACGCGCGCGCATTGTCCTCGATTTCCATAGGGTGACCGTCGGCGCCGAGTACGAGGATCGGCTCCACATTCATGTAGGAAATCAGATCGCTGCACCGTTTCATGTCCGACTCGTCGAGCGGGTTAAATGAGGGGCAATCGATGACAAGTTTTTGTCCCCGATCGTCCGCTTCACGCACCACGCGCATTAAGTGTTCGGGTGAGAGTGCAGAGGTTACCGAAACCTTAAGCGTTAATGCTGCGAGCCGCGCTGTCTGGCCCGACGAATCGAAATCCGCGGCGACCGGCTCGATCGGGTGCTTCTTGTCCGACAGGAAGCGCGCAATCTTGGCGGCGGCGGTGGTCTTGCCCGAGCTGGGTGGGCCTACCAGAAGCAACGATTGTTGCGGATGCGGGTTCAGCGGATTGAACGTCAGCACCCCCTCGATGCCGACCGCGAGCGAGTTGACCGCTTCCATGCCAGCGCCGAGGCGGCTGCCTGCCTCCGATACCATGTGGACGAAGCCGTCCGGAGCGCCATGCCAACGCAGGGTGGAGGCAAGGGTGGAGCGCGTCTCGTCATAAACGGGACGGGGCTCCGCAAACTTCGGAGCAGCGAACTTCTGTCCGAAATTGCGTTCGATGGCGGCGCGGACTTCCACGCGACCTTCTTCGTCACGGGTTGAGAGGATGACGGCGTCTGGGCCCATCTCGGCCCGGACCATCGCCATGGCCTCCTCTTCAGTTCGGCCCACGAACATTTTCATTTTCATCGGGGCGACTCCTCTACACGGCGCCGGCTGAACGCAGCCGCGCCTTGGGATGGATTTCGTTCTGCGACATCACGATAGTCTGTGGCCGGAACCGTTCGACCAGCGAGCGCACATAGGGGCGCACAGCCGACGAGGTCAGCAGCACAGGGCTGTCGCCCATCTGACTGGCGCGCTCGAACGCATTGCGAAGGTCGCCGACGAACTGGTGAAGACGCGATGGCTCCAGCGCGAGCTGGCGATCCGCACCCTGGCCGACCAGTGCTTCGGCGAAGGCCTGTTCCCAGTTCGGCGACAGCGCGACGATGGGCAGGGCGCCCGATGCATCGAGGTGGGCGTTGCAGAGCTGGCGGGCGAGGCGGGTGCGGACATGCTCGGTGACCGTAAGCAAGTCGGTGGAGGCGGAGGTCGCCTCTGCGATGGCTTCGAGGATCGATCCGAAGTCACGCACGGAGATACGTTCGCGTAGCAGGTTCTGCAGCACACGCTGGATCCCCGACACGGTGATCTGTCCCGGCGTGATGTCGTTGACCAGAGAGCCTTGAGCCTTGGGCAAGTCTTCGATCAGCTGTTTCACCGATGCGAAGGTCAGCAGTTCGGCCATGTTCTCTTTCACGAGTTCTGTGAAGTGCGTTGTGAGAACGGTCGCGGCATCGACGACGGTATAGCCCTGGATGGCCGCATTTTCCTTCATCGCATCGTCGATCCAGACGGCAGGCAGTCCGAACACCGGCTCGTTGATCTTCTCGCCCGGGATCGGCGGCGCGGAGCCTGAGGCATCCATCGCAAGGTTGAATTGCGGACGCAGCTTGCCTTTGCCCGCCACGACTTCCTTGATGAGGATGCGATACTCTTCCGACTGCAGTTCGAGGTTATCGATGATGCGTACCTGCGGCACGACAAACCCGAATTCGGTCGCGATCTGGCGGCGTACCGCCTTGACCTGATCGGTGAGTTTCCGGCCTGACGTCTCGTTGATGAAGCCGAGCAGCCCGAAGCCGAGCTCGATCTTGATGTCGTCGATCGCCAGAGATTCCTGGATAGGCGCTTCTTGGATGGGCTTGGACCGCTGCGCCGCAGCCGCCTCGGCAACTATCTCTTCTTCCTTCCGACCCTGCTTCTGGAAGCCGCGATACGCCCCGTAGCCTGCAAGGCCGGCAAGTCCGAAGAAAGGGATCATCGGCATGCCGGGAAGGATGCCGGCAAGTCCGGCCATCACCGCAGCCATCGCGAGGCCTTGCGGGTTGGTGAACAGCTGGATGCCGATCGCCTTGTCGGCCGCGCCGTCGACGCCAGCTTTGGAAACGAGCATGCCGGCCGCGACGGACACGATGAGGGCGGGGATCTGCGAGACAATGCCGTCGCCGACCGTAAGCAGGGTGTAGGAGCTCGCCGCTTCCTCGAAAGGCAGGCCTTCCTGCGCCACCCCGATGATCATCCCGCCGATCACGTTAATGAAGGTGATCAGGATACCGGCCATCGCGTCGCCGCGTACGAACTTGCTCGCGCCGTCCATGGCGCCGAAAAAGTTGCTCTCGCCTTCCAGTTCCTTGCGGCGCCTGCGGGCTTCGTCTTCGTTGATGATGCCGGCCGAAAGGTCAGCGTCGATCGCCATCTGCTTGCCCGGCATGGCGTCAAGCGTAAAGCGCGCCGCGACTTCCGCGATGCGGCCTGACCCCTTGGTGACCACCACGAAGTTCACGATGATCAGGATGATGAAGACCACGACGCCAATGACGAAGTTGCCGCTCATCACGAAGTTGCCGAAGGCCTGGATGATGCTGCCGGCGGCTTCGGGGCCTTCGTGGCCATGGGCCAGGATGAGGCGAGTGGTGGCAATGTTCAGCGCGAGCCGCAACAGGGTCGCGAGCAACAACACCGTCGGGAATGCCGAGAATTCCAGTGGCTTCTGGATCAGGAGAGCCGTCATCAGGATGAGGACGGACAGCGTGATCGAGATCGCGAGCAGAAAGTCGAGCAGGAAGGGCGGGATGGGGATGATAAGCATCATCACCAGCGCCATCACGCCCAGTCCGAGCGCATACTCACCGCGCACGAACAGCTTTGTCAGAGAGTTGAAATCAAATCCGCCCGAACCGGCGCTTACAGTTCCTGCCTGAGCCATCTACTTACCCTGCCGCCCGGACTTCACCGGGAGCGGCGACGTCGATGCCGGCATCCTGATAGGCGCGAAGCTTGTTTCGCAGCGTTCGGATCGAGATGCCGAGAATGTTTGCGGCATGGGTACGATTGCCGAGGCAATGATCCAGCGTCGAGAGGATCAGGTCCTGTTCGACAGCCGCCACGGTCTGACCCACGCGCATCGTTGCGCCCTTGATCGCGGCTTCGGCGGCGTTGACGGCGCGCTCTGCAGTTGCATCAAGCACGTTGGCCTGCACGGGGCGGCCGTCCGGCGTGCGCAGGTCGTCGACCGATATCTCCGTGCCATGCGCCAGGATGACGGCGCGGTGCATGGCGTTCTCTAGTTCACGCACGTTGCCGAGCCAGGCTGCGCACTGAATACGCTCGCGCGCCTCGTCGGAGAGGTTCCGCGTGAAGCCATTGGCGGTGGCGTACTTTTCGACAAAGTAGTCAGCCAGCGACTGCAGGTCACGCGGGCGTTCGCGCAGCGGCGGGATGTGAAGGTTCATGACGTTGAGGCGATAAAGCAAGTCCTTCCGGAACTCGCCGCGGATAACCGCTTCCTGCAGGATGCGATTCGACGTCGCGATGATGCGGATGTTGACCGGCACGGGCTTGGCGCCGCCGACGCGATCAATCTCACGCTCCTGGATGGCGCGCAGCAGCTTGGCCTGCAGGCGAATGTCCATTTCCGAGATCTCGTCGAGCAGCAGCGTGCCGCCATCTGCCTCTTCGAACTTGCCAATGCGCCTAGCGACTGCGCCGGTGAACGCGCCTTTCTCGTGGCCGAACAGTTCAGACTCGAGCAGGTTCTCCGGAATGGCGGCGCAGTTGACTGAGATAAACGGCTTGTCTGCGCGCTTGGAACGTCGGTGGACATAACGCGCCATGACTTCCTTGCCGACGCCGCTTTCGCCGGTGATCAGGACCGAGGCGTCGGATGGCGCGATCTGGTCGGCGAGCGCCTTGATATCCATCATCGCCGAGTCTTGCGCGATGAGGGGGCGATCATCATCGGCAACGGCCGCAAGCACAGCGGCGATCAGTTCGGGGTCGGGGGGGAGGGGGATGAATTCGCGGGCGCCGGCGCGGATGGCGGCGGCGGCGGTGGCGGGGGAGGAGGCGACGCCGCAGGCGACTACGGGGGCGACGATTCGCTCGCGTTTCATGGCGGCAACCAGAGCCATGATGTCTTCGTGAACATCGATCATGACAATGTCAGCGCCCCGTCCGGTGCGCAGCAGGTCCATCGCCATTTCGGCGTCGTGTGCATGAAGCACCTTGGCGCCCTTGTCGAAGGCGATCTTGGTGGCGGCCGAGAGCTGGCCCGCGAGATTTCCGATGATCAGAACACGCATGGGATTTCCTCTAGGCGTCCGAGTTCTTGATGATTTCCGTCATGGTCACGCCGAGACGGTCGTCGACGACGACGACCTCTCCGCGCGCGACCAGACGGGAGTTTACGTAGATATCGATGGCTTCGCCGACCCGGCGATCAAGTTCCAGCACCGAGCCCTCGCCGAGCTCCAGAAGTTTTGAAACTTCCATCGTCGTGCGCCCGATGACCGCCTGAACCGAAACAGGCACGTCAAAGACGGGCCGCAGGTCAGCCGCAATCTTGTCGCGCATGTCCTCGCCATTCGCGGGCGTGGTGGACGGGTTGGACTTCACGGAGACGCCGCTCTTGGCGAGGTCCGGAAGATTGAGATCGTTGGTGCTCATGGTGTCCTATGCGGCAGAAAACAGGTCGAGCTGCGGGGCGACCGGGTCTTGCAGTCGTGCGGTTATGATCGCGTCGATGGCGGCTTCAACGCCGGCGCGGGTGAAGCCGGCGGAACCTTCGGCCCATACGACGCGCCAGTCGCCAGGCTTTGCAGCAGCATCAGGAACAAACGTGATGGTGCCGCCAATGCCCTTGGCGCGCAGCTGTTCAAGGCGGCGCTCCATTTCAGCATGTGCCTCAGGAGCAACGCTGACAGTGATGCTCGGGGAAAGCTTGAGCTGGCGGACAACGTCTGAAATCGCTAGCGCTGCAGTCTCTTCGCCACTCTTGTCGAGGGCAGCGCCTGCGATCTTGCGCGCTGCGATCATGGCAAGCTGAGCCGCCTCTGAGCGTAGCTGTTCGGCCACCGCCGAGAGCTGTGCGGCAACGGGCGCCAAGTTGACGACGATTCGATCGACGGCGGCAAAGCCCTTGGCTTCAACAGACTGACGTGCGCGCACTTCTGCCTCGGCTCGCGCCTTGGCTGCAAGCTGGTCAGCTTCATCGCGCGAGAAATACTTCTTGGCGGGGCCGGAGAGCACCTCGCCCGTGGAGGTGAATTCGGTCGCAAAGGAAAAGGGAGAGGGCTGGCTCATCAATAAATCAACTCGTCCTGGCTGCCACTGTCGGCAAGCATGATCTCGCCGCGATCGGCGAGCGCCTTGGCGACGACGACCATTTCCTGTTGTGCGCCTTCCACATCCTTGAGCTTGACTGGCCCCATCGCGGCCATGTCCTCGCGCATGAGCTTCGCCGCGCGCTCGGACATGTTGGACATGAACAGGTTGCGCATCTCGTCGTTGGCGCCTTTCAGTGCAAGCGCGAGCTTGTCCTTGTCGACACTGCGGAGGAGCGTCTGGACGCCGCCGGGGTCGAGCTTGGACAGATCCTCGAACACGAACATGAGGGATCGGATCTTGTCGGCCGCGTCCTTGTTCTTGTCTTCCAGCAGGGACATGAACCGTCCCTCGGTCTGGCGGTCGAAATTGTTGAAGATCGAAGCCATCTGCTCATGGCTGTCGCGCTTCGAGGTGCGCGCGAGGTTGGTCATGAACTCGACCCGCAGTGTCGATTCGATCTTCTCGAGAATGTCGCGCTGCACCGGTTCCATGCGCAGCATGCGCTGGATCACTTCGAGCGCAAATTCAGGCGGCAGGGCGGTGAGCACGCGCGCCGAGTGATCGGTCTTGATCTTGGAGAGGATGACCGCGACCGTCTGCGGATATTCGTTCTTCAGATAGTTTCCGAGAACCTGCTCGTTCACGTTGGCGAGCTTGTCCCACATGGTGCGGCCGGCGGGACCGCGCAGCTCCTCCATCAGCGAGTCAACCTTCTCGCGCGGCAGGAATTGCAGCAGCAGCTTGTGAGTCTGTTCGTAGGAGCCCGTGACGGCGCCTGAACCTGACAACCTGTTGACGAAGTCCTTGATCAGGAATTCGACCGTATCGGCGCGAACCGGTCCGAGACTGGACATGGCGCCGGAGATTTCCCGCAGCTCGTCATCATCTAGCCGGTCCCAGACCGGCTTGGCTTCCTCACCAAGGGCGAGCAGCAGGATCGCGGCCTTCTCGGAACCATGCAGTCCCGCTATGGCGCTGATCGTCTCGACGATGCGGCGATTGGTGTCGTTCTGGATATCGCCGCGGGTTGGCGGACCGCCCTGCGCGGGCGCTGCCGGGGCGGCGTCTGCGGCGTCTTCCGCTGCCTGCTTCTGAAGGGCGGACGCCTTGCTCATGCGGCGCGATCCGATGGTTCTTCAGCCAACCAGGACCGGATGATCGCAATCGACTCATCCGGATGGCTGGCGACGACTTCCGAAATCTTCTTGATTGATGAAGCCTTCACCTGACCTGAGATGCGGGCCACGTCGATCCCGGCGTCGAGGCGTTCGGGCGCGGGAAGGTCAAATCCCACAGCCATGCTCGACGGCAAGGTCATGTTTCCAGCAGACGTTTCGCCATCAGCGGCCGCCTGCTTTTGCATCGTCACTATCAACTGCTGGTGAGCCGCGATGGCCTTTACGCGCTTGGCGCCCTTCAGCTTGCGGATTTCCGGTGGCAGGTCTTCGGTCTCGGGTTTTGCAAACAGACCGGACACCAGCGGCCGCAGAACGAAGAATACGAGCGCCAGCGCCGTCAGCACGAGGGCCAGGATTTCGCCGATGCGGACAAGATCGAACTTGTCGAATTCAAACGCGCCGGGAGCTACGCCGCCATCGAGGTCCGTATCCGGCCGCGCAAAGGCGGTACTTTCGACTGTAACCACGTCGCCGCGCGGTTCGCTGAACAGGACGGCTGACTTCACCAGGGAGGAGATGCGGGTGATTTCCTCAGGCGTGCGATCCTGCCACGTGGCGGGGGCGCCGTCCTTACCGGGCACGCGGATCTGGTCGAGCGCGACCGCTACGGACAAGCGTTTCACCGCGCCGCCTTCGATCACTTCGGTGCGTACGGTCTTGTCGATCTCGTAGTTGATCGTTGATTCGTTGCGGTTCGCCTGTTTCTGGCTTGTGGGTTGAGGCGCAGCGGCGGGCTGAGCCCCTGTCGGAACATTGTTGGCGACAGTGGTCTGGTCGCCAGGCTGCATGTCCTGGTTGTTTTCGGTGTCCTCTACGGTCGTTTCCGACCGTACGACGCGGCTTTCCGGATCGTATTTTTCCGAGCTCTGCGTGACCTTGTTGAAGTCGGCGTCGATCGAGACTGTTACCTTGGCTGCGCCCGGACCGGCGATGTTCTCGATGACATCCAGAACTTTCTTGCGATAGGCTTCTTCCATCGCCGAGCGGCGCTCGTCAGTGCCGGCGCCGCCAGCCATGCCGGTGGAGCCATCTTCGGAGGCGGCGGCAAGCAGGCGGCCATCAGTGCTGGTGACGGTGACGGCGTTCACATCGAGGCCGGGCACCTGGGACGCGACCAGGTTGCGGATCGCGCGAACCTTCTCTGCCGGCATCATGTTGCCAGCCAGTTTCAGCACCACCGCAGCCTTGGGCCGATCGGTATTCGACTGAAACAACGGTTTTTCGGGGATTGAGAGGTGCACCTTGGCCGATTGCACCAGATCATAGGACGCTATCGAGCGCTCCAGCTCGCCTTCCATGGCGCGGAGCTTCTTGATGTTCAGGACGAACTGCGTCTCGCCGAGCGCATCGGACTTGTCGAAGATTTCCCAGCCGACAGATCCGCGCGTCGGCAGGCCCTGTTCTGACAGCATCATGCGGGCGTCTTCGACCTTCGCCGCGTCGACGAAGATGGAGGAACCGCCGCCTTCCAGCGAATACGCGACGTTGGCCGTGTCCAGCTTCTGGCTGATCGCGGCGGCTTCCTCGAGATCGAGGCCGGAGAAGAGGAGTTTCTTGCTGGCTGCGCCGCCCTGAAGCATCAGCACGCCGAGGCCGCCACCCACGAGGGCGACGACAACGAGCGCCGCAGCGATCCGCATGCGACCGGAACGCGCGAGCTGGGCAATCAGCCCTTTAGCTTCTTCGGAGGTCTCGTCTGCCATGCCCGCCCGGAAAATTCTGCCTGCGTCGCGGTTTGCGACTAGGCAGGAATTTCCCTGTGCCGGGTAAATGGGACATTAAGGGCGACGACTGCCCCAGGTGTTACCCAAACCTTAACCTGCGCGCGTCACCGCTCCTCTCAGGACCCGGGCCCTTGGCCCGAAGCCCCTGAGCGGCGCAGCGCAGGTCCTAGCGATAGTTCTGCAGACGGGTGGTGCGCAGGCCCTTGACGCCATGCCGCTCATAGAGGCGTTCCCAACCAGCGAACTCCTCGCGGGTCAGCTCATAGCGTTCGCAGGCGTCCTCCGCCGTCAGCAGGCCGCCGCGGACAGCCGCGACGACTTCGGCCTTGCGACGTGTGACCCAGCGCTTGATCCCCGCAGTGGGAAGATCAGCGAGCGTGATCGGGCGTCCGTCAGGTCCCACAACAGCCGCGCCGTGGGCGATATGGCTCAGCATGATTTACTCCGTATGCTGCTCATTCTTTCCCTGACCGTAAGCATGCCCGCTTAAGGTCACGCTCAGCGCGACGTTGCGGTTTTCGAGAAAGAATCTGCAAAATTCCGACGCCCATTAAGAAGATTGACGCCCGCGAAATCTGGCAGGTGCCGTTTGACCCTGATGGAGAGTCACGGTGTGGCGGCTCTCCGCCGCCATACAATCCATCAGCTACCCGGCCGTCTCACGCCTATCGTTTCAGCCTGATCAGCTCGTCGAGCATTTCGTCTGCCGTGGTAATGATCTTCGAGTTTGCCGAGTAAGCGCGCTGGGTCATGATCAGGTTCGAGAACTCCTCGGCGAGGTCGACCGTGGAAGATTCGAGCGCACGCGACTTGATGAGACCAGCGCCGCCATCGCCAGCGCCACGCATGGTGAGCGCGCCTGAATCGGGACCGAGGCGATAGACTCCGCCATGCTCCGACAGCAGGCCGTCGGTGTTGCCGAAAGTCGCCAGCGGGATCTGGTAGATGCGGCGGGTCAGGCCGTTGGTGAAGATGGCGGTGACGAAGCCATCATCATCGACATCAACCGACGCGAGCGAACCGAACGGCGTACCGTCAACTTGCGAGGTGCCGAGAACCGACGGCGAGTCATAGTTGGTCAGGCCGCCAGGCGCGCTCGGTCCACCGAGGTCAAGCTCAACAGTCTGTGTTGCAAGGCCCAGCGTCGGATCCCATTCAGAACCGCCAGCGCCTGTCGCGCCGATCGTGATGGTGGACGGCAGTGTCGATGTCGTCGCATCGATCTGGCCAAACGGCGTGAAGTTCACCGTACCGGTCGCGAGCTGGCCGTTCACGAAGGGCGCGCCATCGGCGACCTGGCCATCCGGCAGGTGGACCTCGGCGAACCAGGAGTTCGGCCCTTGCTTCAGGAAAGAGAAGGTGAGGGTGTGGAGACCGCCCTGGCTGTCATACATCTGGATCGGAATCTGGAAGTCGGGCGTGACCGCACCAGAGGCCATGTTGTTGGCGGGGTCGGTCTCGTCATATGTTGCGGCTGCGGCCGAGACGACTTGTGAGGATTGGAGGTTAGCCGACAGGGACAGGCGAGCCGACGCTTCCGCGCCGCCCGCGATGCCGGAAACGCGGACGGTTTCGAGTGCGTCGAGGTTGGTGGGGTTGGAGTTCACGGTGCCGGTGGGGCCGACCGGCCAGCCGAGCAGATAGTAGCCTGCCGCGTTCTGCAGGTAGCCATCGGAGTCCGGCGAGAACTGGCCCGCGCGGGTATAATAGTAAGGGTCGCGGCTGGTGGCGTCCTGGCTACGCCCACGCACAACGAACATGCCATCGCCCGACACCGACATGTGGGTTGCGACGGACGAGGCGACGGTTGAGCCCTGTTCGTTCATCAGCGATCTTGACCGCGACAGCACGCCGCCCGCGCTGTAGGTGGTCGCGCCATTCTGGGATTGCAGTAGTGAGGTGAAATCGCTGCGCAGGCGCTTGAAGCCGACCGTGTTGACGTTGGCGATGTTGTCCGAGATCGCCGCCAGCGTGCTGGCGTTGGCGCGCATGCCCGATGCGCCGGCAAGCATGGCTGAGTTGATGCTCATGGTCGAAGCTCCCAGTTGGCCCGATGGGCCTGGTTCGTTACGGGTTTCTGCGGCTGCTTTGCAGCCAGACGGCGCGCTTCTGCGCCGGAAGTCGGTCGAGGATGAGCGCTACTGGCGCATCAACCGCTTGATGTCGGAGTAGGCGAAGATGCCGGCAGGGGTCGTCAGCGCGGGCTCGCCATAGGTGAGGTCCACGCCCGAGATTGTCGTTACCAGCGAATGCAGCGGCGTTATGGTCTTGCCGTTCGCATCTTCAGCCACGACGTTGATCCAGTAGGGTTGGTCGTCAGGCGCTGTGCCGCCGGAATTGAGCTCGCCATTCCATTCGAAATCGTGTGAGCCCTTGGCGGTCTCGCCGGTCTTGGAATAGAGCACCCTGCCGGAGGCATCGGTGACCGTGATCGTCGCCTTGGCCGCATCCGACGGCAGCGCATAACGCCAGTGGACCGTATCGCCGTTGAACTGCGCGCCGGCGGAATCGATCTCGGCCCGCTGACCGAGATAGCCCGACAGGGCCGCGCCGGCGTTGGAGTTCGTTGCCTTGACCAGTGTCTCAAGCTGCGAATTCGATTTGATCTGTTGTTCGACACCCGAGAACTGGACCAGCTGTTCCGTGAACTTGCTGGAGTCCATCGGCTCAAGCGGATCCTGGTTCTGGATCTGCGCCGTCAGGATGGTGAGGAAGGTGTCGAAGTTGCTGGCCAGGGACGCCGCAGCATTTGCGGACGTCGAGGCGCTCGTGGCGGCCGGTGTCGGAACGAAGGAGATGCCGTCGGTCATGCGTTAGTCCTTCAGGCCACGAGATCAAGACGCTGGGTACGACGTGTGGGGGTCGCAGCAGCGGCGGCTTCGGCGGAAACGGGAATGCTTGCGGTGTCGAACTTGCGCCAGGCATCGGGCTGGCTTGTCCGGGCATCGCTGTCGCGCCGCTGGCTGGCGCTGCCGCGGCCGGCATCCGACGACATCTCGAACTTCAGACCCTGGTCGGCGAGATCGATGCCCGCTTCACTGAGCGCGCGTTCCAGCGCTTTCTGTCCACGCATCAGGTCTGTCAGCGCCGCGCTGTCGTGGGCGGCCATGACGGCGTGAACCTTGCGGTCGGCCCCGATCTCGATGCGAATGTCGACGCGGCCGAGTTCGGCTGGGTCGAGACGCACTTCAAAACGCTGCGCCCGACCATCGGCGCGTTCAACGATGCGTGAGTAGACCTGGATCGTCGCGGCGGGGGCAGACTGCAGGGCGGGCGGCGTCGCCACGGCGCGGGTCGTGTCCGTCAGCGGATTGCTCGTCGATGCGGGTTGGGCGGCTGCCTGGGTTGCGGCGTTGCCCACATTCGATGCCGCCTGTGCCGCGCCATCGGTTGCGGAAGCTGCGGCTGCTACGGCGTTTGCCTGCGTTGCAGCGCTCGCTACGGACGGTGAATTGGTCTGCGACGCGGCAGCCGGATTCGCGGATTGTAGTTGTTCGGCGTCGCTGTGCTTGCCGCCTTTGCTGGCGGTAGGGTTGGCGCCGGCATCTTCGGTCATCTCTGTCGGGACCAGCGGGGAATGGGGCGCATCGATGGCGGCGGGCTTTGCTGTCATGGATTCGCCAGAAGCTGTAGCCTGCGCGACCGCAGGCTGGGCGACTCCTGCGAGAGCGAGAATGCCTGCGCCTTCAGGGGAGGCTTCGCTGGTGGCTCCGGTTTCGCCGGACGCATCGGGTTCGTCTGTGTTTGTAGCCGGCGCGCCGGATGCGCCGCTTGCATTGGTGAGGATCAGCAGCGCCCCGTCCGTCACGGTCGCTGCGAGCTGTTTGGCCGAGGCGGCATCACCGTTCGCGGATCCTCCCGCGCCGTCGTTGGCAGTTGGGGCGGCATAGGCGTCTTCGGAATTCAGACTGTTCAGCTCAGACCTTTGACCAGTGGCAGTGGCAGTGGCAGTGGCAGTGGCAGTGGCAGTGGCAGTGGCAGTGGC
>JBBATZ010000051.1:0-28280 GCA_040398425.1 Hyphomonadaceae bacterium
ACGTCACGCAGCAGCCAGATGGGCAGGCTCCGACGTTTCATGGGCATGAGTTTAAGCCCGCCTGGAGCCCGGCCGGTTTGCGGCGTGGTTTCCCGCAGTTTTTTTGGCGGAAGCCTTTGAGATTGCTGCGGAAGAATTTTCCGTATCCGCCGAATCTGCGCGCCCGCCTTCCAACAAAATGCGGTGCAAGTCCGCGGGTTGCGCTGGTGGCTTGCCCGCACAGGCAAGATGTGGGTGAGGTGGGGGCCGAGTGGGAGATTGGGTATGGCGGCTGTGGCGAGCATGCGCGCGAGCGGGGCGTGGCTGACCGTTGCGTTGTGTTTTGGGGTGATGGTTGTCGAGGGCTTCGACATCCAGGCGATGGGCGTTGCGGCGCCTGCGCTGGGGCCGGAGCTGAAGCTGTCGCGCGAAGTTCTGGGTCAGGCGCTATCGGCGAGCAATATCGGGCTGGTGATCGGGGCGATCGCCGGAGGCTGGCTGGCCGACGTGTTCGGCAGGAAGCCGGTGCTGATTGGTGCGGTGGTGATGTTCGGGGTGTTTACCCTGATGACGATGCAGGCGTCTTCGTTCGAAATGCTGTTTGTCGCGCGGCTGTTGACCGGGTTGGGGTTTGGCGGGGCGCTGCCGAATGTGATGGCGATCGCCGCTGATGTGGCACCCGACAGCCGACGTGGGTCGACGGCGGCGATCATGTTCTGCGGCATGCCGGTAGGTGGATCGGCAGTCGCGCTGCTGAGTTGGCTTGGCCATCAGGGCGAGTGGCGGCTGCTTTTCATGATCGGCGGGATCATTCCGCTGGTGCTGGCGCCCGTACTG
The DNA here is from genome assembly GCA_040398425.1 of Hyphomonadaceae bacterium. Lineage (GTDB taxonomy): Bacteria > Pseudomonadota > Alphaproteobacteria > Caulobacterales > Hyphomonadaceae > UBA7672. Next base: position 817 of record JBBATZ010000051.1, read on the forward strand.
TTGTTCGCGATGAAGGAGACACAGGCGCCAGAGCGTCGGCCGATGCGCCTTGCGGCGGCGGCACCATGGCTGGTCGCGATTCCGATTGGGCTGATCGCCTGGCTGCTGCTCGATCAGGTGGGGCGGATGCCGGGCGCGGGATCGGTCGGTGGCGTGATCGCGCCATGGCTGGGCGGGGTGCTGGGGCTGCTGAGCGGATACATGATCGCACATCGCGGGACGTTGTTTGGCGGCGGGCGGGCGCGAGCTTCGATCCTGCTCTGGGTGATCTTCTTTCCGACCTTGCAGGTCGTCTATCTCGTGCTGAACTGGCTGCCGACGCTGGTGGAGGCGAAGGGGTTCAAGGCGGATGCGAGCCTGGCGTCGGTGCTGTTCAACGTCTTCGCGGTGATGGGGGCGCTGTGCCTCGGGCCGCTGGTGGACCGGTTCGGGGTGCGCTGGCCGATCACGCTGGGCTTTCTCGCGCTGATCGGCGTGCTGGTCGCGCTGGCGCAGGCGACGGATTACTTCGCGATCATGGCGCTTAGCGGGGCGCTGGGGTTCTTTGTGCTGGGGTGCAATTACGCGGTCTATGGGGCGGCGGCGTCCTATTATGCGGCGGAGATGCGTGGACGTGGCTCGGGCGCGGCGATTGCGTGGGGGCGGTTGGGATCGGTGGCGGGGCCTCTGATCGGCGGCTACCTGCTGCAGGGCGGCTCTGCGCCGTCCGAGGTGGTGTACGCGATGGCGCCGTTCGCGCTGGTGGCGGCGGTGGGGACGTTTGCGCTGACGTTTGTGCCCAGGTCCAGCTAGTCCACCCAGTCCTTCCTGATGCGGAAGGAGGCGAGGAAGAGCAGGAGTGCTGCGATCAGGTAGAAGCCGAGGCCGAAGATGAAGGCGTATTTGATCGATTCTTCGCCGAATTGCGGCTTCAGGAAGTCGGACATGGCGCCGAAGAAGTAGGTGCCGACGGCGATGCCGATCAGATTGTTGATCAGCAGGAACAGCGCCGAGATCATGGTGCGCGAGTTCGCGGGGCCGAGGTGTTGCACCGCCGTGAGCACCGGGCCGAGCCAGACGAGGCCGAGCGCTTGCGGGGCGAGGAAGACGAAGAAGGCGATGGTCGGGTCTGTCGTGATGACGCCGAGCACGTAGAGCGGGGCGGAGATCAGGAATGCGACAGCGGGGATGAGCGGGTAGAAGCGTTTCGATTTCTCGCCGAGGCGGTCTCCGAGAAAGCCGCCCAGCATCATGCCGGCGACGCCGCCGAAGAAGAGCACGCCGGCGAGGAACCACGAGCGGTCGACCAGCGACATGCCCATCGAGCGGGAGAGGAAGGTCGGCATCCAGTAGAGCAGGCCGTAGCCGACCATCGACGAGAACGCGGCGCCAAAGGCAAGCAGCCAGAAGCTGGGCTTGGCGAAGGCGAGCTTGCACGCCGGGAGGAAGCCGAGCGGCTTTTCGTTGGCGGACTTCGCGTCGAAGATGTTGCGCGGCGGGTCCTTGACGAGGAGGCGGAAGAGCGGGGCGAGCAGGACGCCGAACAGGCCGATGGAGACGAAGGCGAAGCGCCAGTCGACATATTGCGCGAGCAGGCCGCCGAACAGGATGCCGGCGGCTGATCCTACGGGAATGCCGAACGAGTAGATGGCGAGGGCGCGGGCGCGCTGCTTGGGTGGAAAGTAGTCAGCGATGAGGCTGTAGGCGGGAGCAACGCCGCCTGCCTCACCCACACCGACGCCCATGCGCGCGAAGAAGAGCTGGATGAAATTCGTGGTGAGGCCGCAGAGTGCGGTGAAGGCTGACCAGATGGCCAGCGCCCATGTCATGATCCAGACGCGCGATTTGCGGTCGGCGGCCCAGGCGATGGGGATGGCCAGCGTGGTGTAGAGTAGGGCGAAGGCGACGCCGCCCATCAGGCCGAGCTGTGAATCGGTGAGGTTCAGCTCCTCGGCGATCGGGTCCTTGAGGATCGAGATGATCTGACGGTCAACGAAGTTGAGCGTGTAGACGAGGATGAGCATGCCGAGCGCCAGATAGCGTCCGCGCGGCGCGGCAGGCACTGCCAGGGAGGTGTCTGGTGCGGTCATCGGTGCGCTCTCAAGGTGCGCCTAGCGGGCGCGGTTACGGCCGAAGACGAAGTAGCTGCCGATCACCACGACGAGGCATACGGCGGAGGCGATGAGTTCGTAGCGGCTGCCGTCTTTCAGCGCCATGGCGACGAGGACGGCAATCATGGCGGCCATCACGGCATAGCCGCTCCACGGATAGAACCAGGTTTTCAGCTTCAGCAGGTCCGGCGGCGTCTTCGGGCGCAGGATGAGGTGGGAGATGACCACCGGCATGTAGACGAAGATCATCAGGGCGCCGGATGCGCCGATCAGGAAGCCGAACAGGTCTTTCGGGAAGAAGGCCTCGAGGGCGACTGCGGCGCAGGCAATGGCCGCGCCGACCAGGATGGCGCGCGAGGGGACGCCGCGCTTGTCGACCTTGACGATCCAGCGCGGGGCGTCGCCGCGGCCGGCCAGCGTGAACATGATGCGTGAGGCGACGTAGATGCCGGAGTTGAGGCACGACAGCACGGCGACGAGGACGATGATGTCCATGGCCATCCCAGCGCCGGGAATGCCGACCTTGTTGAGCGCCATGGTGAAGGGCGACATGCGCTGGACAGCCGCCTGCTCTGCTATCTCGCGCCAGGGGACGACAGCGACGATGAGCGCGATCGAGACGACGTAGAACAGCAGGATGCGGAAGATCAGGACCGTGGTGAGGTTGGCGATGGTTTTCTCGCCCTCGTGCGCCTCGGCGGCGGCGACGGTCGCGATCTCGGCGCCGACGAGGGTGAAGATCAACGAGGTGACCCCGGCGACGACAGGCAGCCAGCCCATTGGGGCGAAGCCGCCGTCATTGGTCCAGTTCGAGAAGGTCATGCCGCCAGTGGGGTTCATGCCGAACGCATAGCTGAGCGCGATCACGATAAAGGCGATGATGGCGGCGACCTTGATGGAGGAGAACCAGAATTCGAACTCGCCAAAGCTGCGTGTGGAGAGAAGGTTCGAGCCGGTGAGCAGGACAGTGAGGGCGAGGCCCGTGATCCAGGTAGGGATCTGCGGCAGCCAGAGGGCGATCATGCTGGCGCCCGCGATCGCTTCGAACGCCACGACGATGACCCAGAAATACCAGTACAGCCAGCCTGAGGTGAAGCCGGCGAGATTGCCCATGGCGCGGCGCGAGAATTCGGTAAAGGCGCCGGTGTCGGGATAGGCCATCGCCATCTCGCCCAGCATGCGCATGACGAACAGCACGATGAGGCCGGTGAGCAGGTAGGACAGGATCACCGCCGGGCCGATGCTGGCGATGGCGTTGATCGAGTTCACGAACAGGCCGGCGCCGATGATGCCGCCGATGGAGATCATGGCGATGTGGCGCGCGCGCAGGGATTTTGCGAGCTGAGGAATGGCGGCTGGTTCGGCCGGTGTCGTGGTTGTGTCCAAGAGTGGGCTCCCCTGCCGATGCCGCTAGTTGGGATGGAGCGGGGGTGTTTGGCAACGGGAAGTTGTGGCTGTTCAGGCGCACCCCCTCCTGCCCCCCCCTTCCAGGGGGAGGGACCAGCGTTGCGACACCGTGATTCAATGCGAGGCAAGTTTGCGCCACTGGGTCCCTCCCCAGGAAAGGGGAGAACAGGTGGGGGTCCGCGTTGGGGGCGGATCAGAGTTGAACGAACACCGCCTTGAGGTGCAGGAATTCGTCGATGCCGTATTTCGAGCCTTCGCGGCCGATGCCGGATTCCTTGACGCCGCCGAAGGGGGAGACTTCCGTGGAGATGAGGCCGGTGTTCATGCCGACCATGCCGAACTCCAGACCCTCGCTGACGCGCCAGGAGCGGGCGAGATCGCGTGTGAAGGCGTAGGCGGCGAGGCCTGCCCGGCTGTTGTTGGCGAGGCGGAGGGCGTCCTCCTCGGTCTTGAAGCGGACGAGGCCGGCGACGGGGCCGAAGGTTTCTTCGCGGGTGAGGAGCGCATCGGGAGCGACATCGCGGAGGACGGTGGGCTGGTAGAATGTGCCGCCGTGCTGGTCGCGGTGGGCGCCGGTGAGGGCCTTGGCTCCGTGGCCGAGGGCGTCGGCGACGTGAGCTTCGACCTTCTCGAGCGCCTTCTGGTTGATGAGCGGGCCTTGTTGCGTGACGCCAGCGAGGCCATCCCCGACGGCAAGGGCTGCAGCCTTTTCCGCCAGGAGTGCGGCGAATTTGTCGTAGATGCCGTCCTGCACGTAGAGGCGGTTGGCGCAGACGCAGGTCTGACCGGTGTTGCGAAATTTCGAGATGATCGCGCCGCTGGCTGCGGCTTCCAGATCGGCGTCGTCAAAGACAAGGAAGGGCGCGTTGCCGCCGAGTTCGAGCGAGACGCGCTTCACAGTGCCCGCGCATTGTGCTGCAAGTTTTTTGCCGACGGGCGTCGAGCCGGTGAAGGTGAACTTTGCGATGCGCGGATCTTCGGTGAGGACGCGGCCGATGGGCTCGGCGTCGCCGGTGATGATGTTGAGTACGCCAGGCGGCAGGCCGGCTTCTTCCGCCAGAACGGCGATGGCGAAGGCGGAGTAGGGCGTAAGCTCCGAAGGCTTCAGCACGATGGTGCAGCCGGCCGCGATGCCCGGGCCGACCTTGCGGGTGATCATCGCAGCGGGAAAATTCCATGGTGTGATGGCGCCAACAACGCCGACGGGCTGTTTCAGCACCATGATGCGGCGGTCTGTGGCTGGGGCGGGGATGGTGTCGCCGTAGACGCGTTTGGCCTCTTCTCCGTACCATTCGAGGAAGGAGCCGGCGTAGACGATCTCTCCGCGGGCTTCTGCAAGGGGCTTGCCTTGCTCGGCTGTCATCAGGCGGGCGAGGTCTTCCTGGTGGAGGACCATCAAGTCATTCCATTTGCGCATGATCTTTGCGCGGGCGGCGGCTGTTTCGTTCTTCCATTTGGGCAGCGCCGCTGTGGCGGCGGCGACGGCGGCCTCGGTTTCTGATTTGCCGAGATTGGGGATGCGGCCGATCACGCCACGGGTGGCGGGGTTGCGGACTTCGACGGTGGGGTCGCCCGTCCACTTGCCGTTGATGTAGCACTGCTCGCGGAAGAGATTGCTGCGCTTCAGCGCGATGCGGCCAAGTTCGCCTGTCTCACCATCTGCCATGGGACATCCTCCGCTGTTGGCAGGGGAAGATATCGGGCGAACACCGGTTCAGGGCAAGGCGGAGGGCGGTGCTATTGCTTGGGCGCCTCTATTGTTTGGGCGCGAGGGGGCAGTCTGCGGTGGCGAAGGGCTGCAGGGCGGCGTCTTCGGCGCGGGTGCGCTCGATCGACTGTTCCTTGGTGACCCAGACCTGCCCGCGTGAGGCGCAGCGGACACCATAGTCGAAGGTAGCGGCCATATTCCCCTTCTCGAAAGCGAGCGAGCCGCCGAACTGCACGTCCGAGGGAATGCCGGTGAAGCGGAAGCCCATGCTGTTGGCTTTCGCGAACTCCGATGTCTGGTCGACGGCGCCGCGCGTCATGTGATTGAGGATCGCGGTGAAGCTGCGGGCCGCGATGTCGATCGTGTTGTTGGAGGTGGAGCGCGGGGCCGATGCCGACTGACCGTTGATAACGACGTATATATTGGCCCCGCGCAGGTTGAGCGAAGTCGTGTCCATGGTGAGGACGGCCTCCGGCGCAACGAAGAAGGGCGTGGAGGCGCCGCCATCGACGTGCATTTCCTGGAATTTCTTGCCGTCCTTCTCGACATTGATCATGACGGGCGGGAAGACGCCCGGGACGCTGGCCGAGGCGACCAGCACGTCGCGGAACAACTCGCGCGCTTGCTTGCCGCCGCGACGGGCGATGGCGCCCATGTCCCAGATCACGGTTTCCTCGCGGTCCAGATTGGTGGTGGCGACCAGCAGCATGCGCCCGTTGGCTGCCTCGCGCGCGACGGCGAAGACAAGCTCGTCAGTGACGAAGCGCTCGACCAGCTGGCGGAGCGGCTTGCCGTCGAACACGCCAACGTCGAACAGCGCGCCAAGGCCGCGTGCCTGCATCAGCCCGTCGGTGGCTTCGCCGCGATAGGCTTCGGTCAGCTTGCCGTCCCAGTCGGAGCCAAGGAAGGCGTAGGGGGCGATGAGAGCGCCGGTAGAGACGCCAGTGACGATCTCGAAGCGCGGGCGCGTGCCGGCATTGGTGAGGCCGACGAGGACGCCTGCGCCATACGCGCCGCCCGCGCCGCCGCCGGAGAGAGCGAGCATGTCAACTGTGCGGTCTGCCGAGGCGGCGACTGCCTTCGAGGCTCGGGGAGCATTTTCCTTGTGGAAGTCGTAGTCCTTCGTCTCGGTGCGAACCGACGTATCGAAGCCGACGGGGTTCGCGCCGCGCGGAGAGGCTGGCGGCGTATCAAGCCGTGGCGATGTGGTGCAGGCACCCAGGCCGAGCGCCAATGTGGCGGACGCAAATGCGATGGCGCGACCAAGTCTCATGCCGGGAAACTCCCTGCGCGAGGCTTTCGCGCGCTACCAGAACGCCATGCGGAATGTAACGGATCCATAGTGGGTGGTAGATGAATCTGAAATTTCCGCGTCATAGCCGACCTTGATGTTCAAGAACTGGCTATCGATGTTCAATCCCAGACCAGCGACGATCGCATCCTCTGGCTCCACGCCGGGCGCGAGGGTGAAGGTGGATGTCGCCGGGGTATCGGCGAAACGAAGCGTCGCGGCGTTGTTCTTCCAGTCGAGCACGTTGCGGTAGCCGGCGGAAATCTCCGGCCGGATCGAGTAGGCGTCGTCCGCTCCAAAGTTGCCGACAAGTTTGACGCCATAGGAGGCCGTGGCGAGCGAGGCATCCGCCTCGCTTGCGATGAGGGCGAGGCCGGACTCTGTCGTGGCGGTTTCCTCGTAGCTGTCCTGGTTGAAGCCGATGTAATCGATGCCGACGAACGGCTTCACATCGAGCCAGCCGAGCGGCAGCTTGTAGGTCGCCCGCGCCGCGGCGGAATAGGATGAACCGTTCCAGTCCGCCTGGACGCGGTCCGACAGGCTGCCCAGCGTCAGCTTCCGATCGGAGGTGAAGTTGACCAGACCATAGGAGGCCGTGCCGTTGAGGGCGAGGTTGCCGTTGATCCAGCCGCCATAGGCGCCGAACGAAGTCTGCGAGACGTTGAGCGGCGCGCGGGTGCGGCCTTCTTCTTCCAGCTCTGCAGATTCCAGAGACAGATATGCGCCGATCAGCGCCGTGCCGGTCGAGATCAGGTCGACGCCGGCTGCTACGCCGAAACCGCCGCCCGAGATTTCTGTGGTGTCTGCGTTGGCCTCTGCCTTGTGGTAGACGCCGAACTCCTCCGTCCAGGCGCCGCCGGGCGCGTCGGGCTTGGAGGTGATCATGTCGAGACGGTTCGCCGTGGCGCCGAAAGCGGCAGTTGCGTTGGACGACAGGACGCGCATGACGGACGCATCAGAGCCGGGCAGAAGGTCGGCGAAGCCGCGCTGGAAGTTTGCAGCGTCGGAGATGGACGATACGGCCGCAGCGACATCGTCATTGACCCCGAGCAGGTCGAGCACGGCGCTGTAGGCGCCTGCTTCGCGCGTGTTGAGGCCAAGCTCGGCAGTCGTCTTGACTTGAAGCTGCAGGTCAATGGCGTTCGGCGTCGGCGCAACGAGGCTCATATTGTAGAGGTACGGGCCATTGGCGGTCAGCTGGTTGCCGAGCGTTCCGGCGTTGGTGATCGTTCCGGCATTGATGACGCGGAGCGTGAAGGGCTGCCTGACGAACTGCGTGAAGATCGGCGTGAAGCGCGTATTCGCGTCGATGCCCAGCGTTCCCGTCACGTTGTAGAGCGGCGTGTTGCCGGTGATGCGGGCATTATCGATCGTGAGGCCCAGGTTCGCGTTGTTGGTCAGCGACATGGACGAGAGATTCAGCGTTCCTGAAGCGAAGTTGTTGACCGTGGAATTATCCACCGCCAGCGACAGCGCGGCCGAGCCAGAGCGCGTGATCGACCCATTGAATGTCGACAGCGCCCCGAACGAGAGCGCGCCGGAAGCGGAGCCGAGCGCAAGGTCGCCTGCGATTTCGCCGCCCGAGGACGTGAAGTTGGCGCCGGCGCCTGCAAATGTGGTGTCGCCGGTGAGCTTGGCGCTGTTGATGACGAACGTGTCGGATCCGGTTCCGAAGTTTACGTCGCCGAAGACCTGACCCGACAGCAAGTCGAACCGGTCAGCGCCGGCGCCAAACAGAACGTCACCGGCGATGACGGCGACATCAATGGTGTCGGACTGGGTCAGCTGGACGCCCGTCGACCTGTGCGACAGGTCGAGCGCGATTGAACGGCCAAGGCCGCTGGTGATCGTGTCGTTGGTGTCGTCATCAGTCTGGCCCGCGCCAACGCGCGAGTTGTTGGTGAAGGTCGCGACCGAGCCCGAAAGGTCCTGGAAGGCAGTGGCGTTGCCATCCCAGCCGCGAACAGTCGCGGCGATGAGGCCGGTGTTGGTTACGCTGCCGACGGAGGCGCCCGCTTCAATGCGAACGCCGAATGCCGTGTCCGTGTTTTCAGTCAGCACGTCTCCGCGGATCGTGCCTGCGTTGACGAGCTGGGGCGTTACGGCGCCGGCCCCAATCTGCACGCCAGTCGCGTTGGCTTCAAATGCGGAAGACGTGATGATGCTGCCGTTGAAGACGCCGCCAGCGACAGTGGTGGTGTGCGTTCCGTCGGCCGATCCCGCGATCTTCACACCGGTTGATGTGAAGCCCATGTTCACGCCGGTGGAGATGATCGAGCCGCGGTTCATCAGGCCGTAGTCGTAGTTGAAAACGCCGATCGTCTCCGTGATGTTGCTGTCAGCGTCATCGTCGAGCGTGTCTCGGATGGTTTCGCGAACCTGGCCGAGGGTGATGGATTCGCCCGCTACCCCATCTTGCGCCTGAACAAGCAGGGCGGGAGCAGAGCCCTGAGAGCTTAACGATCCGCTGGAGCGGTTCTCGTTGAAATCCTGCACCACGTCCTTGACGGTATCGGTCGGGTCGACGCCGCCGACGGCTGCGCCGTTGACCAGCAATCCGCGCGCGAGGTTGCTGCGCACTTCGACTGCCGGGCCACCGAGGAGCAGGTCGTCGGGATCGTGGTTCACAAGGACGGTCGTGCTGGTGACCAGGTCGGGATCGATATAGTTGCTGATCGACCCTTTCGCGAAGCCTGTCGCGGTCACCGAGCCATCGATCAGGAATTCGCCGGCGACGTCGCCCGTGACGCGCACGCCGACTGCGTTCTGACCAATGACGCTGACGCCACCAGCCGAGGCTGAGACCGTCGCGCCATTTTTGAAAGTTTCGGAGCCGATCTCGACATTGCCGCTGATATCGCCGCGGAGATCGACGCCCACGGAATTTGTGCCGGTAACGGAGACGCCGCCATTCTGGATGTAGCTGCCGTTCAGGTTCGAACGCAGCGAGAGGCCGTAGGAGCCATTGCCCTCGACGCCGATCGTGCCGACCGCCGCGCCTGTGCCAGTGGTGAACCCAAGGACGATGTCGCCGGTCAGCGTGCCGCCGGGTTCGACGAGAAGGCCAACGCGGCCCGTGCCCGAGGCCAGAGGACCGTCGAGGTCGCCGTCCGAGTCTGTGTCCAGCCGGGTGAAATCTTCCAGCAGGTTGACCGAGCCGGTTGCGGTGTAGCCGCCCGTGATGCCCGGCAGAATCCGAACGCCAACCGAGTCGTTGGCGTTGGTTACGGCGATGGTGCCAGCATTGGTGAGCTTGTTGTTGCTGTTGATCGTGACGCCGGTGCTGTTCGCGGTCGTAAGGGTGATCGACCCCGCCGACGTGATCGCCACATCCGAGGGGGCGCCACTGTTGGCGGTTCCGGTCGTGACCGGTGTCGTCGTCGCCGTGGAGATCGTCACCTGGGCGAAGGCGGGCAGGCTAAACACCAACGGAGCAGCAGCTCCGAGCAGCAGGCGCACCTTGAACGTCATGAGAGCCGTCAACTCCTGAACTGACAGTACACTACTACCGGCCTTGCGCCGCGGGATGCCCGGACGGCCCGGCTTCCCGCCTCGGGCGTCAACTGCCTAGCCTGCCGCGGGGCCATAGAAAACCCCGCACCTGCGCTTCAGACAGGAAACCTTTCCCGCATCGAGACCCGCGTCAAATTCCAAAGACAGTCTTGTGGCGGAAAGGTGGCCGTTATGGCCTTTGGGTTCAGCGTTTCGGGTTGGCGGTGAAGAAGCTCCACATCATTTCGCTGGCATTCAGGGCCTGTGTCGGCTGGTCGGCTTCAGCGCGCCCTGCGCGTCCGCCGGGCCAGGCATGGCCGTTGTTGGCGACCCGGTGGAACTGAACTGGCTTGCCGCTGGTGCACTTTTCCCAGCGAATCTCGACAACTCGCCCTGATTTGTCGCTGGCTTCGACAGGCGAGGCGCAGCCATTCGCCTTCGCCCAGTAGTCGGCCTGGGCGATGTCTGGTGCGACATCGTGGTCTTCCGGCCGCCGCGCCATCCTGCCGACAGCGCCGCGCTTCTCCGGTCCGCCGAGGGGCCCGCCTGCGCCCGGGACCGTCGTGTCGTCCTGCCCGACGAAGATGATGGCGGCGACGGGTCCGCGCGCGGACGGTTCATCACCGTAGACCGCGCCGACGATCGGCGCGATTGCGGCGATGCGATCGGGCAATTCGCGAGCAAGGACATGGGTCATCATCGCGCCATTGGACATGCCTGAGACGAAGATGCGTTTGGGGTCGGCGCGGCCCGAAGCGACGAGTTGGTCGATCACAGCCCGAATGAAGCCGACATCGTCTACGGCATTCTCGCGGGCATAGGCGCAGCAGTGGGTCGCGTTCCACGTTAGCAGGCGACCGCCAGGCATGCCGCCCGTGCCGCCGGGATAGACCGCGATGAAGTGCTCGCGGGCCGCCAAGGCATCCATCTGACTCATATCGACTGCATTCTCGGGATGACCGCCGCCGCCGTGCAGGACGATGACGACGGGGGCGGGGCCGCCGGACGCGAAGTCGTGGACGAGGAAGCGGCGCTCCCGGCCGTCATGCTGGATTTTCTCGTCGGAGAATTTTCCCCCAGCAGGCGCGGGGGGCGCTGCGGCGGCGGCGCAAGCAGCAAGGGCGAAGAGTGCGAAAGCCACGATTGAGCGGGCAATGATCACGATCGGGTCTCCCTGGAGCTCGACCGGGTTGGCCTATGTAGCTCACCGTTGATACCGACCTGGAGCATCAGGCATGAACGCTAAGGTATGCAAGCCCACGTGAAGGCGGGACGGGAGATCACGGTTTCGTCGCCTGCTCGGGCGGATCGAGCTCATAGGCTTCGCGCATGGCGAGGCGCCATTCGCGGATAATGCGACCGTACCACTGGAAGCGCTTTTCGTCGGTGAGGCCATCCGTATCCTCCAGCCAGCTGACCAGCGTGTCGAACATCAGGCTGGTCATCGTGCCGGAGGCCTTGGCCGTGCGGTTGGGAATCCCAGCTGGAGCCCCCTCCGCCGGCTGGAAGAAGCCGGTGGCCTGGGCGTGGACCAGCCCGTGCAGGCGTTCGCGATGATGCGCCAGCGTGGGATCGCCACGGAAGGTTTTCAACGCAACGAGGAAGATCTCCTGATCCTTCTTCGCTTCCAGGTAAAGGACACGCAGCGCCCATCCATAGCCGTCCCACTTGCCCCGCTGCGTCTGCAGCATTGTGTCTTCTACGTGCCGGAACAGTGCGTCGATCAGGTCCGCGCGTGAGGGGAAAATGCGATAGAACACAGGCTTCGGTGCGCCAGCGGCGTCGGCGACGTCCTGCATCGACGCTGCGGCGCCACGCGCCAGAAAGGCGCGGGCTGCTGCACGAAGATAGTCGGCCTTGCGGGCTTCCTTGTCGACGCGGGGTCTTGAGCGTGGTCCGGCTTTCGGGCTGTCGCTGCCCTCCCGGTCTTCGTCGCCGTCCATATCGATCCTCTTCCCCCCAAGGGAATGGAATGTGAACTAGCTTCCCGCTGGTGCAGCTTCAAGTTCACCGGCGCGGCAGGCCGTTTGAAGAGCCGGTATGTATGGAATGCTGCTGCTTGCCAAGGTCACCCCGCGGGCGGCGGGACCGGATCGGCACCATAGGGATAGCCTGCGCAGGCGAGCGCAAACGCGAACTCCAACGCCGTTTCCCTGAGGCTGGCGAACCGTCCGGAGACGCCGCCGTGGCCAGCTTCCATGTTGATCTTCAGAAAGTACGGTCCGCCGTCCGGCGCTTCGTGACGGAGGCGGGCAGCCCACTTTGCAGGCTCCCAGTAGGTGACGCGTGGATCCGTAAGGCCACCGGTGATCAGCATAGGCGGATAGGCCCGCAGGCTGACCTGATCATAGGGAGAATAGGCTTCAATGCGATCATAGGCGTCAGCGTCGATCAGCGGATTGCCCCATTCGGGCCATTCCGGCGGAGTGAGCGGCAGGCTTTCGTCGGACATGGTGTTGAGCACGTCCACGAACGGAACGGCGGCGATGATGCCACCGAACAGGGTAGGATCGAGGTTGACGGCGACGCCCATCAGCAGGCCGCCTGCGGAACCGCCCATCGCCACGATGCGTCTGCGCTGCGTGTAGCCCAGCGAGACAAGATGACGGCCCGCAGCGACGAAGTCCGCGAAGGTGTTGCCCTTCTTGTCGAGCTTGCCGTCGAGATACCACTGATAGCCCTTGGCCATCGATCCGCGAACGTCGGCGACGGCGTAGATGAAACCACGATCCACCAGGCTGAGTCGACCTGTGCGGAAGTCCGCAGGGATGGTGATGCCGTAGGAGCCATAGCCGTAGAGCAGCACCGGCGCCGTGCCATCAACGGGCGTTGTGCGGTGGCGCAGCAGGGTGACAGGGACCAAGGCACCGTCATCGCCGGGGGCGTCGATCCGTTCGACGATGTAGTCGGACGGGTTGTGGCCGGATGGCACTTGCTGCGTCTTGCGCAGCATACGTTCGCGCGTGCGCATGTCGTAGTCGAAGACCTGCGCTGGAGTCGTTGGCGATGAATAGTCAAAGCGCAGCCAGGGCGAATCCCAGAGATAGCCGTTCGAAACGCCGAGCGAATACGCGGCTTCCTGGAAATCGATGGAATGCTCTGCGCCAGTTGTGCGTTCGCGCACGACGACGCGCGGCAGGCCGTTCTCGCGTTCCACGCGGACGATGAAGTCTGCGAACGCGTCCACATCGAGGATCAGGATGCCTGGGCGATGCGGAATCTCGATGCGCCAGTGTTCCTCGGCGGTATTGTCGTGCGGCGCGGAGATCAGCGCGAAATCGACTGCGCCGTTGCGGTTTGTACGAATCCAGAGACGATTGTCGAAGTCTACGACGGAATAGTCGACGCCCGGCTCGCGCTCTGCGATCGATGTGAGAACGTGGTCATCGGCGTCTGTGCGGAGATAGCGCCACTCGCTGGTCGTGTGGTCGTTCGCCGTGACAAAGATGAACTTGCCCGACTGGCTTTTCTGGACGCCGATGAAGAAACCCGGGTCGGTCTCACGATAGACCAGTTCGTCCACCTGCAAGCCGAGGCGGTGGCAGAACACTGCCGCCGGTCGCGCATTCTCGTCGCGCGCCACCCAGAAAATGGATTTTGAATCTTCGCCCCAGACGAAGTCGCCATAGGTGTCGCTGATCGATTCAATGATCGCGCCGGTTGCGCATTCGATGACGTGCAGCGTATAGAATTCCGACCCCTTGTCATCGACCGCGTAGGCGAGGCGGGTATGGTCGGGTGAATGCGACACCTTGCGGATGTCAAAGTATTCGCAGCCCTTCGCCAGCGCATCGCCGTCGATCAGCAATTGCTCGACGCTGTCATCGCCTGTGAACGCGTGCTCGGAGGGGCGGCGTGCGAACAGCGGGTACTCGCCGCCCTTGCGGAAGCGGCGGTAATAGGCCCACGGCCCGTCGATGGTGGGGACGGAGCTGTCAGTCTCCTTGATGCGACCGCGCATCTCTTCGAACAACTGGTCCTGCAGATTGACGGTGGGCGCCTCGAGCGTCACCTGCGTATAGGCATTTTCGGCCTCGAGGTGCGTACGGATATCGGGCCGCAGGCGGGACGGATCGCGCATCACTTCGCGCCAGTTGTCGTCCTTCAGCCAGGCATAGGGGTCGAAGCGGGCGCGGCCGAGCTGCTCGATCAGGGCATGGGCGTCGCGCCTTGCGCGCGGAGGCGACAGGTCTGCCGCAGCCAGCGGGAACCGCGGCGATCCGCCGGCGCCCTTACCCGTGCGGGCGGGCTTTTTCGTTGATTTTCGAGCCATAAATCCACTTCTATGCAGGCGGCATGGCTTTTGTCAGGCAATGGGTGATTCGTCCCAAGGCCCGCAGTGAAAAAGTCATGTGAGCGGAAGGCGTTGGCGGCCTTCCGTGCACAGATTCTGGACGTCTAGCCGAGATTCTGCGGGCGATCAGCCGCCGTAGATAATGCTGATCGACTCGGCGACGCAGGCCGGGCGGTCCTTGCCCTCGATCTCGATGGTCGATTCCATGATCAACTGCTTGCCGCCGGCGCGCTGCTCGATGCTCAGGCATTTCTGGCGCAGGCGGACCTTCGAGCCTGCCGGGACCATGTTGGTGAAGCGCACCTTGTTGCAGCCGAAGTTGATGCCGCGCTGTACGCCTTCAACGCGCATGACTTGCGCTGACAGCATGGGGAGCAGGGACAGGGTCAGATAGCCGTGGGCGATGGTGTGGCCGAGTTCCCTGGTGGCGCGCTCCACGTCCACGTGAATCCACTGGTGGTCGCCAGTTGCGTCGGCGAATTTGTCGATCTGGCTCTGGGTAATCTGGTGCCAGGGCGAGACGCCCACTTCGGTTCCGACCAGAGACTCAAGGTCCCCGAAATTCACTAGACGCATGGCCTGCGCTTCCTTTGATGATTTTCTGGGACAATATTCGCTGGAATTTCAGGCGCAAGCCGTGTCCCGACACGGAATTTCTGGCGTCCGGACGTGATTTGGAGAAGGCTTTCGAGGGGAGGCGCCACGATCCTGCCACGACCGGACGGAATCTGTCTGGCGTCCCGGCCTCTATTTGCTGGGCACGTGATGCGGACCTCCTCATGTGAAGGACGGCCGCGCGCCGAAGGGGAATTATTCCATGATCGCCAACGACAACGGAAAGTTCGGGGGAAAGCCAAGAACGCCCAAGCCGCGGGTCAAGAAATCCGAGACGCTGGAAGTCAGGATCCCCCACGAGACCAAGCAGGCGTTCCTCAACGCCTGCCGCGAGGATGGCACCAACGCGAGTGAAGTTGTTCGCGATCAGGTGCAGTCCTACCTCGATGCGCGCGAGCACCCTCCACAGGAAAAAAGGACGCTCGTCATGCAATTCTCTCCCACTGTTCGCCGTTATGGACCGCGTGTGGCCGCTGGCGGCCTTGCCGCGCTAGGCCTGACCGCGCTGGCCGTTCTGCCTTCGGCGGCGGCGCCAGACTTCAAGGCACAGTTCGCTCGCCTCGACGCCAATGGTGATGGCGTGCTGTCGGTCGATGAGTTCCTCGGGCCGGCGGAGGGGAAGGGCGACCGCGGCAAGGATGATGAGGTGGTCAAGCGCAACGTGGTGATCGAAACGCGCACCATCGAGGATCACGGCAAGGACGCGCCCGAGTCCCGTATCGCGCCGGGCACCAAGGAAGACGCCTTTATCTTCTACCTGCCGGACGAACTGAGCCCGGCGAAGGCCGGCAAGGCCGAGGATGAGCACAAGGAGATCAAGTTCACCTCGCGTCATGAAGTGAAGGACGTGACTGACGAAAAGGCGAATGGCGCTACGTCGAAAACCTACACCTTCACGGAAGATGACATGCGGAAGCAGGAGTTCGGCTCGATCGACGCCAACAAGGACGGCAAGGTGAACCTCGACGAATACCGCGCGCGCCAGGCGGCGATGCTGACGCGCGGGTTTGAGATCCTCGACGCAAATGACGACAAGGCTCTGAGCGAAGCGGAGTATGCGCGCATCGTCGCTCCGCCAATGCCGAAAGCCGACGTTCTGGGTGGTCCGGACGCGCCAGAGCCGTCCAGGGTCGACATTCCAGGGATGAAGGACGTGTCGCCAGACGCTATCAAGGCGGCTTTCGTGCGGCTGGATGGCAACAAGGACGGCAAACTGTCCCTGCAGGAATATCTCCCCAAACCCTGACCGTCCCTCTTCCGGATGACTGCAGACGCTTCGGCCGGCCGGCCGGAGCGTTTGTCATATTTCAGAGGCCCCGGCCTGATTTGGAGTTGGGCCAAATCTGAGCCATTCTACTGGCTGTTGGTGTATGAGGGAGCCCTGTCATGCGTGAGGCCCGGACCCTGGCGAGTTGGGTGATTGCCCTGTTCGTCACAGTGATGCTGCTGTGGGTGGCGGTCGAGGCGCTGGCGCCGCAGCCCCCTGCCAGGAACCATCTGTTCGAGGTTTTCCGCGATAGCTCCGGCGTCTCCTATTTCGAGCCGGCGGGGCGTTTTGCATTTGGCGTGCTCGAAGTATTGTTTGCGTTGCTGATCCTGATCCCGGTGACGCGCCGTTTCGGAGCGATACTTGCAGCCCTTTTGCTGCTGGGCCTTGCCGCGCTGGTAGGACAGCTGATGATGCTCGGCATCAAGGTGCCGGTCGATGTGATCGGAGAGGCGGGGGTGGTGACGACGGCGACGGACCCATCCGGACTTTTCTATCTGGTGGTCGGCCTGCTGGCCGCGTCTGTGGCGTTGATTTTTGTCCATCCGGGCAGGGCGGCGGACTAGCAAAGCCCCGAATTCAGCCTGGCCTTTGGAACTGCGCCTGCGGTGCCCGTGAGGTTGATGATCCGTTAACTGCGCTTCTGGCATTCTGAACTCGTTAGCCAAGACGGGGCGGCAGCCAAACAGTGAGCGCCATGTCAGATGAGACGGCATTCCCGGGCCGGTCCGCTGAGGCGGCCGAGCAGGGCGGCGTGGTCATTCCCGCTGCCTCTGACGGCTTTGCACGTCGCACGCTGTTGCGCCGCCTGATGGATGTCGTCGCTCTGCCGTCGTCACGTGGCAACATCCAGGACCGTGCAATTGCAGGCGACCTGCTGATGGAAATCCTGATCGAGTCCGACGTGTCGGCCCGCGAATTGTGCGCGCGCCGGCTGCGCGAGATGTCGCAAGCGCCCAAGCGGCTGCTGCGGTTCCTTGCGCTCGATGCGCCGCACGTGGCGCAGCTGATCCTCGCGGACAACCGCGCATTCGACGACGCCGATCTCTGCCAGATCGTCGAAAAGGGCGGCACGCCGCATCGCGTCGCCGTCGCCCAGCGGCGTGACATCGGGCCCGCTGTCGCCTCCGCAATCGCCGAGAGTGGCGACACCGTCGCGATGCGCGCCTTGCTTGATAACACGCAATCCAAACTGTCGGACCGCTCTGTCGAACTGATGGTGGCCGCTTCCCGCGAAGCGCCGGCCTTGCCGCCGCTGCTGATCCAGCGCGAAGAGGTGCGCCCGGCGCATGCGCTCGCCATGTTCTGGTGGGCAGGTCCGGTCGAGCGGCGACAGATCCTGCTGCGCTTCTCTGCCGAGCGCACGTTGCTGATCGATATGTGCGGCGACATCTTCAAGCTCGCGCTCGAGGAGCGCGATCCTGTCGTGCGCAAATCTCTGCAGATTATCGAGCGGCGCCAGCGCGACCGCAGCGCCATTGACCGTTCCGAGCATGCGGGTCTTGAAGCGGCGATCGACGCTGCTGCGGTCGAAGGAATGACGCCCGCCGCGATGATGGACATCGCTGCTTTGTCAGGCGTGAAGGCGTCGACGGCCGAGCGCATCTTCAAAGATACCGGTGGCGAAGGCGTTGCCGTGTTGTGCAAGGCGACTGGCCTCAAGCGACCTTACCTGCGCGCATTCTGGAAGGCGCTGCGCCGGTCGGACGATGGTGCGGATTTCGCCCGCGTGTCGGATGTCTACGAAACAATCGCCGTGGCGAAGGCGCAGACTGTGTTGCGCTACTGGAACTGGTCGCTGGTCTCAGCGTTTGGCGACGCCGACGAGGACGGCGCAACAGGGTTCGCGCGCGACCTGTTACGCATGGATGCGGCTGCCGCGCTTACGGCGTTTGGACGCTGACCGGTTTTGCTGGATATTTCCGGCTGGGTGGTTCATCTGAGATGACGCTTCAGCTGAGGAGGCCGCGACAATGATCTATCTGCCCGGCCTGGTCCTCGCGCTGGCCGCATTCTGGTTTGCGCTGTCGGGCCAGACGTCTCCGTTTTTCCTGGGCGTTGGCGTTGCATCGCTGCTGCTGACGCTGTGGCTCGCGGCGCGGTTGCGCATCGTCGACCGTGACGCATCGCCCTATCATCGGCTGCCGCAGTTGCTGCTCTATCTCGGTTGGCTGGTCGGTGAGATCGTGAAATCCAACTTCGCCGTTATCGGTCGCGTGCTCGGCTCGCGTCATGCGATCGACCCTGCTGTCGTGCGCCTGCACACGCGGGCCCGAACCGATCTGGGCAAGGCGCTGTTTGCCAATTCGATCACGCTGACGCCCGGCACAGTCACCATCGACGTCGCGGATGACAAGGTTCTGGTGCATGCGCTGATGCGCGAGAAGGCAAGCGTCGCAGAGTTTGAGTCGATGGACCGCAGAGCGGCTGCGGCGGCGGATTCCGCGCGACGGAAAGGCTGACCGATGTTGCTTGCCGCTGGCGCAGCCGGGCTCATCGTGGCTATGGCGCTCATGATCATTCGGGCGATCACCGGCCCGTCACAGTATGACCGCATCCTCGCCGCCAATTCGTTCGGCACGAAGACGGTGCTGCTGATCGCGGTGATCGGCTATCTGTTCGGACGACCCGCCTTTTTGGATATCGCCATCGTATATGCGCTGATCAATTTCGTGACCACGATCGCGCTGATGAAGTTCTTCCGCTACCACTCGCTGGCTTTGCCGCTGACGACGGGCCCTGCAGAGGATACTGACGATGCATGATGCGTTCGTCTGGATCGGCGGAGGCCTGGTTGTGGTCGGCGCGCTGTTCGCGCTGCTCGGCGCGGTGGGCGTGCTGCGCTTTCCGGATGTCTATACCCGCATCCATGCAGCGAGCCTGACCGACACTGGCGGGGCGAGTCTTGTGATGCTGGGCCTCGCGCTGATTTCCGGCCTGAATGCCGAAACGCTGAAGCTCGGGCTCGCGTGGATCTTCATCATGCTGACCACGCCTGCGGCGGCCAATGCGCTTGCCAATGCCGCGTATGGATCGGGGCACAAACCGCGCATCGGCAATTTCCAGATCATGCCGGCGGCCAAGCCGGACGCGCCGACGCAGAAAGAGGAATACGGAGGCGAGTCGAAATGATGAACATCTCCCTCGAAGCGGGTTTCGCCCTGAACGTCGCGCTGCTGCTGATGTTGATTTCAGTTGGCATCGCCATCGCGACCACGCGCAGCCTGCTCGCGGCGATCCTGTTGATGGGCATCTATTCACTTCTCAGTGCAGTCTGGCTCGTCGTGATGGATGCCGCAGACGTCGCCTTTACGGAGGCGGTCGTTGGCGCTGGGGTGTCCACAATCATAATGCTCGGCGCGATGCTGCTGGCGCGCGGCCATACCGAACGGCGTGACTGGCGACGTCTCGTTGCGCCCGCAATCCTTGCAGCGACCGTTGGCGGTGTGCTGATCTATGCTGCGCTAGAGCTGCCGAATTTTGGCGATCCCGCATCTCCCGCCAGTAGCCATGTTGGCCGCGCCTATCTGGAGCAGGCTGCGGACAAGACAGGCGTGGGCAATGTGGTGACAGCTGTGCTGGGCAGCTATCGCGGGTTCGACACGCTGGGCGAGACAGTGGTAATTTTTGCGGCCGGCATTGGCGTTGCGCTGATGCTGGGATTTGGTCCGCGTTCCAGCCTGCCTGCGCCGCCCGATACAATGGGCGACCATCACGTCGTCCTGCGCATCTCGGCCAAGCTCTTGATTCCGTTGATCGCGCTCTTTGCGTTCTATGTGCAGTTCCATGGCGACATCGGTGCAGGCGGCGGATTCCAGGCGGGCGTTATCCTGTCGGTCGCGGTGATCCTCCATGCGTTGGTCTTCGGCCTAGGCGAAACGTTGCGCGCTATTCCCGTCAAGCTGGCGCGGACGGTTGCCACATTGGGCGTTATTCTGTTTGCGGGCGTCGGCGTGATCTGCATCCTTAATGGCGGCGGCTTTCTCGACTATGATCATCTGTTCTCGCCGAAGGTCGAAGCAATGATCCCGCCGGGCCTGCTGGGCGATCCGGATGGCGTGCATCACTGGGGGCAGCACTTCGGCATTCTATTCATTGAGCTTGGCGTGCTGCTGACCGTCGCAGCAACAATGGTCACCTTCTTCTACGGCTTTGCCGGACGGTTGATGGATGGAGGGGCGGCGAAGCGATGGGCATGATCGTCACTCATTTCAACTACGTCGCCGTTGTCGTGATGATGATGATCGGCCTCTTCATCGTGTTCTCGAGCGGGAACCTGATCAAGCGGATGATCGGGCTCGCAGTGTTCCAGACCTCGACGGGGCTGTTCTACATCAGTCTCGGCAAGGTCTCGGGCGGCACGGCCCCGATCGTGGTTGATGCACTGAGCGCTGACGGGCTGGCGTTGGCGGCTGCGCTCAACCCGCAGTACGTGGCCCAATACGGCATCGATGGCGTTGTCTACTCGAATCCGCTGCCGCATGTGCTGATCCTCACCGCCATTGTGGTGGGTGTTGCGACGCTGGCAGTTGGGTTCGCGATCGCCGTCCGCATCCGCGAGGCCTATGGCACGATCGAGTCCGAGGAGATCGACGCGCTCGCACGGGTGGACGCAGCCCGCGCGGAGCCCCTGGCGTGACGTTGTTCGAAAGCCTCTATGTCGCACCGCCGACGCTGGCGGCGCAGGGGCCCATCCTCGCGATCGCGGGGCCGCTGATTGGCGCGTGCGCGACAGCCTTGAGCCCGGGCGGGCGCAGCGGGTGGGTGATCTCGGTCATCACCGCGTCCTTCGCGCTCTGGATGTCGCTGGCGGTTGCGTGCGATGTCGCGCGCGAGGGCGTGGTGGTGTATGTGATCGGCGGTTTCCAGCCACCGCTTGGGATTGCGTTGCGCATCGATGCGTTGGGCTCAGCGATGGCGCTGCTTGTGTCGAGCATGGGCCTGATTGGCGCGCTCTATTCAGGGCATGCGCTTGCGGCTGAAGTGCGCGCTGAAGCGCATACACTTTTCCAGTCGGGATATCTGCTGTGTGTCGGCGGCTTCCTGGGGCTGGTGTTGACCGGCGACGCCTTTAACGCTTTCGTCTTTCTCGAGGTGTCATCGGTCGGAACCTACGCGCTCGTCGCGGCAGGCGAGCAGCGCGACAGGCGCGCGCTTCCGGCGGCGTTCAACTACCTCATCATGGGAACGATCGGCGCGACCTTCTATGTGATCGGCATCGGCTTTCTCTATGGCGTGACCGGCACGCTCAATATGGCTGACATGGCGGTTCGTCTTGCTGCGTTGGGCGACAACACGGCAGTCCAGGCCGGGTTCGCGTTTGTGGTGGTTGGTGTCGGCATCAAGGCAGCGATCTTTCCGCTGCATGGCTGGCTGCCTGGCGCCTATGCCGGTGCGCCGAGCCTTGTCTCCGTGTTCCTCGCCGCGACCGCGACCAAGACGGCGATCTACCTGATCGCACGGTTCACGTTCGATGTTTTTCCGGACTCGTCCGCATTCGGACAGACCTTTCTCCATTTCGTGCTGGCGCCGCTTGCGGCGGTTGCCGTGATCGTCTGTTCGGTCCAGGCGATCTTCGAGACCGAGGTGCGGCGGATGCTGGCCTTTTCGTCGGTCGCCCAGGTGGGAATGATCATGCTCGGCCTGTCGCTTGCAAATGCGGCGGGCGCGTCCGCGGCGGTCTTCTACATATTCGCGCATGCGCTGATCAAGTCAGCGCTTTTCATGGCGCTGGGAGCGCTCGCGATCAGCGTGAAGGCGCGGACGTTGGCGGAATTTGCAGGCATGGCACGCGAAGCGCCGTGGTCCGCGACGGCGTTCGGTGTTGGCGCAGCGAGCCTCGCGGGGGTGCCGCTGACAATGGGCTTTCTCGCCAAATGGAAACTTGTCGAGGTAGCGCTGCAGGGCGGCGCGATCTGGATGGTCGTGGTCATTGCGGCGGGCTCGGCGCTGACGCTGGTGTATGCGTGGCGGATTGTCGAGGCGCTATTCTTCCGTACTCCGATCCCCGGCGCGCCGCGTGCGCGTGAGGCGCCGGTCGGCGTGTTGGCGCCGCTGTGGGTTCTTGCGGGTCTCTCCCTCTGGTTCGGCGTCAACGCGTCCCTGCCGGAGAGTCTCGCCAACTCAGCCGCCCTCGCCCTGTTCGGAGGAGGGCGATGACGGGCGAACTCCTCATCCTGTTGGCGCTCGCCGTGCCGTTGTTCTCTGCGCTAGTCACCTACGGGGTGGGGCGGATGCCGGATGTCCGCGAGACGATGACGATCGTGGCGTGCATCGTGCTGAGCATCGTCACGATCTCGATGCTCGTGCGTGTGGCTTCGGGAACGCCTCCGGCCATGACCCTGGCGCGGCCTATCGCCGGTCTCGACATCGCGTTCAAGTTGGAGCCGCTTGGCGCGCTGTTTGCTGTAATGGCGAGCGTGCTGTGGGGCGTCAACTCGCTATTCTCTATCGGCTACATGCGCGGCGCGCGCGAGTCGAACCAGACCCGGTTCTACATGTGCTTTGCGCTGGCGATGGTTGGCGTGATGGGCGTGGCGATGGCGGCGAACCTCTTCACGCTGTTCATCTTCTACGAGGTGCTGACCTTCTCGACCTATCCACTGGTTACGCACAAGGGCGACGCGGCAGCACGGCGGGCAGGGCGGATCTATCTCGGTACGCTGGTTGGTGCGTCGGTGCTGTTGTTCCTGCCGGGCATCATCACCGTGGCTGTGTTGGCCGGTTCGACGACGTTCACACCCGGCGGATTACTTGCGGGCAAGGTGGATGGCGCGGTCGCCAGCGCGATCCTCTTGTTGCTGACGTTTGGCGCGGCGAAGGCTGCGCTGATGCCGCTGCATATGTGGCTGCCGAATGCGATGGTGGCGCCGGCGCCGGTGTCGGCGCTGTTGCATGCGGTCGCTGTTGTGAAGGCGGGTGTCTTTGCGGTACTCAAAGTCTCGACCTACATTCTTGGGCCTGGGCTGATCTCCACCTTGACGGCGGCGAACTGGATACTGTGGGTCGCCGCGGCGACCATCGTTGTCGCCTCGCTGGTTGCGCTTACCAAGGATGACCTGAAGGCGCGGCTTGCCTGGTCGACTGTGGGGCAGCTTGCCTACATCACGTCGGCGGCGATGCTGCCGTGGGCGAGTGGGTTGGTCGCGGGCGGGCTACACATGGTGTTCCACGCGGTCGCCAAGATCACGCTCTTCATGTGCGCCGGCGCGATCTATGTCGCCACGGGCGCCAGTCGTGTATCGCAGATGGGCGGACTGGGACGACGTATGCCGATCGTGTTCGTGTGCTTCATGATCGCGGGCGCATCGGTGATCGGCCTGCCGCCAATGGCGGGCATGTGGTCGAAATTCCTGCTGGTGACGGCAGCGTTCGGATCAAATGAATGGCTGACTGCAGCCGCGATGGTCGTGTCGTCGCTATTGTCGGTTGTCTACCTCATGCCGGTCGCCTTCCGTGCGCTGTTTCCATCGCAAGGCGACCCGGCGCCGCGCGATTTCGTAAGGCCAGGCGGGACGCCGAGCGTTGCTCTAGTGGCGATTGTGATCACGGCCACGGCGTGCCTTGTTCTATTCGTGTTCGCGGACCCCATCGCGAGTTTTCTCGGGCCGATCCGCACTGCCAGTTTCGTCGAGGCGACGCCATGAGCGAAGAGCCTGTTCAGCCCCCCGAACAATCTTCGGCGGCGGGCGACCCCGGAGAGCATCCTCTGTCGGTGCTGCTGTTCTCGTGGATGCGGACGAAGCGGTTTTTCCGCGCGCTGATGATCGGTCTTGTCCTTGTCGGCCTTGGTCTGATCGGGGCGGAGATCTTCCTGGCGTCGCATCGGATCAAGGATGTGACGGGTGTGCCGGGGTTCTATGGCGTGTTCGGATTCATCGCGTTCGCGCTGGCCGTGCTGAGCGGATGGCCGTTGGGCAAGCTGCTGCGGCGACCTGAGGATTACTACGACAGGCGAAGTGGGGAGGCAGGCCGTGACCGTTGAAGGCCTCGCCAACTGGCTCGCCAATACCAACCCAGGGTTCTTCATCATCGCGGCGGCGCTGCTCGTGCCGTTCGCGAAGGACGTGGTGTCGCGCGCGATCCTGTTGGTGGGCGGGCCCGGCGTGGCGCTAGTCGCGCTGATCAATGCGCAGGGGCTGAGCATCAACCTTTCGACGGTAAAGGTGCTGGGGCTTGAGCTTGTGCTCTATCGACCAGACAGCCTGTCGTTTGTGTTCGGGCTTGCCTTCATTATCGCGTCAGCCATCATTGGCGTCTATTCGTTGCACAGGCGCGATCCGCTGCAGGATTCGACAGCGATGATTTATGCGGGATCGGCGGTGACGGCGGTGTTCGTCGGCGACCTGATCAGCCTGTTCATCGCATGGGAGCTGACGGCGATATCGTCGGTGTTCCAGGTGCTGGCGCCTCGCACGCGTGAGAGCGGGCGGTCGGCGATGCGGTATCTGGTCTTCCAGATCGCGTCCGGCATGCTGGTGCTGGCCGGCGTTTGCATGTTTGCGGGGGTAACCGGCGAGACGCAGTTCGCGCTGATTGCGCCGAGCATGGCCGGCCTGCCAGTTGGCGTGATGGATATCAGCGCACCAGGGGCTGTGCTGTTGCTGGCCGGGTTCGGCATCAAGGCCGCGTTCCCGATGGTGCACAGCTGGCTGCAGGATGCATATCCGAAAGCCTCGGAGACAGGCTCCGTCGTGCTGTCCGCCTTCACCACCAAGCTCGCCGTCTATGCGCTGGCGCGATACTTCGCGGGTCTCGATGCGCTGATCTGGATCGGCGCGATCATGGCGGTGTTGCCGGTCTTCTTCGCGGTGATCGAGAATGATCTACGCAAGGTGCTGTCCTACAGCCTCAACAATCAGGTCGGCTTCATGGTCTGCGCCGTTGGGATCGGCACGCAGTTGGCGGTGAATGGCGCAGCGGCGCATGCGTTTGCCCACATCATGTACAAGGCCCTGCTGTTCATGTGCATGGGCGCGGTCATGCTGCGAACGGGCACGACGAAGGCGACCGAGTTGGGCGGGTTGCATCGCACGATGCCGTGGACGACACTCTTCTGTCTGGTAGGTGGGGCGTCGATTTCGGCGCTGCCCTTGTTCTCCGGCTTTGCGGCCAAGTCGATGGTGATGTCGGCCAGCCATGCGGACGCATCATTGTTCGTTGTCTGGTTGATGCTGCTGTTTGCGTCGGCCGGCGTGCTTGAGCATTCGGGGATCAAGATTCCGTACTTCGCCTTCTTCGGCCACGATAGCGGCAAGCGTCCGCAGGAGGCGCCGTTCAACATGCTGCTGGCGATGGGGGTGGCGGCGGCGCTGTGCATCCTGATCGGTGTAGCGCCGGGATGGCTGTACCAGTTCCTGCCGTACCAGGACTCGGCGATGGCCTACCTTGAGTCCGAACTCTGGACGCCGGTGCATGTGATCCAGCAGTTCCAGTTGCTCGTGTTCGCGGCGCTGGCGTTTATGCTGTTGCAGTGGCGTAAGTGTTACCCGGAGGAGCAGGCCGGATTGATCCTCGACGTGGAATGGATATGGCGGCGGGGGGCTCCGGACGCGTTGGCGGCGCTGGCCAAGCCATTTTGGCGCGCCGGACGGGCGCTTGGGAGTTTGGTCGTTGACGCCGGAACCGGCATGCGCGCGACAGGGCGGCAGATGTTTGCAAGTGACGGTTGGCTGGCTGGCAAGGTTGCGGCAAGCGCATCTGCGATCTGGAGCCTCGCAATACTGGGGCTGGTGCTGGTCGTCGTGCTGTTCGGCTAGCTGAAGTCTGCGAAAAGCTCTCCGTGAGTCGCCTGAAATACCCACGGTATTTACAGAGACATGGAACTAACTGAGTATCCTGCAGTATAGACATGCAAACGAGTCGATTCTTTCTTTCCAGGATCGCAAACCGAGTGGCTGGGATCACAGATCAAATGGAACGTGATGTCCGGCCACATGTCAGCCTTATCGAACTGGCATCCCAGATCGTCTCGGCTTACGTGTCTCACAACCCTGTGCCGGTGGCGGAGCTGCCGCGGCTGATCGAACGGGTTTACGCCACGCTGTCCGAGATCGAGGGCGCGCCGGCCGCGGAGCCCAAGAGCGAGCTGAAACCGGCTGTGGCTGTGCGAAAGTCGGTGACCGAGGACCACATCGTCTGTCTCGAGGACGGCAAGAAGTTCAAGTCGCTGAAGCGTCACCTGCGGACGCGCTACGACATGTCGCCGGAAGAGTACCGCGAGAAGTGGAGTCTGCCGGCAGACTATCCGATGGTCGCGCCGAACTACGCGCGGCAGCGTTCGGATCTTGCGCGCAAAATGGGCCTTGGGCTGATGAAGAAGTAGCCTCGAATGCGTCGGCTGGAATGAGTCCAGTTCGCAGTGCGCAGAGGTATTGGTTCCAAACGAGTCGATGCCGTAACGAGACACATTCGTACTTTATTGATCGAAGTGAAGATTTGGTTGCCGTTGGGCCTTGCGCGATTCCGCGAACCGAATCACGGTCGTTCGCAGTGGTGCAAATCACTTGGCCGCAGAGTGTAAGTTTTGTGTGTGGGAAGCGGCTCCCTCAGTAGTGAAGGTTTCGGACCCGGTCGGGCTGGCCAGTTCGAAGCTTGTTCAACAAAAAAGATGTCTGCACCGACTGCCGGGCCTCGCGCCTGTGTCGGAAAGGACTCAAGGGGCTGAGAGAATGTCGTATGAATTGTCTGGTGCTGCCCCGTCGGGGCAGGTCAAGGTGCTTGAGTCGTGGCGCAAGCGTCTGCACGGCCGCGACTTCATCACGTGCGCGGATATCGATATTCCCGCGATCAATCGCGAGCTCGCCTACGTGTCTGTGCTGAGCTGCGAGGAGGGCAAACTCCGTTTTCGTCTGGCGGGCACGGGCCTGCATCACGTCTTCGGCGGCGAAGCGCGCGGCAAGTGCGCTGACGAGATCGAAGCCTGCCGTGGCGGGGCGATGTGGGCCGAGCTGGCGACGCGTTCAATGCTGCGCGCGATGCCAGTGTCGGGCGTGAACCGCATGGTCGATGGCACGCTGCATTACTGGCTGCGCCTGCCGCTGTCGTCTGACGGGGGCGAGGCGGACATGGTGCTGTGTCACGACCGCTACCTGCCGGCGGAGGCTGTCGTGGACCCTGACAAGGCAGCAATGCGGGTCGACATGTCGCTGCGTCGCGACGTCGGTCATCTGGCTGCGGCCTGAAACCATCCACAGGTTGGGCTTATCCACAGAACGCGGAAACGTCCTGGAATCGTAGGGGGAACGGACAGGAATCGGGACTGGAACGCGCCAGTCCGATTCCAGCCTTGTTTCGGCTAG
>JBBATZ010000052.1:0-28181 GCA_040398425.1 Hyphomonadaceae bacterium
CTAGGGGCGAAATGACATGCAGCGTTCCGCCAGCCGGTCTCTCGCCTGGGGACTGTCAGTTTAGCGCCGAAACTTAGCGTTTATCCAAAAAGTGGACCCAGGGGGGAGCGGTGTCTGGCCAGAAAAGACGGCACTATCATGTGGCAGTATCGCGCGATGTCCGAGTGCTGTTCCAGTTGTGGCTCCAGCCTGACAGCGCCGGCAATTTCATAGCGCCCGGCTTTGGTCTACGCTCCTGAAATGAAGCGCATCACCATTTTTGCCCTGGCACTTCTCGCAGCCCCAGCGATCGCAGAGGGCAGTGCGTATGAGTCCCGCGGCAGCTACGAAGTGAAGCAGACACTGGCCGGACCTGGCTGTCACTTCTTTCGCCCCGTTCCGACCGCGCCGCATCCCGGACCCGTGATTTTGTGGGGCAATGCGACGAGCACCATGGTGGCCCGGTACGGGCCGATGCTGACGCAGTGGGCCAGCCACGGCTTCATCGTCGCCGCTTCCGTGAGCGGCAATGCGGGCTCTGGGCGTGACATGCTTGCCTGTCTTGATTTCCTCAAGAAGGAAAACGCCCGCGAGGGCAGCGTCTTCTACGGCGCGGTCGACCTCTCACGCGTCGGCGCTTCGGGTCATAGCCAGGGCGCCACTGGAGCAATGATGGCTGGGCGCGACCCTCGCATCAGGACGACTGCGCCGATCGAGCCTGCTACACGCGGCAGATATTACGCGCCCGGCACCGAGAAAATGCAGCATGGGCCCATGCTCCTGCTGTCCGGCAGCGCCGACGCCATCACCGAGCCCCTCAGCAATCACAAATTCGTCTTCGACGACGCAAACGTCCCTGTCGTCTGGGCCACGCTTCTTGGCGCCGGCCATAACGCTCCCGCTGTGCTGGACAGTGGCCCCTATCGGCCGGCGACCACAGCCTGGTTTCTCTGGCAACTCATGGGCGATGAACGGGCGGGCGCCTTGTTTACGGGTACAGCGTGCGACTACTGCGTCGATCCGGATTGGCTCGTAAAGAGAAGAGGGGTGGAATAGGCGCACACTCCAGGTCAAGCGAACAGCTGACGGCGCTGCTCCCTGCGTCATCGTCGCGAATACGCGCGCTCAGCTGCGAGCCAGGTTGGAATCCAACCGCCAAGCGACGCGGAGTATTGACCGAGCGCTCGAGCGCAGCCTGCTTTTTTGACCCGATCGTCCGCGAAGTTTGCAACCTTAAATTGTTACTGCTCCTGCAGGCTTCCAGGCAGCAGGAAGAAAGTCGCCTGCGCCTTTTTCCGTGCTGCCTTGGGCGAAGCGCTTTTACTTACCCAGGCCGCGGCTCCTGGCCTTCGGGAGCCCCCAATGACGCGAATTTCCTGCAAGCGGCGCCGCTTCCCGCGCGCGTCTCCCACGCCCTGTCGCGGTAGCAGTTGCGCTGGTTGATCCTCCTGCCGCTGCGTTCGCCGTGGGCGCCGCCGGTGAGGCCTGCTACCTCCAGCTCCATAAGCCGATCGGCCGCGAAGCCGATCATGTCAGGCAGGAAATCGGCGTCGGGGCTCTTCTCCAGGAGCGTACGAAGCGCCATCGTGTCGTCTGTCAAACGGTCACGTCCTCGGTTCAGGTTGCTGGTGTTGCAACCCAACCCTACCGGCGATTCCCGATGACAACCCAGCGCAAGGGCCGGCGCGCGCTGACTCTTGCGGTCCGCGCGCCGCCCCTCGCTAAACTCCTACACCACGTCCTGGGATACGACCCTGGCCGAGTATCGCCGAATTTCGAGAGCGATGGTGCAGTGGCCAGTTCGGTCGGCGACACAAAATCAGCGATGATCTATCTCCGGAAAATCACGCCTCGCCAGTTTGGCTCAATCTCACTCTACCAAGACGCCGGTGCGCTTTTCGGCCTCCTCACCGGTCAACACGGCGGATACCATATCGCGCAATGGCATTGTGGCCTGCATGCGGATCGCAAGTAACGCCATACCGCTGATCTTGCGTTGTACGAACAGCATGTCGGCAGGCGGCACGTGCCATGCGCCCCGGTCCGCGACGATTGTTTCTGACTGGTGCAGCAGCGGCCCGACAAACGATCGGTCGGCAAAGTCGATCGGTCCGGGCGCACCAAAATGCTTCAGTGCCAGTTGCACGATGTCTTCAATAGCATGCCGGTGGCGCTGCAGGGCTTCCGTTGAGATGAATCCAGCCTCTATCAGCGCTGTGAGCACCGCATCCCGGTCGTTGCGCAGTCCCGCGCGCATCAGTCTGCGATACGCCTCGATGGTCTGGGGCGGAACCGCGCGCGCTGCTCCGAAGTCCAGTAGAACGATCCGGCCGGTTTCCGCCTGCCAGCGATAGTTGGCGAAATTCGGATCGGTCTGCATATAGCCGAACTCGAACAGCTCGCGCAGCACAAGGCCAAGAAGTGCGGCCATCGTGCTATCACGTGTTGCCTGTGGCGCAGCTTGCAGCGCCTCGATTGGCTCGCCAGGCACGAACTCCATTACCAGAATCTGCTTGCTTGAGAGCGCATCAAGCGCAATCGGCACGATGAAAGCCGGATCGTCCGCCAGCATGGCCCGGTATCGGCGCATCTGCTCGCCTTCACGCAGGTAGTCTGCTTCCTCGTGCAGCTGGCGCTTCGCTTCTGCAAGAAGCGGCGCAATGTCGAGTCGATCGGACAACATGCCCGACAACCGCAGGAGGCTGGCGACGTTGTCGACATCGGCGTCTATGCTGCGGGCAACGCCCGGGTACTGAACCTTTACCGCCACAACCTGTCCATCGGGCAGAGCCGCGCGGTGAACCTGTCCGATCGATGCAGCTGCGATCGGCTTTGCCTCGAAGTGCGCAAACTGGCGACGCCAGTCGCCTCCCCACTCAGTCGCCAAAACCTGGTTCAGCTGAGCGGGAGGCATGAAATGCGCGGTGTCGCGAAGCCGGGCGAGAATCGCTGTGAGTTCGCTCGGCAGGATATCGCCGGCGTCCATCGAGATCATCTGCCCGAGCTTCATTGCAGCCCCGCGCAAACGGGAAAGCTGGTCGGTCACGCGCATTGCGTTGCCTGGTGTGAGCAGCAGATCGGATAGCTTGGGACGCTCTCCGGCAGCCAGCCGGCGTACACCCTCGGCAAGCATGCCGCCCGCAACGCCGCCGGCCATCTGCCCGAAAGACGCAAGGCGAGAGAGGCGAGCGGACGGCACCTTGCGGTAGCGAGAGTCTGTCACTTGAGCCCTCCTTGCGAAGACGCACCTTCCGCTGGATACGCGCACTAAAGACCTGACGAAAACGCCCCCAGGAGCAGGGACGCCGCAGCGGAGCCTGAGAGATGCCATCGCAAGTGGAGGAACCAGGCTGGGGCCAGGCCATAGTTCACGGCGGCGCGATCAACGACCAGAAGCGTCAACACGCCTGTTGCGGTCAGAAGAAATCCTGTCTGACCTGATACCAGCAGTGCGGCCCAGCCAAGCAGCTGGGGCGCCGCGCCGACACCAAGGAAAAGGAGCATGCGGGCTGATCGGGCGGAGGGCGATGCGATCGCCAGGCCCCAATAGATACCGCCAAGGAAAGACAGGATTGTCGCTCCGTATGCAAGCAAAGCGTCTGAAGCGAGACTGCGCAGGCTCGCGGGCGCGAGCAGGGTAGCTGCGGCGAGCGACACAAAGGGGATAAGTCCCAGATAGCCGAGGCGCGATGATAAGGGTTGAAGGCCTCTGTCTTCCTGCGCGTTTTGCTCAGCCACGCGGAGAACCATTGTCGCGGATTACGCGGGCTGAACGCAGTCTATCGAGGCCGTTGGCACGTGGCCGTTCACGTCGTTCGCGCGCACCTGTTGCGATGATCTCGAACGGAGCCAGATCCGTCACCGTCACCCGTTTGGAGTCAGCACGGGTCCCAATAACTTCGCAAGACGGCGGAGTCATCGCGTACACCAGGGCGCGAGTGATCCAAGGCTGGTTGCTTCCTCCCACACGCGCGGGTGTGTTTGTCTGAATGCCATGGCCTCGCGACGGTGCATCAGCGATCTCCTCGCTGTTCCTACGCTCCGGACGTCAGCGCGGATCAGCAGCCTGAAGACCCGCACGTTCATCCTCCAGCCCGCGGAATCAGGCCGCAGGCATCCTTTCAGCATGAGGGATTTTTCAGCGGGCGGATCAGTCGCCAGACAGGAACTGCCGTTCCTGCAAGGAAATCAACTTTGATGAGCGAGGCTGACAGCTCTGCCCGCCAACAGCTGCCAGCGGCCCCATGGTAATTTGAACTGCATGGTGGTCCATAAGCACATGCCGGGCGTATCAGTTGTCATGAACAAAGCTGTCCGCACGATGATTCTGGCACTTGCTGTAACGATATGGGGTGGATCACCTGCCATGGCTACAGAAGAACCAGCCTTCACACTGGTCAAGAAGATCGGCAACTTCGAGCTTCGCGACTATGAGCCTGTCATCGTTGCAGAGGTAACCCTGCAGGGTGGCGCCGAGCGCGCCCGAAATTCAGGCTTCCAGCCACTTGCCGACTACATATTCGCCAAGGACCGCAAAGGGCCGCAGATCGCCATGACTGCCCCGGTAACGCAGGCCCCGCGCGAGCAGATCGCAATGACGGCGCCCGTGACTCAGCGTGCGGACAGCTCCAGTAGCTGGACAGTCGGCTTCACCATGCCTGCAGAATACACCATGAAGACACTGCCTGCTCCGGTGAATCCCGATGTGAAGCTCGTACCCTATCCGGCAAAACGCATGGCTGTCGTGCGCTTCACCGGCGGAGGTTCGGCTGGCGAGATGGAACAGGCACGCAGCGACCTGATGAAACAGGTCGCAGCGCTCGGCCTCACGCCAGTCGGAGCGCCGGTGTTCGCATTCTATGATCCGCCATGGACGCTGCCGTTCTTCCGGCGCAATGAGGTCATGGTCGAACTCGGCAATCCCTAGGGACCATCTTCCATCAGTTATGAAGGGGCAGCTCTGCTGAGAGTGTAAAGCCGAGTGATGGTGATGCGCGGGAGGATGGCGCGCAGGTGTTCTGCGCGGGAATCTGGCGCGACTGGGCGGGGGATCGGGAGCCGAAGAGCCAGCCCGTTGCGGGGCGCATCGCATCTTCTCGTTCCTGTCGTGCGACACGAATGGCTTGGTGGCGCCGATCCATCCCAAGGCGATGCCGGTGGAGTTGTCGCGTGCGGAGGCGCAGGTGTGGCTGACGGCGGCGCCGGCGGGGGCGCTGGCGTTGCAGGAGCCGCTGGCGGATCATGAGCTGGTATTGCTTGTGAATCGGCGTGGGGTCACGGCGCCGATAGGCGCGCTAGACCATTGATTTCGCGATGATGAGAGGGGTCCCCCATCGGTGCCTGTTCACATCCGTCGTCATAAAGGCGGTCCTCGCCAACGATCGCCAATCCGTCTGGGCGATGTCCGAGTTCTCAGATGCAATGGGACTTAAGCCCTGGTCACTCGCTCAGGTCACTTTCGAAGATGGCCTCTTGGTTCAAGCAAGCCATGGCGCTTTTTTCACCGAAGAAGGGGCGGAGAAGAAATTCACTCGCGCCCAAGGGCTTGAGTGGACTGGCGGCGATTCCATCGATGACTACGCCCAGGCCGGCCAGCGCTCCATGCGTGCGGTGCTCCGACAGTTAAGTGCACCCGAGGCTGATCGAAGACGATGCGATGTTCGCACGAATGCTCAAGCACGCGCACTCAGGATTTCGTCGATGCATGTCGTATATTGCGGCGACAGCTTCTGCCGTCGCATGGACCAGCTGGCGTGTGCGATGCCAGCGGCGGCGGGGGAGAGCGTGCGCCGCCCGTAGCGCAGGTTTACGGTATCGAGCGCCATCATCAGGCGCGCCCGGCTTTCGCGATCGGTTGACGGGAAGAGATCGCGCGGCCGTTCAGCTGGGTGGACGAGATCGAGCAAAACGACGCCGGCCTTGGCGTAGCGATAGCCGTCGCGCCATATATGCTCGCCTGCCCGCACCACATCCTTGATGAGGACCAGCGTGTCCGCGGTCGTCTCGATCCCGAATGTCGCCTGGCTCACATACCGGGGATCCTTGCTGAAGGGATTGGTGCGCATGAACACCTGCACGCCGCCGGCGACCAGACCATGCCGTCTGAGCTTCTCGGCCGCGCGCGTTGCATAGGCGGCCAGAGCCTGTTCCATCTCCGGCCAGCGTGTCACCGCGCGGCCAAAGCTGCGCGTCACGGCAAGGCTCTTGCGGGTCGTGGGCGCCTGGGAGAAGGGGATGCAGCTGACGCCGCTAAGTTCCCTGTGGGTGCGTGCGCCCGTGACGGTGAGAAGCTCGCGGACTTCGTCATTCGGCAGCCGCATGAAATCCGCCACCGTCGCTACCCCAAGCCTGGCGAGTTTGGCGACCGCCGCCGGTCCAAGACCCCAGACATCGCCGATCTCCATCGCGGCATAGGTCTCGGCGCGTGCCGCTTCGGTCGAGAGATCGCAGATGCCGGCATCGGTGCGGTAGGATTTCGCGGCCTTGTTCGCCAGCTTGGCGATCGTCTTGGTCGGGCCGATCCCGACGCAGGTCGGGATCTTGGCGATGCGGCGGGCGGCGGCGCGGACGCGGTGGGCGAGAGCGACAGGGTCCGGAATGCCTGTCAGATCGAGAAACATCTCGTCGATCGAATAGGGCTCCACCGCTGGCGCATGTGCCGCGAGGACGTCGTAGAGGCGCCGGCTCATGTCGCCGTAGAGCGCGTAGTTGGATGACATCCAGATGATGTCCTTGGCGCCTGGCCGTTTGGACGCGATGTGCCAGGGCTCGGCCATCTTGACGCCGCGGTCCTTGGCTTCCTGCGTCCGGGCGATGACGCAGCCATCATTGTTCGACAGCACCACCAGCGGCTTGTTGCGCAGGGTAGGGTCGAAGGCCCGTTCGCATGAACAATAGAAACTGTTGCCGTCGACCAGCGCAAAGACCGTCACGGGCGGGTCCTGACCAGCGCCTCGACGATGGCCCAGACCTCGACGTCGTCTTCGATGGTGATGATCGGGCCCGAACTCGGCTGCAGCAGCCACGTCTCGTTGCGCTGGGTCAGGACAGCGAGAATGACATCGCCGCCCACCATGGCGACACAGACCTTGCCGGGGCGCGGCTCGGAAGCGGCGTCGGCGACGAGGATGTCGCCGTCATGGATGCCGCGCGCAATCAGCGCCTGACCCTTCACGCGCACCGGATAGCGCCCCGGTCGGCGCAGATCGAGAATGGCGGAGAGATCCACCACGCCTTCAATGTAGTCCTGCGCCGGAGACTGAAACCCGGTTGTGTCGTCGCCCTTATACTGTCCCATGGCGAGAACAAATAACGAACACATGTGAAGCTGAGAAGCTGCTTCGTCGCGGAGCTCGAAATTAGCTGTCAATCACAGCCAAGAAGATGAGCCGTTGGCTCGAACTCACTAATGCATTGAAAAATATCACGATAATTGGAGCGTCTCTGGATCGCGACCTGTGAGGAAAAGCTATTTCACTACTTCTACTACTTTCATCAAGTGCTGAAAATGCTTTTTCTGGTGAAATTCTTGATTTGTTTCACTCGATATGCCAATTTCAGCGCACGATGAAAAATATCGATTCATTGAAATCACTTGAGGAAGAGGCTGAAGCCAAGCTTCAGGACCTGCTCGCCATTGTTCCTGACGTGCGCATTGAGGCGATCGATCGCTCTGCCCTTGCTGCACCCGACAGCGGCGTCGACCTGATCATGCGGCTAACGCGGGGCGGCGCGCGGCACCACCTCTATGTCGAGGTAAAATCAAAGGGGCAGCCGCGCATCGTTCGCGCCGCCGCTTACCAGCTTCTGCATTACACCCAGTCGGCCTCCCAGTCCGCGCCGCAGCCAGAGGTGTCCAGGACGCCGGTCTTCATGGCCCCTTATCTCTCGCCCGCCGTGCGTGACATCTGCCGGTCTTTGGCGATCTGCTACCTCGATTTCGAAGGCAATTGCTGGCTGCAATTCGGCGGCGTCTTCATCGATCATCGCGCGCCGCCAAAGCCAAAGGTCGAACGCCGCGAATTGCGCACCGTCTTTGCGCCCAAATCGGCGCAGGTGCTGCGTGCAATGGTCCGCGAACCCGCGCGCGCCTGGCGCCTCGCAGAGCTTGCCCAGACCTCTCATGTCAGCATCGGCCATGTCAGCAATGTCAAACAGGCCTTGATCGATCATGAATGGGCGGAAGCAGGTGATGCCGGCTTGCGGCTGACGCATGCCAACGCTTTACTGGATGACTGGCGCGATGCTTATGACCCGCCAAAGGGGCGGGAGCATTCCTTCCACACCGTCTACCACGGCGCGCAACTGAAATCCCGGATCAGCGACGCCTTGCGCGCTGCCAACGATCATGGCGCGGCGATGATGGCGTCTTTCACAGCCGCAGACTGGCTGGCGGCCTATGCGCGCACGCCAACGGAATTCTTCTATGCCGACGAACCCGGACTGCAGATGCTGAAAGATATGCTCAACCTGCGTGCGGTGGAGCAGGGCGGCAACATCATCATCACTATCCCCGATGATCACGATCTCTTTCTGGACAAGACCGTAGTTGCGCCAGGCATTGTCTGCACCAGCCCGGTCCAGACCTACCTTGACCTGTCCCAGCGTGGCGGTCGCGGCACCGAAGCGGCCGATCACCTCAGAAACATGCTTCTGAAGTGGAACGACTGATGGCGCTCGAACCGCAATCCGCCAACGACTACGACGCTGCGACCAGCGAAGCGGCCAGGTCCGTGCTTATCGAGATCGCCCAGGTCCTCGGCTCTTAGCGCGACAAGTTCGTCGTGGTCGGCGGCTCCGTCCCCTGGCTTCAATTGAGCCTTGAAGACATGATGCATGTCGGTACGCTCGATATTGATCTTGGCCTCGATGCAGAGGCGCTGGGCGGCGGAGAATACAAGACGCTCGTCGAGGCGCTGATGGGCGCGGGTTACGCAAAGACCGAAGGCGCCAAAGCCTTCCAGTTGGTGCGCCAGGTCCAGACACCCGATGGCGGCCCAAGCGTTGACATCATCATCGACTTTCTCACGCCAAAAGACGCCGTCATAATCAAGAACAACCCACCGCTATTAGATGGCTTCGCTGTTCAGCGCGCCGACGGTGCAGCCCTCGCGCATGCGTTTTCAGACCTGCTGAAAGTCCAGGGAAGCATGCCGAATGGCGCCAGGAATTCTGTCGAGATCCACGTAGCGTCGATCCCGGCGCTGCTCGCCATGAAGGGTTTTGCCTTGCATGGCAGACTGAAGAACAAGGATGCCTACGACGTCTATTTCTGTGTCCGCAACTATCCCGGCGGGATTGAAGCGCTTGCCAGGGACTGCGCGCCCCTGTTGGAGCAGGATGAAGCCAAAAAAGGCTATCAGCGCATCAACGAGAAATTCGAGTCCGCCGAACACTACGGTCCGATGTGCGTGCGGGATTTCGTAAAAGACTCAGCCGTGCTGGACGGACGCACACCCGAACAATGGCAGCAGGACGCCTTTGGCCAGATTGACGTCTGGCTGAAGGCCATCGGCATCCGCACCTGAGTGGGCGCCGTGAGGCTGGACCCAACGCTAACACTCTGGGCTGCTGCCGGTTGCACGGACAGCAAGTTGAAGTGAAGCGGCGTGGGTCACGGCGCCGACAGGCCTGTGACAGGACTGAGTTCGCGACGATGCGAGGGGTCCTTCATCGGCGCCTGCTCACAGTTCCAGTATCTGTGGCCGGTGAAGCCTGCCCCCTGGAAACGAAGTGGCCGCGACCGGGGGGAACGGTCGCGGCCTTAGCGGGGTAAGTGCGCGGGAGGGGGACGTCGCGGCACTTACCAGTTGCGGCGGATTCAGCAGGAGAAGCAGAGTTGTCCGTCGCTCATGTGCCAGTAGAGCAGCGGTCGATGAACAGCTGGTTAACGCCAGAGGCTGTTTCGTAAATACTTGTGGCGCTTTCCGCCAGCATGCTTCGGACCGTCGCGCCGGTCCGATCGCTCGCTTTGCTTCATCCCGCATGAGGTCCCGCCGGGGGGCACGACAGGCCGACATGGAAAGGGCCCCGGCTTTCGCGAGGGCCCTTGAGCGCTTCGGGTCAGTCCGGGTGGGCGCGATCAGGCCGCGCGGAGTGTCGCGAGGAAATCAGAGGCGGATCGGTATCGTTGAACAGTTCCGGGGTTGGGACACGTGGGTGTCAAACGGCGCCGGAACGGGACCCCGCGAACCAACATGACATCAGTGAGGTGCGGTGCCGATCGGCGTCCGGACCCCATGCCTGTTCACAGCTCACCGCTGGCATTGGGTACGGTCGCGGCCGCACCCCTCATGAGCATCGGCGTCTGGTTTCGTCTCGCCGATCCCAGAGGACCATCCCGCCCCTTGCCTTGCCGTCGCAGCGGAGCAGGGCATTGACGGGTCGCTTGCGGAAGCCAGTCAGCGGGTAGCCAAGGACGCGATGTTCAGGCTGTTGCTGACTTGCGCCGCCGCGTCTTCCAGAGGGACGCGAGAATTGCACCTCCGACCAGGACGAGTGTGGCCAACAAGGACCAGTGAGCCTCGAGGTAGGGCACAAGCTCGAGCTCCTTGTGAAGGCCGAAATTCCAGATGATCTTGCCGCCAATCAGCACCAGGACCGCCGCGAGACCCGCCTTGAGATACACGAACCGGTCCGCCGCCGCAGCAAGCATGAAATACATCGAGCGCAGGCCCAGGATTGCGAAGATGTTCGACGTGTAAACAATGAAAGGATCTCGCGTGACCGCAAAGATCGCGGGTACGCTGTCGATTGCGAACACAATGTCGACGACCTCCACCGTCAGCAAGGCGAGAAAGAGCGGTGTAGCGTGCAGCACCGCCTTGCCCGCAGGGTTCGGGACGCGAACGAAGAAGTTGTGATTGCGTATCTCCTTCGTCACCGGCACGAAACGTTCAACGAAACTCACAATCTTGCTGGCGTCCGGCGCGTGGCTTGCCGCTCCCATGGAACGGATCATCTTCCATCCGCTGAAGATCAGGATGCCTGCAAATATGAAGAGCACCCAGGTAAGCTCGTTCACGATCGCCGAGCCCAGGCCGATGAAGATCGCCCGGAACACGATAGCGCCGATGATCCCCCAGAACAGAACGCGGTGCTGATAGGCGGGTGGCACAGCGAAGAAGGCGAATACCATCGAGATGACAAATATGTTGTCGAAAGCGAGGGCGGTCTCCAGCAGGTAGCCGGTAATGTACTGAACCGCGGCTTGAGAGTTGATGTCGCCTGTGCCCGAGTAAAATGCCGGGTCCGGCTCGTATAGAAAATAGACATAACCTGCGAACAGCATGGCGCACGTGGCAAAGGCGCCCCACATCATCGCGCTTCGCGCCGGGGAAATCACGCCATCATGGTTGTTGACGACGCCGAGGTCGAGCCAGAGGACCAGCCCGACAAAAGACAGGAACGCTGCCCATAGCCAGAGCGGCTGGCCCGCAAACTCGGCAAAGACGTCAAACGGCATGAGAGTAAACCCTGTGTGTTCCACACGCTTCACCCGGGTGACCGAGCCAGGCGTGAGCATAGTCCCGCATGACGCGGACCGAAGTCCGTGCAGCCAGGAGAAGAGAGTCTTGTGAGGTTCGCATTGTCGGCGCCGGCGCTAACAGGCCCCGGCGCC
Source organism: Hyphomonadaceae bacterium (assembly GCA_040398425.1). Classification (GTDB taxonomy): domain Bacteria; phylum Pseudomonadota; class Alphaproteobacteria; order Caulobacterales; family Hyphomonadaceae; genus UBA7672. Next base: position 11,600 of record JBBATZ010000052.1, read on the forward strand.
GCTGCGCGACTAGAAGTCGAAGATATCGAGAAACCGCGAGCGTCGCTTTCCGCCACGCCTTGGGTGATGATCGAAGTCATCGTCATGGTCGTCGTGATGGTTATCAAGACCGCGAGACCGAGCGGCGTCGGCGTCTGACGCTTCATCGCTGACAAGAGTGATGAGTTTTTCGAGCTCACCTTTGTCGAGCCAGACGCCGCCTGATGTCGGACAGACATCCAGCTCGATGCCGTAGCGGCGTATCTGCCGCATCGCTGAGCCGTCGATCGGAGATGTCAGGAGTGGCATGGCGGCCTCCTATGCGTCGCTGCTAAGAGAAGCTGACTGGCCTTGCCGCCTGATAACGCGTGCGAATGATCTCTGCGGTTCGACCTCGCGCCCATCCTTCAGAGTGTTCTTCATTCGGTCCTTGATTGATAGCTTCAGGCGCTTCAATTCACCTATTTGCGCCCAATCGGGCTGGGGGCTCCGTTCCAGTTCGTCAATGTTTCCCTGTACCCGCTGGTGCATCACCGACAGCGCCCGATAGTATCTTCCAGACATGCGTGACTCCTCTCGTTCAACCTGCGAGAGCGCGATGTCGACATGGGAGAAAAGGTCCGAGCCAACATCGGGATGCTCCCCGATGCGGTCCGACATCGCAGGCGATCAGCACTTGCTGTCAGCCTGCCAGAGGGGCCCGGCCCGCATTCTTAGAATGAGGGTCGTACGGGTTGCGTTCAATCAGAGACTTGAAAGTTTCCGATCACGAAATCGAGATTCCAGGACGCGTGCCGTCTTTCGGAGTGGCGTGGCGCAGGTCTGCCGGGCGCTGCTGGCGTGCAGTTTTTGTTGTTCGGTTAAACCGAACGAACTCTTGCAATATTTGAACTGGATCGGCGATAGCCGCCCGCTTAACAACTTCCAGGTAACAAGGTTGAGTGGACAACAACGGCGCGACCTGAACCTCTTGTCAGTCTTCGACGCACGATTGCTGATACAATGAAAACCGGTGTGCGATAGGTTTGACTGCAGCGTCGGGGGAAATGTTCGAACCGGTTATCGCACTGCGACATGACTTCCTTCAGGGCTTTGTCGTTTTCGAGCATCCGGGTGAACAGACTTTTCTCGTATCGGTATTCGTGGCGAAGCGCGGCGGCATGGTTGTGGTCTGCGCAGGCACGGCGGGCCTCAATCTGAGTATGGACGCACGCTTTCCATGAGTGCAGCAGAAGCGGGTGCAGGGCTCGCATTTTGCAAATCTGCATCAAGCCAGTCAGGCCAACCAGCTGGTTCTGGATCGACGGATGGACCCGGCGATGTCGGAGGTGTTTGCGTGGAACCGAATCCCCGAAGCGCACGAGATGAGGCTCGCCAACCAGCATGCGCCTCACAACATGGCTGTGCTGGTCACGGCGCCATGCACAGGGCTACGGGGTCTTGAGGACAGTCTGGAGATCGGTAACAGCAGGTTGAGCCAATAGCGGGCACATCCAGGCAAAACCCGGGCGGAATCTGCCCTGCAAGGCTTGCTGCCCGATCCGTGCGCAGGTCAGGCCGCGTGTGAAGGCGGAAACGACCGCACAATTCAAAGCTTATGCGCAGCAAGAACAGGGCGGCATATGAAAGACATCGTCGAGGCGCTTGAACAAAAGCGGGAGCATGCCCGTCTTGGTGGCGGCCAGAAACGCATTGCTGCTCAGCATGCGAAGGGCAAGCTGACCGCGCGCGAGCGGATCGCCTTGCTGCTCGATGAAGGCTCCTTCGAGGAATGGGACATGTTCGTTGAACATCGCTCCCATGACTTCGGCATGGAGACGCAACGCATCCCGGGCGATGGCGTCGTCACCGGCTGGGGCACGATCAATGGGCGGGTGGTCTACGTCTTCTCGAAGGACTTCACCGTCTTCGGCGGCTCGCTCTCGCGCGCGCACGCCGAAAAGATCGTGAAGGTGCAGCAGGCTGCAATGAAGAATGGCGCTCCGGTGATCGGCCTGTTCGATGCCGGCGGTGCGCGTATCCAGGAGGGCGTCGAGGCGCTGGGCGGGTATGCCGACATCTTCCTCGAGAACGTGCTGGCGTCTGGCGTCATCCCGCAGATCAGCGTGATCATGGGGCCGTGCGCCGGCGGCGACGTCTACTCGCCCGCGATGACCGACTTCATCTTCATGGTGAAGGATACGTCCTACATGTACGTGACAGGACCGGACGTGGTGAAGACCGTCACCAACGAGATCGTCACGCACGAAGATCTCGGCGGCGCGCGCGTGCATGCCTCTAAATCCGGCGTTGCCGACGGCGCCTTCGAGAATGACATTGAGGCGCTGACCCAGATCCGCCGTCTGGTGAGCTTCCTGCCGCTGTCCAACCGCGAGAAGCCGCCAACCATCCCGACCTTCGATGACCCGGAACGCGCCGAGCCCAGCCTCGACACGCTGGTCCCCGCGAACCCCAACACGCCCTACGACATGAAGGAGTTGATCCAGAAGGTCGCCGACGAAGGCGACTTCTTCGAGATCGGCAAGGACTTCGGCAAGAACATCCTCACCGGCTTCAGTCGCATGGAGGGCACAACGGTGGGCATCGTCGCGAACCAGCCGATGACGCTGGCGGGCGTGCTCGATATCGATAGCAGCCGCAAGGCCGCGCGCTTCGTGCGCTTCTGCGACTGCTTCAACATCCCGATCGTCACTTTTGTCGACGTGCCGGGCTTCATGCCGGGGACGAAGCAGGAATACGGCGGCCTCATCAAGCACGGCGCGAAACTGCTGTTCGCCTATGCCGAGGCCACGGTTCCGAAAGTCACGGTCATCACCCGCAAGGCCTATGGCGGCGCCTATGACGTCATGAGCTCCAAGCACCTGCGCGGCGATGTGAACTTTGCATGGCCGACCGCCGAGATCGCCGTGATGGGCGCCAAGGGTGCCGTCGAGATCATCTTCCGCGCGGAAGCCGCCGGCGACGCCGAAAAACTCGCCGCCAAGACCAAGGAATACCAGGACCGGTTCGCCAACCCGTACGTCGCCGCCTCACGCGGCTTCATCGATGACGTGATCATGCCGCACAACACGCGCAAGCGCATCATCCGGTCACTGCGCACGCTCAGGAACAAGCAGCTCTCGAACCCGACCAAAAAGCACGACAACTTGCCGCTTTAGGTCGGCCATATCCTGGTTCGGCTGGACACCAGGAACGCCGGAGGAGCGCTTCGGGTGCTGCCGTCATCAGCGGGTCTTGTCAGGCCCAATGGCGCGCTTCCTGCCTTGCGTGCTCATGAGTTCCCTGATCAGAGGATTCGGAAACCTCCGCGTCGGTGTGATTGCGTAGAATGTCTCCTTGAGACCTGGCAGGGGCCCAAACTCCTTCAGTTCACCCGCAGCGAGTTCATCGCGGACGACAATGGGCGGGGCAACCGCCATACCGAGTCCTTCGCGCGCAAGCAGGCGTACCATTGCCATGTCATCAACCTCCGCCGCAATCAGAGGTGTCACGCCGAGACGTTCTGCGAAGGCGTCGAACTCGCCGCGAATGTGGTTTTCAATCGTCGGCAGAATGAGCGGCACGGTTTCAAGCAGATGCGCGAGACCGGTTCTTTTACCCCGCCCAAGCGGTCTTCCGACAAGGCTGATTGGCTGATCAGCGATGATGTGCGGCGTCCAGGCAGTCGTTTCGTCGCGTGGCGGCAGGGTGTTGGTCAGGAGGATATCAATGTGATGGGCATCCAGCATATGCAGAAGTTCGCGCATTGAACCCGAGCGGATGACGATGCGCACGTCGGCGCGACCGACGACCGGCTGGAGGAAAGTGACCTGAAAGTTCCGCGACAGCGTCGCCATGGCACCAACGCGCACCGTGGTTCGCCTGGCGGTATCGAGGCCCTTTACTGCGCTTACGAGTTCATCCCCCGCATCAAAGATTGCTTCCGCCCGTTCGAGGACGAGGTGACCGGCCTCTGTGAGAACAAGTCCCCGACCCTGCCGATCGAAAAGATCATGCCCGAGCTGCGCCTCAAGCGCCTGCACCTGCACCGACACTGCCGACGGAGAAACATTGAGCCGCTCGGCAGCTTTCGTAAGTGTGCCGGCCCGCGCAATCGCCAGAAAGTATCGGAGGTGATGGAAGTTCAGATTGGTCATGTGACGCGTTATACGAAAGCGAACAATCTCTTGCAATATTTGAACTGGATGTAACGGGTGGCGACGCCTAACCCTCGCTTCGAAAATCGTCGGAGGGCTGTCTTGTCAATTATGCCGTGCCAGCCGCGCCACGAGTCTGCCCAACACGGCCCGGCCAGTCATGTTTGATCCGTCGGCTAGTCTCACCCTCCTGACGTCGCCGGCCGTGTTGTTCTTTTTTGTGGGCGCGGCGGCCGCATTTGCGCGCTCCGACCTGACAATACCCGAGCCAATCTCAAAGACGATCTCGCTCTATCTGATGCTTTGCATCGGCTTCAAGGGCGGTGTGGAAGCGGGGGCTGCGGGCCTCAGCAACGATTTTCTTGTCGCAGGCGGCATCGGGCTCGGGCTTAGCGCGCTTATGCCGATCCCCGCCTTCCTGATCCTGAAACGGATGCCGGGACTTGATCGTGCGACAGCCTGCGCTCTGGCAGCGACCTATGGCTCGGTGTCAGTCGTGACCTTCGCCGCTGGTCAACAGCATCTGGCCAGCTTCGGCCTTGCTCCGGCCGGTTTCATGGCGGCGGTGCTCGCCCTGATGGAGGCTCCGGCGATCCTGACTGCGATCGTGCTGCTCAATCGCTCTGCCGTGACCAGGTCGGGGCAGGGCGGCCACGTGTTGAAAGACGCGTTCTTCGGGGCCGCTACCGTCATGCTGCTCGGCAGCTTCCTGGTGGGGATCATCTCCGGCAAGGCCGGCATGACCAGGATCGAACTTTTTGTCGGGCCTCTGTTCCAGGGCGTCCTTTGCTTCTTTCTGCTCGACCTCGGGCTCGTCGCCGCCCGACGCCTCATGGACGGGGGGCGCAATCTGACAACAGGGGTTGTCGCCTTTGCCGTTGGCTTTCCCTTGTTGTCGGCGAGCCTCGCGCTGGGTGTGGCTTATATCGCCGGGGTTGGGGCCGCCAACGCGGCCATGCTCACGATTCTTGCCGGCTCCGCATCCTACATCGCCGTGCCCGCCGCCATGCGGCTCGCAGTCCCCAACGCGGACCCCGGCGTGTTCGTGACAGCGTCGCTGGCAATTACTTTCCCATTCAACCTGACGCTCGGCATAGCTCTCTATACGGCCGCAGCACAGTGGCTGTGGAGGTGAAGCAAGATCATCCACGCGCGCGGACTGCATTCCCCTTTGACCCAGGAAAGGCCCCAGTCGCCGATAGGCGGACATTCGAGGAGCCACCATGAAAATCCTGCCACGGTTCGCAACTGCCGCGATGCTTTCGAGCCCGGCAGCGTGCGCAGCTCTTCCAGAGTCCGCGGAATGATTGGCGACCGCCAACCCGGACTGCCAGGGCTGCAGCCGGCGGCGGGACTGGCGCGCGCCAACACGCAACGCCCGGTTCGGATGGCCGCGCGGCGTGACAGCCTGTGGACCAGATCGCTGGTCGACCATTGCTGAGCGCCCGAAGACAGAGAGGTCGTCGCAGGCCATGCTCAAAGACTATCACGGCGCAGCTGCAGCCCCTGCAACCATGCACGGTAAGGAGATCATCATGGCACCTGCCATCCGCGCGCAGGCTAGTCTCTGGCATTCGCGCGCGAGGGCCCGCCAGACATATCGGAAACGCGCCAGCGCATGACTGCCGGGGATGACATCAGGTTCGGCATCACGATGGCGGCGCGGCGATGGTGCGAGCAAAGTGGGCTCCAGCCATCGAGCGGCGGCAAATTCAGCGCGCGTGGGCATGACGGAGAAGATCTGCGAGACGCAGACCCTGATGCGCGTGATGCTGCGCAGCAGGGGGCGTTCAGGATCGGACGCCTCGGTGCTGTGCCGAGCGTTGAACCCCACAGTGGCGAGACATTTGTGCCAGGTCTTGACCTGGATCACGCGACGGCCGTGCAAACGATTGTTCCAAGGAGCTGTCCCTGGCCCATCCCCCCAACCCTTGGGCCTTGGATGGAAGGGGTGCCGGGCAACCGGCACCCCTGACTACCTTGGACGGCAAAGCCCGTCCCCCAATGACACTTGTGTATGGCATCGAACATATGAGCGATGGCCCTCGCTCAGGGGGCCCCGGCGCCACTGCCCGGTAGGGGGCGGCTGCGCGCGTTGGCGCAGCGCAACTCGTCCGCTTCGCGCCCCCCAGCCGCAGTGCATCCGCCAGCGCCGGCCGCTGCGCGCCGCGCGCATGAGACGTTCTGCCGGCTCGCCCGCTCGACCTCGGAGGCGGCCTGCCGTCACCGCTCACGGGCACCAGTTCGGCTTCGGCATCGTCGCGCGCTTGCCGTTGAACACACAGGGGCGGAGGTGGTCGGCGGCGACGCCCATGGCGCCGAGGTCTCTGCCGCCAACAATCACAATGGCGACCTTGCGCCCGGAGTCATCGACCTCGCCGTTATACGTGATCGCGAGATCACCGCCCTTCATCGCGTGAAGGATGACGGTCTTGGCGGTGAAGCCCCTGACGCGTTCAGCTTCGCACTTCGCGCCGCGGCGTGAGCCGGCGCCGCCTGCCATGCTCCGGCCAGCGTCGGAGGTGATGATGAACTGTCAATCGACCTGGACCACTCGGCGGTGGCCGATCACGGCAGTGTGGTCGAAAGACATCGACGTTGCCAGGCGTCGCATGGTTGGTCATCAGGCGGCCGCCGCAGGTGTTGCAGGAATTGCAGTCGTTGATTGGCGTCCTGTTTCAGATCGCGATGTGTTTGAAGCCGGATGTGATCAGCATGCTTTGTGATGTGATCCGGCTTTCAGAATCGGCCGGACAGCCCCTTCGCTAGACATAAACGACGGCGTCGTCATCGTCTGGTTCCACCGGGAGACGATTTTGCGGAGCCTGCAGATTCTGCTCGGTTCGACGCAGCTCTTCAGATTGACCAAAGGTGAGCCGCGCTGGCTGAAACTTTCCGCGCGCCTCGAGGACTGAAATTATCGCCGCATCTGTTGCATCAAAATGCCCCCCACACATGCTCCAGTGCGGAAACTGGCGGGCACTGATCGGTCCCTCCCAGAGGAGCTCGGGTGAGTGATGACGCGTGTCATTGCAGATGCGCTGGTATGTTTCCAGAACAGCTACCTGACTTCCTTCCAGCACCTGCAGGAAGAAGCCCCCACAGCTGAGCAGCGCTCCGGTGATACCGGCCTGCGCGTTTCGCGTTTGTGATTGCCCGAGGATAGTTCGAAGCGACGTCATCGGGTCGCTTGCAGCGTTCCCCCTGGCGAGACTGAAGTAGATCAAGGAGTGAAGGAATGTCTCCGTTGGTTCGTTGGATAGCATGGCCCTCTCCGATGGCGCGTTGAGGCTCCACCCAAGGCGTTAACAGACTGCCCCCTCATCTTCACGAATATGGCCAAACAGCACGGGCCGCCCCCGTTGACGCAGCAAGGTAAACAAGCGGGCAGACGATCTTAATCTTGTGCGAACTTTTTGTAACGATGCTGCCCCTACACCAGATGAGGGCTTTCCGATGCTGACAGGTACAAAATCTCGCCCGGCGAAACCCTCGGAGCGCGACATCAATGGGATGGTCGCGGCCATCGACCGCGTCATGGCCGTGATCGAGTTCTCGACGGACGGAAACGTCCTATCGGCTAACGCCAATTTCTCCGCTGCGCTGGGCTTCTCGCTCGAGGAGATCAAGGGCCGCCATCACCGGATGTTTGTCGACCCGGCCTATGCGAACAGCGACGCTTACAGACAGTTCTGGGACAGACTCAACCGCGGCGAGTTCGTAGCCGGCGAGTTCAAGCGTTTCGTCAAGGGCGGCAGGGAAATCTGGCTGCAGGCGTCATACAATCCGATCAAGGATTCCTCCGGCCGCGTGACGCGAATTGTCAAGTTTGCAACCGACATCACCGACGCCAAGAACAGGGCTATCGACGCCCAAGGGCAGATGGAGGCGATTGGCCGGAGCCAGGCGGTCATCGAGTTCAAGCTTGATGGAACCATCCTCACGGCGAATGCAAACTTTCTTGGCGCGATCGGATACTCTCTGGAAGAGATCCGTGGCCGCCACCATCAGATGTTCGTGGAGCAGGCTTACGCCAATTCAGCCGAGTACAAGCAATTCTGGGAGTCCCTGCGGCGAGGGGAGTTCCAGGCAGCCGAGTACAAGCGCATCGGGAAGGGTGACAAGGCGATCTGGATCCAGGCGAGCTACAACCCGATCAGAAATGCCGACGGCGTGCCCACAAAGGTCGTCAAGTATGCGACTGACATTACTGCACAAGTTGAGCGGCGCATGCGTAATGAAAGACTGTCCGCCGAAATCGATCGAGAGCTCGTGGGCGTATCCGGAAGCGTTCGCTCCGTCTCCCAGCAAGCCAGTGAAGTCGCCAGCGCGGTAACCGAAACCTCAGCCACGATACAGAGTGTGGCCGCCGCCGCCGAAGAACTGACTTCATCAATCTCTGAAATCTCGTCGAGCATATTGTCATCAAAGCGATCAACTGACGAAGCCAGTGAGTTGACCAGAAGCGCTGATTCATCAGCTGCAGCGCTCACCAAGACCGCACAGCAAATGTCAGGCATCGTCGATATGATCGACGAGATAGCTTCGCAGATCAACCTTCTTGCGCTCAACGCAACCATCGAGTCAGCCCGCGCTGGGGAGGCGGGCCGCGGATTTGCTGTCGTAGCGGCAGAAGTGAAGCAGCTTGCAGCCCAGGTCTCTTCGGCCACCAAAACGATTTCCGGAGAAATCAACGGCGTCCAGACTGTATCGGCAGAAGTTGTGGGGTCGCTGAAGGCGATTCAGAAGTCTGTCTCAGTAATCTCAGACAGCATCTCTTCAGTGGCCTCGGCCGTCGAACAGCAATCAGCTGCGACATCGGAGATATCCTCGACAATGCAGGCGGCCTCGGGCGCTGTAACGAGTATCGATCAGGGCATAAACATTATCGCCAGCTCAATGGAGAAGGCGGCGCACGGGGTCGCTCAGGTTCAGGACAATGTGCGAGTCCTGGTCGCATAAGTCTGATGCTGACCGGTCCTACCGGCGACCCCACTATCCCTGTCAGGCTGACTTGCAGCGCTGCTACCCTTCGCGACGAATGGCGGGCGGAACCCGTCGCTGCGCAAGAATTTCGATGATCAGCAGAGCCTGGCGCGCATCTATCGGCTTGTAGATTACGAAGCTGGCCCCTGCTGCCAGCAGCCTTTCGTGGGTAGCCGGAGACTGGTCAGACGTGCAGGCGAGGATCGGCATACCCGTCAGCGACGGGTCCGTCGCCTCTCGCAGCCAGACAGCAAAATCCGAACCTGGCTCTTGTGGGGCGGCCAGATGCTCATCAATGACAACCACGTCGACATGGTGCTTTCCAATCAGCATTTTCGCTGAACCGAGATCGCGCGCGCCGATATACTCCAGGCCTGCCGCAGCCAGCAGCACACTCCAGATTCCCTGAATGCGCTCGTGATCGTCGAGAACGAGAACAGTTACGCCTTCGGTTGATCCGCACACGGGGCTCATCCTCCACTTTGGGAGAGTATCGTTCCTTTTGCCGACCTGAAGATTGTTCGGCGTCAATCACTGCCACGACAACTGCAGCTCGAAAGCTGGCCCTGTGCGTGATGTGGTATTTATGGCGTTACGCGCTATCACGCATTGCCTTCTGTCTGTCCTGAATCCTCGCATCAGATGATCTGAGGCAGCCGACGCCGGAAGGTCCCGATCTGCTGGCCGAGGAACCGCCGACTTCGCCAGGGCAAATGACTGGCAGCTCCTGGGTGGCTTCAGCCGCAACGCAGCGTCATCCTCGAATGACTGATGTCGATCGACTCTGCCGGATCGCCACAATCTGCGCTCGTCCAACATCGGGTCCGAAGCGGACGGTCGCGGTGCGCACGGTTCGGAAATCCTGGGCAAGTCGGTCCCGGTCAGAACTCACGACCAATGAAGAGCTTGAACATTGAGTCGTCTGAACCCTCCGTCAGCCCGACGCGAACGGCGGTTTGCAGGTAGACGCCATTGTCCCACGAAACTTTCAGAACTGGACCGACTTGGTGGGCTTGCTCATCGAAGGCAGGGATGTCGCGACTGTTGCCAAACTCGCTGAAAAATTCTGCACCGAGCCGCCAATCCTGCGAGCCGAATGCCGCAAGATCCAGCGCCCGGGTCACCTGCGCCCGGGTCTCGAGATTGACGCCACCCTCGCTGCCCTTGCCGGTCTCAACTTCGCCGATCAGGTTAACGCGCCATTCCCAACCATCGGCAAACTTGTCGGTCAGAGTCAGGCGAGCCTGTGCCTCGTCCGGACCGCCGCCGTCGGCAAACGCGTAACCAAGCCTAAAGCCTCCGTTGAAGCCGGAGGTATCGTCAGCCTCTTCGGCCCACTGGAACCAGTTTTCAAAGGTCAGCGCCCTGAAGCTCCAGTCCTCGCCATCGGGTTGCGAAAAGGAGCCGATTACCCTGAGCTGGTACCAGTCCGAGAAGGCATGTTCGTAGTGGACGCGCGCGGCGATATCGCCATTGTCATTGAGGCCTGAACGGACCTCGACGGCGCTCTCGCCCGCAGACACTCCCGCCGAGCCCACATTTCCCGTCAGAGATTGAGCGTTGGCGGGCAGAGCGCCGAGCGCTGTCACCCCGAGAAGCAAGAGCGGAACTGATAGGAAAGTATTCGGCATCTGAGCCTTTCTGTGTCGATGGCGGGGCCTCGGCCGCAACTGAGATCGCGCAACGAGCCCCGTCGGGTCGATCGTGTTTCTTGGTGCACAAGTTTGCAGAAGCCCTCCGCTAAACCGCCTGCGGGCACGGTGGCTATCGCATATGCAGACCCGTCTGGTGCATGAGAGCGTACCCGCATGCGCAGGTACGCTCCCGATGCAACGTCGAAAATGATCAGCCCGGCTTGTAGGGCAGGGACGAGTGATGGAGGACGATGCGCAGGTTGCCGTCGGTTCCGCGCTTCCAGCCCCAGGTCTTGTCGACCACGGTGACATTGCCGTCGCGGTCGGTGATCCGCACATTGCCCATCGAGATCGCAACATCGCCATCGGTGAAGATTGCGGCGTTCTCGATCTTGTAGCTGCGCCAGTGCTTCAGCGCGAAGCCGGTGTCGCTGGCGAACGTCTTGTTGCCGCCAACGAAGTATGCGAGCGCGCCCTCACGTGTGGTGCGGAAGGTCTGGGGCGCTACGGTGAGCGTCGGCTTGAACAGCACGGGGCCGAGCGAATAACCGTAGGCGGAGTCGATCACGGCTTCGGCGGTCTTCTTGGCGGCGTCGAAGCCTGAATTGTCATAGGTGGTGGAAATCCTGACCAGTGCGTCACCCCAGGCGTTCTGGGCAGCGAGAACCTGGTCACGCGTGATCGGGGCGACAGCGACCTGCTGCGTTGCGGACGAGGCAGAAGCACCAGCCGTCGGCATCGAGGCGCAGGCACCTACACTCAACACGGAAGCGAAAACGAGTGCGGGAATGGTTCGGAAGAGGGTGACTTTCATGTGGGCTCCTTCGGCGGTTTCTGTTGCCGAGATCTAGGAGCGCCAGGTGATAGCGTCTAATCGATTGTATTTCATGTTTTGATAGTTATTATCTATCGATCAACGCCTGACTGACGGCAGATTTCACGGTCCCCAATGCCCACCCTGCGCCGGCTCGAATACCTCGTCGCGATTTCCCAGCATCGCAACTTCCACAAGGCAGCCCATGCGGCCGGCGTCTCGCAGCCGACGCTCAGCCAGCAGATTCGGCTGCTGGAAGCGGAGCTGGGCGTGACGCTCGTCGATCGCGGCCTTGGGGCCAGTGAGCTGACGCCGGTAGGTCGAGATGTTGTCGAGCGGGCGAGGCGTGTCATGCGGGAGGTCGAGGACCTCAAGCGCACGTCGCGACTTTCGCAAACGGGCGGTGATGTCGGGATACTTCGATTTGGAGCCAGCCCAACAATCGGACCCTACCTGCTGCCGGAGGTTGTCGCTGAGTTGCATGCAGCGAAACCGAACCTCAGGATTCAGATACGCGAAGGCATTCCCGACGAGCAGGTCGGCGTGCTCGCGGATGGGGCGATCGATATCCTGTTGGCCCCGATGCCGCTGCCACATGGCAACATGCACGTTCAGCCGCTCTTCCACGAGCCTCTGAGGCTTGTGGCCTCAAAGGACCACCCGCTCGCAAGGCGCAGGAAGTTGGGACGCGGGGACTTTGCGGGGTACGGGATACTCACGATGGACGCGCGTCATCACCTGTCGCGACAGGTGGACGAGATTTGCGCCGCGCTCGAGATGAACATCGTTCGCGATTATGAGGGCACCAGCCTGGACGGCGTCTACCAGATGGCAGCGAGTGGGCTAGCCTTGGCCGTCCTGCCGGAAATCTACTTGCGATCAAACGCCGGAGCGGTGGGGGGCGTCACCGTGCTGAAGTTTCAGACAGACCGGATGCGCCGCCAGATTGCGGCGCTGTGGCGAAAGGAAGCGCCGTTCCACGATACCTGCAAGCTAGTGGCGGAACGCATCCGTACGAGGGGCCTGGAGATCCTGAGCAGGGCGTAATGTCAGACGAAAACGACCTGTTCGCTGCAGCACACGACCCGTCGGAATCAGGCTGAGCCGAGTTGACGCCACTCAGCGAGAGCGGCGATGCGATCTGTCGCCTGCCGCCCTATGCCTTGCTTGCGACGCTGGCCGTGCCGTTCATCGTGCTGGAACCCGCAAAACTGTTCGCGATCTGCTGGGGCGCCGTCAGCCATCCCGTCCAGAGCGTCATGCTGCGGCTGATCGCACAGGTCGCCGCGACCCTGAAGTGCGAGCGCATTTTCCATGTCGGCTATGAGCCGCTGATGCACATCGGCTGGTTCAACCGCCCGATGACATGGGTAATCAAGCTGCGCGACCTCTCGGCTGGGCCAGGTCAACGGGCGTCTGAAAAGCCGCTCTTTCCCGCATGCGCCAGGGCATGCCTCATGAAGTGGACGCGGCAACGCCGCCAGGTGGTGCCCAGCACCTTGGCGATCGCCGCCTTGAGACCCTGGTGAGCGTCGGAGACCACCAGCTTTGCGCCACGAAGGCCGCGCCGCATCAGCTTTCTGAGGAGGGCTGTCCAGAACGTTTCCGCTTCGGAGACACCAATATCGAGGCCGAGGATCTCACGCCGGCCATCGGTGTTGACCCCAACAGCGATGGTCACCGCCACCGAGACGATGCGGCCAGCCGGGCGCACTTTCACATGGGTGGCGTCGAGCCGACATAAGGCCAGTCGCCCTCGATCGGGCGGTTGAGAAAGGCCTGCACCTTGTCATCGATCTCGGCGACCAGGCGGCTCACCTGGCTCTTCGAGATGCCTGTCATCCCCATGGCCTCAACAAAATCATCGACCGAGCGGGTCGAGACGCCCTGGACGTAGGCTTCCTGGATCACGGCGGTCAGAGCCTTCTCGGCCAGTCGGCGCGGTTCTAGAAAGCCCGGAAAGTACGAACCTTTCCGCAGCTCGACGGTTCCCGCGCGCGTCTCCCACGTCCTGTCGCGGTAGCCGTTGCGCTGGTTGATCCTCTCGCCGCTGCGTTCGCCGCGGGCGGCGCCGGTGAGGCCCGCTACCTTCTGCTCCATCAGCCGCTCGGCCGCGAAGCCGATCATGTCGCGCAGGAAATCGGCGGCGGGGCTCTTCTCCAGGAGCGTACGAAGCGCCATCGTGTCGTCTGTCAAACGGACACGTCCTCGGTTCAGGTTGCTGGTGTCGCAACCCAACCTTACAGGCGATTCCCGATGACAACCCAGCGCAAGGGCCGGCGCGCGCTGACTCTTGCGGTCCGCGCGCCGCCCCTCGCTAAACTCCTGCACCACGTCCCGGGACACGACCCGGCAGTCGACGGTGGCAGGCGGTTTGCCCCCGCTAGCGTCTCGCCTGGCTGTTGGCTAAATGATCTGGGGAGCGCGCTGACGCGCCCAGGGAGTAGCCCACAGTGACCACCAATGAGCAGATTGTTCAGCAGTTCATCAGGTGCTGGTCGACGCTTGATGTCGATCGCATCGTCGATTTCTTTGCCGAGGATGGGGTCTATCACAATATGCCGCTCGCACCGGTCGCTGGCCGGGTCCAGCTGCGTGGCTTCATCGCAGCTTTCGTGAAGGACTGGGAAACAACGCAGTGGGAGATTGTCAATCTGGCGTCCGCCGGCCCGCTGGTTTTCGCCGAGCGGATCGACCGCACACGTGTGGGGAACAAGACAATCGATCTGCCCTGCTGCGGCGTGTTCGAAATGCGAGACGGGAAGATCGGCATATGGCGCGATTACTTCGACATGAACTCGTATATGCAGGCGCTGGGGAAGTGACCGCTGTCGGGCGAGGTCCTGCCTGATCAGCAGGGCGTCAGCGACCGGAAGCCTACGAGCGCGGCAGCCATTGGTAATCCAGACCAGGTCCCGTGAAGTTGGGGCAGCTTCCGGCCAATCGCGGCCAGGCGCAGAAACGACAGCCTCCTCATGGCGGCGGAACTATGCGTCATCTGCTGCTGTCTGGATGGCCGCGTCCAGCTTGGCGGCCATCCTCTTGCCGTCGGCCGTCGCTTCAAATGCGCAAATGGTGAAACGAAGGAAATCTCCTCCCGTGCAGATCTGCTCAACTTGCCAGGTGTCGACGGTGGGATCGAAGCACAGCGTCCAAACTCCGGCTTGTTCGCGCTGAAACTCATATCGCTTCGCCGCGGTGGAGAAGCCCAGACTGTTGCGAACGTAGTCGAAGATGGATCGCCTCTTTATCAGGATCACGTCAGTCGCCCGTTGATAACCCGCAGGGGGAAGCCTGCCTGGACCATCGCTCGACAGGGACGAAGCGAATCTCATTCGCTTCCCTGTGCACGCGGCGTAGTTCGCTCTCCAGATAGTCGAGTGCGTCCTCGTCAAGAACATCAAGATCGGTCAGCAGGTCGGTAACGACGACCAGGGTGTGGGACAAGGAAAGGGCCGTGCCTGAAGGAACGCGATGAGTGACCCGCTCAAACCACACAGTCTCGACATGTTTCATGATAACCTGTTATCCGTTGTGTGGTCGCCAACATGGCAGATAACCGGTCGTCTTGTCGGTACGCTAGGTTACTCGCGCGAAACGGTCCCACGATGCTTATCAGCGACTTGCGTTGCACCCGATCCTGCAGCGCCGCTTCGGCAGCATACCGGCAGGGCGAGGTTCGTCATCAACGGCTGTGTTGCTCTTCGCGGCGACGGTCGCCGTCGAGGCACCGATTGCAGTCTTAACCGGCGCAGGGGTCAGTTTACGATCGCCTGAGCGTGATCCAGACAACTTGAAAGCTCCTTCACGCATCTGCGCGATGTCGCTTCGTCTGCCTTCTCCGCGGCTGCCTGAAGGTCCGCGCAGATGTCTGTGATGCCCTGAAACCCGTAGGCCCCGCCGGAGCCTCGCATGTTGTGGCCCAGTCTCGACACTGTTTCAAAGTCTACGCGATCGAGGGCTTCGAGTATCGTCACGACACTCAGACGGCAATTCTGCAGATAGGCTGGGACCATCCTGGCGAGTTTCAGACTCAGCGTTGATGTGAGCGACTCCTGCCATATGTTTTCGGTTCTCGTCGGCAAAGACCCGATCGCGAACTGCTCCTTGATTGCCTGTAACAGTACGTCCTGCTTGATCGGCTTGGTCAGAAATGCCGTGCAGCCTGCAGCCATGCAGGTCTCCCGGTCTCCCTTCAGCGCAGAAGCCGTCAATGCAATGATCGGCGTCGATGTCCGTTCATTCGCCCGCTCCCACGCTCGGATTGCCCGAGTTGCGGTCAACCCATCCATGACGGGCATCTGACGGTCCATCAGGACAAGATCGTAGTTGCCAGCGATGAACATTTCGCAGGCAGTCGCTCCGTTCTCTGCGACGTCAATCAGGTAGGGCGTATCGTCCAGATAGGCCACCGCAAGTGTGCAGTTGTCGTGTGAGTCCTCCACGAGGAGTATGCGAAGCGCACGTAGTGGTTGCTCCAGCTCAGCGCCGACGAGAACGACGGCGCGCCGATCGGCCCCCAGCCAGATTTCGAACGGAACCGTGAACGCGAAAACACTTCCCTGGGACACTTCGCTCTCGACGCCGATGGCGCCGCCCATCAGCTCAACGAGACGCTTCGAAATGGTCAGCCCGAGGCCTGAGCCTCCGAACCTGCGCGTTGTCGATGAGTCAGCCTGAGTGAACCGCTCGAATACGCGAGACAGTTTCTCACGCGGAATGCCGATTCCCGTGTCCGATACGGTGAAACGCAACGCAGTTGGCATATCGGAAGTTTTGTCCATCGACACGCGTAGCGACACAGTGCCGGATCCGGTGAACTTGATGGCGTTGCCAAGCAGGTTCAGCAGGACTTGCCGCAGTCGTGTGGGGTCGCCGATGAGGTCGGTGCTGACATCGGGCTCAATTTCACAGGATAGTATGAGCCCTTTCTCACGGGCTCGGGCGGCGACCATCTCCGTCACGATTTCGAGGTGTTCGATCAACGAGAAGCCGGTGCGTTCCAGCTCAAGTTGCGAGGCTTCGACCTTAGA
>JBBATZ010000053.1:0-27503 GCA_040398425.1 Hyphomonadaceae bacterium
AAATCCACTTATCCAAACCCCGGAACCTGTTCAGAGAAACCGATCCACCTCTGTTATCTCGAGCAAGGGCGAAAACGGCGTCGGCTGCCGATTTCGCATCGCCATACTCTTCGAGAAGACGTTCGGCGATCTGTTTCCGCATCGCCGGTGTCATGGCGCTCGCGTGTTCGCTGCGAAGGCGGAAGGCTTCGAGAAATCGCTGTCGAAGAGACGACGCGTCGAGCCGAATCTCGCCGATTGCATCGCCAACGATTGCAGGACTGGTTGACGGTTGTGGTGGCGTCTCGTTCTGGACGATCTCCAGCGCGCACAACCGCGTGCGTTGATTGCAACGGCCCGTTATGAATACACGACCGTCTTCGGTCCGCGCGAGCAGCACGGCGGTGGCTGGAGAAAGGTAGGCCCGCGGATAAAAGTAATGGGCGATCCTGATCGCGTGGCCCAGAATGACAGCTTCGATGTCATCGCTCGCGTCGGCGTAGATGCCATGGGCTGTTCGCTTGTCGATCGTCTCGCCAACAAGATGGAGCGTCATGGACTTTCTCGCATGCCAGATGCGCGAAATTCAGCGGCTTGTGCGTAGATTCGGACCAATTGGGCGCCTAAAAGGGGCCAAACGAACTGCAAAATGCGCTACACAATTCGCTGCACGCCCGAGAAGAACGAATTCATAAGTATTGGATTTTTATGGATCTGTTACGGCATGCGCAAATCCCTCCCCCCTCTCCGCCAGGCAGACCTATGTCTCCAGAGCAGTTCTGGAAGTCAGAATGAATAGTGCGCCTTTGGCGGCGCTTCGGCGCATGCTGGCGTCTCTACCCAAACCGAAGTTCCAGACAGGCAACACTAACTCGTTCCCGACGGTCCTGCTGCGCACGCCCTCCCCTCAGTTCGAGAGACCGCCTATCGGACGACTGGTTGCACCCGCTTGACGAGGATTCGCGCTCAACTCGAGAGCTCAGCTTAGTCTGACACCAACGTCCGTGGACACCGCCTTCCGCGGCCCGGTCGACTAGGCTGCCTCGATCTCGATCGAGTCGGTTCCATCACCAGCCAGCCGACGATAAAGCCCGTGGGGGCGCAGGAGCAGGTCAGAATGCCTGCCCTCTTCCACGATCCTTCCGCCGTCGAAAACCATGATGCGGTCAGCCTTGCGCACCGTGGAGAGGCGATGAGCGATAATCACCGTGGTTCGTCCTTCCATCAAATCCTGCATGGCCTCCTGGATCATTCTCTCCGTAAGTGTGTCTAGACTGGCCGTCGCCTCGTCGAACACAACAATTGGCGCATTCGTCAGGAAGGCGCGGGCAATGGCCACACGCTGGCGCTCGCCGCCAGACAGCTTCAGTCCGCGTTCGCCGACCAGCGTGCCATACCCGTTCGGCGAAGCCATGATGAAGTCATGCGCCCTCGCCTTGCGAGCGGCCGCAATGATCTCCTCTTCGGTCGATTCTGGGCGCCCATAGGCAATATTCTCGGCCAGAGTCCGATGGAACAAGGCTGGCTCCTGCGGCACGATCGCCACCTGGCGCCTGAGGCTCGCCTGCTGGACATTGGCGATGTTGACACCATCGATCCGGATCTGGCCGCACTCGACATCGTATAGTCGCTGCAACAGCTTCACGAATGTGGATTTTCCGGAGCCCGTTGCGCCGACAAGAGCGACGTGCTCGCCAGGTGCGATTCGCAAGGACAACTGGTCAAACAGGGGTGTGCGGAGGCCATACCGGAATGTGACCCCTTCAAACACGATATCGCCCCGCGCGACAGTCATGGTTTGCGGCTCCGCCTGATCGGACACATCAAATGGCGCGGTCAGAAAATCCATGGTCTCGCCGAATTCCCCAAACGCGCGCTGAAGCATCCGGATGTCCCCCCCGATCCCCCGCAATTGACCGCCCAGTTGCAGGATCGCGGCGATGGCGAAGCCAAGATCGGCTGGCGTCACCCCGCCATCTCCGGCAAACACCACCAGGGTCGCAAGGACGCTCGTCTGCAGGACGGCCCACAATCCAAGCTGTGTGGTTTGCATGAGGCTGGTTCGGTCCATCGAGACCGTCGCCTTGCTGCTCCAGCGCCCGGCCGCCTCGGCGAGACGGTGCTCTTCGCGCGATTCGGCGCCAAAGGCTTTCACAGCGGAGTTGTTGGCGATCGCATCCGCAATGGCGCCTGTGAGATCGGCTTCCAATCTAGCCGACGCGACGTTGGCCGGCCGCACCCACCGCGCGGCCAGCTCAAAGCTGGCCCAGAGATAGACGGCAGACACGAGAAAGAACACTGCGCCTGCAATAGGAAGCCGGATCGAGACAAGCGTTCCGATGACGAGGATCATCAGGAGAGGTGTTGCCATCCGGCTGAAGATGACGACGCCGATTGCGTCAATCGCCCAGCGTGCGCGTGACAGTCTGTGAACGGTAGCGCCGGCGAAAGTGTCGCCATGCCACGCACTCGAAAATCGCTGCACGCGCGAGAACGCCTCCGACTGCAATGCGTTCATGGAATTGATGCTGACCCGGTTCCAGACGATGTCAAAGCTGAGGCGCAGCAGGGCATGGCAAATGAGCGCGCCCCCTCCCGCAAGGAGCCAGGCGATCGCAAGCGCGATATTGCTGGTCGCCGGCGCGGCGACTGCGCCGATCACTCCACCCAGCGCGAGGGAAATCGCAACATCAGCTATTGCGACCGCAGCGATCAGGCCGACGACGACCCAGGTCCTGCCCGGCCGCGCAAACCAGAAGCGCGCGCAGGTGAGCAGGATCGTGCGCCAGCCAGCCTGCCGTTTATCGAGTTTGCCAGTCTGGTTCATCTGCAGTCCAACTCCGCAACAATGACAGGGTGATCACTCAATCCGGAGCCGGCGAGTTCGACCTCGCGGCTCATGTAGGTCACGCGACGCAGGGGATCGAAAACGAGGACATGATCGATTGCACCACCCTCAAGAAGCGCAGCGCCGCTCATACCAGGTTGCTCGCGCGCAGCATGGCACGACCTGTCCATTTCAGGGTCGTCGAAGAAGGGCGACAAGCTTGGCGACCGCAAGGCCGCATTCAGATCGCCAGCAATGATGATCGGGTCTTTCGAGTTGCTTCGGGCGAATGAAAGTGTTTCGCGCGCCTGCCTGCTGCGGATGTCCGACGCCGCAGTGTCGCGAAGGTGAGTGAGATGAACATTGACGACCCGAATCCGCTGGCTGCAGAGGTGAAGATCGGCGCGCAACACCAGCCTTTCGCCATCGCGCGGATCTGGTGAAAGCCTGGCAAACGCGACATCGAGGGGCGCCTCGCGAGTGAGGATCACCAGATCGGCGCGGGACAACACTTCGGCTCCATCCACCGTCCGCAGCTTTTCCCGCATGGGCGCGCGGGAAACATGGAGGCCGAGGGCGAGCGCAACGTCAGCCGCCGTGTCGGCGTTGATTGCGGGAGCGTAGAAACACTCCTGTAGGGCGATGACATCCAGCTCAAGACGCGCAAGCGCCGCGGCGATCGCGTCGATGCGGGTCCAGTAGTCGCCTTCGTTCTTCCAGGTATTGAAGGTCGCGATTCTCATCCTTGCTCACGCGGCTCGTCGGCCTGCGACCCACACCCCACGGACGACGGGGAGCCCGCCAGCGAGCCGTATCCGGATGAGGTCAGCCCGCTTGCCGACAGCAATTTCGCCGCGGTCGCCAAGCCCCACAGCCCTTGCAGGTGCCGCGGACACAGTCGCGAAAGCCGCGGGGAGCCCCCAGCCAAATGGTTCCTGTGCAAGGATGAATGTGCATTCCACGAGGCTGCGCGGCACGTAGTCGGAGGCGAGCCCATCGAGCATGTCCGATCTCGCAGCCTCGGCCGCCGAAAGATTTCCGGAATAGGACCCGCCCCGAACGAGGTTCGGCCCCCCCATGATGACGGTCATGCCGAGTTCGCGCGAACGCCTCGCAGCCTCATGCGTGACGGGGAACTCCGCAATCGTCGCGCCTGCAGCAGCTGCTGCTTCTACATGGCTTTCTGTCTCGTCGTCGTGGGCTGCGATGGGTATGCCGATGCTCCTAGCGCCTTGGGCGACATGAGAACGGTTTGGTGCGACGTTGCGCGCCTGCCGATCGTACTGCGCATTCATGCGCGCGGCGATGTCGGCTTCGGAGATGCCCTCCCTTCTCCACACCCGGTCGAGAAAGCGATCGAGATTCATGTACTGGCGTTGTCCCGGCGTATGGTCCATCAGCGAGACGAGGCCTGTCATCGGGTGCGCATGGGCCCGGTTGAAATGGTCCTGCAGCAGGTCGGATGGCAGTTCGCAGCGCCAGTGGATCCGATGGTCTGCACGCAGCGCGCCTGCATCGCGCGCCGACAGGAGTCCGGCGACCAGGCGATCAAGGTTCTCGGTGGATCGTGATTCGGATTGGCCGAACGAACCAAGCGAGAGCGAATCGAAAACAGTCGTCACGCCCACCGACAGACAGGCGCCATCATGTGTGATCGCAGCAGAGACGGGATTCCAGTCGATGCCCGGCCTTGGAAAGAAGTACTTTTCCAGACAGTCGGTGTGCAGATCAACAATGCCGGGGGCGAGGAAGTCGCCGTCAAGATCCTCGCCAGGCGCGTCGCCCGATCGCATGGCCGGGTCGATCGCTACGATCACACCCTCGCGCAACGCGATGTCGCCGCGAACGACCTCATCGCCCAGTACGATGCTTGCATTCCTGAGAACTACTTCCATCATCTCGCCCTGTGTTGCTGCCGGCCCAGCCTATGCCGGCAATAGCGTTCGTTCAGTTGCTGCTGCGGTCAGTTTGCCTCGGGCTCGATGACAATCTCCACCCTGTCGGAGGCCATTCGTGCATCGCCGTATTCCAGCGGTTGATCGAGGCCGTCGTGATTGACGGATTGCGTGATCAGCAGCGGCACGTGTCGAGGAAGGCCAAGTAACTCGCTCTCGCGGGGCGTCGGCAATCGCGAGACGATGCGCGTTTGCACCCGCACATAGTCGGGTATGCCGAGTTCCAGCAGCGCTTTTGTGATCGAGCCATACTTTGGGTAGACATCGGGAAACTGGGGGAGCCGCTCATGGCTGAAGTGATGCAGCCCGATCCCGACGGGGAGGTCGTTCACATAGCCGAGCCGTTCGAGAACGACGACGGGGTCACCGAGATGTATTCCAAGCGCTCGCGCAATCGCGGGCTCCGCCGGCAGGACATCGAGCGACAGCGTGTCATGCCGATGCGTCGCTTCCACATGGCGCGCGAACTCGCTGAAGCGTGTGCGCTTGCGAATATGAAACTGGAAGCTCGGACGACGGACAAAGCTGCCGCGGCCCTGGGTCGACTCGACCAGACCCTTCGCCTGCAGATGCGAAAGCGCTAGCCGTACAGTATGACGATTGACCATGTATCGTCGGCCAAGAGCGTATTCAGTCGGAAGTCGATCGCCGGGGGCGAGCGCACGATTTCGAATGCTAGACTCGATTTCATTTGCGATATCGGCCCAGTTTGCTGTCTTCAAAATGCTCATTTTTCGCTTTTACTTCATTTATACTTACATTTGGACAACTTATACTAACTGCACAAAACCTTCATAACTCGCCGGTTGCCCTCAATACTTATGTTAACTAGACAATATTTAGAGCGTTAGACAATACGCTGTTCATTCATTGGGCGCGCGGGTGGTCATTTGTCTGAATTTGTTGAGACTCGTGGTGAGGCGGCCCGTCAGCGCGACCTCAGTCTGCTGGCGAAGGCGCGACCCGAAGATGTCTTGGCCGCCTTCGAATCTCTTCCGGATCGGCCCGCATCAGTTTTCCTGAGGCCGCCGGAAATCGGCTTGGTGATGACGCGCGGGCGCGTGGGCGGCTCAGGCGCTCCTTTCAACCTCGGCGAGATGACCGTCAGCCGCGCGGTTGTCCGGCTTGAGGATGGCGAGGTCGGCATTGGCTATGTCGCCGGACGCAACAAGCGGCATGCGGAGATCGCGGCCATTGTCGATGCAATGCTGCAATCGGGGCGGTGGCGCGACCTGGCGCGATCGATGGTGATCGAGCCTCTTGCGGCGAGCGAGGCGGAGCGACGGGCGACGGCTTCCAGAAAGGCTGCAGCAACGCGCGTGGAATTCTTCACGATGGTACGGGACAGGAAATCCTGAGCATGCGAACAGCTCCTGATCTTGCCAGCCTTCGCCCTGGACTTGCCGACGTTTCGCTCGACAGTCAGAGGATCTTCCGTTGTGTCATGCAAGCGACGGCTCGCCCTGGCCTGTCGCAGATTCTCTTGTCCGCACCTCAACCACCGCAAGGATTGAGCCCGGCGGCAGGCGCGCTGCTCCTTACCCTCGTCGATGCTGACACGCCGCTCTGGCTTGACCCAGCTCTCGTCGCGACGGAGGCTGAAACCTGGTTGCGGTTTCATTGCGGCTGCCAAATCGCATCGGATCCGTCGGCCGCGGCATTCGCGCTTGTGACTGACCCTGAATCCATGCCCTTGCTTTCGGCCTTCAACCAGGGTGAGGCCAAGTATCCTGATCTCGCCACAACGCTTGTCATTGATGTGGTTGGCTTGAGAGGCGGACCTGCGGTTGTGCTGCGCGGCCCCGGCATTGATAAGGAAGTGACGATATCGCCGCGCGTACTTCCCGCCGATTTCTGGTCCCAGCGTTCTGATGTCGTGTCTCGCTTCCAGTTCGGCGTTGATCTCGTGCTTTGCGCGGGCAGCGAGATTCTGGCAATTCCGAGAACCACCCGAACTGCAAGCGGGGAGTCCTGACTTCATGGCTTATGTTGCTGTAAAGGGTGGAGAGCGCGCAATCTCCAACGCGCATGCGCTGCTTGCGGAAGAGCGTCGCGGGGATCGGGCCGTGGCCGAGGTTTCGGTCGCGCAGATCGGCCAGCAACTGTCGCTGGCCGTCGATCGTGTCATGTCAGAAGGGTCGTGCTATGATCCCGAACTGGCGGCGCTTGCCATCAAGCAGGCGCGTGGCGACCTGCCTGAGGCAATCTTCCTCCTGCGTGCCTATCGCACCACCCTGCCCCGCTTCGGCTTTTCATTGCCAATTGAAACGGCTGACATGGCGGTCCGCCGCCGGGTTTCAGCAGCCTTCAAGGACATTCCAGGCGGCCAGGTCCTGGGGCCGACCTTCGACTACACGCATCGCCTGCTCGACTTCAAGCTTGCAGCCGAGGGTGGAGATGTCGTGCCGCCCGCACCTGAGGCTGAAGATGTGCTGCCTGAACGGCTGCCCAACATCGAGTCGGTGTTCTCGCATGAGGGACTGCTCGAGACTGACGCCCCCGGTACAGACGACGAGGCCCCGTTCGACCTTACCCGTGAGCCGATGGCGTTTCCTGCCGGACGGGATCAGAGGCTTCAAGCCCTGGCCCGCGGCGATGAGGGTTTCTTGCTCGCGCTTGCCTATTCTTCGCAACGCGGCTGGGGATCGACGCATCCGCTGTGCGGCGAGATTCGGCTGGGTGAAGCCAGCGTATCGTTCGTGCCGGATGAACTTGGTTTCCCGATCGAGATTGCTGAAATCACGCTCACGGAGTGCGTGATGCTGTCAGATTTTGCCTCTGCTGACGGGCAGGCGCCGCAGTATACGCGGGGATACGGCCTCACCTTTGGTCATTGCGAGCGCAAGGCGATGAGCATGGCGATCGTGGACAGGTCGCTGCGGGCGCGAGAGGCTGGCGAGGAAATCAACGCGCCCTGTCGTGACGAGGAGTTCGTACTCTATCATTCCGACAATGTGGAAGCGTCGGGCTTCGTGCAGCATCTCAAGCTGCCGCACTATGTCGACTTCCAGGCCGACCTTCAGTTCCTGCGGCGGCTTCGGAAGGACTTTCTGGCGGCGCAGGCGATGTCCCGGGAGCAGCAGAGCGTTCAGAAGGTCGCAGCCGAATGACGCTCACGAATGAACCGGCCGTAACGATGCAGGCGGACTCGCCGGAACGTTACTACAATTACGCATACCTCGACGAACAGACCAAGCGCATGATCCGCCGCGCCATTCTCAAGGCGTTGTGCATCCCCGGCTACCAGGTGCCCTTCGGATCGCGCGAGATGCCTGTGCCATATGGCTGGGGAACAGGCGGAATTCAGCTGACGGCTTCGATCATTGGCCCTGACGATGTCTTCAAGTGCATCGACCAGGGAGCAGACGACACCACCAATGCCGTGTCCATCCGCCGGTTCTTCGCAACCGTTGCAGATGTTGCGACAACCGAGAACACGACTGAAGCGACCATCATCCAGTCGCGACACCGCATACCGGAGCACAAGCTGACCGCCGGACAGGTGATGATCTTTCAGGTTCCGCAGCCCGAACCGCTGCGCGGACTTGAGCCAAGGGAGATGGAAACACGGGCGATGCATGCCTACGAGGAATATGGGCTGCAATACGTCTCGCTGTACGAAAACATTTCAGCGTTCGGCCGGATCGCCGCGACCGCAGGCTACCCGGTGATGATCGATGAACGCTATCTCATGTCTCCTTCGCCGATACCCAAGTTCGACAACCCGAAAATGGACAACTGTCCGGCTATCCTGCTGTTCGGCGCCGGTCGCGAGAAGCGGATCTATGCGGTGCCCCCTTTCACGCAGGTGCGCAGCCTCGATTTTGAGGACTACCCGTTCGAGATTCAGACATGGGACGAGCGTTGCGCCCTCTGCGACGCTGAAGGCTCCTACCTCGATGAAGTTGTTCTCGATGACGCGGGCCATCGGATGTTCGTCTGCTCCGACAGTCACTTCTGCGGGGAGCGTCGCGCGCAGGGCCATGCTGGCGTGATGGCGGGCCACACGCTTGATCAGATCGACACAGAAGGCCCGGAGGGTAAGGCGGAATGACGTCGCTTGCGCATTTGCCTTCCACCACGCCGGTTTCGGCGTCCGCTCCAGCCCGCCCCCTGCTGCAGGTTGAAGCGCTGACGAAGCGTTATGGCAGCGTCACGGGGTGCGAGGAGGTTTCCTTTGAACTCCGCGCTGGCGAAGTTCTGGGCATTGTCGGCGAAAGCGGCTCCGGCAAGACGACGCTGCTGAACGCCGTGTCGGGTCATCTGGAGCCGACATCCGGTTCGGTGCGCTTCGATGCACGCCGGCATGGTCTTGTGGACGTGTACGGGCTCAGCGAACCTGATCGCCGCCGCATGCAGCGCGAGGACTGGGGCTTCGTGCATCAGAATCCGCGCGATGGGCTGAGGATGCGCGTGTCCGGTGGGGCCAACGTTGCAGAACCCCTGATGAACCTTGGACGCCGCAACTACGGCGAGATGCGGCAGGAGACGATCAGCTGGCTGTCGCGTGTGGAGCTCGATCTGAACCGCATCGACCATAAGCCACGCACGTTCTCCGGCGGCATGCAGCAACGCATTCAGATCGCGCGGAACCTGATCCATCAGCCGCGCCTGGTATTCATGGACGAACCGACGGGCGGGCTCGATGTGTCGGTGCAGGCGCGTCTCCTCGACCTTCTGCGGGAGCTTGTGCGCGACCTCAATCTGGCTGTGATCCTTGTGACCCATGACATGGCTGTCGCCCGCCTCATGGCCGACCGGCTGATGGTGATGAAGGGCGGGCGTGTCGTCGAGTCGGGACTGACCGACCAGGTCCTCGATGATCCGCAGCATCCGTATTCTCAGCTGCTCGTCTCGTCGGTTCTCCAGATCTAGGTGGTCTCAATGGCATTTCAGAGCGCGCCGGATGATCGCGCGCCAGCCATCCTGGTTGATGGGCTGGCCAAGACCTTCACGCTCCACAATCAGGGCGGCGCCGGCATTCCGGTGTTCGACCGGCTGCAGCTCTCGGTCAGGCCGGGCGAGTGCGTCGTGCTGGCGGGAGATTCAGGCGTCGGCAAGTCGACGCTGATGCGCACGATTTTCGGAAACTACCTGCCGACGCAGGGCCGCGTGGAGGTGCTCCATGATGGTCACTATGTCGACATAACTTCTGCCGAACCGCACATGGTGCTCGAGATCCGCCGGCGCACCCTGGGATATGTCAGCCAGTTTCTCCGCGTGATCCCGCGCATTTCGACGCTCGACCTCACGATGGAGCCTCTCCTCGAGAACGGCGTTGATCCCGAGGAAGCCCGAGAGCGTGCGATTGCTGTGTTGCAGGCCCTGAGGCTGCCACAGGCGCATTGGGACCTGCCGCCTGCGACCTTTTCGGGCGGTGAGCAGCAGCGCGTCAACATCGCCAGATCGTTTGTCCGCGAATATCCGATCCTGCTGCTCGATGAGCCCACCGCGTCGCTGGACGCGGCCAATCGCGCCATCGTTGTCGACCTCATCCGCGCAGCCCTCGACAAGGGTACGGCCATGATTGGCATCTTCCACGACGCTGACGTGCGGGATGCAGTCGCCACCCGCCTGTTCCAGGTATCCGATTTCAAGGCAGCAGCATGAGCTCGCGTCAGAACATTCTCTTCAGTCGAAACGTTGTTACGCCGGAGGCAGTGATCCCGGCGCACGTCGTCATCGAGAACGGAATGATCGTTGCGATCGATAGCGCAAGATCTGCCTCCCAGTACGCCGAAGATCTTCGTGACGACGTGCTGATACCGGGCCTTGTCGATGTCCACACCGACAATCTCGAGAAACACTACCAGCCTCGGCCTGGCGCACTCTGGGACGCGATGGGCGCTGCTCTGGCCCATGACGCGCAGTGTGCGACTGCGGGCATCACGACGGTGTTCGACAGCCTGAGCCTGCACGGGCGCAAGGATGGTCTCGATCGCAAGGAAGCGCTTGGCCCGATGATCGCGGGCATGGACGCTGCGGCGGCCGAGGGGTTCCTGCGGGCAGAACACCTCCTGCATCTGCGCTGCGAGATCACCAACCCCGACCTCATGACGCTGGTCGAGCCCCAGCTTTCCAATCCCCGCCTGCGCCTCTTGTCCGTGATGGATCACACACCCGGCCAGCGCCAGACGGCCAATGTCCAGCACTTCCGGGAGCGGATGATCGCCAGCGGCAAGACGGGCGCCGAGCTGGACGAGGTGCTCGCCAAGCGTACCGAATGGCGCGACCAGGCGGCAGGACCGGCGAACCGCCGCGCGATCGTCACAATTGCGCGCGCGGCAGGCATTCCCCTGATGAGCCATGATGACATGACCGCAGCGCATGTCGAGGAATCCCGCGACGACGGCTGCGTCGCGAGCGAGTTTCCGGTGACAATGGAGGCGGCGCAGCTGGCGCGCGAGTTCGGCATGAAGACGATCATGGGCGCGCCAAACTTCGTTCGGGGCGGCTCGCATTCTGGAAACCTCAGCGCGCGCGACTGCGCCTCGGCGGGTCTTCTCGACGCCCTCACATCGGACTATGTACCTCTTTCAATGGTCCGTGCCGCTTTTCAGCTTTCCGAGCCGCCCTTCAGCTGGCCGCTTCCGGACGCCATAGCCACAGTGGCGGCAAACCCTGCGCGCCTGTGCGGTCTGCAGGACCGCGGGGAGATCGCGGTGGGCCAGCGCGGCGACCTCGTCCGCATCGCGATGTCGAGCGAGCGATGGCCCACAGTACGCATGGTCTGGCGTGAGGGCGTGCGCGTCGCATGACCGCGCGCTATGCAATCTACTATACTCCGGCCGCCGGGGATGAATTCCATCGCGCGGCCAGTGCGTGGCTGGGCCGGGACGCCTACACGGACGCGCCGCTCGTCCGCCCGGTCATCGCGGGCATGGAATCGTCTGATCTTGATTCGCTGACAGCTGACCCGCGCCATTATGGCTGGCACGCCACGCTCAAGGCGCCATTCGAGCTGGCGTCAGATCAGTCTGCCGAAGCGCTCCTGGCAGAGGTGGAGACCTACTGCCGGAATCGCAGCCCGTTCAGCGCCACGCTCAAGGTCTCGGCTCTTGGGGATTTTCTCGCCTTCACGCTCGCCGAGCCTTCAGCTGACATCCGAGTGCTCCACGAGGATTGCGTGCGGCGCTTCGATCATTTCCGGGCGCCGCTGTCAGATTTTGATCTGGCGCGCCGACGTCGCGCGGCGATGACCCCGGAACAGGACGCGCGCCTGGTCACGTTCGGCTATCCCTGGATCTTCGAGAACTTCCGGTTTCACATGACGCTGACCGGCCGCATCCGTAACGAAGCCGAACGCACCCGCGTGCTGGCGGCTCTGGAGCAGCACTTCGCAGCCTGCGAAGGCCCCCATGTCTTCGGCGGTCTCGCCTTGTTCTTTCAGCCGGATCGCGACAGCAATTTCATCGTGCTGGGCAGAAGCGCCTTCGGAGGCTGATCGGCGAACTGCCTGTTTCACGGGGGCTGAAGTCGGGCGACAAGCCCGCCCCCCCCAGGGTCGACTGGTGGCTGAGGCAATCATGCGGGTCGCTGTCGTTGGAACATCAGGCTCTGGCAAGGCGACGTTCGCGACCCGCCTCGCCGCTTTGGCCGGTCTGAGATCAATCGAGCTGGATGTCCTGAACTGGGGACCTGGCTGGTTTGATCGATCCAAACAGACGCCGGACGCTTTCGTCCAATCTGTTGACGACGCGACCCGTGGCGATGACTAGGTGATCGCCGGGGGCTACGGCATCGTTCGCCCGCTGATCCTGTCGCGCGCCAGTGATGTCGTGTGGCTGGACCTACCTCGCGCTCGTGTCATCCAACAGGTCATCGGGCGCTCGCTGAAGAGGGCCCTGATGTGCGACGAGGTTTTCCCCGGCTGCCGCGAAGACTTCCGAAAGCTGTTCACGCGCGATCATCCGATCCGGTGGGCGTGGACGACCTATCACAGGCGCAGAACACAGTTCGCGGCGATGTTTGCCGACCCCGCCTATGCACATGCCCGCATTCTTCGCTGCCGCACGCGGGGCGAGGTCAAGGCGACATTCACCCGCCTCGTGTCGGAGGCGCTGCGGTGAGTGAGGACCTTCTTTTCCACGTGTCCGAAGAGCCCGGCATAAGCGTGTTCCGCCCGCGACCGCCGCCGTCGCCGCAAGCCGGCGTCACGGCCGACGCAGTCTGGGCGATCGATTACGATCACCTCGGCAATTATCTGACGCCACGCGATTGCCCCCGCGTGACTTTCGGGCGCGGTCCCAACACCACCGACGCGGATACGGCCCGCTTTCTGAGCGGCGTCACGGGGCGCGTCATCATCATCGAATCGGCGTGGCTGGACCGCACGCTGACGACCCCGATTTATGTCTACGCCTTCGAGCGGGGGCCACATTGGCGTCAACATGACCCCGGGGCCGGTTATTTCACGAGCGCAGAAACGGCCGTTCCAGTCAGCGTCCGTCGCATTGATCAACCGATCGCAGCAATGCTCGGGCACGGCTGCGAGCTGCGGGTGCGCGGCAATCTCTGGGCGATGATCGACCTGGTCGCGACGTCGACGCTGGAGTTCTCGATCATTCGCAAGCGCAACGCCTTGCCCAGACCTGTCTGAACCCGGACGATCCCGGGCGCGGAGGTCAGCCGGTCAGCGCAACCACAAAGCGCTCGATCCCCTGTTCAGGACCGCCATCATTGACCACGTCCACCACGCCTGCCCCCTCGATGAGGAAGGCACCGGCGCGGCCAATACGTTTGGCAACATCGTCGGCGCTCTCGCGACCGCGCGCCACAAGACGCTGGGCAAGAATCTGAACGGGCGCCGTCACGTTCATGATCTGCAGATTTGGGAACCGGATGCGCGCAACGGGGATCACCGTGCGTGAGACGTTCACCACCACGGTTCGCCCGATTGCAACATCATCGCCGATGCTCGCAGGCACGCCGTAACCAAGGCCATGCGCCTCCCAGGCCAGCGCATAGGCGCCCTCGGCGTGACGTTGGGCGAACACCTCTTCAGAAACAGGGGTGTGGTCTTCGCCGCCGGCTTCGGCCGGCCTGGTTATCTCGCGACGGGCAAACACGAAACGCGGATCGCCGGCGAGCTTCGCCCTGGCACCAGCGATCAGCGTGTCCTTGCCCGCTCCGGACGGACCGACGACAAGCGCGAGTCTACCCTCGGTCATGGCTGGATCAGGCGTGTTTTTCCACAAAGGCGTCGGCATCCAGCTTCCTGAAGTCGTCCAGAGCGGCAGCAAGTCGCTCGTGGCTCCAGTCCCACCAGGCAATCTGCATCAATCCCTTCTGAATCTCCACAGGGAAGCGCTCACGGATGGGATGGGATGGCACGCCACCGACGATGGTGAAAGGCGCAACATCCTTGGACACCACTGCCCCTGCGCCGATAACTGCGCCCGTCCCCACGCTCACGCCGGCAAGGATTGTCGCGCCATGCCCGATCCAGACATCATGGCCGATCGTGACCTTGTCGGCACGCCGCCACTCGAAGAAATCATGATCGTCCTCAGTCCCCAGCTGGTAGGAAACTGCGCGATAACTGAAATGGTGTTGTGCGGCCTTCCATGTTGGGTGATTGCCCGGATTGATCCGCGTATCACGCGCGATCGAGCAGAACTTGCCAATGTCCGAATAGGTCGCGCTGGAGTCGGTCACGATGTAGCTGTAGTCGCCCATCGACACTTCCTGGAGACTGGTGCGCGCGCCGACGCGCACCCATGGTCCCAGCAGGCAGTCATGCACGCTGGCGGCAGGATCGATCCAGGGTTCGGCACCTTTTCCGGTCCCCGCCCCTCGCTGTGCCGGGAAGCTGTCGACATGAATCCAGTCGGCCGGCCGCGCCCGGCCGGAAAGCCGGCCGCTCATGCGGCGGACTCGGTCAGGTTCTGCTGAAGCACTGGTCTGGTGAATTCTTCACGCGCATAGATCTGCGCGGTCGCCTCCTGTGTCAGTTCGCTGGTCAGGCCGTCGAACACCACGCGGCCTGAGGACATCCCGATGATCCTGGTGCAGTAACGTCGCGCAAGATCGAGGGCGTGCAGGTTCACGATCACGGTGATGCCGCGGGTGCGGTTGATCTCTTCAAGCGCCCGCATGACGACTTCAGCGTTGAACGGATCGAGTGACGCCACAGGCTCATCGGCAAGAATGATGTCGGGCTGTTGCATGAGCGCGCGTGCGATGGCGACACGCTGCTGCTGTCCCCCCGACAACAACTGGGCTCGCGTCAATGCCTTGTCGACAATGCCGAGGCGGTCAAGCTCAAGCACCGCACGGGCGCGATCTTCCGCCGGGAAAGCCTTGAACAAGGCCCCCGCAGCCGTCCTGTCTGAAAGCGCGCCCATCAGGACGTTCGTCATGACGTCAAGCCGGGGGACGAGATTGAACTGCTGGAAGATCATGGCGCACCTGCGCCGCCAGGACCGAAGCTGACCGCCCCGCAGGGACAGTACGGGTTGCCCCTCCCAGTAGATCTCGCCACTCGTCGGTTCACACAGCCGGTTCACCATTCGAAGGAGCGTCGACTTGCCCGCTCCTGATCTTCCGATGACACCGACCATCTGACCCGGCGCTATGGACAGCGAAACATTGTCCACCGCGGTCAGGTCGCCGAAACGTCGTGTCACATTGCGAAACTCAAGCATGGCAAGCTGCGCTCCTCGTATGCGACACTAAAGCTACAACCTCTCAGTGTAGGTGTGATGACATCGGCAGCGTCTGCGGCCGACATGCTACGAAGTTGTCGGTTTCTTGCCTGTGCCGGAGCCTTGCCGATGTCCAGAATCCTGATTGTCGGCGCGCTCGCCTGGGACCGCCCGATCTGGCTCGAGGCCCCAGTCGCCAGGGGCGTGCGATTGCGCGGACGAACGCTGGGCGGCGCGCTGGAAGGCCGGCTTGGCGGCGGCGGCGCCAATGCGGGCGCCGCATTGGTCTCTTCGGGCCATGACGTCGCTGTGATGAGCCTTGTCAGCGATGAAGGTGATGGTCCGCGCATCATGGCCGCCGCCGCCGCCGCCGGCATCGATCTGTCGGCAGTCGCCCGCACGCGCGGACATGGCGGCCAAACGCTTCTGCTGATCGATCCAGGCGGAGAGCGTATCGTTCTCAGCCTTGACTCCCAGTGGCGTCATGACGTCGACAGCAGGGACCTTTCAGCGCTGGCCCTGGCTGCCCAGCGGGCGCGCGCGTTCAAACCCCATGCGCTTTATGTGCGCAGCCCGCTTCCCGGGGCGGCAGACCTCATGAACGCCATCGCAGGTCCGGTCGTGGTCCATTGGCCTACATCGCCTGACGTCCTTGCGAACGCGCCGATCCTCGTCGGATCGGCCGATGACCTGCCACCGGGGGCCAGCCAGCACCCTTTCGCCGCCGCAAGGTCGTCAGGTGCGGCGAGCCTGCGCGCATGTATCATCACGCAGGGCGCAGGACCTGTCATTATCGGACTGGAGGCAGAGCGCATCGAGGTGGCGCCGCCCCCTGCTGTCCCGAAGGACACCACTGGCGCCGGCGACATCTTTGCGGCTGGACTTGTCGACGCACTATGCGAAGGCGCTGGCCTTCGCGACGCCGTGCAGCATGCCTGCCTCTGGGGTGCCACTGCGGTGGCCATTGACGGTTCTGCGCCCGTCGAACACGCCAGGGGCATGTTTCCTGTGTTCAGACGAGGCGCGCCCTGAGCCGCTCGGACAACCAGTCAAGCACGCCGACCGACACGATGAACAGGATCACGATGAACATCACCTCGTCGAAGGCGTAGATCCGGATTCGCTCCTCGAGCTCAAACCCGATCCCGCCTGCCCCAACAATCCCGAGCACTGCAGATGCACGAAAATTCTGCTCGAGGAAGTAGAGACACTGGCTGAGCCACACCGGAGCGACCTGGGGAAACACGGCCAGCCTCAGCGTCTGAAGCCAGCCCGCGCCCGTCGCCCGCAACGCCTCGGCAGGCCGATCATCGACATTCTCAAGCGCTTCGCCGAACAGCTTGCCCAACCTCGGGATGTCAGCCAGCGCCAGCGCGATCACCCCGGCGAAAGGTCCAAGCCCGAACGCCGCCACAAGGATAAGCGCCCAGACAAGCGATGGAATGCCCCGGAAGAGGTCCATCACGCGACGCACCACGAAATGAATCGCACCATTCTTCATGACCGTACGGGCGCTCAGCAGGCCAAGCGGCAGGGCGCCAAGGGCACCAAGCAGCGTCCCGACGATGGCCATGGCGAAGGTGACCGACAGCGATTGCAGCAGGCCAAGCGGATCAATACCGGGATTTGGTGGAAACATGGCGCCCAGCACACGCTCGAGCCTGTCGAAGCCCCCGAGAAAGAGCTGCTGTACGATCTCCAGATCGGCGACACAGGAGGCGACGACGGCGATTACGATCGCCACGGCCGCGGGACCTGCCAGACGCTTTCCAAGCGGCTGGCTCAGAACGCCCGGGGCGATCTGTCTCGCGCGCAGGATCAGATCACGGTCCATCTGCCTGCGTGAGGCGGCCACGGCCAGCGACATCATGCCGGCGTTCCTCCGGTCTTTGGCCTGGCTGCAGCCAGACCCCCGACCTCGGGCAGGTCCGAGACGCGACCCATCAACCGGCTACGGATGAACTGCGAGGCGAGATCGATGACAAATATCATGCCGACGATCATGAGCAGGATGGCCAGGTAAGTGTCGAACTCCGTGAACGAGATTGCACGCTGGAGTTCGACGCCGATGCCGCCAGCGCCGACGATGCCAAGGGCGGCTGCAACCGCAAGGTTCAGCTCCAGTCGCAGCAGCCAGTACGAAGCGATATTCGGCAGAACCTGTGGCACAACGCCGAAACGCGCCTGCGCCAGCACGCCGCCGCCGGCTGCACGGATCGCTTCGGCTGGTCGCATATCGACGGATTCGATGGCCTCGCTGAAGAGCTTGCCCAGTGAGCCTGTTGTCGAGATGATGATGGTCAGCACGCCCGCGAGCGGTCCAAGGCCAAAGGCCGACGCAAGCATCATCGCGAGGATGAGATCAGGAATCGTGCGGCAGGTGTCGAAGAAGCGCCTGAAGAAGAATCTCAACGGCCCAAATCGTACAAGGTTCGCGGCGGAGATGCCGGCCAGACAGAAGGCAATCGCCCCGCCAAAGGCTGTTCCCACGATCGCGATCTGGACGGTCTCGAAGAGAGCGCCGGTCCATTTGCGCCAGTCATAGAACCAGGCTTCCAGCGACCCTGGCGTTTGGCGGCTCTCGAACAGCTCGGATGCGGACAGATCGGGAATCATGCGGTCGATGAACCCTGCGATTCGATCGAGCGTTTCGCTGTCCAGCGAGGTTGAGAAAACGCCGCTCAGGGAGAACGAAGCGTAGAGGACCGCGCTGCCAAGCACGGTCCAGATCAGCAGCTCGAGACGCTGTCGTTGCAGGATTTTCCGGCGTTGCGCCTCGAAGGCAGGGAGCGCGCCGTCAGCGGAAGACGCCTCGCCTGGTCCGTTCGTGCGGCGCATCAACGAACCGGGAGGTCAAGGGCGCTGGCTTCTGTCGGCTCAAGCTCGCGCGCGCCCTGCGCAACCCAGCCGAAAGCCGCCGGGTTCTCGAGATGAAGGGCTACATGAATGCCAACGAGCCGGAAACGCGTATCATCGTCAATGTCACGCCTCACTGCCCATGCCTGCGCAGCACGCGGGCGACCACGAAACACTTCCCGCAGATCGGCGCAGGGCGTGCCTCCAGCCGACATCGGACGACAGATACGCTGCCAGGCGGCGCTGTAGAGCACGAGGAAATCGATCTCACCCTGCCGCAATCGCTCGGCGGCCGCAGCTGGCCCCTCATAGATCCGCGCGGCCTCCAGTCGGGCGAATTCGATGCCGTGATCGGTCAGCGCGCGCTTCAGCAGGTCCAGCTCGTAAGGCTCGGTCCCGGCGAAACCGACACGCTCGCCAGGCCTGGGCGAAACGCTGTCCGGCCCGTCAGCCCTCACGACCATGACTGTCTCGACGCGTCCGAAACCATCCTGCGTTCGTGGGGTGAGCAGAGGACGCACGCCCGCCGCCACAGCTTTGTAGGCGATCGGATCAAGCTGCGCGAAATCGATCTTCCCGTCAGCAAGCAGGCGGGCTGCTGCGGCCATATCCGCCACGGGGCAGACTTCGACCGGCCGGGCAAGGCGTCGGGCCAGGTGTGCGACATAGGCTGCCTGCCCTGCTGGCGCATTGTTCCCGGGCGTACCGCACACACCATCGTCGCCGGTCACGACGCCAATCCGAAATGGACCCACGGCCGGCGCAGCGCTGGCCTCTGCGGTTGCAGCGACCAGCAGAGCGGCCATGAAGAACGATTGAAGGCTGCCCAGCATGCGTTTCATTGCGTTCCGCCCTGACCGGAAAGTCCGCGACGATCGGCGATATCCTCCGCACGGATTGCGATGATCTCGGAAAAGAAAGACCTGTCGACAGCCGCAAAGCCCCCCCCGTCGGCCTGCCCGATATCTGACCAGATCTCCGGTTCATCGTAAGGAACCACGGCCAGCGCCCCTCGCAGCAGGTCGATAAACTCCTGGGGGCGGTCAGCGCGAACGACGACCGGCGAGTTCGGCATCGGACCTGCCGTCCACATGATCCGCACGTCATCCGGTCCGATGAGACCGCGGCGGATCAGCGACAGGTGCGAGCCCGTGGTGAAACCCGTTTCAGGCGTACCGCCGCTTGCACTAATCATCGCAGCATCGACCTGTCCGTTGACAAGAGCCATCGTCGCTTCAGTCGCGCCGCCGGCCATCATGGATTTCGAGAAGTGCGTGTCGGGATCGATGCCTTCCTTGCGCATCATCTTTCGCGGATAGAGATAGCCGGAGGTCGAGTTGAAATCGACATAGGCAATCGCCCTCCCCTTGAGGTCCTGCAGCGACCTGTAGGGGCTATTGGCGGCAACGATGATCGCCGAGTAGTAGCCGGTGTTGCCTTCTGCCTGGCGTATGACGAACAGCGGCGCAGCCTTGTCTCCGATCTGCGCATCAATGTTGGCGTAGGCGCCAGCGCCCATCTGGGCGAATTCAACCTGCCCCGAGGAGACGGCCTGGATCACCCCGTTGTAATCGGTGGCCTGATAGGTCTTGACGGGCAGGCCAAGCACGCGCTCCAGGTACGAACTGTAACCGGACCACCTGCGCGCCACCTCAGGGTCGGCCACGTCACCCTCGACGGCCATCTTGAGGGTGCCGATCTCTGATCGCCAGTCGCCAGGTGCGAACTCCGATCCTTCTGGACGCCCGCATGATGTCGCCAAGAACAACATACCCAGAGCCAGGAGGCAGTTTCGCGCCAGCAGACCAGACGGCATAGGTCGTTTTCCCGCGTTCGAAGCTCTTTCACGCTAGTTCGGAAGCATGACACGCGGGTGACCGTATCGATGGCGGATTGCAGTACACCTACTCGCGGTCGGTCGGGGGCGATAGAATTGACAGATCAGCTCGTTGCCGTTTGGCTGGACTGTCGAGAAGCTGACGGAGCTACGCAATCGCACCGCGGCTCGGCGGCTAACGCCAAATGTTCAACGTATTTTGAACGACAGCGGGCGCCCCTTTGGAGCGCTGCGCCGTTGCTCGGTTTTGTACCCTTGCATGTTCCGCTCGCGCCTTCGGATGATGAGGTGTGAGGCGTCAGTGCGATTGCCGTCGCGCAGTCGCACAAGTCGATTGAGATCGTTGGGAACCCGGCGCTGGAGCGCCGGCCCATAGGAACGCAGTCCATGCATGACGATTGATTCTGACTCGACTTTCTGGTTCCCAAATAGCCGCCGCAGGATTTGAAGAGCAGCGCCTGCGTCACGTCGCATTTGCACGATCACGTCCATCACCTCCTCTTCATCATCGACTGCGCGCCAGCTCCACACGCGCTCACCAGAACTCCTCGATACCGTCTCGTCGAGATGTCAACGCGGTGATGGAGGCAAATTGCGGCCGCAGGGATTGGCGCAGATCCTCGGACCGAAATTCACCGTCCAGGCCAGGATCGTCTAATAGATAAAATCGACCCCGCGATGCGCGAGCACGCCTTCAACATCAAGCAAGCTGAGCTTAAACCTGAAGTAGAGCGACACTGTCGGCTGGATGACGAATGACGGGAAGCGGTGCCGCTGGTAGATGATTCACGTCATTGGGTTCTCTATGAAACCGGTGAGCGTGGCCCTACCAGAGAAGAGGCGGTGTCGGACGGCACCTTCTCTTTGCCTAACGTGGCAGTGCCCTCGCCAAGTTCAACTGAGAATGCCGCCTACCGTTTTCGCAACTGCGTCCGAAACCGATACGCTAAACGGGCACGCTCCTGTCGTGGGCGCAAAGAAGTCTGCAGAGGAATATCTGCGACCCTTGCACAAGCGCAAGTACCGCTCTGTCGACGACCGGCCGCAACGGTTCCATAAGGTCAACTGCGAACTGCGGTAAGGGCTCACGGGGTCTGATCCTTTGGTCATGAAGGATACAGATAGTTGGGTCGTAGCCGCGCGCAGTCGCCTTGATCCGCATCTCTGTCCGCAGAACTGCGTAGGCGAACGTCCGCATCGCAGCGAGGGGTCCAGAAGCGCGCAAGTTTCCGCGCTTCCTGAAAGTCGCGAGGGAGGCCGGCGGCTGACAGAGAGCTGGAGAAATCTCAACAAGCGAGGAGCCACGCCATCTTATCTTTACGTCACGCCACTCGCGCCAGCACGACATGCGTCCTGTTGCCTCAACACCCATCAGAACAGGCCGGCTCGTTGGCGATGCAAGACTCGCGAGCGAGCGCTCGACGTAACCGCCAAATGTTCGCCGTTGACTGTTAGGGAAATGCCATCGCCGGAACCGATGCGTGGACGGCGCTACTTATGAGTCTTGGCGCTTGTTTTGGTTGACTTGATCTGCGCCAAAGGCTCGTCACAGGGCGAAGTCGCCCAATAGTGCCAACGGCGGACCCTTGCGTCGCTCGAGGGGTATGCGGCAGGCACAAGACGGATATTGCCGCCCACACTTAGATGCCCACTGCGACTGTCCGGGTCACTCAAACTTTATGAGGCCAATGAAAGGCAAAACGCCTCAAAGTAACGCGTCGCCTGGCGCGTGCGCCGCACTAGACTGGTTAGTATGCCGCAAAGGCACAGACTGGACCCGGCGGTGATCACCCCCGGGTCCAGTTGAATGAACTGCCTTGTCCAGCCGGATGGCCGGCAGGAACGGAGCGTGGGCAGTCTGTCTAGTAGTTGAAACGCAGGCCCATGATGTAACGCTCGCCGAACTGCTCGTACTCAATCGGGTAGCGGTTGGAGTCCGCGAAGCGGATCGCCGGCGAGTTGCTGAGGTTCACCGCGTCGAAGAACCATTCCAGGTTGTCGTTCACCTGGTAACGGATCGACAGGTCGAGTTCGCCGTCATCGTCCCAGTAGATGTCGCCATTGCCGTTCGGAACGAGCTGACCCGCTACCGTCGTGTAGTTGCCGTAGCCCTGAACCCAGGCTGTACGGAACTGGTAGGCCAGACGGAGCGACAGGCCGTATTTTTCGTAGGTCAGCTGCAGGTTGTACGTTTCGTCCGAGGTGCCCGGCAACGTCTGGACACGAGCCGCCGGACCGGTGGCGCCGGCCGGGATGTTCACTTCGCTATCCGTCCAGGTGCCCGATGCACGGATGCCGAAGCCGCCGAGCCAGTCGGGAGCGCCAAGCGAGTCGACAAGGCTTTGCGCGGTCTGCGAGTAGGACAGTTCGAAGCCCGACAGCGTGCCCTCACCAGCGTTGGCGACGCGGGAGAAGGCGTAGCTCGAACGATCAAGGCCCGGAACATCCAGCGTGTCGAGGCCGAGGGTCGATGTCTGCGTGAACAGAACGTCGGTGATGTCCTTGTAGAACACACCAGCCGAGAGGAAGCCTTCCGGCTCCATGTACCATTCATAGTACGCATCGATGCCAACCTGTTTCTCAGGCGTGGCTTCCGGATTTCCGCCCGAGATCGTCTGGGTCGCATCGTTGATCGAGAAGTTGGGGCGCAGGTCGTCGAAGTCGGGACGCGCCGCACTGCCGGTAAGGCCAACGCGGAACTTCATCTCGTCATTGATGTCCCAGTTCACATGCACGCTCGGATAGACCTGAGTATCTTCGCTGTCGGTGTTGACAAGCGAAGTAACAGCCGGCGTGGCAGGCGTCGTTCCGACGGCAGGCCGAGCAGGGAAGTTCACGAAGGCTTCGCCCGTGTTGGCGATGCGCTCGACGCGCGCGCCGGCGACGACATTGCCCCAGTCAAAGTCCAGCTTGCCCATCACATAACCAGCGAGGATTTCCTCGCCGACTTCCCAGTAGGCGGCCGTGTCGGTTGCGCGGTTTTCGGTTGC
This sequence comes from Hyphomonadaceae bacterium, assembly GCA_040398425.1. GTDB lineage: Bacteria > Pseudomonadota > Alphaproteobacteria > Caulobacterales > Hyphomonadaceae > UBA7672. The sequence goes on from JBBATZ010000053.1 coordinate 23,091, forward strand.
AATGCCGCGGTTCTGGAGGTCGAGTACGTAGGCCTCAAGCGCCGACTTGGAGTGGTAGCGGAAGTTGTAGCCGTGCTCGAAGCTGCCCAGATAAGTCTTAGGCAGCGCGAACGTGTCCTGCGTCGGGATCGGCAGACCGGCGGCCGTGAGCTGCGCTGCTGTGGCTGTAAAGGACTCCTGCTTGAAGGTCTTGGCGCGGTCCGTGTAGAGGCCGCCTGCCTTGAACTCGAGATCCATGCCGCCAATCTCGAAGTCGCGGCCGATATCTCCCTTGAGCGTGTAGGCGCGTGTGTCTGCCCCGCCGGTACGACGCGAGATGCTGGTCAGCGGCGAGGAGAACTGGTCGACAGAAAACTGTTGCGGCCCCTTCGCGCGCGTCGTTGGGGTCGGCAATAGGGTCGTGAAGAGTTTCAGGGTCCGATCTGGATTGTTGATGCTGAAATCATAATCCACCGTCGGGCGGGCCGCGGCGGCCGACGGGCTGGTGAAGCTCGGCGCCGCAGGCGCGTCGATGCCATCGGATGTGTAGGTGTAGTTGGCGCGCCAATCGGCCTTCCATCCGCCGAAATTGCTCTCGCCGCCGAGGGTGTTGATATAGCTGTCTTCCTCGCTCTCGAGCGAGTTGGTGTCGCTGTCGATGCGGGCGCCGTACACTGTGCCCTTGAACTGGTCGCCGCCATTGTACGCGGCGCTGGTGAATGCATTGCCGGCAGCGTCCGTGCCCTGGTCGAAACGGAACTGGTACTGCGTACGCAGTTCTTCGTCCGTGTAGTTGGTCCAGATGTTGGACAGGAAAACACTGTGATCTTCATTGATCTCATAGTCGAACTTCATCGACAGTGACGAGTTATCGCGCGTCAGACGATATGGCTTGTTGCGGTGACGCGAAGGGAAGCGCTGATCGGGCTTTGCAGCCAGCGGCGTAATGTAGTTGTCGGTCTCCCAGTTGTCGGTGACCATATTGCGGCGATAAAAAGAACCCTGCAGCAGCACGCCGAGCTTGCCGTCGAGGAGTTGGTCACCATAGACGAGGTTTGTGTCGATTTCCTCGCCGCCGCCCAGCGTCACATAGCCGACGCCGAGTTTTCCAAAAATCTTGCGATCCTCATAGTCCAGGCCCGAGCGCGTAATGATGTTGATGTTGCCGGCGACCGAGCCGCCCGGCATGTCGGGTGTGATCGCCTTGTTGACGACGATCTGGCTGGCGATCGCCGAAGGAATGTTGTCGAGGCGTGAGTCCCGGCCCTCCGGGCTTACGACCTGGAGCCCGTCGAAGGTTATGGTGGTCCAGTTGCGCGGCATGCCGCGAACGTTCACATATCGAGCCTGGCCCTGGTCTCGCTCAAGGGAGATGCCCGACAGACGGCCCACGGCGAACGCGACGTTCTGGTCGGGCAGGTTGCCAACGTCGTCGGCCGACAGCACAGCCACGATTGAGTCAGACTCGCGCTGGACTTCGAGAGCGGCGGCTTGTGATTCGGCAAGGGGACGCCGACCAGTAATCACAACACGAGCTTCACCCTCGACTGCGGGCGTTGTCGTGTTGACGGTCTGCGGGCCAGATTCCTGTGCGAAGGCTGGCGCCATCCCTGAAACCAGGGCGCATCCTGCCGCGCCCATGAGCCAAATCCGCTTGAAGATCATCGACATTAAGCACCATCCCCTGAAAGTAATTGACCCCCGGGTATGGCTCGCATGTGACAGGTCAGCCAAGGTGATGCGACGCTTGGATGAATGATCAAGCCACGATCCGGAAAGGATCTGGCTGTTGCCAGCAGATCACAGTGACGGCGTGGGGTTTTTCGACCGCATACGGACTTGCGGCCTCGAAACCCTATGATGTGAGGACGGGCCAGAGCCGGACGGTTTTGCAGACCATATGCGCCGAGCCGCTATTTTTCTGTGCACCGCCGCTCGCTGTCGACTCGAACCGGCGTGCCGCAATCGACAGGTCACCTTCTCGGCGCGATCATTGCGCGGCGATACGACTCTGTCATCTCTGCAGTCTAGGCAAAGGCGCTAGCCAGCTTCGGGTTGACTGGCCAAGCCTGCGCTTTCAATCGCTCCCACTCTGGATGACATCATGCTACGCTCCTTCTTCAATCTGCGTGCAAAAGCCAGCATCCCATTCTTAGCTTTGTGTCTTGCCGCCTGCCAATCAGCGTCGCAGCCTGCAACGCCCTCGATGCCGAACAGCGTGGCGGTCGCTGAAAGAAACGGCCGATCCTGGCTGGCTGGCGACCATCATATCCACAGTCAGTTCAGCGCGGACTACGAAGCCGATCCGTCCAACCCCTCTGCACTTCCGAAACCCAAGCTCGGGGTAGATGGCCGGTATCCCATTCCTACAAACGCCGCGATGGCGCGTCGGTTCGGCCTCGCCTGGATGGTATCCACCGATCATGGCGGCCCGCAGCATTCAAAGCTCAACCATGACCTTGCCTACCCTGAACTGGAACGCTCGCGCCGTGACGTGCCCGAGGTCATACAGTTCTACGGCATGGAGTTCGACACCCCCGGCGGAGATCACAGCAGCCTGATTATTCCCCACACTCACGGCGAGCGCGAAAACCTGCTGAGTATCGAGGAGCGGTTTTCGGAACGCGATGCCTGGCCGCTCGATTCCGCGCGCGACGCTGAGCCGATGATGCTGGAAGCACTTCGCTACATGAGCAAAACCGAATCTCCCCCGGTTGTAATCGCCAATCACCCCTCGCGCTCAGCAACCGAGGTCGGCGGCTATGGCCAGTATGACCCCGCGGAGTTCCGCGACTGGAGCGACACGGCGCCAAACGTCGCGATCGGGATGGAGGGCGCACCGGGTCACCAGGCTGGTGCGCTTGAACCGGATGGATCGCGCGATCCAGCCGGATCGCGCGGGGGCTATCGGCGGGCGCCCACGCTCGGCGGCTTCGACCAGATGACTGCGCGGCTAGGCGGCTTCTGGGACTCCATGCTTGGCGAAGGTCGCCGGTGGTTGATCACCTCGACGTCGGATTCGCACCGGCATTACACGGAGGGCGGCAGCGATTTCTGGCCCGGCGAGTACTCCAAAACGTATGTGTTCGCACGTCGAACCCACGACGATGTTCTCGCTGGTTTGAGATCGGGAAAAGTCTTTGTAACCACCGGCGACCTGATCTCGGAACTTGAGGTGACCGCCTTCACTTCCGAGGAGATCGCCTACATCGGCGACCACCTGCACGCAAAGGCGAGCCAGGAGGCGCAGGTGATGATCCGCATACGTGATCCCTCAGCGGCCAACGCAGCCGGGCAGACCCCGTCAGTGCGCCGCGTCGATCTCATTGTCGGCCAAGTGAATGGCAAGCGCGCTGATCGTGACGGCGACACCAACCCGACGACACGCGTGGCTCAACGGTTCACGTCGGCGAACTGGACGCGGGATGGGGAATACCTGACCATGAACACCAGCCTCGGCGACGTGAAGGGCAGCTTCTATCTGCGAGTGCGAGGGACAAGCACGGAGGAAATGGAGCCTTCGCCAGATCCGGCTGGGGAAGACCCCTGGTCCGATTTATGGTTCTACTCCAATCCAATCTTTGTAGACGTTCGCTGACAGAGCAGAGCTGTCAGGTCAGAGCTGTCAGATTAACTTGGTAGCGTTCTATTGGGTTTTCGTCGCGGTCGGCCGAGTCAGGCGACCGCCCCGCTCCAGACGGATTCCGAGCGCGTGCGCGGGATGCGCAATACTCCGCGGCTCAGCAGATGGCGTTGTATGTTGAACGTGTTGTTGACCGCCGCGTGCGTCTCAAGAAAGCGCAGCGTGGACTGCCGGCTCTTGAACCCCTGCATCTTTCGCTCACGTCTTCGAATGCTGAGATGCGAATTCTCGGCGCAGTTGTTGTCGCGCGGCCGTCCAGGCCGATGTCGATCGCTGAGACCAAAGCGCTGCAGTGCCGCTCCATACGATCGCAGTCCATCTGTGACGATGACCTCCGGCTCGACATGCTGGCTCTTCAATAGCCGTCGCAAGAATCGAATGGCGGCTCCGGCAGCGCGTCGCTCTTGCTCGATCATGTCAATCACCCCGCCCTCGTCATCGACGGCGCGCCAGATCCAAACGCGATTACCGGCGATGTTGGAAAACATCTCATCATGATGCCAACGCGGCGATGGGGGGAGTTTGCGACGACGGAGTGATATAGTCCCGTGATCCGGGCCGTACTTTCCGACAAGAATTCTTCGCCCCGGCACCTTCCGAACTCCGCGCTCGGCTATTCACGGTCCATCGATGCAGGACCGCGCAAGACGAGTTTGCAGAAATCAGCTTGCCAGGCAGGCAGCACGAACTCGTTCCCGGCGGTCCTGCTGCACATGCCCTGCCCTCAGTTCCAGAGGACGCCTAGAGCGGCATGCCTGAAATAGGAATCGAAAGGGGATTCCCGAAGGTCG
>JBBATZ010000054.1:0-26973 GCA_040398425.1 Hyphomonadaceae bacterium
TAGCAGTAGCAGTAGCAGTAGCAGTAGCAGTAGCAGTAGCAGTAGCAGTAGCGGTCTGGTCATCAGAGGCAGGCTCTGCCGTTACGTCTTCCTTGGACGCTTCAACGGGCTCTCGCCGTGCCGGTGTTTCGACGTGCGCCAGGGCCGGCGGCGGCGGCGCAATATCCGAGCCTTTTTCGAGGCCACGCGCGGCGCGCTCCTCATCGAGCATGCGGGCGAAGAGGTCATCGCGGTCAACTTTAGCCACGGGGCTGCCTTCGCCTGCGAAAGGCCGGGCGGCAGGTGCGTTCATCAGGGCAGTGGTGAGTGCCAAAGCGCGATCCACGAACTCAACGGCTTCGGCCCGACACGGGCGCGAAGTGAGATGAGGACTGCAACCTGCGAGCCATTAATGTTTGCGACAAAAAGCCCGTGCGAATGGGCCTTTTGCAGGTTAACGCGAGCATCGTTCGGCTGGTGAAGGCGGCAAGAGTGGCTGTACAGGGCGGCACTTGTTGCCGGGCTCTATGCCAGAAATCGTCTCTCCCGCCGCGCAACTCAGAATGCAACGCGTTCGGACGGTGTTTGGCGGCTATCCCCCGACTGGCCCGCAACTTGCGTGGTTAACGGCGACGTTGCGGCCAAGTTGCTGGAGCGTTCGAGGCAGAAGCCTCCGTCGCAGGATTTTTGCGAACGTATTCAGAATGATGGAACGGAGTCAGTGAAGGCCGGTCGCACAGCGGCCGCCCGGCAGATCGCGCCTACCCGGCAAGATCTGCAGTGCGTCCCGATAACGGAGATGCTGTCGTGTCTATCCAGCAGATCATGGGTACTGGACTTTCTGCGCTTGCTGCCAATCAGCAGGCGTTGAAGGCGACATCGACTAATGTTGCGAACGTCAACACAGACGGCTATGCGCGTCTCGACGTGCAGTTCACCTCACGCGCTTCGACGGGCGGACTTGCTGGCGTCGAGATCAACATCAACCGTGTCGCCAACACCTATCTCGCTGCCGCCGAGATGCGCGGCGCATCCGATGTCGCCGCAGCTGACGTGCTGGCACAGTTCATGGATCGTGCGCAGGGCCTGCTGGGCGATCCGTCCGATTCCTCGTCTGTGTTCGGTACGCTTGATCCTGTCTTCTCCAGCTTCGGGGCGCTGGCCGTCGACCCGGCCTCAGCTTTGCGCCGGTCGGGTTCGCTGTCGGACCTGCAGACGCTGCTGTCGCAGCTCGACACCACGTCGGAAGAAATCTCTGCGCTGCGGGATGAGTCGCACTCGCGCATCATTTCCGCAGTCGAGGAAGCCAATGCGCTGATGGGGGCGATCGCGAAGCTGAACGCTTCGATCCAGCGCTCGACCATCGCGGGTGTGTCTTCCAGCGACGCTGAAACCGAACAGCAGCGCATGGTCGACCGGCTGTCGGAGATCGTCGACATACGCACCCAGGCGCGGACGCTTGGCGGCGTCGAAATCCGTACGACCGATGGGCTTCTGCTGGTCGACGTGGATTCGGCTACGATCGGTCTCAACTCCAATGCCGGCAATGAACCCTTTCCCGGCCTCGTGATGCTTTCACCGCGCTCGACCACCGAGACGCCTCTTGAGACGCATATCAGCGGCGGCGAACTGAAAGGCCTGCTGCGGGTGCGCGACAAGGAACTGGTCGATCTTCAGCTTGCCTTCGGAGAGTTCGCGGCCGGCGCAGCTGATGCTCTCAATGCGGCCCACAACCAGACAAGCAGTGTGCCGGCGCCGAACCAGCTTGCCGGCAGCAACACAGGCCTGATCGCAACCGACCGCCTGAATTTCACAGGCGTTACACACATCGCCATTGTCGACAGCAATGGCGCCGTGGTGCGCAACCTGCGGGTCGATTTCGGCGCAGGCCAGATCCTCGACGACCAGGCCAACGCAACGGTCTTCGCCAACTCGATCGGCGATTTCCAGACTGCGCTCAACTCCGCGCTCGGGGTTGAGGGAACAGCTTCCTTCGCCAATGGCGCGCTGACGATCACATCGGCGACGCCAGGCGATGGCGTGGTTGTGACGGACGATCCCACGACGCCTTCGGCGCGCGGCGGACGAGGCTTCTCGCACGTGTTCGGTCTCAACAATCTGGTGAGCCGCGGCGGCGTGCTCAACAATGCGACCGGACTTTCCGGCGCCGACCTGCACGGTTTCACCGCGGGCCAGACAGTCACGTTCGCCGTTCGCGACACCAATGGTTCGATCGCCCGACGGGTCGATTTCACCATCGGCGCCGGGGCTACGATAGCGTCGTTGCGCAGCGATATCGACAGCGCGCTGGCGGGCTATGGCCAGACGACGCTCGATGCGACGGGCCGGTTGAGCCTCGTGAGCACCAACGGCAATGTCGGACGGATCGACGTGATCGACGATACGACCAGCCGTGGCGACACCAATGTTTCGCTGTCCGGCCTGTTCGGCCTGGGCGAGTCGCTGCCGTCGCAACGCTCGCGCTCGCTGGTGATACGCAATGACATTCTCGCCGATCCCAGCAAGCTGGGCACAGCGCAGGCGGATCTGGCCGGCGCTGCCGCAGGGGCGCGCGTGCTCTCGCCAGGGGATGGCCGTGGCGCGCTGGCAATCGAGGCAGCCGGGACGAAGTCGCGCCCGTTCGCGAACGCAGGCGGGCTGACCAGCCAGGTCACCTCGGTAATGGACTATGCCGCGCGGCTGGCTGGTCATGCCGGGGTGCGCGCCGAAGCGCTGGATTCGGCTAAGGCTGCAGCGCAGTCGGTGCGGCAGGAAGTGAAGGAGCGGCGCTCGAGCGAAGAAGGCGTCAACCTCGACGAAGAGCTGGTGAAGATGACAACCTACCAGCAAGCTTATGCCGCCGCCTCCCGCATGATCCAGGCGGCGCGCGATCTGTACGACATCGTCCTGAATATGGTCTGAGGAAGATAAGCCATGACACGTATCTCTTCCGCGATGATCCCGATGTCCGCCATGAACGACATCAGCAAGGCTCAGCAGGAGCTGGTCGAGGCTGCGCGCCAGAGCTCGGCGCAGACCCGGGCGAACGACCTCAAGGGCTATGGCCGTGAAGCCCAGACGCTGGTGTCGGCGCAAAGGCTGATCGCGCGCATGGACGGATTCCAGGCGACGACACGCGAGCTGAATACGCGCATGCAGATTCAGGATGTGGCGCTGGGCCGTTCGGCGGAAGCAGTGAGCAAGCTCAAGAAGGACCTTTTCCAGAACATCGGCCTCAACAAGGGCGAAGGCATTCGCGCACAGCTGGATGAGGCTTTCTCGGTTCTCAAGGATGCGATGAACACAAATCTTGGCGGCCGCTATCTGTTTGGCGGGGTGATGAACGATCGCGCACCGATTACCGCGACATCGCTGGACGATCTGGCCGCACAGCCACTGACGGATGTGATCGAGCAGGGCGCTGAGTCGCAGACGATGCGCGTCGAGGAGGGGCGCACGCTGCAGGCTGGCGTTGTGGCGGATGACGTTATCACCGGCGCGATGGCGTCGATCAAGCGCCTGGCCGAGATGGATGCAGGCCCCGACGGTCCGTTCGGCTGGGACCTGACCGACACCCAGCGGGCGGCGATCCAGGCGGAGCTGACGAATCTCAACACGGCGTTCAACACTGTTCTCAGCGCGCAGTCCGAAAACGGCCGGCTGAGCAAGGAAGTTGACTCGGCAACGACGCGTCTCACCTCGCGTATGAATGCGCTGGATGAGGCGGTGGGCGGCATCGTGAATGTCGATCTGGCCGAAGTGGCGGTGCGGTTGAACCAGGCCCAGTTTGCCTATCAGGCGTCGTCGAGCGTGTTCAACACGCTGCGCGGGCTGACGCTGCTGGACGTGCTGAAGTAGTCTCGGCGCTCTCAATTCCCTCCCTTTTCCGCCGCAACAAGTCTTGCGGCGACGGCTTGCTTCCGGCTGGCGGAGTGGCAGGTTGCGAAAAACAGACGTCCGAGGGAGGACCCGAACTTGATCCGCAAATTCATGACCGGCGTTGCGCTTGCGATGCTGACCACTGGTGTCGCCAACGCACAGGTCGCGTGCGAATCGCTGAAAGGCTATCTCGCGCCTGATGTGAAGATCACGGCGGCGGCGGCTGCCACGTCTCCCGTCCCGCTCTGCAAGATAGACGGTGTCATCGGGAAGGAGATCAACTTCTCCATTTGGCTGCCGGATGCGTGGAACGGAAAATTCGTGATGGGCGGGCAGGGTGGCTTTGCTGGCCGCGTTGAGAATCAGGCGCTCGGCATGGGCGTGCTGCAAAAAGGCTATGCTACAGCGGGTACGGACACAGGTCACAATGGTCCCACCGGATCAACCGACGGCGCATGGGCGATCGGCGACATGGAGCGCATCGTCAATTATGCGCACGCGGCGATCCATCGCGTGACCGTGACGTCGAAGTCCATCGTGCAGTCGCGCTATGGACGCGCGCCAGACCGCTCCTATTTCGCCGGCTGCTCCAACGGCGGGCGCGAGGCGCTTCAAGCGGCGCAGCGCTATCCGAATGACTTTGATGGAATCGTGGCGGGTGCGCCAGCGACCGACTTCCTCAACATCACCGCCGGGTTCTCCAACATCACGCAAAAGATGTATCCCGATCCGAAGAAGCTGGCCTCGCCGGTTCTCGACAAGCCGGCGCGGGAGATTGTGTCGAAGGCCGTGCTCGATAAATGCGATGCGCTGGATGGCCTGAAGGATGGCATCATGGCCGATCCGCGCGCGTGCAACTTCGACGTCAAGACCATCCAGTGCAAGGCGGGGCAGAACAGCGCCTGCCTGACGCCGCAACAGGTCGTCGCCGTTGAGGCGATGGTGAAGCCGCCGAGTGCGAAGAATGGCTTGCCCTATTATCTCGCCTTTCCCTATGGCGGCGAGACGAACGATGCCGGTTGGGGCACGTGGTTGGCAGGGCGCAAGGACGGCATCGGGCCCGGACAACCGAGCCTGGCGTTCGGGTTTTCGGCGGGCTTCATGCGGTACTTCCTGACGCAGGATCCCACCTGGGATCACTCGCGCACAAACCTCGCGACACTGCCGGGCGAGATGAAGGCGCTTAATGCGACGCTGTCACCGACCAACCCGGACCTGTCGGCGTTTCGTGGTCATGGCGGCAAGTTGCTGATGTATCACGGCTGGTCGGACTCGGCGCTGTCGCCGTTCATGAGCATCAGGTATCTCGACAGCGTCTACGGCAAGGATGCGACGGCGAAGAGCGATGTGCGCATGTTCATGCTGCCGGCCGTCGGTCACTGCCAGGGTGGGCCAGGGCCTGATCGCGTCGACTATATCGACGCGCTCGACACATGGGTGAACACGAAGACGGCGCCGGACCAGCTGATTGCCAGCTTCCCGGCGGGCGGCTCGCGCAAGCTGTGCGCGTATCCGAAGAAGGCCGTCTATTCGGGAACGGGCGACGGCAAGAGCCCGGATCATTTCAAGTGCGAGTAGGCTGAGCGCGGGCGTGAGGATGCGGTCTCGTTGAACCGGTCAGCGAGGTGGGTGTTTTGCGATTTGGATTGAGATGCAGGGGCGGTCCGCGTGCGTTAGCGCGGCCGCGCTCGTCCTTCGACGGACGCGCGCGGCGCGCGCTGCTCAGGGTGAGCGCAAACGGAGCTGTACTCAGGAGCTCATGGCGAGCAGCGCGGTGAAGCCGCGCGTCCGTCGAAACATGGGCGACGAGCTCGCGTCGGCTGATGCCGAAGCGTTCGCGTATTCGGTCGACATACGAGTCGACGATCTCGTTCATTTTGCGGAAGGCGTGGGCGAAGTCGCGCAGGCGTTTCTGCGTGTAGGACCAGTCTGTTGAGGGCGGGAAGACTTCGAGCGTGACGCCGCGCGGATGCCAGCCGATGCGGCGATAGGCCTGGCGCCAGAGGGCGTAGTCGAGGCGCGCTTCGCCGAGCCCGAGAAACACGGCGAAGCGGTCGCGGATGCTTGGGCTTGCCTCTGCGAGCCTCGCGGCTTTCCGCGCGCTGGTCATCGCGAAGATCACCAGCGCCCAGAAGCTGAGCATGGCTCCCAGAAAGGCGGGGACGTCACGCAGCAGCCACAGAGGGAAGCTCTGGCATTTCATGGGCGCGATTATGCGTGCGCTGGGAGCCCGGCCGGTTTGCGTCGCGGTTTCCCGCACAATTTTTGGGGCAGGTTGTTGAACGGGCGGAGAAAGTTTTCTGGCTATCCGCCGAATCTGCATTCCCGCCTTCCAACAAAAGGGGGTGTAACGCATCGCCCCTTGATCTGGCATTCGGGTATGGAAATGAGGTAGGGCCCAGGTATGGCAGAGGGTGTTGAATTTCCGCGGCCGCCGAGCAAGCCGGATGACGAGTCGTGCTGTCATCGGGGCTGTAGTCCTTGTATTTTCGACTATTACTGGGACGCACTCGCGCGCTGGGAGCAGCTTGTGCGGGAGCGGGGTGGCGATCCTGACGCGGTACTGCTGAGCCTCGGACGCCAGCGATAGGCAGGTAATTCCGGGTTCCACGGAACGTCTCACTTAACCAGCCATTTCAAGGACGTGGTGGTTCCGGAGACTTCATGATGACCCTTCGCCAGTTCCTTGCCGGTTCCGCCGGTGGCGTCGCTCTCGCCCTTGCTGCCTGTGCGGCCCCCACGTCGGAACCCGTCTCGGTCGCGATGGGAGTTGATCCTAGCCTCGAGAAACCATCAGCAGCGCTCCTACCCACCGTGAAAATAGCAGAAGCCGTCGGCTGGAGCGCGGGACAGATGCCCGTCGCTGCGGAGGGTCTTGAAGTCACCGCGTTTGCGACAGGGCTTGATCACCCGCGCTGGTTGAATGTGCTGCCAAATGGCGACGTGCTGGTCGCAGAGACGAACGCGCCGCCGAAGCCGGATGATGCCAAGGGCGTGAAGGGCTTCTTCATGAGCGAAGCTATGAAGAAGGCCGGCGCTGTAACGCCGACCGCCAACCGCATCACTCTGCTGCGCGATACGGACAAGGATGGTACAGCCGAGACGCGCTCAGTCTTCCTGTCAGGTCTGAACTCGCCGTTCGGCATGGCCCTTGCGGGCGACCGACTCTACATCGCCAATACGGACGCTGTGGTTGCCGTGCCCTATGCCAAGGGCGACCTGAAGGCGTCTGCGCCGCCGCTGAAACTGGTCGACCTGCCGGCGGGCACGCTGAACCATCACTGGACGAAATCGCTGATCGCCTCGAAGGACGGCAAGAAGCTATACGCGACGGTGGGCTCCAACTCGAACGCCGCCGAGAATGGCATCGACAAGGAAGAGGGCCGTGCGGCGATCTGGGAGATCGATCGCGTGACGGCGCAGAAACGCATCTTCGCGAGCGGCCTGCGCAATCCGAACGGCCTGGGCTGGGAGCCCAAGACAGGCGCGCTTTGGACTGCGGTGAACGAGCGCGACGAGCTGGGACACAACCTGGTGCCCGACTACATCACCTCGGTTAAGGACGGCGACTTCTACGGTTGGCCGTGGAGCTATTTCGGCCAGACCGTTGATACGCGCGTGAAGCCGGAACGTCCCGACATGGTCGCCATGGCTATCGAGCCGGATTACGCGCTGGGCGCTCACACGGCATCGCTGGGTCTTGCGTTTGCCGATGGCGCGAAGATGGGGCCGCAGTATGCTGATGGCGCCTTCATTGGGCAGCACGGCTCGTGGAATCGCGATCCGTTCAGCGGCTACAAGGTGATCTACGTGCCGTTCGCGAATGGCAAGCCTGCCGGCGAGGCGGTCGACGTGCTGACGGGCTTCATCGATGCGAAGAAAGAAATTGCCTACGGCCGGCCCGTTGGCGTGGCTGTAGCGGCTGATGGATCGCTGCTGGTCGCTGATGATGTTGGTAACACGGTCTGGCGCGTGTCGAAGTCGAGTTCGTCGCAACTCAGTGGCGTTGCTTCGTTGAAGTAGGTCCGCGGGACTCAGTCTTCTGAAGGATAGTGGTCCATCGCTGCTTCGATGCGATCAAGGGCTGCCGATACGCGCTCGCGATGATTGGGGCCTGCATTGCGCAGATAGATCGGTTGCGTTACGGCGAGGTGGCGGATCACCCTGCACGCATTGACGATCAGCGGTGGGATTTCGCGAAGATCAATCGTCCAGCCATCTTCGCTGAAATGCAGGAAGGCGTTGCGCAGGTCGATGAGGTCGTCGAACGCTTCGCTCATCGTGTGGTCGAGCGGAAGCTGAAAGGGTGGCCGCAGGAAGTACGGATCGCCGACGCGGCGCAATAGTTCCAGCGGAGAGACGATGCGGGGTTCGCGCACGGCGAGCGGCTCTGGCCCGCGCCGCCCGGCGCGCGTCCAGCGCGCGATGATCTTGGCGTCCATGCGCGACAGGCCCTTCGTGCCGAACTCGTCGCCCTGATCGAGCGCACAGAGGCAGGCATTCTGCACCGCGAGCGCGGTCGAGATGATCAGCCAACGCCAGGCGCCATGATCGTCACCGGCGCGATCCGCCTGTTCAGCCGCAAACTCGACGCACGCGAGCAGTTCGCGCGGCTGGTTGGTCTGGAAGTGGTGGGGCGAGGGTGTCGGCATTGATAGGCTCCACAGCGGCTCACTTTTGCAGTATAAGCACCCCCAACATCAATCTGCTGCGGGCCTTGAACCCGCTGGAGACGCGAAAATGACCACGCTTATCGGGCCTCGCGGAGGGCCCGTCATGCCTGTTGAGGCCGGCTTCCCGGTCGCGGACGGGCCCATTTCCGATCAGCTTTGCGATTTCTCGAAACTGGCGAATGTGGACCTGTCGGGGGCTGACCTCGACCTGTTCCCGGGCGATCCGCGTCCACGTGGCGAGATCCGCGTTGTCGCCGCCATGTCGGGCGGAGTGGATTCGTCGGTGGTCGCGGGGCTGCTGAAGTATGCGGGCTACGATGTGATCGGCGTGACGCTACAGCTCTATGACCATGGCGCGGCGCTCAAGAAACAGGGCGCTTGCTGCGCGGGGCAGGACATTCACGACGCGCGGCGCGTCGCCGAGGCGCTGGGCATCCCCCATTATGTGCTGGATTACGAAAGCCGTTTTCGCCAGCAGGTGATGGAGGATTTTGCCGACACGTACCTGAAAGGGTCGACGCCGATCCCGTGCGTGCGGTGCAACCAGACGGTGAAGTTCTCGGACCTTCTTGCGACGGCGCGCGATCTTGGCGCTGATGCGATGGCGACGGGCCACTATATCCGCCGCACCGTCGAGGATGGAGTAGCGCATCTCACGCGCGCGGCTGATCCGGATCGCGATCAATCCTACTTCCTGTTCGCGACGACGCGCGACCAGCTCGACTTCCTGCGCTTTCCGCTGGGTGGCATGAACAAGCCGGATGTGCGGCGCGCGGCGGCGGCGCTGGGGCTGCAAGTGGCGGCGAAGCCGGACAGCCAGGACATCTGCTTTGTGCCGGCGGGCAAGTATTCGGACATCGTGATGAAGCTGCGTCCCGGGGCGTCGGCGCCGGGCGACATTGTGCACATGGATGGGCGTGTGATGGGCCAGCATGACGGCGTCATCCGCTACACGATTGGTCAGCGTCGCGGACTGGGCGTGGCGACGGGCGAGCCGCTGTTCGTGACAAAGATCGATGCGCCCAATCGTCGGGTCATCGTGGGGCCGCGGGAGGCGCTGCTGACGTCGGCGCTGGTGATCGGCGAGAGCAACTGGCTCGGCGAAGGGTCTCTGGCGGACGCCTGTGCAGCGGGCGTGCGGGCGCTGGCGCGCGTGCGCTCGACGCGGGCGCCTGTGGCAGGGCGGATGGCGCTGGTGGATGGCGCGCCGGGCTTTGTGTTCGATGTGGCCGAGGAAGGCGTGGCGCCGGGTCAGGCCTGCGTGCTCTACGCGGCGCCGGACGGGCGGAGCGTGCTTGGTGGCGGGTTCATCTCCAGTACGGTGAGTGCGGCGAATTGATCGCGTGGCCGATGGCGCGTGTGCGTCAATTTTGATAGCTTTGCTTGTCCGGGTAACCTGACGTCCGGGGAAACGATGCGGTCATGAAACGGTTCATTGCACTGGCGCTCGCGTGCGAGGCGCTGACAGCGTCGGCTTATGGAGAGCCGAAGACGAAGACGCAGCTTGTCGCGATCGATGGAAAGATCGTCGAGAGCATCAGGTTGCGTGACGGTGCCTTCTATTCGACGTGGGTCATCGACACGCAGAACGTGCTCTATCGCGACGAGTTTCGCGACTACTACCTCGTAACCCTCAAGGAGGCATGTGAGCCGCTGACAATCCGTCGTCGCGCATTCGCCTTCCATCCCGGTTCGCCCTGGCAGCTGAAGGCGACCTCGTCTTACGAATTGCGGCCGTTCGCCGGCGCACCGTGCGAGGTCGCGAAGATCGCGAGAATTGACGACGCGCGCGCCGCGCCTTTGCGCGATGCGGCGCTCTGGCGGGCCTGGTGATCGCGCAAATCCAGCTTGTCCGCTTTTCCTCTGACGTACAGGCTCGCACGGCTGCAGGGAGGGGCACGATGATCGATCATACCGGCGTTGAAGTAACGAACTTCGCGAAGTCGAAGGCGTTCTATGACGCGGCGTTCGGCGCGATGGGCGGCGGGTTGCTGCATACGGTGCCGGAGCAGTTCACGGGCGGACGGACAGTGATTGGATACGGACGCGAGCGTTCGGTGTTCTGGCTGCATACGGGCGATTATCCCGGTAAGGGGCGCCACGTCGCGTTGACCGCGCAGTCGCGGGCGCAGGCCGATGCGTTCTACACGGCGGCGATGTCCGCTGGCGGGAAAGACAATGGCGCACCGGGTCTGCGGCCGCGCTATCATTAACACTGTTATGGGGCGTTTGTGATCGACCCCGACGGCAACAATGTCGAAGCGATTTGTCACCGTCCGGAATGAAGCTTATGCTTCCCCGTCGCATCCCGACTGATCATCGCGCCGCAAGCGGGTTTTCTGCGGGGCGAAACCGGGGGAACGGCATGCACCTGCGCGTTGATCGTGTGGAATCGGATAACGAGTCGACGCTGGGTCGACTCTATATCGATGGTAGATTCCAGTGCTGGACGCTGGAAGACCAGTATCGCGCAGGCCCCAAGGTGAAGGGCGAAACGCGCATTCCGGCTGGGACATATCAGTTACGCTTGAGGGAGGAAGGTGGCTTTCACGCGCAGTATCTCGAGAAGTACGGAGCGCCTTGGCATAAGGGCATGCTGCATGTCACCAATGTGCCGGGTTTCGATTTCATTCTGCTTCACATCGGCAACAGCCATGATGACACGCAGGGTTGCCTGCTGCTGGGACAGGGTCACAGCAAGGTGGAGGGTTTCCACTATGTGACGGCAAGCCGGCCCGCCTACGAGGCGATGTACCCCAAAGTGCGGGATGCGCTGCTGGGCGGTGCGACGGTTGAAATCGAGTATGTTGATCTCGATCCGGCGGCGCAGCGGGTTGCGCCGGTGATAACGGACGCTGTGCTGGTTCCGGCGCGCGATCCGGAACCGGCGGCTTTGCCTGCGACCACTTCTGCTGAGGCGGCGAAGACAACGCCGCCGTCTGCATCGCAGCCGGAAAGCGGTAAGTCAGGCGCTGTTGCCGGTACAGCGGCCACTGCCGGGGCAGCAGTCGTCGTAGTTGGCGCAGCCGAGGTTCTGGGAGGGGACGGAGCTTCGACTCCCACGAATGCGGGCGGCGCTGAGGCCGCACCTTCGGGCGGTCTGATTGAGAAGATCACCGATCCGAACAACTTGCTGAAAGTGGTGCTGATCGGACTTGGCGTGGTGGTCGTGATCTGCGCGATCTATTTCATAGTGCGCAGGTTGAACGAGGCGAAGGCCCGGCGTGAGGCCTGATATCTGGCGGACGCTCAATCCCCGGTAAATCTCGGATCACGGCCTTCTAGGAAGGACGAGACGCCCTCCGCGAAGTCTTCGGACTGTTCCATCAGGGCGAAGGCCTCGAGGTCGCGGTGGGCGGTGGCTTGGCTGAGAGCGAGGGCGGCGATGTTGACGTCTCGCTTGACCATCTTGAGTGCGGTGGGTGGCAGAGCGGCGGCGGTGGTCGCAAACTCCATGGCGCGGGTGAGGGCGCTTCCATCATCTGTGACGGCGTCGGCAAGACCCCAGGCGAAGGCGGTTTCGGCGTCGACCTTCTCGCAGAGGGCTGCAAGGCGTTTGGCGCGGGCGGGGCCGACGAGCGCAGTTATGCGCGGGATCGAGCCCCAGCTCATGTTCATGCCACGCGCCACTTCGGGCACGTAGATTTTCGCGGAGCGTCCCATCACGCGCAGGTCGCAGGCTACCGCGAGGGCTGCGCCGCCGCCGACGCACCAGCCTTCGATGGCCATGATGGTGAGGGCGTCGATCTTCTCCCAAGCTTCGCACGCCTCTGGCCCGGCCCGCAGCGACAGACGCCGTTGCGACAGACCTTGCCCGCGTTGCTCGGTGCGAGCCGGATCCTTGAGATCTGCGCCGAGGCTGAAATTGCGCGCATTGCCGGTCAGGATAACCGCCGAGATGTCCGGTTGCGCGTGGAAGCTTCGTGCAGTTTCGGTGAGCTGACGCAGGGCTTCAGCAGAAAGCGCATTGGCCTTGTCGCCGCGATCGAAGTGGACGACCGCAACGCGCCCCCTGATGTCGGTCGTGATGAAACTGTCTGGCAATGAGACCTCCCGCCGCGTTTAGCCAGACTATGCGATGGGGCGCCTTGCGCGTCCATGACCTGCGCCGCCCGCTGACTAGATTTGCTGGGGCGCGAGGTCTTTTATCCTAGGTCTTCGTCTTCGTGATCGATGTGGTCCGCCGGATCATCATCATCGCTGCGACCGTCTGCATCCATTCCTGTCGACTCGGCCAGCGCTTCGATGTCCTGCGGCTCGGACAGCGTGGCAATGCGATCTTCGAGGTGCGAGGCGACTGGAGCCCTATCGCCCATCAGATCGCCCGTTCGGCGCGCGCGGATTTCGGCGAGAAGGTTCATCAGGTCTTACCTACGTTCCTCGACACTGATGGCGCCATTGAACGCGATGTCGTCAATGTTGTCGGTGGTGAGTTCCTGCGAAATGCCAGGGGTGCCGTCATCGCCGCCCATTTCGAGATCGACGGCACGGACCTGATCCGACGACTGCTGGGTACGGGTCATTGCGCAGCTCCCTTGTTCGTTATCCCTCCGAGGCTTTTTTTCAATTTCGTGTGGCGGCATGTTGGTGAGGTCCTTCGACATCTCGGCCACGACCTTGTCGGACACCTCCTTGCGTATCGCCTTGCGCAGGTCCCCCATGATCATCCGGGGGGGGGTGGGGGGCAGCGGTCACCAGCTTGTCGTAGCGGCCGCTGTGAGCGGCAGAATAAGGCGCGTCGGCAATATTCATGGCGAAGCGGTGTTTCTCCAGCTTGTGCCAGTTTGTTTCCTGCATGGCGCTGCGGGCGGTCCCATTAGATGAATGCGTGCGGCTAGGCCGATCCGAGCTCTGTTCGCTGGTGCTGGGATTGTCCTGTTGAAGGACCTGGACGATTTCCAGGTTGGGGTAGGTGGCGTCTCCCGCGTTCCTGAAGAACAAGGCTTTTTGGCCGTCTCCAACCATTACCCACGCGTTGTGATCGATCATGACGCCAGACATTCGCTGCTCCGGAACAGTTTCAGGGATCTGGTTATCCAACGAATGGGGGCAGGGACCGTTCCGGGTGTTTGGTGAGCTAAACCTCCGCGCGGCCAGAACTTGACGGCAAAGGGCATGGAGAGGATTGTGCGCCGCACATAACATTAGGAAGGATTTGCCCCATGAGCGCATCGGATCCCGTGGTCATCGTCGGCATGGCGCGTACGCCGATGGGCGCGATGCTCGGCGAACTGGCTGGTTTCTCCGCCAACGAGCTCGGTGCGCTTGCCATCAAGGGCGCGGTCGCGGAAGCGGGCATCAAGGGCGAAGACGTCGAACTGGTTTACATGGGCAACTGCCTTCCGGCGGGACAAGGCCAGGCACCGGCGCGTCAGGCTGGCATCAAGTCGGGCCTGCCGAAGGGCGCGGAAGCCACCACGGTCAACAAGATGTGCGGCTCGGGCATGCAGGCGGCTGTGATGGGTCGAAACGCGCTTCTGGCAGGCGAGGCCACCGTGGTCGTCGCGGGCGGGATGGAGAGCATGACGAACGCGCCTCACCTCGTCGACCTGCGCAAGGGTCACAAGTACGGCGCGGCAGCGCTGCGCGATCACATGGCGACGGACGGTCTTGAAGACGCCTATGGCGGCGGCGCGATGGGCAACTATGCCGACATGATCGCCAAGGAATACCAGTTCACGCGCGAGCAGCAGGACGCCTACGCGCTCGAAACGCTGAGCCGTGCCCAGAGCGCGACCAAGGAAGGCCGCTTCAAGCGCGAAATCACGCCTGTAACCGTGAAGGGCAAGAAGGGCGACGTCACCATCGATACGGACGAGCTGCCGCGGCAGGCGATGCCGGAAAAAATCCCGACGCTGCGCCCTGCATTCTCGAAGGATGGCACGGTGACTGCTGCCAACGCCTCGGGCATTTCGGATGGCGCGGCTGCGCTGGTTCTGATGCGCGCCTCCGAGGCCAAGAAGCGCGGGCTGAAGCCGCTCGCCACCATCGTCTCCAGCGCCGCTCACAGCCACGAGCCTGCCTACTTCACCACGGCGCCCGTGCCCGCGATGAAGAAGGCGCTTGCCAAGGCCGGCTGGGAAGCTTCCGACGTTGACCTCTGGGAGATCAACGAAGCTTTCGCCGTCGTGCCGATGATCGCCATGAAGGAACTTGGCATCACGCATGACCGGGTCAATGTGAATGGCGGCGCATGCGCCCTGGGTCACCCGATCGGCGCTTCGGGCGCGCGCGTGCTGGTGACGTTGATCAACGCGCTGGAACAGCAGGGCAAGAAGCGCGGCATGGCTGCACTGTGCATTGGTGGCGGCGAAGGTATCGCCATGGCGATCGAGCGGGCCTGAATCATGTCGGGTGATGTGGTAAAAATCCCCAGCGGATCGAAGCTGGGGCTGGGTTTCTCGCGCGCGGTGCGCGTGGGAAACATGGTGTTCGTGTCGGGTTGTGCGCCCATCGCGGCGGATGGGTCGGTGGCTGCGCCCGGCGATATGCGTGGCCAGACAAAGCGCTGCCTCGACATCATCGAGGGCGCGCTGGTGCAGGCAGGGGCGGACCTCAAGAACGTGGTTCGCACGCGCGTCTTCCTCACCGATATGAGCCGGTGGCAAGAAGCGGGCGAGGTGCACGGTGAGGTTTTCAAGGACATCGAGCCGGCTTGCTCCTTCCTTGGCACGAGCGCGCTGATCAATCCCGGCTGGCTGGTCGAGATTGAAGCGGACGCGGTCATCGCGCGCTGACGTGATCGCTATTGTCGACGCCGCGTATCGAAACGAGGCGTCGGCTGCCGCATGCGTGACGGCCACTGGATGGGAGTCAGGCGCAGCAATCAGTGAGTTCATGCACCGTGGCGGACCTGCCGCCGACTACCAGCCGGGTGAGTTCTATCGCCGTGAACTGCCATTGATCGTGTCGGTGCTGGCCATGCTGCCGCGCAAGCCGGACACAGTCGTGATCGACGGCTATGTCTGGCTCGGCGTCGAGGGGCGCAAAGGCCTCGGCGCGCACCTGCATGAGGCGCTGAACGCCGGCAGTGCGATTGTCGGTATCGCCAAGACGAAATTCGAGGGCGCGAGTTATTGGGCAGCGCGGGTCCTGCGTGGGTCGAGCGAAAGCCCTGTTTTTGTCACGGCGGCCGGACTGGCGATTGAAGAGGCTGTCGCCGGCGTGAAGCGTATGCATGGCGAGCATCGGATCCCAACCCTGGCAGGTCGCGCGGACCGGCTCGCCCGCGACGCCCTTCGCGACGCTGGCGACATGCGGTAGCCTGCGCGCCAGTAAAGGGGACCGAACATCCGTACCCGGATCATCGCTAGCATGACGACGGCGCTTGCGGTCGCCGCATGTGGCGGACCGGGTGGGCAAGCGAGCGGAAAATCAGATCTGTGGCAAGTCTATCAAGACAGTCTTGCCGGCGCGAAATACATCGACCTTAGCCACGTGATCGCGCCGGTCATTCCAGTCTGGTACGGCTTCGGCCCTTCGCGCTTCGGCCAGAGCGTGGATCCTGCCACGGGCAACACGTACACCTATGGCGGCGCAGGCTTTGAGGCCTCGCGGTATGAGCTGGCGATAGACGAGCTCGGCACGCAGCTTGATCCTCCAGCACACTGGGCGGCCGAGTATCCTTCCATCGATGAAATCCCGGCCACCTATAAACTGCGTCCCCTGGTGGTTATTTCCATCGTGCCGCAGCTCGCGACCGACGCCGGCTATCACCTGCACGTCGCCGACATCGAAGCCTGAGAGAAGGCCCATGGCCGCATCCCCGAAGGCTCCGTCGTGTTCGTGCGCTCCGACTGGTCGCTCCGCTGGCCCGATCCGTCACTCGGTGCCGAGAAGGTGTTTCCGGGCGTTGGGCTCGATGCGCTGAAACTCCTGCACGAGCAGCGGCGTATCCTGTTTCACGGGCATGAGCCGCTGGACACGGACACTACGGCGACGCTGGAGGGGGAGGCGTGGCTGATGCACAGTGGCTATGCGCAGGCCGAGGGAGTCGCCAATCTCGATCAGGTGGCGGAGACAGGATGCCTGGTATCGATCGGGTTTCCGAAGTTCAAGGGCGGGACGGGCGGCCTCGCGCGCTATGTTGCGATCTGCCCGCCAGACTGGCCACACGGCGTGACGCCAGGCCCGAGCGATGCGCCCTTGCCGAAGTCTGACAAGCCGCTGCACTGGGATGCGGCTGCCGGCGTGCGCGTGCGGTGATCGCTCTGCGGGTTTGTCGCATCTCAAACCGGTCCTGCGCGTTCAGATGATACTGGCGCGTTGAGCGGGCTTCTGTCTGCTCCAGCCATTGGAGTGGGCACATGATCATCGAACACGGAACACTGGTCGTCGCGGCCGATGGCGGCGGAGCGGTGGTTTATCGCAATGCAGCCCGTGAAGGGCTCGCGAAGCTGGAAGTCGTCGAGACGCATGACGCGCACCACAAGTCGTTCACGCGCGAAGTTGGGACGGACAGGCCGGGGCGCGTTTCGATGCCCTCTGGCCCCAAGACTGCCGTGGCCGGGCCCGACTATCACGATCAGTCCGAGCGGGAGTTCGCCAAGACGCTGGCGACCCGGCTCGACCACCTCATCGGCGCGCATGAGCATGGCAAGGCGCAGCCGAATGTCGTGCTGTTCGCCTCGCCCCGCTTCCTCGGCATGATCCGGTCAGACTATTCGGCGCGGCTGAAAGGCGCACTGAAGGCCGAGATCAGCAAGGACCTGCGCGAGGCGCCTGCAAAGCAGGTCGAGCATGCGCTGACCGAGATGGAGCACGGTTGAGCCGGCTGCCGACAGGTTGGCAAGTCGATGCTTGCGAACGGCTTGGCCGAGGTTAGGTTGACCGCGACAGTGGCGTGGGACCTCTGTCGCGGGAGATTTCCATGCTCAGCTATGATGTCTGTGAGTGCGGTGCGCCGTTGCAGCGAGTGGAGCGCGACACGCCCCAACCTGCGGGAACGGACGTGTTGCTGCGCGTCATAGCGGCGGGTGTCTGCCATTCGGACCTGCACATCTGGGATGGCTATTACGATATCGGCGGCGGGCAGAAACTCCGGCTCCAGGATCGCGGCGTGAAGCTGCCGCTGACCATGGGCCACGAGAATGTCGGCGAGGTTGTCGCCGTCGGGCCCGAGGCAAGGGGCGTCAGCATTGGCGACGTGAGGCTGATCCATCCGTGGATGGGGTGCGGCGTGTGCGTGGTGTGCCGGCGTGGCGAAGAAAACCTCTGTACCAAGCCGGGCAACATAGGCATCCAGCGTGGCGGCGGGTTTGCGACCCATGTAATGGTTCCGCATCCGCGCTATCTGTTCGACATCGGGTCGCTGTCGCCCGAGCGCGCGGCGCCGCTGGCATGCTCAGGTGTCACGGCCTACGGCGCACTGAAGAAGGTGAGCGACACGCTAAGCGACGAGCCGGTGGTGATGATCGGAGCGGGCGGTGTCGGGCTGATGTCCTTGGCGCTGCACCGGAAGATGGACGGAAAGAGCGCCATTGTGGTCGATATCGACCCCGTGAAGCGTGAGGCAGCGCGACAAGCAGGCGCCGCGCATGTGATCGATGGTGCGGCGAAGGACGCAGCCGATCAGATCCGTGCAGCGACAGGCGGCGGATCGTGGGCGACGATCGATTTTGTCGGCGCGGGGCCGACGGTGAAGCTGGGCGTCGATACAGCCATCAAAGGCGGCAAGGTTATTGTCGTCGGCCTGTTTGGCGGCGACGTTACCATCCCGACGCCCTTCTTGCCGATGAAAGCGCTGACCGTGCAGGGCAGCTATGTCGGCAGCCTGCCGGAGATCGCCGAACTGCTCGATCTGGTGAACCGCAGGGGTGCGCCGGACGTGCCGGTGGCGACACGGCCGCTGGATCAGGTGACCGCCGCGCTGAATGATCTGCGCGACGGCAAGATCGTTGGCCGTGTCGTGATGAGGCCTTAACGAATCGATCAGTTGAAGCCAACTGGCGGCGCGCTTTGATCGGCGTAGGGTTGCATCCTGTGCCGGAGGTGCGCGATGACAACCGTGCTGGAAGAATTTCGCCTGCAGTCGCGTTTCTGCGCGGATTTCAATTCGATCTTCGTGTCCGAACTGCTCACCCGCCTGGCGGATAACATTGAGTCCAGCGGCATTGCCGCAAAACTGACCGCGGACTGGCCGGGTCACACGCGCAGCGACGCGTTGTCCCTGCGCGTGGCGGGCGCATTGCATGCTGCCGCGCTGACGGGGCGCGATGCGGCGTTGGCATTGGCTTATCCACATGCCACGGCCGACTGGTCGATGGATCGTGTATGGCCACTGGCGATGGATTTCCTGGCGCGTGAAGAGGCTTGGGTACGCGACTTCATGAAGTCGCCGCCGCAGACGAACGAAACGGCGCGATCGAGTGGGCTAGCCTGCGCATTTCTCTGGCTGGCCGAGCGCATGCCGCAGCCGTTTTACATGCTGGAGCTGGGCGCCAGCGCGGGGCTCAATCTCAACTGGGACCGCTTCGCCTATGCCTATCCGCCGTGGCGGCGGGCGAGCGTGATCGGGCCGATAATGCCGACACAGATTGATGGCCCAGCCCCCGCGTGGCGTGACATCGCCATCGCTTCGCGCGCCGCGTGCGATCAGAACCCGCTCGATCCAGCGAATGCGGAGGATCGGCTACGGCTGCGCGCGTACGTCTGGGCAGACCAGACGGCGCGGCTCGATCGGCTCAACGCTGCGATCGAACTGGCGCGCGAGACGGGCGTGAAAGTCGAGAAGGCGGATGCGGCAGCCTGGATTCGCCAGCGACTGGCCGGCGATCTGCCGGACGGAACGACGGTGGTCTATCATTCCGTCTTCCTGCAGTACCCGCCGCTCGACGTGCGCGAGGCGATTGGCGATGCGATCGAGGAAGCGGGGACACGCACGCGCGCCGGACGCTGTTTGGCCTGGGTCCGCTTCGAGCCTGAGAGCGTACTGGGCGCTGCCCATGGATCCAAGCGCTACGTCCTGAATGTCGTGTCGTGGACTAACGGCCAGCGCGACGCAGTCACGCTGGCCGATGTTGATCCGCATGGCCGCACGCTTGGCTGGTGCGCCTGACCTATTCGGCTGCCTTCAGGGTCGGCGTCTCCGGCGTCCACTTGAGGCGCGGGGAGCGAGCGGCGCGCGTCTCGTCGAGGCGGCGGGCAGGCGCGAGAAGCGGCGCTGTCTTGAGCGACGGGTCCTTCTGCACTGCGCGGCGCGCGATGGAGGCGAGGGCGTCGCAGAAACGGTCGAGTTCGGCTTTCGATTCCGTCTCGGTCGGTTCAATCAGCATGGCGCCGTGGACGACGAGCGGGAAATACATCGTCATCGGGTGATAGCCCTCGTCGATCAGGCCTTTGGCGATGTCGATGGTTTCGACGCCGGTGTCTTTCAGGAAGCCGTCCGAGAACAGCGCCTCGTGCATGCAGTACCCTTCGAAGGCAGGCGACATCAGCGGCTTGAGGCGCGCAAGGATGTAGTTGGCGTTGAGCACGGCGTCTTCCGCCACCTGGCGCAGGCCGTCGGCGCCGTGGCTGAGGATGTAGGCAAGGGCGCGGGTGAACATGCCCATCTGCCCGTGGAACGCGCACATGCGGCCGAACGAGTCCGGGGCTTCCGAATGATGCTCGACGAAGCGCAGGCCTTCTGATGTTTTCAGGATGAAGGGCACGGGCGTGTAGGGCGCGAGCGCTTCGGAGAGAACCGTCGGGCCAGAGCCGGGGCCGCCGCCGCCGTGGGGCGTCGAGAACGTCTTGTGCAGGTTGATGTGCATCGCATCAATGCCGAGATCGCCCGGGCGAACACGCCCGACGATGGCGTTGAAGTTGGCGCCGTCGCAATAGAAATAGCCGCCGGCCGCGTGGATCAGGTCGGCGATAGTCTTGATGTCACGCTCGAACAGGCCGCACGTGTTCGGGTTGGTCAGCATGATGCCGGCGACGTCGGATGAATCGACCAGCTTGGACTTGAGGTCTTCGAGGTCGACGCGGCCATCGGGGGCGGCATTGATCTCGTCGATAATGAAGCCGCACTGCGCCGCCGTCGCGGGGTTTGTCCCGTGGGCCGAGACGGGGACGAGCACGCGCTTGCGCGTCTCGCCTTCGCCGCGCGCGATGAGGGCGGCGCGGATGGCGAGCATGCCGGCGAGTTCGCCGTGGGCGCCTGCCTTCGGCGTCATCGCGACGGCCGGCATGTTGGTAAGCTTCATCAGCCAGTCGGCCAGTTCCTCGATCACTTCGAGCGCGCCCTGGACGGTAGACTGAGGCTGCATCGGGTGGACGTCGGCGAAGCCAGGCAAACGCGCCATCTTCTCGTTGAGGCGCGGATTGTGCTTCATCGTGCACGAACCGAGCGGGAACAGGCCAAGGTCGATCGCGTAGTTCCGCTGGCTGAGGCGCACATAGTGGCGCATCGCCTCCGGCTCGGTGAGGCCGGGCAGGTTTGTCGGAGCGCCGCGCGTGACGCCGCCGAGACGGCTCTTCGTGCCTTTGGGCTTCGCCAGATCAACGCCGGTCTTGTCGGTGGAGCCGATCTCGAAGATCAGGCCTTCCGCCTGCAGCAGGCCCTTCGAGCCCGAGACCGTTGTGGTTGTACAACTGCTATCGACGGCGGTGAGCGAAGTGGGGCGGCCGGTGGAGTTCATGGTCATTTGAGTTCAGCTGACGACAGCTGTCCCTTTGTCAGGCCCGGGCAGGTCGTGCTGTCCTGCGCGGGCAGATAGGTTGAGAGGAATTTCCAGACGTGATCGTAGAGCCCGTCGCGGACGAGCGTGGCGTGATCCGAGCCGGCCATCGGAAGAAATTCTTTCGGCTCGGGCGCCTTCTCAAACAGGCGCTGGCCCTGCGAAACCGGGATCACGCCGTCAAACGTGCGGTGGGCGATGAACACGGGTTCGCTGACCTGCTCGATCCATTTGTCGCTGCGATAGGTCGATCGGAGTAAGAGGTCATTGGGAATGAAAGGGACCTTGGTGGCGACCAGGTCAGCCATGGAGAAGTAGGGCGCTTCAAGGACGAGGGCGGCCACATCGTTCTCGGAGGCGAGACGTGTGGCAGGTCCAGAGCCGATAGAGAAACCGTGCACGATGACGTTCGAACTCTTCAGGCCTTGCGTTTTCAGATAGTCGAGACCGGCCTTCGCATCGATGTGAAAACCGACTTCCGATGGCGTTCCAGTCGATCCGACGTAACCGCGCCAATAGACGCCAAGAAATCCGAGGCCCGAGTCGTGAATACGTTTCCAGCGGCCATCCTGAATTTCGGGGCGGCCCGCATTGCCGTCAAGGAACAGGATGGTGGGGCAGCCCGGTGCAGCCTGCGCCTGCCATGCGACCAGTGTCTCGCCATCGCTGGTAGGAATACGAACTGTCGAAACGTAGGACAGCGTGGGCTGCACAACGACAGGCGTCGGAAAGTAGATGAACCTGTCTTGCGAACTCCACAGGTATGCGACGGCGGCGCCATACAGCACGGTGCATGCGCCGGCCGCGCCTGCAGTTACCTTGAGGAGGGTGGACCGCAAGGACACTACTTCAGAACCTTCGCGAGCGCGCTGGCGTAAGCCGCGATGTCGTCGCCCGTCGCGCATTCGGTGGCGGCGGCGATGATGACGTTGTCGAAGCCAGCGCCGGGAAAGAGGCGCGAGGCGCGGACGCCGCCGATGACGTCGTGTTTCTCGAGCGCGGCGAGGACATGGTCGGCGGGCTTCGGCGTTTCGAAGGCGATCTCGTTGAAGTAGTGCGAGGTGAGAACTTTGACGCCCTTAACGGCGGCGAGGGCGTCGGCGAGGTCGCAGGCGGCTTCGTGGTTGAGGGTCGCAAGATGCGTGAGGCTCTTGTCGCCGAGCAACGTCATGTGGGCGGTGAAGGCCAGCATGCAGAGACCGCTGTTGGTGCAGATGTTCGAGGTCGCCTTGTCGCGGCGGATGTGCTGTTCGCGCGTCGAGAGCGTCAGCACGAAGCCACGCTTGCCATCGGCGTCTACCGTTTCGCCGCAGAGACGGCCGGGCATCTGGCGCAGGAATTTTGACTTGCAGGTGAAGAGGCCGACATACGGGCCGCCGAAACCGAGCGGCACGCCGATGGATTGGCCTTCGCCAACCGCGATGTCCGCGCCCATTTCGCCGGGTGTCTTCACGAGGCCGAGGGAGACCACTTCGGTGAACACAGTGACGAGCAGCGCGCCCTTGGCGTGCGCGGCTTCGCCAACGGGCGTGAGGTCGGTCAGCGTGCCGAAGATGTTGGGGGTCTGGCCGATGACGCAGGCGACCGTGTCGTCGACATTGCTGGATAGTTCGAGTTCGCCATCCACGGCGGGGGCGAGCTGGATCACCTTGATGCCAGCGGCCTCGCACAGCGTGCGGGTCGTGTCGGCGTAGTGCGGATGCAGACCGCCGGACATCACGACGGTGTTCCGCCGTGTGACGCGGCAGGCCATCACGGCGGCCTCGGCGCAGGCGGTGGAGCCATCATACATGGAGGCGTTGGCGACTTCCATGCCGGTCAGAGCCGCGACCTGCGTCTGGAATTCGAACATGGTCTGCAGCGTGCCCTGCGCGATTTCGGGCTGGTAAGGCGTGTAGGTGGTGAGGAATTCCGAGCGTTGGATGATATGGTCCACGGTGGCCGGGATGTGGTGTTTGTAGGCGCCGCAGCCGACGAAGAACGGACCGTCCGAGGCGGCGCGGTTCTTCGCGGCCAGCTTGGTCATGTGGCGCTCGACCTGCATTTCGCCCTGATGGTTGGGCAGGTCCGGCACGGGGCCTTTCAGGCGGGCTGAGGCCGGCACGTCGTCATAGAAATCGTCAACGGATTTCGCGCCGATGGTTTTCAGCATATCCGCGCGGTCGTCTGCGGTGAGGGGGAGATAGCGCATGTGTCAGGCCTTCTTGGTCATCTCTGCCGCCAGCTGCCGCGCGGCTGGATCGGGTGAATGGGTGAAGCCGTGGAACACGCCGGTGCGGTCGTCTTCTGGGCGGTTCTGGCTGAGCTTGGCGATGCCTTCGAGGGAGTCGATCGTCAGGCGGACGCCCGTGATGCCGATCAGCATTTTCGCAATGTAGTCATCCGGTGCATCGCTGACTTTCCAGGGTGCCGCTGTGGGTTGTTCCATCAGGTCGGTGATGCGGCGGACCTGTTCGTGCAGAGCATCCGCGTCGCTGAATACTTCGAGCGTGCCAGCGACATGGACAGCCATGTAGTTCCAGGTTGGCACGACTTTTCCGTGCTCGCGCTTGGACGCGTAGAGCGTCGGCGTAACATAGGCGTCGGCGCCGCTGAATATCGCCAGGGCGCGAACCGGCGCGCCTGTGATCGCCGCCACCGGATTGTTGCGCGCGACATGTCCTTCGAGTGAGACGGCGGTGCCCGCAGCGTCATGGTTCAGCATCATCGGGATGTGCGCCGCCATCGGCCCATTCGCGCCGGCGACAACCAGCGTTGCGAAATGGCGGGCGCCTACAAAGGCAATCATCTCGGCGTGGTCATCCATGCGGAAGGCGGGGGCGGCGTGCATGTCAGCCTGTCACTGCGCCGCGCAGAAAGCTTCGTACGAAGCCTTGTCCATCAGGCCGGTGAGCTGACCCTTGTCGGCGAGCTTGATCTTCACGAACCAGCCGGCGCCCTCAGGGTCGGCGTTCACCTTCGCGGGGTCATCCACAATGGCCGCGTTGCCCTCGACAACTTCGCCGGTCACGGGGGCATAGACATCGGAGGCGGCTTTCACCGACTCGACCACCGCCATGTCTGCGTCCTTCTTCACGGCTTTGCCGGCGTCGGGCAGTTCGACGAACACCACGTCGCCGAGTTTGCCGGCGGCGAAGGCTGTGATGCCCACCGTGCCGACATCGCCGTCGACGCTGATCCATTCGTGTTCGTTGGTGTAATACGTGGTCATCGTGGATCCCTCTCAGCGTTTGTATTTCGCAGGCACGAAAGGCAGCGTGGCGACTTCCGCCTCCAGCGCCTTGCCCCGCACGATCAGTTTCAGTGGTGTGCCCGCTTTGGAATAGCTCGTGTCGACATAACCCTGCGCGACCGGTCCGTTCACCGTTGGGCCAAAGCCGCCGGACGTGATGACACCGACAGTTTCGCCTTCGAGGTTCTGGATCTCCGTGCCTTCGCGGGCAGGGGCGCGGCCGAGGGGGCGGATACCGACGCGCTTCGAGGGCACGCCTTCCTTGAGTTCGCGGAGGATTCGGCCGGCGCCTGGGAAGTCGCCGCGTTCGCGGCGCGGCTTCGAGATCATCCACGCAAGCGACGCCGCAACCGGCGTCTTGCTGGCGTCAATGTCGTGACCATAGAGACACATGCCGCCTTCGAGGCGCAGGGAGTCCCGCGCGCCGAGGCCAATCGGCTTCACGCGATGATCTTCGAGCAGGCGATTGGCGAAGGCGTCTGTGTGTTCGGCGGGGATCAGCATCTCAAACCCGTCTTCGCCGGTATAGCCGCAGCGCGTCGCAATGATGTCGCCGAAGGGCGTGTCCTTGATCTGCTTGAACGTCATGAAGGTAAGGCCGACAGCTTGCGGGAAGATGTCGGCGATTACGGCTTCGGCGTCCGGACCCTGCAGGGCGATAAGGGCGCGGTCGTCGGCGCGGTGGAGTTCTGCGTCGGCGCCGGCGGCTTTCGCGATGATGGCGAAGTCATTCTCCTTGGTTCCAGCATTGACGACGATGTAGAGGCCGCCCTGCTGGTCATCGCGCGGCGGCCGGCCGATCATCAGGTCATCGATGATGCCGCCATTCTCGTTGAGCAGGACGGTGAGCTGCACCTTGCCGGGCGCGAGGCCGGCAATGTCGGAGGGGACCAGCTTCTCGACAATGCTGGCGATTTTCCGGTGGGCTTCGTCTCCGCCGCCGAGCTGGGGCAGGGACAGGAAGCTGGGCCCCATGTGGGAGACATCGAACAAGCCGGCATGCGCCCTTGTCCAGTTGTGCTCGGCCATGATGCCTTCGGCGTACTGGATCGGCATGTCATAGCCGCCAAACTCCGCCATGCGCGCGCCGAGCCGCGTGTGCAACGCGTGCAGCGGCGTTTTCTTCAAGGGGGCGTTCGAGACTTCAGACATAACCACTCCGACAGCTGCGCAGCACCGCTTTCGCGATACACGCCCCCGCTGTCGGATATGCCTGAGAGATTCACGCCATCCACCCGATCAAGGATGGTCACAAGCGCTTACTCCGTCGGCGGCAGGCCCATCACCTTTCGGCGGCCCGCGCTTTCCAGCGTTGTCGTCACTCCCGCGGCCCTTTTGCCTGAGCGTTTCCGGGGCGGTTGCGCCTTCGGCGGCTGCAGCTAGACGCAGCTCTCTCCCGCGGGGATCGATCGACTTGCCATCTGACCGCGCCTCACGACGGACCCAGACGTTGCGAGCATCTGCCCTTGCGCAGGCCCATGCGTCAAGGACGCTGGCGCTCAGCCTCTGAAATTGGCAGTGGATGGCGCAATTCCGCCCCCGCGACAGGCATCGGGGCGGCAGGCGGCCCGTTTAGGCCGCCTTGATGCGTTGGAGCTTCTTGTCGACCACCTTCTTGAGGCCCTT
Source organism: Hyphomonadaceae bacterium (assembly GCA_040398425.1). Classification (GTDB taxonomy): domain Bacteria; phylum Pseudomonadota; class Alphaproteobacteria; order Caulobacterales; family Hyphomonadaceae; genus UBA7672. The sequence goes on from JBBATZ010000054.1 coordinate 26,052, forward strand.
GATCAGGTTCTCGCGTTCCTCGTGGTGCTCGCTGCCCAGCATCCCCAGTGTGTGCATGGCGTCAATGTGGGTCGAGAGCACTTCTGGATCCGGTGAACCTGTCGCGCCAATAGCCGTTATGTATCGGCCAAGAGAGCGGGCTGCCTCTCCCAACATGGCGTCCCTTATGTCGTCGGCGAGGGTTTCCGTCTCCTTCACAGCGAAGTAGATTTCGCGCAGCTTGCGACGGTCGCCCGGCGTCAAGCCTCCAGTCAACTCGCTGATCTTCTTCACGCAGGCGCGGACAGCGACCCTGTTGGGCTCGTTCTCCCATGGCGCCAGGTGCTGGGCATCGCCCAGTGGATCGATGAAACGGCGCATCGGACCATCATAGCTGTCGACCATGCGGCGACGGCGGCACGGGCCGACATAGACCGCGCAATCGATGAATTCGCGCGGGCGCTCGATCACGGACTGGACGCGAATCGCGACGGATTTCGAGGAGAAGGGCCGCGCCAGCATTTCGTCGACGCCGGCTTGTTGCGCAGCGTCGAGGAAAACCCTGGTGGGCGTGTCGGTCATGACGATGATTGAGGTCTGCCGAGAGACATCCTTGAAGCCTGCGCGGATCATCCGGGTGTAATCAAGCCCCGACAGACCGGGGAGCCGCGACGTGATGATCACGACACGTGGATGAAGCTCAGCAGTGAGTTCCAGCAGTTCGTTTCCGTCACGCGCTTGCGTGATCATGAAGTAACCCGCAGCTCGCAGCACCTCCGCGAGCAAGCTGCGCGTGTGGGTGTCTGCGTCCGCGATCAGAAAGGTCGGCGGCTGGGTCCGGGTCATGGACATTCCCTCGATACGTTGAGCCTTTCTACGCTATCGCGGTTGACATGACGCTCGCCCCGCCCCGGAACTTTGCCTGGGTTTTTTCACGTCTGAT
>JBBATZ010000055.1:0-26056 GCA_040398425.1 Hyphomonadaceae bacterium
CACGAAAGCCGCCGCATCGACAACCAGCTGCGCGGCCGTACGGGCCGTCAGGGCGACCCGGGCCGCTCGAAATTCTACATCTGCCTCGAGGACGACCTCCTCCGGATCTTCGCGGCCGAACGCCTCGATTCGATCATGCGCAGCCTCGGCATCAAGGAAGACGAGGCCATCACCCACAAGTGGATGAACAAGGCGCTCGAGACCTCGCAGAAGCGTGTCGAACAGCGCAACTTCGAGATTCGCAAGAACCTGCTGAAGTTCGACGACGTCACCAATGACCAGCGCAAGGCCGTGTTCGAGCAACGTATCGAATTCATGCGCTCGGCCAGCGTGTCCGACACCGTCAACGACATGCGCACGCAGCTGATCAACGAGATGTGCGTGCGTCACATGCCGGAGAAGGCCTATCAGGATCAGTGGAACCTCGCTGACCTTGAGGAAGAAGTCGCCGACGTTCTCGGCCTCGCCGTACCGATCCGCGAATGGGCAAGCGAAGAAGGCGTCGCGACGACCGAAGTCGCACAGAAACTCAACGCCTCGGCCGAAAGCTTCTACGCCCACAAGGAATCGCAGGTCGGCTCCGAGCGAATGCGCTGGCTGGAAAAACAGATCCTGCTCCAGGCCGTCGACACGCGCTGGCGCGAACATCTCTGGCATCTCGATCAGCTGCGTTCGGTCATCCACCTGCGTGGCTACGCCCAGCGTGATCCGCTGAACGAGTTCAAGAACGAAGCCTTCACCCTGTTCGAGCGCCTGCTGAGCGACCTCCGTTCCGACGTCACCCGCATGCTGATGCGCGGCCAGTTCGTCGCCGAACAGCCTCCAGGCGATGACCCCGGCAATGGCCGCCCCGGCGGCCTGCCGACATCACGCCCGACGCCTGCGCCGGTGCAAGCCGCGCCGCCGCAACAGCTGGGACAGCAGCCGCAAGGCTCCACACCCGCCGCCTGGGCTTCGACGCCGCGCAACGCCCCCTGCCCCTGCGGCTCGGGCAAGCGCTACAAGAACTGCCACGGCGACGTGACGGCGACTGCGCGCGCCTGATTTCACTATATGAAGACATCGAACATCCCGGACGCCTCGCGGCCTCCGGGATGTTTTCGTTTCAGTCCGCCGCAACCAGTCCTGCCTGACCCTCTGGCTCCCCGCGAATGCTGAACAGATGCCGCGTCAGCAGCGGCAGGATGCCCACCACCCCGATCGCGGCGCCCAGCATCACCGTGTTCGTCACACCTATGCTTGTCGCGACCCAGCCCGCAATCAGGATCGATCCGGTCATGCCCGCGCCATTGACCACCTGGTTGAAGCCATTGGCCCGCGCCAGCTGATCTTCCGGCAACAGTTTCTGCTGCAGGCTGACCGACAGGATCGTGAAGATCATCATCCCGAAATCGCCGAGGAATTGCTGCGCGACGAGAAACACGATCGACCATTGTTTGAACGCCGCCGCCGGGATCAGCATCAACAGCCCCGCCACGCTGCTGCTGAACGCCAGCACGATCGCAGGCCCATAGCCCACCGCCTTCGCCATCGGCCGCGCCATCAGCGAGCCCAGCAAGGCGCTGAGCCCGCCAACCGAGATCACGATGCCGATGACAGCCGGCGACAGGCCGAGGTCACGCATCAGGAACAGCATGAGGGTCGCGAAGAAGAAGCCAGCCGAGACATACCAGAATGCTGTCGCTGTGATGATCGCGCGCATGGGCGGGCACGTGGCGATGGCGCGAAAGCCGATCCCGATGTCACCGCGCAATGTCTCCAGCATCCCCGGCTTCCTGCCGGAGGGTACGGCCGGCTGGACATCGAGGCCGACAGCAACATTCTTCGGAATCTTCCACAGCCAGAACGCCGACCAGATGAAGGTCAGCGCATCCACGATCATCGCAACCGGCGCGGTCAGCACCGCAATCAGCAGACCCGCAGCGCCCGGCCCCGTCAGTTCCGCCAGCGACTCCGTCGCCTGCAGCCGCGCGTTCGCATCGACCAACTGATCCCTGGCGACCAGACGCGGCAGCACGGCGACATCGGCATTCTGGAACAGCGCACTCGCCGCTCCCGTCGCCGCTGCCAGTCCGCACAGCAGCCAGAAGTTCAGCAGGTTGAAATACCAGGCCAGCGGCGCCGCAATGACGATGACAAAGCGCAGGAGATCCAGCGCCACCATCAGTCGCGTCTTGTTGGCACGCTCGACAAAGCCGCCGCCCAGCGCGCCCGCCAGCATGTAGGGGGCATAGCTCAGCGCCGACAGAAGCGCCGCCTCCCACGGCGTCACCGCCAGCGCGCCGACCGCGATGATGGGAATGGCCGTGCGTGTGATGCGGCTGCCGAACGCAGACAGGATCTGTGCGGTCCAGAGACGATTGAAGTTTGCGTTGCTCCACAGCGGCGAGGAACGCCTCAGAAATTCGAACATGGTGGTTTCCACATGGAGTTCGTTTTTGCGCGCGTCAGCGACGCGGGCAGCGACAGCACCAAGGGGCCAGGCCGGGCAGGTTCCCGGCGCGAACTAGACGGTCACGACCCTCATGGGCGCTCTCCAGTGGAAGTGATCGGGCTTGTGCCCCCAGCCTTTGTGTCGGTCAACGGCCACGCCCTGCACCACGCAAGGTATTGCTGTGTCCTGCAGGCCCCTCTCATTCGGGAACCGGTCCATGCTGCAGCCGTTGAAGGGGACACCCCACAGAACGAGGACATCCCCATGGGACATACCGACAAGGCCGAGAAGCAGCCCGAGAACCAGCTCTGGGAACAGCTCGGGAAAGTTCATGCCGGCATGCTCGGCATCGAGGGCTCGCATGCGCACATGCAGCCGATGGGGCACATGAAGGACAAGGATGGCGCGCCGCGTCTCTGGTTCTTCACGTCACGCGCAGGCGACCTGTTCCGCGAACTCGGCGCGGGCTCACACGCGCACTTCTGCGTCGTCGGCAAGGATCAGGACTATCATGCCTGCCTGATGGGTAACCTGTACGAGAACCGCGACCAGCAACGCATTGATGAATACTGGAACGACGTTGCCGGCGCCTGGTTCAAGGGCAAGGACGATCCCGATCTCGTCCTGCTTGAGCTTGACCTGATCGACGCCGCTATCTGGGCCTCGACGCGCAATCCAGTCCGCTTCGCGTGGGAGATCCAGACGTCCAAGAACACTGACAAGGAGCCAGATGTGGGTTCACGCGCTCATATCGACTTCACCGCACCCAAGGGCTCGAGCACCCGCGAAGGCCTGGACGCGAGGCCCGCCTCGTAACTCTGATTTTCGTTAGATAACCCGTTGGTCGCTGCCGGACATGTCCGGCAGCGACCAGCCTGTTCAGGCAAGCCCCTCACGGCCGATCGCGTAGAACCGTTCCTTGCGCTGCGCCCGCAGGTCATCCGGCGTGAGGCCGTTCAGTGTCTCGAGCGCCTTCTCCAGCGCATCGCCGACCTTCTGGATCGCTTCGCGAGGATCGCGGTGCGCCCCGCCCATCGGCTCTGACACGATGCCGTCGACAATCTTAAATTTCAGAAGATCCTGCGCCGTGATCTTCATGGCTTCAGCCGTGTCCCTGGAGCGCTTGGCGTCGCGGAACAAAATCGACGCCGCGCCTTCCGGCGAGATCACCGAATAGATCGCGTGCTCCATCATCAGCACCTTGTTGCCAGACGCGAGCGCCACCGCGCCGCCCGACCCGCCCTCGCCCACGATCACCGAAATCATCGGCGTATCCAGCGTCAGGCAAGCCTCGATCGCGCGGGCCAGCGCCTCAGCCTGTCCGCGCTCTTCCCCGCCCTTGCCGGGGAAAGCGCCTGACGTGTCGACCAGAGCGATGACCGGAAGATTGAATCGCCCTGCCAGCTCCATCAGGCGCACGGCCTTGCGATAACCTTCTGGCTTGCCCATGCCGAAATTGTGCTTCAGCCGCGTCTGCGTATCGCGGCCCTTCTCGTGTCCGATCACCACAACCGGCTTGCCGCGAAACCGCGCGAGGCCGCCCAGGATCGCATCGTCATTCATGAACTTGCGATCACCCGCCAGCTCGACGAATTCGTCGAACAGGCCTTCGACGTAGTCCATGAAGTGCGGCCGCTCCGGATGGCGCGCGACCTGCGTTTTCTGCCACGCGTTGAGATGCGTGTAGATCTGCTCCAGCTGCTTCGACGCCTTCTCGCGCAGCTTGCCCACTTCATCGGTCACTGCCGCGCCGCCGGTCGCTTCCAGCTCGGCGATCTTCTTTTCGAGATCGGCGACGGGTTTTTCAAAGTCGAGATAGGTGGAGATGGCCATGGCGAGGCTCCGGAATCTGAGACGGCGAGATAGCCCTCGCGCCTCAGCGGGGCAAGGTTGCCGGTGTTAACCCTCGGAAAACAAGTCTTTTTCGGCGTCCGTCAGGCGTGAAACTGCCCCTCGATCACCGTCCGCGCCCGTCCGATCAGCTTCACCCGGTCACCGGCCAGGCGTGTCGTGATGTGAGCGCCGCGACCCGGATAGGCCTGGAAACAGTTCAATTCAGCCTTGCCCAGGACGCCCGAAAAGTACGGCGCGATGATGCAATGCGCCGACCCCGTCGCCGGATCTTCCGGAATGCCCGAGCCCGGCGCGAAGAAGCGCGAGACTACGTCGAACCCTTCACTCTCACCCAACGCCGCGCAGATCAGGTTGCCGCGACCACCCGTGGCGCCGCCCGAGATTTCATTGACGCGAATGAGGTCCGGCTTCAGCGCGCGCACTGCATCAGGCGTCGCGAAAATCGCCATCAGGTACGGTCCGGCGACGACCTTATCCGGCCGCGCGTCCAGTGCCTCGACCAACCCATCCGGCGTCGGCACGTCTCGCGGCGGCTGCGCCGGGAAATCCATCTCCAGCCGGCCATCTGGCAGTCGCTTCACCGTCAGTCGACCAGACTTCGTGTCGAAGCCGATCTCAGGTCCATCAAAGCCAAGATGGGCATACAGCGCATGCGCGCTCGCCAGCGTCGCATGCCCGCACAGCGGCACTTCCAGCGCGGGTGTGAACCAGCGCAGGTCCCAGACACCAGGCTCCTTGGCCACGATGAAAGCTGTCTCTACCAGATTATTCTCCGCCGCGATGGACTGCATCACGTCGTCAGCAAGGAAGGAATCCATCGGCATCACCGCCGCAGGCCCGCCGGACATCGCCCGTTCAGCGAACGCATCGATCTGAAAAAAGCGATACGTGCTCATCGCGCGCTCCTGTCACTGCAGAGGCGCTGTCTAGCCGTCTCCGCAGGTTCCGAAAAACGATAATTCCTGATATATTTATGAGCGCAGCTCGCGCGCCAACTCACCGACCAGCCATCACCCCGGCCGCCACTTCGCGAACAGGATCGCGAACGCTTCCGGATCGCGCGACGGCCAGCCATGATCGACCGGACCATTCCCTCGGCCCAGCACCTGTGCCCGACTGATCGCCTCGAACAGGAAGGCACGCGACAACGCGATGGCGTCCTTCAGTGACAGCCCCCGCGCCAGCCCCGCTGCAATGCCCGACGCCAGCGTGCAGCCGGTTCCGTGCGTCGCTTTCGTCACGATACGCGGACCATCAAAAAAATGCTCGCCCTGCTGGGTCGCCAGAACATCGACGATGACGTCGCCCGGTATGTGCCCGCCTTTGATAAGCGCGGCCGTAGCTCCCATATCGAGCAACTTCTCCGCCGCCCGCCTCTGGCCGTTGAGCCCGTCCACAGCCTTGCCCGTCAGCACCTCGGCCTCGTGCGAGTTCGGCGTTACCAGGGCTGCGCCCGGCACCAGCAACCTGCGCACAGCGTCCACGGCGCCCTGCGGCAGCAGGATATCCCCCGACGTCGCCACCATCACCGGATCGATCACCCGCAGCGTCTTCGGCGCCAGGTCCTCGAACGCCTCCGCCAGCGTCTCGACCAGCTGCTTGTCGCCCAGCATGCCCGTCTTCAGAACGTCGGCGCCGATATCCCCCAGCACCGCCTCCATCTGCGCCCGCACCGCCTTGTGCGGCGTCGCCACCACGCCGTTGACGCCAAGCGTGTTCTGGATCGTCAGCGCCGTGATCGCAGTGGCCGCATATCCGCCCAGCGCCGTCACCGTCTTGATGTCGGCCTGTATGCCCGCCCCACCCCCGGAATCTGATCCGGCGATGATGAGGACGCGGCCCTTGGGCCCTTCTGGTTTCGAGTCTGCCATGCGTCTCTCTTTGCCTCACGCAGCGGGAGACGGAAAGCCGGGTGACGGAAAGCCAGGTGAAGGAAAAGAAGTCTTGAAATCGATCGCCTCGGCTGTCGGCCCCTCGCGCGCCAACAGGTCGAGCCTGGCCTTGGCCTCGAGGAGGAGGGGTGTCGCTCCCGCAGGAACCCACCACAGCGCGAGATAGACCGGCATCTCGACGAACCAGTCCCTGCGCCGCCGCATCACACCACGATGCGTAACATTGCGATAGGCAAACGCGGCCAGATGCTCGATTGATTCCCACACCGTCAGGTTGATGGTGATGCCCGGATCATCGAACACCGCCCCGTCGGCATTCTCGCCCTCGCCGATCATGCGCCAGACGAAGCCGGGTGACGCCTCTGCGAGCGCATTCACCTCCGCCAGCATGGCCTCGAAGTCGGCGTTGACAGGCGATCCGCGCGGTTCCCGGAACCTCGCCACGTTGATCTGTGCGAGATGCCAGCCGCTACGCATGCCGCACCATCAGACGCCTGCCCGGTCTCGCGCAAGAGCATGGAACGCTGATCAGCCCGCGTTACGGACCGGCGCGCCCTTGCTGAGCCTTGCAAACGTGCTGTCGAATCCGGCCGGTTTGGCGCCTTCGAACTGCACGTGCGTGCCCGACTTGTCCTTGCCCAGCACCTTGTAGGCGACGTTGGCGTCTGCGACCTCGAGCCGCCCGGTCTCTCCACTGCGTAACTCGGCATCGGTTGTCAGCAAGGCTCCGCCATGTGACAGGTTCTCGATCGTCACCCGTTGTTGCTTCTCGACCAGCATACCTGGCGTACGGACTTCATAGCGCGAGTCGTCACGGCGATCGACGTCAGGTGAGGACGTGCGCACCACCCGCACGATCGTCTCGCGCAGACGGGCGATCGATTCATCAACATCTTTGACCGTCCCGCTGAGCGACCGCGCGCCCTCGCCAGTCTTGGCCGCTTCACTCAGCACCACGGTCACCGAATCCGATACGTAGGACGCGGCCCTCGCCGTCTCTTCGACATGGCGGGAAATCTCACTTATGGCTGCGCTCTGCTCTTCCATGGCGGCTGCGATTACTGCGGAGCCCTCATCAACGCTGGAAATCTGACGCGCGATCTCAGCGACCACGTCCGTCGTCTCACGCATCACGACCTGGATCTCCGAAACGTGGCGGCGGATTTCCTCGGTCGACCTGGCGGTCTGGCTCGACAGCGACTTCACCTCGCTTGCGACAACGGCAAACCCGCGACCCGCATCGCCCGCACGCGCCGCCTCGATCGTGGCGTTGAGCGCCAGCAGGTTGGTCTGATCGGCAATCTCGGAAATGATGTTGGCGACGCTGCCGATCTTTTCGACAGCTTCCGCCAGGTTGGCGACTGCCATACGTGTGCGCTCGCTTGTCTCGACTGTCGCAGACGTCGTCCGGCGCGCATTGACGAGTTGCTGCGAGACTTCCTGGATCGAGGCAGAGAACTGTTGCGTGGCAGCGGTGACGCTGGTGGCGCTCATCATGGCCTGTTGCGCAGCAGCGGCAACGCCCTGGCACTGGTCCGTCACATTCGACACGGACCCGCTCATTTGCATGGCAAGGCGCGACATCTCGCTCGCCTGATGACTGACGCGCGTCACGGCCGAGCCCGCCTCGGTTTCGACCGACCGCGCCATCTCGCGCAGCGAGTCGCGCCGATGCACTTCGGCTTTCGCTGCGTCTTCCGCTTGCTTGCCGCGCAGTCTTTCCGTTTCGACAAGATTGCCGCGGAACACTTCCAGAGCGCGCACCATGTCGCCGATCTCGTCCTTGCGCTCGGCGCCTTCAGCCTTGGCGTTCAGATCGCCTGAGGCCAGTTTCGTCATGACGCCGGTCACGCCGGCAACAGGACGGATGACCCGACGCGACAGAAGCAGGAACGAACCTATGGTCGCCAGAAGGGCGAGCGCGACGATCGAGTATACGATCGTCGCGAAGATGAAGGCCCGATCCTTCGCCGTCTTTTCAAGGTCGGCCTGCTCCTGCACCGCGCCGACCACGATCTGGTCAACAAACGTCCGGTGGGCGGCGTAGTACCCACTGGCCTCATTCAGGGCTGCGGTGGCGGTGATTGCGTCGCCGGCACGGATCGCAGGCAAAAGTCTGGTCTCGATGGCATCCCAGAACTTTACAGCTTCTGCGTGGGAATCGACGTGGATGAGATTGTACAGTTTTTCGTTGAACCCATGCTCATTTCGCCAACCGGCCTTGTCGCCCCAAAAGGCGTAACGATCGAGATAATCCTGCTTCAGCCTGGCAAGTCGTTCGGCGTGCTGGTCAAGCTCTGTCGGCTCGTCGTTCGCGAGCCGCGCTTCGAGATAAGCCTCGATAAGATAAGCCGGCGGCGGCAGCACGTCGGCCACAAGATCCTTGGCGCGGACGATCTGCCCATAGTGCTGGCTGTTGATCGCCATTTGCGACGCTGCGAACTGCTGCACGCCCACCGACCCGGCGAACAGAACACAGACGATCGCTCCGAGCAGGAGCAGCATCAACCCGATGCGAAGGTTTTTCATCCGGAATCCCCCTGATAGCGACGCACTATCAGCGCGACCGCTTAACGGGACTTTACTTCGGGCTAAGGTTCAAAGACGCGCCCAACCCATTTGGGCTAGACTCGCTACCGATGAGTAAGTTCTAGGCAACTTAGCGCTGTCCACTCGTGAGCGAGACGAACACGTCTTCCAGATCCGGCTCTTCCGTGGCGAGATCGCCGATGCCGACATTGGCCTCGCGCAGCCGCTGCAGCAGATGCTCGATAGATTGCTCGCCCATCTTGTAGGTTATCGCGATCTGGCCATCTTTCCGCATGACCGGTGACAGGTCGGCCAACCCCACCGGCACGCTCGCAAGCGCCTGCTCGGGGCGCACCACCAGCGTCTTGTTATTCAACCTGCGAAGCAGGCTCGCCGTCGGCTCGCACGCGATAATCTGGCCGTGATTGACGATGGCGATCTCGTCGCACATCTCCTGTGCTTCCTCGAGATAGTGCGTCGTCAGCACGATGGTGACGCCCTGCCCATTCAACTTACGGACGTATTCCCAGAGCTGCCGCCGCAGCTCGACATCGACGCCCGCCGTCGGCTCGTCGAGGATCAGGATCGGCGGCGAATGAACCATCGCCTTGGCCACCATAAGGCGCCGCTTCATGCCGCCCGACAGCTGCCGCACATAGGCGTTCTTCTTGTCGCCCAGCCCCAGCGCCTCTAGAATTTCATCGCCCCGCCGCTCCGCCTTGGGCACGCCATAGAACCCCGCCATCAGGTCCAGCGTCTCGCGCGGGGTGAAGAAGGGATCCATGTTGATCTCTTGCGGCACCACCCCCAGCGCCGCCCGCGACTCGCGCGGGTTCACATCGGCGTCGACGCCCCAGATCTTCACTGAGCCGGATGTCTTGTTCACCAGCCCGGCCAGGATGTTTATGAAGGTCGACTTCCCGGCCCCGTTCGGTCCCAGAAGACCGAAGATCGAGCCGCGCGGGATGGCCAGGTCGATGCCCTTCAGCGCCTGCTTGGCCGCCATCCGTTTCGAGGCGGCATAGGTCTTGGTCAGCCCGGTAGCTTCGATAGCCAGGGCAGGTAGTGAAGGAGCAGGAGGCGCGGACGACGAATCAGGCAAGGCAAACCACCTTCTGGCAACGACGCTCCAGCCACATTGACGGCCAGCGGAGGCAGACCATAGGTAAGGCGCATTCGACCCGGCCGCAAACCAGTCTGGCTAATGAGAGAACGATATGGCGTCGCAGCCCACGACCACCCCCGCCACCCTCGCCGACAATCCGGAAATCGTCGTGGTCACCACCAAGAAAGTCGCCTGCGATGGCGGCGGCGGCGCGCTCGGCCATCCCAAAGTCTGGTACGACATGTCCGAGCAGGACTTCGTTGAATGCAAGTATTGCGACCGGCTCTTCGCCCTCAAGGGCGGCAGTCGCGCCCCGGGCAAGTCAGCATGATTCGTGTGTAAAGCGCGCCTCGTCGGCTGCGCAAATTACTGAGTGGATTCAGTCACCTGTGTGACCTGATCGCCACGCAGGTGAGTCATTTAAGACAATTTAAAGAAAAGCCAATGGCCCTCGATCACAAATAGCCGTAAGGGCCGAGTCGGGCTGACTGAAACGAAACGCTTCATTCTGGGAACGTGGCTACGTGACCGGCGCATCCGCCAAACTCGTCTATTGCCTGCTGCTGACTGGGCTGATGGCGTTCGTCGCCATGCCACAGCAGCCGCGCCCCATGGTCGTCGCTGACATCACCGCCAGCGCGCCAACAACTGAGAGCCGCCTCGCGAAAGCGATCCACGAACGCATCGCCATCGAAGTCGCGGGCGAGGTCCCTGCCCGCCGCCTAAGCCAGCTCGTCGCCGAAGAACAAGGCCTGCGACAGCTCGCCTTCGCCGCCGACGCGGCCAGCGCGCGCGAACAACTCATCGACTGCCTCGCCGACGAGCTCTCCGCCGCAATGCTGCAGCGCGCGACCAGGGCCGACGCCGACCCGGAGAAAATGACCGAAGTCGTCCGCGCCCTCACCGCGGCCATCAACGCCGAAGTCCGGGGCATCAGCGCCTGAGCAGGTCCCCCTGCGCGCGTTGACGCGGCGCGCGCAACGGGCGAAGCCTCGGAAAAGGAAATCCGGGGAACTCACATGAAACGCCTGCTTTTCAGCCTGGCCATTCTTGCTGCGTCGGCCTGCGCCACACAGACGCCGCTTCCCGATCTCGCGCTCACGCCTCCCGCGACCGCACCGCGGTTTGACGACGCCGTCGCCGCCTTCGAAGCCGCCGACCGGCAAACGCTGCCGCCCGCATGCGCCACACTTTTTGTCGGTGCGTCTTCGATCCGGTTCTGGAAATCGCTGAAGGAGGATTTTCCTGACCGCACAGTGATCAACCGCGGCTTTGGCGGCTCGACCGTCTGGGAAGTCGATCACTATTTCGACCGCGTCGTGAGGCCGTACCATCCAAAGGAAATCGTCTTCTATGCCGGCGAGAACGACCTCTGGATCGACAAGCGCACCCCGGACCAGATCTACGCCGACTTCGTGCAGTTCATGCGCCTCAAGGAGAAGGCGCTCGGCGCGACGCCGGTCTGGTACATCTCCGCGAAGCCGTCGAAGCAGCGTTTCGAGCAACTCTCGCTGCAGAGGTCGCTCAACGCCAAGGTGAAGGCGCTCGCCGATCAGCGCGATGATCTCGCCTACATCGACATTGTTCCCGCCATGCTGAAGCCCGACGGCACGCCCAAGGACATATTCGTGGCCGATAATCTCCACATGACGCCGGACGGCTATGCGCTCTGGACGCCGATCGTCGACGCTGCGCTGGATGCAGGCCAGTCCGCAAAAGCGCCTAGGTGCTGAACTGAACGCCATTGGGCGTCACGACAGCCCCGCGCTCGGGGGCGCCGCGACGCAGTCGCGCGCCTGGTGAGGGGCGATCAAAGGGAGGGTCGATCGAACCACCTGCGAGCCTCACAGACGCCTGACACGCGGACACTACTTCCCGATCAGCACCAGCCACTCATCCTCTGTAAGCACTTTAACCCCGTGCTTCTCCGCCTCGGCCAGTTTGGAGCCCGCGCCCGGTCCCGCAATCACCAGATCCGTCTTGCTCGACACCGACCCCGATACCTTGGCGCCCAGCGAAATCGCCTGCTGCTTGGCCTCGTCGCGCGTCATCTTTTCCAGTGTTCCCGTGAACACGACGGTCTTGCCGGCGACGGCCGAGCCCGACGCGTCGGCTGCCTTGTGCGGCAGCACTGTAACCCTGGCGATCAGCGCATCGACAACTTCGCGATTGTGCTTCTCCGCAAAGAAATCGACCAGAGCCTCGGCGGCGACTTCGCCAAACCCATTGATCGCCGCGAGCGCCAGAAGATCCTCGCCCGGCTGTCCTTTCGCTGCCGACTGCACCTGCTCGCGCAACGTCGCCCAGTCGCCATACTCCGCCGCCAGGGCTCCGCGCGCCTTCTTGTTGAGCCCGTCGATTCCGCCGAGCGAGTTTTCCAGCGTGTCATCTGCCGACACGGGCTGTTTTGCCGGAAGCTCTGCAGCTGCAGCCAGCAATCTGTCACGCGCCCCCGGTCCCACGCCCGCAACATTCTCAAGCCGGCGATACGCATCGTTCGGACGCTGCTGCGCTGCCTTCTCGACGGCCTCCCGCAGCACCTCGAATGTTCCGAACTGCCGCGCCAGCAGCAGCGCATTGGTCTCACCTATATGCCGGATGCCCAGCGCGTTGACGAATCGCTCCAGCGGTTGCGCACGCGCCTTCTCGACCGAGTCGAAAAGCTTGCGCGCCGAGACATCGCCATACCCTTCCCACTCTTCCAGCGGCGGCCTGCCTGCTTCAGCAATGCGCTCCTTCAAATGGAAGATATGCTGGGGCTGCGTGATGACGCCGGCTTCGAAGAATTCCTCGATCTGTTTCGCGCCCAGCCCTTCGATGTCGAACGTCCGGCGCGCCACAAAATATTTCAGTCGCTCGATCGCCTGCGCCGGACATACCAGCCCGCCAGTACAGCGGCGATCGACTTCCTCCTCGCCCTCGCCCGAACCCCGAACAGCTTCGGATCCGCAATACGGACAGTACGTCGGGAACTTGTAGGCCTTCGCATCCTGCGGACGCTTCTCCTCGACCACGCGCACGATCTGCGGAATCACATCGCCCGCACGCTGCACCACAACCCAGTCGTTGATCATCACGCCGAGCCGCGCGATCTCGTCCTCATTGTGCAGCGTCGCATTCGACACCACGACCCCGCCCACCGTCACCGGCTGCAGCCGCGCCACCGGCGCCAGCTTGCCTGTGCGTCCGACCTGAATGTCGATGCCCAGCAGCTGCGTCATCGCCTGTTCGGCCGGAAACTTGTGCGCCGCCGCCCAGCGCGGACTGCGCGACACGAAGCCCAGCCTCTGCTGCCAGTCGAGGCGGTCGGTCTTGTAGACCACGCCATCAATGTCATAGCCAAGCGACGCCCGCCGCGCCTCGATCGCGTGATAGATTTCTAGCAGCTCTTCTGCCGTCGTCGCGCGCTTCATCTCCGGATTCACCGGCAGGCCCCATGCCTTGAACGCCTTCACCGCATCCCATTGCGTCTGCGCAAATGGCTCGGAAACATCTCCCCAAGTGTAGGCGAAAAACCGCAGCGGCCGCGACTTCGTCACCTCGGGATCCAGCTGGCGTAGCGATCCGGCCGCCGCATTGCGCGGATTGGCGAACGTCTTGCGCTCAGCCTCGCTCTCGCGCCGGTTTAACTCGGCAAAATCCGCGTGGCTCATGTAGACCTCGCCGCGTACTTCGATCCGCGCCGGTACACCCTTGCCCTTCAGCTTAGCCGGCACATCACCCAATGTGCGGATGTTGGCTGTCACATCCTCCCCTACAGCCCCATCGCCACGCGTCGCCGCCCGCACAAGTTCGCCATTTTCATAAAGCAGGCTGCACGACAGCCCGTCGATCTTAGGCTCTGCCGTAACCGCGACCTCGTCATCGGCCTTCAGATTCAGGAACCGCCGCACGCGCTCGAGAAACTCGGTCACGTCTTCGTCCACAAACAGGTTGTCGAGCGACAGCATCGGCTTGAGGTGCGCCACCTTGCCAAACCCGCTCGCGACCGCGACGCCCACCGCATCGCTCGGGCTGTCCGCCTGCTTCAACTCGGGGAAGCGCGCCTCGATCGCCACCAGCCGCTGGCGCATCGCGTCGTATGCGGCATCTGTCAGCGACGGCGCATCATCCTGGTAGTACTCCGCGTCTGCCGTCCGGATCGCCTCGGCGAGCTTTTTCAGCTCGGCCTTGGCCGCCGCCTTGGTCAGTTTTTCGACGGGCTTGGTCTCGGGTGCATCTGACATGTCGGCTTCATAACCGCGGCTCAGGCGCCCGCCAACAGCCTGTCGGCTGCCGCACGCGCTTCCTTGGTGACGCTCGCCCCGGCCAGCATCCGGGCGATCTCTTCCCGGCGCGCCTTCTGGGTCAGCGTATCCACAGACGTCACCGTCTCGCCCCCGGCCTCGGCCTTGGACACGCGCAGCTGCTTGGCCGCCGAGGCCGCGACCTGCGGCGAATGCGTAATCGCCAGCACCTGCTTGCGCTTGCCGATGATCGCCAGCCGCTCGCCGATAGCCGCCGCCACTGCTCCGCCAACGCCCATGTCCGCCTCGTCGAAAACCAGCGTTCCTGCCGGCGACACATCGGCGAGACACACGCTGACGGCCAGCGCGAAACGCGCCATCTCGCCGCCCGAGGCTATACGATCCAGCGCGCCGAATCCCGCGCCGGCATTGGTCTCGACCTCGAACGCCACATCGTCTTTTCCGGTCGGCCCCGCTTCCGCACGCGGCTTCACCGCGATGCGGAACTTCGCCTTCTCGAGCTTCAGCGGGGCAAGTTCTGCCGACACCGCCTTGGCGAGTTTCTTTGCCGCGACCGTCCGCAACTCGGTGAGCCGCCCAGCCGTCTCATCATATGCCGCACGCGCCAGCTTTTCAGCGGCCACAGCCTTGGCCAGCGCCTTGTCGGAATGGTCGATCTCGTCGAGCTGCGCCCGCATCTTCTGGCGCAAGGCAGCAAGCCCTTCCGGGTCGACCTCATGCTTGCGCGCTGCCGCCCGCAACGCGAACAGCCGCGCCTCCGACGCTTCCAGCGCCGCTGGCGAATAGGCGCACGCATCACCCGCAAGTTCGACGGCGCGTCGCGCCTCCCCCGCTTCGATCAGCGCCCGTTCAAGACCTTCGCAGGCCGCACGGATGCGTACGGCAAGTTCGCTGTCCGCGCCTTCGCCCGTCAGCCCCGGCGCCGACAAGGCCCGTGAAACCGCGCGCGCCGCCGTCGCCAGCGCATTCTCGATGTTCGACTTGGTGAACTGCTTGCGCGCCGCATCCAGCGCCTCCGCAACGCGACCACCGGCCAGCATGCCCGCACGCTCCAGCGCCAGGCGCCCCGTCTCGCCCTCCTGCGGATCGAGCGCGTCGAGTTCATCGACCGCATGCGCCAGCCACGTCCGCTCGGAGGCTGCCCGCGCAATCCGTTCCGCCAGCGCCGCCCGCGCATCTTCTGCTTCGCGCAGGACCGACCACGCCGTCGCAATTTGCTTCAGCACAGGCTCCGCCTTCGCCCAAGCATCCAGCAACGCACGATGTCGCGCTGGCTCAAGCAGGCCGAGCCCATCATGCTGGCCGTGAATGTCCGCGAGCAGCAGGCCCACATCGGCGAGCAACGCCGCGCTCACCGGGCGATCATTGAGGAACGCCCGCGCCCCTCCGCCCCGCCTGATGACGCGACGCAGCACCAGAGGCTCGGCGGCATCCGGCTCCAGCTCCATCGTCGCCAGCATCTCGCGTACAGCATGTTTCGCAGGAACCTCGAATGCGGCGGTCACTTCCGCAGCCTGCGCGCCAGGCCGGATCAGCGCCTGCCCGCCGCGTCCGCCAAGGGCAAAGCCAAGCGCAGACATCAGGATGGATTTGCCGGCCCCGGTCTCACCGGTCAGCGCGGTGAAGCCCTGCCCCAACTCGAGATCGAGCTGGCGGACCAGAATGAAGTCGCGGATCGAAAGTCCCGTCAGCATGGCACCACAACCGGATGTTCCATCGCCTCGATTAGCACGTTGGGAACAAAATAGGAACACATGATCTGATGTTCTGCTGTACAACGCGCGAAGCCCTTGGTGAAAGCAGGGAAAATCCACTGCAAAAGAACGCAGTCGTGATGGTTTGCGGGCGTGACGGCGTCGCGCATTTCCGCGATAAACCGCGCCTGCGGCCAAGGCCGTCGATGGGAGAATTCAATGAAGAAGTTTTTCGCCGCCGCCGCTTTTGCGGTCGCCTCGCTCGCCGCCCTGCCTGCCTCAGCCATGCTGCAGACCGGCGTTAGCGCGCCTGATTTTTCCGCCACCGGCATGACCGGCGGCAAGGAATTCACGTTCAAGCTGGCTGACGCCCTGAAGAAAGGACCGGTCGTCGTGTTCTTCTTCCCGGCCGCTTTCACCGAAGGCTGCACGATCGAGACGCAGGCGTTTTCCGAAAAGGCCGCTGAATACCAGGCTGCTGGCGCAACCCTGATCGGCGTCACCGGCGGCGCCAAGCTCGCCGATGGCACGTTCGCCAGCGCCAAGGACAGCCTCGTCCGTCTCGGCGAATTCTCGAAAGAGCATTGCCGCGACAAATTCCCGATCGCTGCCGTCACGGCCGATACCGTGAAGGCCTACGACGTCTCCTTCAACGAGAAGCGCCCCGACTGGAGCAACCGCACCTCCTACGTCATCGCGCCGAACGGCAAGGTCGTCATGTCCCATACCGATCCGCTGCCCAACAGCCACATCACGAAAACCCTCGCCGCTGTGAAAGCCTGGAAAGAAGCCCAGACACACAACCACTAGGCTTCACGTACAGCCCAACATGCAGACGCCCCCGCGAGCCATCGCGGGGGCGTTCTGTTTTTCTGCCCTGAGGCGCCAGCCTAGAAAATCAAATTCCCGATGCGCTCGAACAGGTTGAACCCGGCTTTTGAATCCGGTTTCTCTGGCAGGCTCACGCCTTGCCCCTGCATCAGCGCGTAGGTGTCGGAATACCAGACCGAACCCGGATAGTTGGAGCCCAGCACAGCCGCAGCCTGTTGCGCCTGACCATTCAGGCCGATCGACAGATAGGCCTCAACCAGACGATGCAACGCTTCCGGGACGTGGGTCGTGGTCTGATAGTCGGTGACGACTTTCTTGAAACGGTTGATCGCCGCCAGTTGCTCGCTGCGCTGCAGGTAATAGCGGCCGATCTCCATTTCCTTGCCGGCCAGCTGGTCGCGCACCATGTCAATCTTGAGTTCGGCGTCGCGCGAATAATCCGACCCCGGGAAGCGGGCCGTCACTTCTTTCAGCGCCAGCAGGGCGAGGTCCGACCGCGCCTGGTCACGGCCGACGTCGATGATCTGGTCGAAATGGCAGATTGCGACGAGGTAGTAGGCATAGGCCGCGCCTTCGCCGCCGGGATGAAGGGCGATGTACTCTTCGGCGCTCGAAATCGACTTCTCGTAGTCGCGCGCCCGATAGCGAGCATAGGACGCCATCAACATGGCGCGCTCGGCCCACGGCGAATAAGGGTGCTGGCGTTGCACTTCATCAAACTGCGCCGCCGATAGCACCCACTGGCTTCGGTCGAGGCTCTTCAAACCGCTATTGTAGATCATTTCGACAGGCTGCTCGACATAGGCGAGGTCCGTCTGGCGGGAATTGGACGCGCACGCCGACGCCCCAAGAAGCGCAATCCCGACAGCCAGGCCGACCCTGAGGCCCCCGATATTCAAGCCATTGGTGGAACGCATGAATCCTCACTCGGCAGCAGCAACGCCCGCCCTTCTAGACCAATGCCGTAGGGCCGTCCAAGCCCCCTGACTGTGGCCAATAGGGCGGAGCCCATTCGTCCTTCAGAAACTAGGACTTGGCGACCGAAGTGGCCTTTTCTGCGGCCGCAGCCCGTTCCGCCTTGCGAACCCTGCCCCGGCTCCAGCCCCGATAGCCGAACATCAGCGCCCCGATTGCGAGCGCCCCGAAAACGAGCACGGGCAGCATGGCCGCAACGAACCGCATGATTCCCCCGATTGTCCGAGCAAAAGCGGGTGCAAAATCGGCAAACGCATCCGTCACAGGCCGCCAGATCGATTGAGAGGCCGGGGCAAATTCGGCCTGATAGGAGAAGGTCAGCACGGACATCGACACCCGCAGCTTCAGCGCGGCCAGAAGCGACTGCCGCGAGTCGATGTCGCCCTGCGCCTGCGCCAGCGCCTGCTCGATCTCAAGCAGGTCCGCCAGCTTGCCAGGCTTCTTGTCGATCATGGCCTGCAGCGCGTCGCGATGGCCGATCATCGATTTCAGGCGGGCCGCGTTGTCGACGATCTGCGCGGTCAATTCCTCAGCCGTCCGGTTGGTCGAATAGACCGAAGCGCCGAACGGCTTCAGCCCCTGATTGACCCCTACCTCGAACTTGCGGACCCACGCCTCGCTGGCGCGCATCGACAGGCTGCCATTGGCGCCCTCCTCCTGACCGATGCCGTTGAGGTAGGTGTTGGTCACATAGCAGTTGGCCGGCCCTGCCTCCTCACACAGCTTCTTGTGCGCATTGAGCAGGCTCTCCATACCGCTGGTCGGCACTGAGAAATTCCACGCGTACGAATAAGACATCAGCGGCATCGTGCCCGCAGGCGCCCCGCCGCCTGCGTTCGGATCCGGCTGGATGATCGGCTTGTCGAGATCGACGCGCTCATTGCCGAGGTCATCAAACGCCTTGGCTTCCTGCATCGGCGCCGGCGCCATCGCCATTTCCGGCGCGCTTGCAAATCCTTCGCCGCCCGCGGCGCTGGTGCTTGAGCCTTCGCTGCAAGCCGCGAGCGCAAGAACCAGCGCCACCGCCGTCCCAGCACGTGTCATCGTCCGCAACATCTGCGTCCCCCCTTCAGGTTACACACGTGGTCTGACGCAGGTATCGCGGCCAAAACAAGGCGTCTGATGCTGAGAAGCAGCTTAACTTATGTCCACGCAAATGCGTTGGCATCGGCGAACACAGCGCGCAGAAGCTGGTTGTTCAGCGCATGCCCGGGCTGTTCGGCTTCGTACAATCCCTCGATCATGCCACCCGCGAGGAACAGGTCGCCGATCACATCCAGCAGCTTGTGCCGCACAAACTCGTCCGGCGCCTGCAGGCCATCGGCGTTGAGCACGTGGTCGCCTTCGATCACCACCGTATTGTCCATCGAGGCGCCAAGACCCTTGCCCATCGCATGCAACTGCTCGGCCTGATGCGCAAAGCCGAACGTGCGCGCCCATGCGATGTCGCGCGCGAAGGCGCCCGGCTGCATCGTGAAGCTGATCGCCTGCCGTCCGATCGCCTGGGTCGGAAAGTCGATGGCGATACTCATCGTGAAGCCCGCACCAGGAGACAGCCGCGCCAGCTTGACGCCATGGCGAACCTCGACCGGCTTGCGAATCGTCAGCACCCGCTTCGGCGCCGCCTGCGCTGCAATGCCAGCCTGCTCAAGCAGCGCCACGAATGGCTTTGACGATCCATCGAGAATGGGCAGTTCCGGGCCATCGAGTTCAGCGATCACATTGTCGACGCCAAGCCCCGCGCACGCCGCGAGAAAATGCTCGACCGTCGCCACCGAGACGCCCGCCGCATTGCTCATATTCGTGCCCAGCTCGGTCGTGGTGACCATCGTCACCAGCGCCGGGATTTCCGGCGCGCGATCGGTCACATCGGACCGGACAAAGACAACGCCTGTCCCCTCGCCCGCCGGTCGCACGGTCAGCCGGGCCGGTTTGCCGGAATGCACGCCGACGCCGGAAACGCTGGCCAAATGTGCGATGGTCTGCTGGCGGTTCATGCACCGTGAGCTAAAGCCAGCGAGCCGTCCGCGCAAGACAACCCGTGTTGCGGCTTGTTGCTGAGCTCGGGAACCTGCTAGTGCCGCGCGATGGAATTGCCCCTCCCGCTCAGACAGGCCGTGGACAGTGCGCTCGCAGGTGTCCCGCTGGCGGAGCTTGTCGCAACGGCGAAGGCGCTGTCGCAGCGCTATCGCAACGAAGTGCGCGACGGCCGGCTGCACCTGTCAGACGCGCGATATGCCCTCGCCTACATCGCGACGCGTATGCCCGCGACCTACGCCGCCATTCATGCGAGCCTCACGGCGCTCAACGAGCAACAGCCGGGCTTCGCACCCCGGTCCCTGCTCGACATAGGCGCCGGTCCCGGCCCGGTGATGTGGGCGGCGGCCGGCGTCTGGCCCACACTCGAAGCCGCGACACTTGTCGAAACCAGCCCCGCCATCCGCGCGCTGGGCGAAAGGCTGGCGGCAACCAGCAGGCTTCCCCGCATCGCCTGGCGTGACGGCGACCTGCGCAGCGACCTCACTGGCGAACAGCATGACCTCGTCACACTGGCCTATGTGCTCGACGAACTGGCGGCGAAGGATCGCGACACGCTGGTCGATCGTCTCTGGTCGCAGACGCGGCATGCCCTGCTGATCGTCGAGCCGGGTACGACCGCAGGCTGGCAGCGTATTCTCGCCGCTCGAGCCCAACTCATCGCCAACGGCGCCCACATCCTCGCGCCCTGCCCGCACGCGCTCGCCTGCCCGATTGCACAACCGGATTGGTGCCACTTCTCGGCTCGCGTTGCCCGCTCCCGGATTCATCGCCTCGCCAAGGAAGCCGAGGTCCCGTGGGAGGACGAGAAGTTCATCTATCTCGCTGCGTCGCGCACGCCGGTAACCGCCCATCCGTCGCGCGTGCTGTCTCCGCCCGAATCCGCAACCGGCCGCGTGACGCTTAAATTGTGCAATGCAGATGGCTCGGCGACCCGCCGTCTTTTGACGCGCCGCGAAGGCGACGTGTTCAAGCAGGCGCGTCGCGTCGATTGGGGCGACCTGTTCTAAGGCCAGGCGAGCCGCCTACGCATTTCCCGAGCGGCGCAGGAAGGCCGGGATTTCGAGGTCGTCATCGAAATTGTCGTCTTCCACCGGGACCGGACGCGGAGCTGGCGCAGCATGTTCGTCTGCCGGCTTGGCTTTCCAGCCGAACAGCGACGCGAAGGAGCGGTCCTTCTGCGTTTCGACCATCGGTTCAGAAGGAGCCTGAGGCTGCGGCGCAGGCGAGTGCTGCGGTTCGGCGTCGAAGATATCGAGCGGCTCGTCCGGCTCCGGCTGCGGCATCGGGCGCGAGCGGATCACGGGCGCTGACGGACGATACTCGGACGGCGGCACGGGTTGATGCGCCAGATTCGGGGAAGCCTGGACCGGCGGCGCCGTAATGATCGTCTTCTGCGGCGGCGGCATGAAGGCTGCTGGCTGGGCCACGATGCCGAGTTCGGCGGCCGGCGACGGCGTGTTGAAGATTGCGGTGTTGAGCCCCGCCTGCAGTTCGCGCACGGGCTGGGGCGCCGCGCGCACGACGCCCTGCTGCAGGCCAGCTGCGACGACGGACACGCGGATCTTGCCGTTCATTTTCTCGTCGAAGGTCGAGCCGAGGATGATGTGCGCGTCGATATCGACCTCACGGCGCACTTCGTTGGCAGCTTCGTCGACTTCGAACAGGGTCATGTCATAGCCGCCGGTGATGTTGATGAGCACGCCCTTGGCGCCCCTCATCGACACATCGTCCAGCAGCGGGTTGGCGATCGCAGCCTGGGCCGCTTTCAGCGCACGGTTCTCGCCCTCGCCTTCGCCCTCGCCCATCATTGCCGAGCCCATGCCCGCCATCACGGTGCGCACATCGGCGAAGTCGAGATTGATGAGGCCTGGCATGACCATCAGGTCGGTGATGCCGCGCACGCCGGAATACAGCACCTTGTCCGCCATCGAGAAGGCGTCGGCAAAGGTCGTGTCCTTGTTGGCGATGCGGAACAGGTTCTGGTTCGGAATGATCAGCAGCGTGTCGACTTCGGAACGAAGGTCGACAATGCCCCGCTCCGCCACCTGCATGCGGCGCTTGCCCTCGAAGTCGAACGGCTTGGTGACGACGCCGACCGTAAGGACCTTTTGCTCTTTCGCGATACGCGCGATGATCGGCGCCGCCCCGGTTCCGGTGCCGCCGCCCATGCCGGCTGCGATGAAGCACATATGTGCGCCATTCAGGATGCGCTTGATCTCTTCGGCGGACTCCTTGGCGGCTTCCGCGCCCACGTCAGGATTGGCGCCTGCGCCCAGGCCGGAGGTCTTGCCGATGCCGAGCTGGATCTGGGTCGGTGCCTTGGAGCGGGTCAGCGCCTGCGCATCGGTATTGGCGACGACGAATTCGACGCCCTGGAGCTTGGCCTCGATCATGTTGTTGACAGCGTTGCCGCCGGCACCGCCAACACCGATCACGACTATCCGGGGAGTCAATTCAACGGCCATGGCCAACCTCGATCCGCTCACCCCGACGACGCCCACTCAACCGGCCAACCTGCCGGAAAACGCGCCGGGAATTCGATGAAGATCGCGGCCTTTGGCTAAGCTCGTCTTAAAGCCCAAGCTGGATCAGAAGTTTTTCTGAACCCAGCCGAAGACCTGTTTGACCAGGCTGCCGCCTTGATCCGTAGCGATCCGGTCGCCGTTTGCGCGCATGGCGTCCGGTCCGCCCATCAGGTCCCAGCGTAACAGGCCTGCCGCAGCGGCGAAAGCGGGTGAACTGTAAGTCTCGCCTAGACCTTTCACATTCGCTGGCTTGGCGAGACGCACCGGCGCGCGGAATACGTCCTCTGCCAGCTCTTTCAGGCAAGGCAGCTGCGACGAGCCTCCGGTCAGAACAATGCGTCTCGGCAAAGGCCTGCCCGTTGCCGACGCCTTGGACAGGCGCCCGTCCATGAGTTCCATGATCTCTTCGATGCGCGGCCGCAGGATCTGGGCGACTTCCGCCCGGCTGCACTGGTGCGCCTCGAGCCGTCCGTCCTGACCGAGACGCGGCGCCTCGATCAAGTCCAGCGCGCCTGCATCCGAAAACCCGACGGCGCCGTGCTGGAGCTTCATCCGTTCGGCGGCGGCAAAGGTGGTGCCCATTCCCTGGGCAAGGTCGGATGTCGCCCGCGCCCCGCCCATGGGCAGGGTCTCGACATGCAGCAGGCCGCCATCCCAGAAGGCGGCAGCCGACGTCACGCCGGCGCCGAAATCAATCACCATTGCGCCCTGCTCGGCCTCGTCCTCGACCAGGCAGGCAAGACCCGCCGCAAAGGGGGCCGCCAGGATGGCCGAGACATTGAGGTGCGAGCGCGAGACGCACTGCACGATGTTCCGCAGGCCCGCTGTCGGGGCCGAAACGACCAGGAAGCTCGCGGTCAGCGTCTCGGCAAACATGCCGCGCGGATCCTTGATCCCCGCCGTGCCATCGACCGAAAAGCCCAGCGCCGCCGAATGGAGCACTTCGCGCCCCTGCGGCTGAAACCCTTCTATGGCTGCAGTGCGCACGTCCCGCACATGCTGGGCCGTCACCTCGCGCCCGCCCATGGGGAGCTTGGCGCGGACAATGTCAGACCGCAGGTCCGGACCGGCCACGCCCAGCACCACATCGGTGATGCGCAGGTCCGCCGCCCGCTCGGCCTGTTCGACAGCCAGGCGGATCGACCGCTCCAGCCCGTCCAGATCCACCACGGCGCCGGCGCGAACGCCCTTGGTCGTCTGCACCCCCGCCCCCGCCACCCGCGGCTCACCATTGGTCGAGTCGGCGCGACGCGCGATCATGCAGGTGATTTTCGAGGAACCGATGTCGAGCGCAGCCATCACCGTTCCGCGCCCGTAGGCGCGGTCTCTAACGGTGGAACGCTGGGCGAGCGACGACATGGGTGTCAGGTGTCTCCGGCCGACGGTGTGGCGCCAGGCAGGGGACGCAGGGCAATGTATTTCGGGTGGCGCGCATCAATGTGCGTCGCTGGCAGGTCGAGCACGCGGTTCTGCGCCTGCATCAGATTCAGGGCTTCGAGTTGCTCGGAGAGGCGGGCATCGACCGGGAAGGAGACCACGTCGGTGCGGCCCTTGAACTTTACATCCCAGCGGCGGCCGCCGATGCGATAGGCGACTTCCATGCGGTCAGAGAGATTGGGATAGGGCTCCATCGCGGAAACCAGCGCGCCGGCAGCCTTGGAAGCATCCTTGCCGACAACGCGCGGCAGGCCACCATAGCGGCTGAGATCAGCCTGCGCGAAAGCGCGACCACTCTGGTCGACCACGCGCCAGGCGCCGCCCTCGCCGTCTTCCTGCGAGAGCGCGATCGGCTTGCGCTGTTCGACATCGATACGGACGCGATCCGGCCACAGGCGTTGAACGCTGACGTCGCCGACATCCAGCTTCTCGACGCGGTCCCGGATGGCATAGGGATCGGCCGACAGGATGCTGGCGCCATTCTGAACTTCGACTGCAGCCAGCACTTTGGCGGTCACGGACGGGTCAGGGTTGTGGCAGGTGCGCGAATGCTCGTCCTCGTCGGCGCGGGCGCAGACCTTTACGTCCTTCACCGCGATGCCCGCCCAGCCCGCGATCACGTTGAAGCCGTTGTTCATGCGCTGGCCGAAAACGCCAAGCGTACCGCCCATCCAGGCCGCAAACGTCAGCATCAAAGCACCGCAGATGATGGTGCCCAGCGCATAGGTGGCGATGCGGTCGCGGAACCAGGCGACGGAGTACGGAATGTCACGCGCACGGCGCGACGGACGCGAGGGCCCGCGCTGCGGCGGCGCACCGTGACGGTCGTCGTCGTGATAGGCGGGGCCAGCGATCTGCGGGCGTTTTACCTTGGGCATGACGCGTCCTCGATCATCCAGCGGACGAGCGAGGGATAGTCGATGCCCATATGCGCAGCCTGCTCGGGGATGAGCGAGGTGGGCGTCATGCCCGGTTGCGTGTTGGTCTCGAGTATCACCAGTCGACCCGCTTTTTCATCGTAGCGAAAGTCCGACCGCGACACGCCCCGGCAGCCGAGAGCCTTGTGCGCCCTCAGCGATGCGTCCAGCGCAGCTTCGGTGACCGCATTCGGAAGGTCTGCAGGAAGAACGTGACGCGATCCTCCGGACTCGTATTTGGCCGCGAAGTCGTAATACTCCCTTAAAGTTGTGATCTCGGTGACGGCCATCGGCCTGTCGCCCATGACACCGACAGTCAACTCCCTGCCGGGAATGAATTTTTCCACGAGCGCGTGGCTGCCGAATTTCCAGGTTCCATCGGTCAGTTGCTTGGGCGGACGGTTCGCCCCTGCCCTTACGATAAACACCCCGAACGACGATCCTTCCGCGATCGGTTTGATCACGTAGGGCGGCGCGTAGACATGGTCGCGGGCAAGATCCTCAACAGCGAACATGCCGCCTTCAGCGATATCAAGGCCGTGCTGGGCATAGACCGCGCGGGACTTGTCCTTGTTCATAGCCAGCGACGACGCCAGCACGCCCGAGTGCGTGTACGGAATTCCCAGGATTTCGAGGACGCCCTGCACGCAGCCATCCTCGCCCCAGGGGCCATGCAGGGCGTTGAGCACCACGTCCGGCTTTGCATCGGTCAGCTGCTGCGCGAGTTGCCGGGTGACGTCGATCTCGACGACCTCGAACCCGGCGTCACGCGCGGCTTGCGCCATGCCCTTGCCAGAAGACAGCGAGACGGGTCGTTCAGACGACCATCCGCCCATGATAACGGCGACACGTGTCATGGCTCACGCCTCCTTGCGGGCTATTTCGGCTATGCGCCTGCACCGATTACCGGGAAGCTACCAGAGACAGGCCTATCGGAGTTCGTTTTCGCGACAAAGTCGGCGGATTTGCGAATGATGGCCGCATTTTACGACGTTGCGGGCATGAAACACTTCGCCCCTGCACGCGCGCTTCTCGTCGTCGCCTGCATGAGCACTGCGCCGTGTACCAGAAAATGCAGGCGGCAGAGCGCGCCAATGACTGGGCCAACCTCTGCTACTTTCGGGCCGACAACGCAGTGCTCGCAACCCAGCAGGCGCCAACTGACCGCATTGTCTTCATGTGCGATTCGCTCACACCGAGCTGGCTGCTCGCGCACCCGGATTTTTTCGGCCCCACGCGCGTCAATCGTGGCATCAGCGGCCAGACCTCGCCGCAGATGCTGCTGCGCTTCAAGGCCGACGTCCGCGCGCTCAAGCCCGCGGCCGTCCGTCGCGGCCTACTTGGCCTAGATAAAATCCTACGCAGCCGAGCAGGATCTCGTCCTCGCCGATTACTTCACGCCGCTCACAACACCGGAGGGCGCGATGAAGCCCGCGCTGACGCTCGATGGCGTACCCCCCACACGGCCGGCTATGCCATGATCGAACCCGTCACGCAGGCCGCTATCGCAAGGGCGCTGGCCGGCTAGAGCATCGTGCGTTTAATCGCACGTGTAACCTGCGGCCTTGAAGAAGTT
>JBBATZ010000056.1:0-25886 GCA_040398425.1 Hyphomonadaceae bacterium
CCTAGGCCGGGTCCGCCCCTCACCTAACCCACTCACCTAACCTGGGAGGTCTCCAATGTATGGAGCCATGAGAGAACACGCGCCTCAATCGACCCGCTTCGCCGGCGCCATCACCGCAGGCGTCGCGACCCTCGCCTTCGGCTACGCCATGGCCAACGGCATGGGCGCCTACATCACCCAGCATGTCCCCGACGCGCTGATCTACGTGCCGCTGCCTGACAAACCCGTTGTCGATCCGCTGCCGCCTCCAGCATCCGACCTGCCCCTGTCCACAGATGCGAGAGACATTGTCTCTCCGCTCACGGATCTCGAGCGCTTCACTTACGACCCGGATACCATCACAGGCGTCCCGCCAACCGACGCCCGTCGCGAGACAGGTCCTGTCGCTCCCCTTACGCCAACGCCGCCAACACCGATCCGCACAGCCGCGAGAATGATCCCCGCTGCCTCACCCGCTTATCCGCCCGCCGACATTCGCGGCAACCACCAGGGCACATCATCGCTCGAAGTCTGTGTCGACACAGGCGGCCGGGTCACCTCCGCGAGCCTCGCGAACAGCAGCGGCTATGACAGCCTCGACCAGGCGGCGCTGAAATGGGTGCGCGACCGCAGATTCACGCCGGCGAAAGTCGACGGCCAGCCGAAATCCGTCTGCGGCCACCCCGTCGTCTATGAGTGGAAACTCAACCGCCGCTGACAGCTTTAAGCCCCGCCCCAGTAAGGCGGGGTGGCCGGCACGCCAGGACGCCCCACGTTCCGGCCGGCCATTCTCGAAGCGCCCCTCTCGATCTCCTCATGGGAGGGGCGCTTCTTTTTTCTTCCACGACGCGGGTCGCATCACCGCCGAATACAGCAACAACGATCCGTCGAAGCGCACGATCTGAAGTCCTGCCTCGTCGGCGAGCATTACCAGTCGTGAGCGCGGTACGTGATCGGGGTCACCCATCTGTTCGGTGACCACCACGCGCCCTGAAGGACGAAGCACACGGGCGATCTCGCGCAAGGCCCGGCCCGGGTCAGTGATTTCTCCCAGCACCGTCACGACCAGCACGGCATCAAACTGACGATTATCGAAGGGCAGTGCGATGGCGTCACCCTCGATGCATTCAAAATTGCGAAAGCCTGCCAGCTTCAGGCGAGCTGCGGCCAGCGCGAGCATCTCCGACTGGATGTCGAGCAACACCAATCGCCCTGGCACGATCGTCCTGGCGATCTCCGGACTGAACCAGCCTGGACCGGGGCCAATCTCCAGCACCTGCTCGCCCGCCCGTAGCGCCAGACGGTCCGCCATCCGCCGTGGCGACATGATGAAGCGCCGCAGCGGATTTAGCAGCCAACCGGCCCTGCTCGCCGGGTAGACGCCCTTGCCCGCGAAACTCCTGTGAGGCGCCGCTCCTTCAGTCATGGACAAGCGTCAGCGTGCGCCTTTCGCTCCATCGATCACGCCGCGACGTAGTCGGACCATCCCGCGAATCCAGCGATCGTAATCGCCCGTCTTGCGCTGCATGTAAGTCTTCACCTGCTCATGCGGCAGGATCAGGAACGTCTCTGCATCGAGCCCGCGAACAACTGCCTCGGCCACATCAGAGGGCGCAAGCACGCCATCGACATTCTGCGATCCAGCGGCGCCGCCCAGCATCGGCGTATCCACCGCCTGCGGGCACAGCAAGGAGACGCCAACACCATTCTCCTTCGCCGCAATCGCGAGGTGCTCACCAAATCCGATCGCCGCGTGCTTGCTGGTCGAATAAACCGCCGACCCGATCTGGCTCAGCAAGCCGGCCGCCGACACAGTGTTGAGAAACCAACCCGATTTCCGCGCAATCATGCCCGGCAGCGCGTATCGCGCCGCATAGACGTGCGCCATCACGTTGACGCCCCACGCCAGCTCCCAGTCGGCGTTTGACGGCGAACCAGGATTGTCGATGTCCGGATCACCGCGCGAAATTCCTGCGTTGGAGCAGAACAGATCGATGCGCCCGAACTTGTCCTCAGCCGTGCGCACGATCTTTTCGACGTCCGCCTCCTTCGTCACGTCCGCCTGCAGCGCGATGCCGCCAGCCGACTTCGCAACGGCCGCGGCTCCGGCGCCATTCATGTCGGCGACGATCAGCGCGGCAGCGCCCTCCTTGTGGAAGCGCTCCACCAGCGCCTTGCCGATCCCGCTCGCCCCGCCGGTGACGATGACGACTTTGTCCGTAAGCTTCATTGCCTCAGCTCCACCCTGTCTTTCATGACCCGTTCGTGAATCACGATTCAATCAGCGCCAGATTCCTGATACTGCCCGCCAGTGCATCGCGAATTTCCTCCGCCCGCTTGTCCGGCACGCCCCGGGCAACTGACAGGTTCACTGCGGCAGCGACATACTGACAGGCGTCATTCTTCTTCGCGGCGGCGGCCTTCAACCCTGCGAGATCGACAGAGGCGCCATTCACGCCCAGCGATCCATCCGCTGCGAGGGCAACGCTCAGGCGAACTGAATTGCAGGCAGCTGCCGTCTCGGGCCGGAAGTCCGGCAGGTTCGCGACCTCTGCCGATGGCTTCATTGCAGCAGGCGCAGACGTTACGACGGGAGAGGCCGCTGGTGAGGTCGAACATGCCGAAACCGCAACGGCCAAAACGGCAAAAAGCCTGCGCATGACTGACTCCAGGAACTGACTGGCGCGAACCATAGCCCACTTTGCGGCTGCGTCGATTGCTGCGATGACGCGGCGGGCCAATTCCCCCGCGACAGCCTTGCGAGACGCGAAAAGCCGGTGAATAGCTGAGCGATAAAATGGGAGGATGTTGATGCGCGTCTCTGGCAGGAAGCTCGGACTGATCGGCGCTGTCGCGGCGATTGCAGCGGCCTCTCTTCTGGCCGTTGCGCAGCAATCGCCCGCATCCCAGCCCGACACGCTGATCCTCGCCGGCAAGCTTCTCGCAGACCCCGCCTCGGGCCGCGTGCTGACTCAACAGAGCATCCTCGTCCGCAATGGCCGTATCGTGAGCATCACCGCCGGCTACGCCAAGGCAGCAAGCGGCGCGAAAGTCGTCGACCTCAAGAACGCCTTCGTCCTGCCCGGCCTGATCGACAGCCACGTCCACCTCACCAGCGAAACGGGTCCGGACTCGCGTCTCAACGAATTCCTCAAGACCAGCGCCGACCAGGCGATAGACGGTGCAGGATTCGCGATGAAGACGCTCGAAGCCGGCTTCACCACGGTCGCCGATCTTGGCGGCGACGCAGAAGCTGTGCTCGCCCTGCGTAACGGAATCGCTGACGGCGTTATCCCCGGTCCGCGCATCGTCGCCTCCGCCGGCGCCGTCAGCGTCCACGGTGGACACGGCGATGCCAACGGCATGCCGCGCGCGATGGTTGATGTGTTGCGTCCGGGCTCCGTCTGCTCCGGCGCCGATGATTGTGCCCGCGCCGTCCGCGAGCGCGTCCGGGATGGCGCAGACATCATCAAGATCACAGTGACCGGCGGTGTTCTGTCGCAGACTTCGGCCGGTCTCGCCCAGCAATTTGCCGACGCCGAACTCGCATCGATCGTGCAGGCCGCTCACGCCATGGGCCGCAAGGTCACAGCGCACGCGCACGGCGTGGATGGCATCAACTCCTTCCTGCGCGCGGGTGGAGACAGCATCGAGCACGGCACCTACGCCGACGCGGAATCCGCGCGTCTCTACAAGGAACACGGCGCCTATCTCATACCGACGCTGCTAGCTGGCGACTTCGTCATGCGCGAAGCGGCCCGACCCAACAGCTTCCTCTCGCCCGCCCAGCAGAAGAAGGCGCTCGAAGCCGGCCCCAAAATGCTCGATATGCTCCGCCGCATGCACGAAGCCGGCGTCAAGATCGCCTTCGGCACCGACACCGGCGTCTCCGCTCACGGCGACAACGCGCAGGAGTTCGCGCTAATGGTCAAAGCCGGCATGACGCCGCTCGAAGCCATCACCGCTGCCACCGTCAGCGCCGCCGACCATTTCAGCCTTACCCCGGAGATCGGCACGATCGCCGCTGGCAAGGCGGCCGACATCATCGCGGTCAACGGTGATCCGCTCGGCAATGTGCGCGAACTGGAATCCGTAGACTTCGTGATGAAGGGCGGCAAGATCTTCAAGAACTGAACATGACTGATCCGTGGTTCGACCTCTCGGGCAAGATCGCGCTCATCACCGGCGGCAGTCGCGGCCTTGGCCTGCAGATGGTGCGAGCCTTCGCGGAACGCGGCGCCGACGTCGTCATCGCCAGCCGCAAGCTCGACGCCTGCGAAGCCGCTGCAGAGGAAGTTCGCAAGCTCGGCCGCCGCGCCATCGCCATCTCCGCCAACATGTCCCACTGGGATCAGGCCGAACAGCTGGCTCGGTCCGGCTGGAACGCGTGGGGCCGCATCGACATTCTCGTCAACAATGCCGGCATGAGCCCGCGCGTGCCCAGCCACGAGATGACGGAAGACCTGTTCGACAAGGTTATGGACCTCAACTTCAAGGGGCCCTTCCGCCTTGCCGCCATCATCGCGAAGAAAATGTTCGACGGCGAGGGCGGCGTCATCATCAACGTCTCATCCTCCGGCGCGCTCTATCCGCTGCCGCAGGTCGTGCCCTATTCCGGAGCCAAGTCCGCGCTCAACGCAATGACGGTTTCCTTCGCGCGTGAGTACGGTCCCAGGGTGCGCGTCAACACCATCTCGCCGGGCCCCTTCCTCACCGACATTGCAAACGCCTGGACACCAGAGGCCCGCGAGAGGTCAGACAACGCCCTCGGCCGCCCCGGCAAACCGGAAGAGATCGTCACCGCCGCTCTCTTCCTCGCCAGCCCGGCCTCAAGCTTCACCACCGGCGCGATTATTCGCGTGGACGGGGGAAGCTAGAGGTTCAGCAAAGTCGGATCGCCGCCCTGTGCCGCGATGTTCACCGTCACCGCGCGCTCTGTGGCAAAGCGCGTCACATAGTGTGGTCCGCCCGCTTTTGGTCCCGTCCCCGAAAGACCGGATCCGCCGAAGGGTTGAACACCTACGACAGCGCCGATGATCGAGCGGTTGACATAGACGTTGCCCGCACGCACCGCCGCCTTCACCTTCTCGGCAAAACCTTCCAGCCGCGAGTGAACCCCGAGCGTCAGGCCATAGCCCTTGGCGGACAACGCGCCGCCCACCACATCGATGTTGTCAGGATCGTAGCGGATCACGTGCAACACTGGCCCGAACACTTCGCGATCCAGCTGATCGACAGACGATAGCTCGACAATCGCAGGCCCGAAGAAGGTCCCCTTGTCGCGCAGCGCGCCGATCTCGCGCTGCCAGATTTTCGCGGACGACTTCATGCGCGCCAGATGCGCATCCAGAAGTCCCCGCGCTTCCGCATCAATGATCGGACCGATGTCGGTCGCGGCATCAGCCGGATCGGCGATCGCCTGCACGTCCATGGCGCCCTTGATCATCGCGACTGTCTCGTCGGCTGTCTCGTGCGGCAGGAACAGCACGCGCAGCGCGGAACATCGCTGCCCAGCCGAGCGGAAGGCCGACATCACCACATCGTCCACGACCTGCTCGCGCAGCGCCGTTGTATCGCAAAACAGCGCATTGAGCCCGCCTGTCTCGGCGATCAACGGCACGATGGGTCCATCCTTCGCCGCCAGCGTGCGGTTGATGATCCGCGCCACCTCGGTCGATCCCGTGAACGCCACACCGCCGCACCGCGGATCACCGGTCAGCATCCCGCCAACCTTGCCATCGCCCGTCAGCAGGTGCAGCGCCTCGACCGGCAGGCCAGCCGCGTGAAAGAGTTTCAGCGCTTCGAACGCAATCGCCGGCGTTTGTTCCGCAGGCTTTGCAAGCACCGTATTCCCCGCAGCCAGCGCGCCCGCGATCTGCCCTGTGAAAATCGCAAGCGGGAAGTTCCACGGCGAGATGCAGACGAACACGCCCCGCCCCATCATCTCCAGGCCGTTGGTCTCGCCTGCTGGGCCCGGCAAGGTCTCGAGCCCCTTGAACTTTGTCTCCGCCTCCACCGCGTAATATCGGCAGAAATCGACCGCCTCACGCACTTCCGCAATGCAATCGTCCAGCGTCTTGCCGCCCTCGCGCGCGAGGATGGCGATGAGCCTATCCGTCTGATGTTCCATCGCATTAGCCATGGACTCAAGAATGTCGGCCCGCTTGGCGCCACCCAGCGCATTCCAGTGTGGCTGGAACGCCAGCGCCGAGGCGTAGGCTGCATCGACCTGCGTCTTCGTCGCCGACACAACCGTGCTGACCACCCGCGTCGCATCCGTCGGCGCGTTCATTGCCTCGCCTCCCGCGGTCGATGCTTCACCCGCCGCGATCGGCCCGACAGCCAGCGGCCCTGCGGCATCCAGCTTCGCGATCTCCGCATGGATACGTGTCCGGACCTCAAGCTGGCTGAAATCCAGCCCGCGCGAGTTCTGTCGCGACGCCCCATACAGGCCCGGCGGCGGTGGAATACGCGGATGGCGCGACGGGGCAGCCGACAACAGCGTGTAGGGATCGGCCGCAATACGTTCGGCCGGCACATCTTCATCGAGGAAGGAATGCACGAACGAGGTGTTGGCCCCGTTCTCCAGCAGGCGGCGAACGAGATAAGGCAGCAGATCCTGGTGCGCCCCCACGGGCGCATAGATGCGCACGGAACGCTCGCGCCCCGCCGCCTTGTAGAGCGCGACACCCATGCCGTGCAGGCGCTGGAACTCATAGTCGGAATTACCCGCACGCTTCGCCATCAACTCGATCGCCGCCAGCGAGTTGGCGTTGTGCGTTGCAAACTGCGGATAGATTGACGGCCCGATCTGAAGCAGCGCATTCGCACACGTCAGATAGGACACATCTGTCGCCTGCTTGGTGGTGAACACCGGATAGTCGGGCTGCCCCTCCACCTGCGCGCGCTTGATCTCCGAATCCCAGTAGGCACCCTTCACCAGCCGTACCATCATGCGCCGGTTCGCGTCGGCCGCCAGCTGCCCCAGCCAGCCGACCACCGCCTCCCCGCGTTTCTGATAGGCCTGCACCGCAAGCCCCAGCCCGGTCCAGCTTCTGGCAAGCCCCTCCTCGCGCGCCAGCTTCTCCAGCAGCGACAGAGACAGCGCGAGGCGATCGGCCTCTTCCGCATCGAGCGTGAAATTGATGTTCTGCTTCGCGGCCAGCTTCGCCAGCTCCAGCACCATCGGATAAAGCTCGCGATGCACCCGCTCGCTTTGCACGGCGCGATAGGCCGGATGCAAAGCCGAGAGTTTTACCGAAATCCCGTCCGCCGTCTCCGGCCGGTCGCCCGTCTTCGCCTTGCCGACTTCACCGATCGCATTGGCATAGCTCTCGAAATAGCGCCGCGCATCCGCCGTCGTTCGCGCACCCTCGCCCAGCATGTCGAAGGAGTGCGAAGCGGCCTCGCCCTTCTTCACTGTCCGCTGGCCACGCTTCAATGCTTCTTCGATCGTGCGGCCCATCACGAACTGACCACCCATGATGCGCATCGCCTGCATCATCGCGGCGCGGATCACAGGCTCGCCCGCCTGTCGCACCATGCGCGAGACAAAGCCCGCAGGATTCTGTTCGGCGTCTTCCGGCGGCTGCACGATCCGCCCCGTCAGCATCAGCCCCCAGGTCGAGGCGTTGACCAGCAGCGACCCCGACTTGCCATTGTGGTCTGACCATTCGCCAGACGAGATCTTCTCGGCGATCAGCGCGTCCGCCGTGTCCGCATCCGGCACGCGCAGCAGCGCCTCCGCGAGACACATCAGCGCCAGCCCTTCTGGATTCGACAGCCCGAACTCTTCGAGGAAGCTTTCCATCACGCCCGAGCGCCGCGTCTCTGCTCGCGCCTTAAGCACGATGTCGCGCGCGGCACTCGCCGCCGCGCGCCGCTCACCCGCATCGAGCGCGGGCGCAGCCAGCAGCTCAGCGATGCGCTTCGTTTCGTCCTCGAACTTGCCCGCATCAAGTGCTTCGGGTGACTGCAGGTCGGACTTGGTTTGCGGCATGATCGACACTCGCCTGATCGACACTCTGTCAGGGGTCCCTATCTGCCGGGGCAGTTGCACCGGATCAACTTGAAAGTCGCCCGCCAGAGCCCACCTGCACATGATGATCGTCCGTTCCGCACTGCTTGCCGCCGCCCTCCTGAGCACCGCCTGCCTCGCCCCCCCGGCGCCGGTCGCCAAAACCGGCGACGCATCGACCGCCTGCGACCTCAAGGTCAATTTTGCCAGCATCGGCACGGGCATCGATAGCGCCACGCTACAAAAGGTCGACGCTTTGCTCTTCGGCGACACGGGCATTTCAACAATTGACCGCCAGCGCTGGGGCAAGGAAGGCGAGATCACGCTCTGCATCGACACCCGAACCGATGCCGATACAGCCCGCCTTTTCGGCGCAGTGAGTCAGGTTTTCCCTGCGACATCGATCAAGCCGATTTCTGTTGAAACCGCCGCCGGCCAGCTATTCCGGGTCCCCACGCCCGAGCACCCCGCGCCATAATCCATCGCGGCCATGGACGGACGCGGCCTCCGCCCCTATAGGCGGCGCAGACTCGCACAAGGACCCGCGCCCGCAATGCGCATCATGCTTGTAACAGACGCCTGGGATCCGCAGGTGAATGGCGTCGTCCGCACGATGAAGCGCGTCATCACCGAGTGCGAACAGATGGGCCATACCTGGGACATCGTCTCGCCCAATGGTTTCAAGACCATCCCGCTGCCAACCTATTCGGAAATCAAGCTGGCCTTTGGTGCCCAGAAGATCATCGAGGAGCGTTTCCTCGAATTCGAACCCGATGCCGTCCACATCGCAACCGAGGGCCCGCTGGGCTGGGCCGCGCGCGGCGTGTGCCTGCGTCACAAGTTTCCCTACACGACCGCCTACCACACGCGCTTTCCCGAATACATCGCGGCGCGGTTCTTCTTCCTGCCCGTCTGGTTGGGCTACATGTACGTCCGCGAGTTTCATAAATACTCCGGCCGCGTCATGGTCGCGACAGCCTCGATGCGCGATGAACTCGCCGCTCAGCGCTTCAAGAACATCATCCCCTGGTCGCGCGGCGTCGACACGGATCTCTTCCATCCCGCAAAGCGGAAAGAGGATCGCGGCCCGTTCAAGGGCATGGCGCAACCGATCTGGCTCAATGTCGGGCGCGTCGCCGTCGAGAAGAACATCTCTGCCTTTGTCGAAACCGACCTGCCCGGCACGAAGGTCGTCGTCGGCGACGGCCCGCAACTCGAGGCCCTCAAGGCGAAGCATCCCGAGGTACACTTTCTCGGCGTGAAACAGGGCGAAGAACTCGCCACCTGCTTCGCCAACGCCGACTGCTTTGTCTTCCCAAGCCTCACCGACACGTTCGGCCTCGTCATCCTCGAAGCGATGGCGGCTGGAACGCCGGTCGCCGGCTTCAACGTGCCCGGTCCGCGCGATCTCATCCCGGGCTCTGGCGCCGGCGCGGTCAACGATGATCTCCGGAAAGCCTGCGAAGAGGCGCTGACCTGCTCACGTGAGGCGTCGCGCGCTTACGCCGAGACATATTCCTGGCGCGCCTGCGCCGAACAGTTCATCAACAATCTCGAACCGCTGCCGGTGCCAGACCGCAGCCGCTTCTGGAAGCGACTGGCAAAGCTCCGCAACGCCCTGCGCATTCGCCGCCGCAAGCCCAAGCCAGGTGATGCGAAGCCTGCTGATCGTGCGAAAGCCGATTAGGTTTCACCTCGTTCACCGGTATGCGCCTGGGCCCTCATGGTGAGCAGCCGAGAAACAGCGCCCGCCGAACCATGAGGCCATGCTTACCGGCGAGGCCTACTCCGCCGGATCGCCATTCGTATCGACGATCCGCACCTCGCCGATGTTGAGCTCGCGAATACCCTTCTCGATCTTGGCGCGATCGCCGACAATCACCCAGACATGGTTCTGGTTCGGGATGATCGTCCTGGCCGTCGCCTCGACCTGCGCCGGCGTTACCGCGCGATAGCTGTCCGCGTACTTCGCCCAGTAGTCCGCCGGCAGCTTGAACTCGTCGATATCCATCAGCGTGCCCTGCACGGCGCCCGCTGTCTCCCACCGGCTAGCCATGCCGAGGAGCGTATTGGTGCGCACCGTCTCCAGTTCCGCCGCCGTCGGCGGCTTGCGGCCCACCACATCGGTCAGTTCCTTGCGCAGCTCGATCAGCGCGCCTTTGGTGGCGTCGGTCTGCACCGGCGCAGTGACGATGAAATTGCGGGGGCCGCGTCCACCGCTGATTCCGGAGCGCGCGCCATACGACCAACCCTTGTCCTCGCGCAGGTTCATGTTGACCCGGCTGGTGAAGTTGCCGCCGAAGAGCGCGTTGAACGCCGACGTGCGCGTATCGAGCGCCGGATCGCGCGGTGGCTGCGTCGAGCCGACCATGATGATCGACTGCGCCGAGTCCGGCCGGTCCACGAGATAGACGACAGGCTTCGTGGAGCGCACGCCCACCGGCACGTCCGTGCGGGAGTTCGGCGCGTTCTCCCAGCCCTTCAGCGCGGCTTCCAGCTTCGGCGTGATCTCGGCCAGCGTCGTGTCGCCAACGACAAACAGCGTCGCATTGTTCGGCCCGTACCAGCCCTTGTGGAACGCCGCCGTATCGGCTGGCGTCAGCGACGAAATTTCCTCCGGCGACAGCAGGTGACCATACGGATGAGTGTCGCTCCACAGCGCCCTGGCCATCACACGCTGCGCAATCGCGTTGGGATCGCGCAGTTGCTGGTTCAGCCCCTGCAGCGTCTGCGCCTGCACGCGCTTGAAGTCGCCCTCCTTGAACGCCGGATTGCGCAGCACATCCGCCCAGATCGCCACCACCTGGTCGACAGTCGGCGTCAGCGCCGTGAACTCGACAGCAGACTCCTCCCCGCCGCCGCCCACGCCGAGATACGCGCCGAGCTTGTCCACCTCATCCGCGATCTGCAGCGCCGAGCGCGTCGTGGTGCCCTCGTCAAGCAGGCTGGCGGT
Organism: Hyphomonadaceae bacterium; assembly: GCA_040398425.1. Classification (GTDB taxonomy): domain Bacteria; phylum Pseudomonadota; class Alphaproteobacteria; order Caulobacterales; family Hyphomonadaceae; genus UBA7672. The sequence continues at coordinate 10,950 of JBBATZ010000056.1, forward strand.
GAGGCCCGACAGACCGTCCTTCAGCTTCGACGTGTCAGCCGGGTAGCCGGTGTTGATCTGCATCGACACGCTGACCTGCGGCACATCATGCCGCTCGACCAGGTAGATCTTCATGCCGTTCGACAGCGTCGCCGTCTGGTACGACGGGAAGACTGCATCCGCCACCGATGCCGGCACAGGCATCTTCGCGCGATCGATGGGAGCGCTGAACGCTTCAGGGCTGCCGAATGGCAAGACGGTCAGCGTGTGCGACCCGCGTGTCAGCCATTTGCGCGCAGCCGCCTGGACCGCGGCGGGCGTCGAAGCCTCAACACGCTTGAGCGATGTCTTCCAGCCATTGGGATCGCCTTCGATCATCTCCCACTGCGCCAGCTGACCAGCCTTGCTTGACGTGCTTTCGAGACCCGCAATCACGCCGGAGACCGTCTGCACGATGTTCTTGTCGATCTCGGCCTGCGTCGGGCCATTGGCGATGAGGCGGTTTACCTCCTCGTCGATGATGGCTTCGATCTTCTTGAGATCAGCGTCCGGCTTCGCGGTCACCACGATCCGGAACTGGCCGGCGATCTCGCTCTGCGGGTTGCCGACATTGACGTTGGTCGCCAGCTGCTCGTCGAACACCAGCCGCCTGGTCAACCGCGCATTGCGATCACCGCCAAGCGCCGCCGCGACATTGTCGAGCAATTCGCCTTCCGGATTGCCCAGCTCAGGCACGTTCCACGTCTTGTAGATGCGTGGTTGCGCCACGCGATCGTACAGGATCTCGCGCTGGTTCTCGGCCAGCGGCGGCACCCAGGATTTCGGCTGCGAGGCCGGAGGCCCCGGCGGGATTTCGCCGAAGAATTTCTCGACCTTGGACTTCGCCGCTTCCGGCGTGATGTCGCCCGATATCACGAGAATGGCGTTGGAGGGTCCATACCAGGTTTTGAACCAGTCCTGCACATCCGCCATCTTGGCGGCGTTCAGGTCTTCCATGGAGCCGATGACCGTGTGGCCATACGGGTGATCGTCCGGATAGGTCGCATCCACGATGTGGTTGAACACCTGCCCGTAGGGCTGGTTCTCACCCTGGCGCTTTTCGTTCTGCACCACGCCGCGCTGCTCATCGAGCCGCTTCTGGTCCACCGCGCCAAGCAGGAAGCCCATCCGGTCGGATTCCAGCCACAGGATCGAATCCAGCGCGTCCTTCGGCACGGTCTGGAAGTAGTTGGTGCGGTCGGTGTTGGTGGTGCCGTTCTGGTTGGTCGCGCCGATCTGCTGCGTCGCCTTGAAGAAGTCGTCGTTGAAATGCTGTGACCCGTTGAACATCAGGTGTTCGAACAGGTGCGCAAACCCTGACCGTCCCTTCGGCTCGTTCTTCGAGCCGACGTGATAGACGATGTGGATCGTCACCGTCGGCGTCTTGTGATCCTCGTTCACGATGAGCGTCAGGCCGTTCTGCAGCACGTACTTCGTGAAGGGGATATCGTAATTCATCCCCGCGATCTTCGCGACGATGGGGTCGCGGGCTGGAGTGACCGCTTGCTCCGGCGCCGCCGCCGGAATCATCGGCGCGGCATAGGTGGGAGACGTCTGTCCCATCGACGTGCAGGCATTCGCCGCGAGCGCCGCAACCAGCGCGCCGCCGACAGTTCCAAACATTCGCATTCTGAACATGGTCTACCTCTCGAAAACCGAGCGACCACTCTAGGTGGCGCTTATCGAGAAGCAATATGATTCCAGCTAGCTCGCCGGACCGTAGATCGCGTTCCCGCCAGCCGCGAAGGCGCGCAACACCTCCGTGCCCTGCTCCCTCAGCAACCCGTCGAGAAACACCACACCACGCGTGGCCATCTCCGCACGCAGCTCGCGCGTGCCCGCGCCTTCGGAGAAACCCACCGCCTCTGCATCCGCCTTCAGCGCCGCCGAGACCACGCGCCGGATGCCCGACCAGTGCAGCGCGCCAAGGCACATGATGCAGGGCTCGCACGAGGCGAACAGCGTCAGATCACCGCCGCCCACCAGCCTGTCCGCCGCGAGACAGATCGCGACCGTCTCCGCATGCAGTACCGGATTGCCCGTCGGCGGCACCAGGTTCACTCCCACGCTGACGATCTCACCCGACGAATCATCGCGCAGCACCGCCCCGAACGGACCGCCGCTCCCGTGCGCGACATTTTCGCGCGCGACCGCGATCGCGAACCGCATGCAGGCTTCGTCAGTCGCCGGCGCGATCGGCAGCGGCGTTCCCGCCAGCCAGTCCGGCAACCGTATCTCTGCTCGTGCTGTCACCACGCCTGCGCGCTCCTGCTGTCAGCCGAAGTCTGTTTTATGGACCAAATTGGCTGCTTGAAACCGAATCAGCCGCCGCTGCGGCGCCTGTCACAAATCCCAGCCGCCGCCGCGCGCGGAACCGCGCGACTACTAATGGTTGTGGAATATGAACGGTTACTGGCAACCCACTGACCGCCCGCAAGATTTTATTTACATGCTCAACCTATGGACCTATATTCATCGCGCCGGCGGACATCGGCTCGAGGCTCTGCGCCTTGATTCCACGTGGCGTCTGAACTTCCCAATTAAGCCTGTAAATGCAGGTGGGGTTTGGATGACGTGTGCGGGTTGAGAGGCAGACTTAACGAGTCAAAGATCCGTACTAACGCCGGATTGGGTTCAACAACTAACAGGGGTGTACGTGAATTGCTCACGTTTCATACGCCCCTGGACCTGGTCCGGGAACGACTCCCAGAGCTTCCGATCGCATGCGTGCGACCGGAGCGGGTGTCGATAGCGGCTACTTGGTTCAGGGATAATTTTCCGGGCGACGTGCTCTACGCTGTGAAGGCGAACCCTTCACCGTGGGCGCTGGATGCGGTCTATGCGACCGGCCTGCGCTGGTTTGACGTCGCTTCCGAGAACGAGATCAGGCTCATCGCTTCCCGCTATCCGGACGCGAAGATGGCATTCATGCACCCGGTGAAGTCGCGCAAGGCTATCGAGCGCGCTTACTTCGAGCATGGTGTCCGCGTCTTCTCGCTCGATTGCGAGGCTGAGCTCGAGAAAATCGTCGCCGCTACCCAGCGCGCCGACGACCTCACGCTCATCGTGCGGCTCGCGGTCAACAACTCCGACGCGCTTTACGCACTGTCGAACAAGTTCGGCGTGAGCGAAGAGAATGCTCCGGCCCTGCTGCGCAAGGCGCGCGGCTTTGCCGACAATCTCGGCGTGTCCTTCCACGTCGGTTCGCAATGCATGAACCCGTCGGCCTATCGCGACGCGATGGAGCTGGCTTCGGAGATCATCCGCGAAGCGGGCGTCATCCTTGATGTCGTCGATGTTGGCGGCGGTTTCCCGTCGGCTTACCCGGGCATGACGCCTCCCGACCTTGAGCTCTACGTCAAGGTCATCAAGGAGGTGTTCGAGCAGATGCCGGTCGCCATGAACGCCCAGCTGTGGTGCGAACCCGGCCGCGCGCTCGTTGCTGAAAGCACGTCCATCCTCGCCCGCGTCGAGCTGGTGAAGGACGGCGCGCTGCACATCAACGATGGCTCCTACGGCAACCTGTTCGATGCGGCGCACTGCAAGTGGCCCTTCCCCGTGAAGGCTCACCGCCCCGATGGCGCGTTCGAAGGCTCCGACCAGCCGTTCAAGCTGTACGGCCCGACCTGCGACTCGCTGGATACGATGGAAGGACCCTTCGTCCTCCCCGCCGACATCCGCGAAGGCGACTACATCGAGTTCGGCATGCTCGGCGCCTATGGCGTCGCCATGCAGACACGGTTCAACGGTTTTGGCGAGACGGAAGACGTCGCCGTCCAGGACCAGCCGTGGACCTCTATGTACGGTGTTGTCGACAAGCGCGCAGCGGCTCCGCGCCGTACGGCTCGCAAGACACAGCGCCGACTGAAGGTCGTGCAGTAGCGAAACTGTAACAAATGGAAGCGCGGGCCGATGCCCCCCGGCCCGCGCCATTCTATTACGGGCGCACGTCGCGCTTTGGCTGTTTAAATCCCTCCGCACACTGCTATATCCCCGCCAAACCAGGCTGGCCGTCGCCCTTCTGACGTCCTCTCTTCTGGAGTCACCGTCCAATGGCCACCAAGCCCACCGCCAAAGCCGCGCCCGTCAAAGCCGTCGCAAAGAAGCGCAACAACACGAAGGCGCAGCTGCTCGGCAAGACCGTCGAGCATGTCGACATGACGTCGTTCGATGCGCGCCCGATCATCGACTCTATGCGCAAGATGTCGTTCTCGTCCCGCGACACGGCCCGCGCTGCCGACATCTTCAACATGGCGCTGAAGGAAAAGGGCTGCTCGACCTGGCTCATCCTCGCCGGTTCCACCTCGGCGGGCGGCTGCATGCACGTCTACCGTGACATGGTGAAGTTCGGCATGATCGACGCTATCATCGCCACCGGCGCCTCGATCGTTGACATGGATTTCTTCGAGGCCCTCGGCTTCAAGCACTACCAGGCCGCTGGCGAAGTGGACGACAACGTCCTGCGCGAGAACTACATCGACCGGATCTACGACACCTACATTGACGAGGAAGAGCTCCAGGCGTGTGACCACACCATCCTCGAGCTCGCCAACGCGCTCGAGCCGCGCGGCTATTCTTCGCGCGAGTTCATCCACGAGATGGGCAAATGGCTCGCCGCCGGCAACGCCAAGAAGAAAGGCTCGCTGATCCAGACCTGCTACGAGGAAGGCGTGCCGATCTTCTGCCCGGCCTTCGTCGACTCGTCCGCCGGCTTCGGACTGGTGAAACACCAGAAGGAACGCGCCAAGGCGAAGAAGCCCTACCTGATGATCGACGCGGTCGCGGACTTCCGCGAACTGACCGACATCAAGATCGCAGCGGGCACCACCGGCCTCTTCATGGTCGGCGGCGGCGTGCCGAAGAACTTCGCGCAGGACACGGTTGTCTGCGCCGAGATCCTCGGCGTCGAAGCCGAAGTCCACAAATACGCCGTGCAGATCACTGTCGCTGACGTCCGCGACGGCGCCTGCTCGTCCTCCACGCTGAAAGAAGCAGCCTCGTGGGGCAAGGTCTCGACTACGCACGAACAGATGGTCTTCGCCGAAGCCACCACGATCGTGCCGCTCATCGGCTCTGACGCCTACCACCGCGGCGCCTGGAAGACCCGCAAGAAGCCCCGCTGGGCCAAGCTGTTCGAATAGGGTTGAACGCCAAGGCCCGCTCCAAGGAGCGGGCCTTTTTTGTTGCTGTCGTCGCCATGCTCGCCCGTCGAAGGACGAGCGTGGGATCACAACACCGATTTTTCCTCCGCACCCATCCGAGATTTCTGCGACGTGACAATGCGATCTGCTCACACCGTTCTGTCAGCATGCCGCGTGCGGCGACTTGCCCGCGCCACGTATGATGCGCAGAGTTCGCCGCACAACGGACGGAGGAAACAATGATCGGCTATGTAATGATCGGCACGAATGACTACGGTCGAGCCCTCGACTTCTACGACAAGGTGCTGGCGCCGGTTGGCGCAAAGCGCGCCATGGATTTCGGCACGAGCACCGCCTACTCGAACGGACAAGGCCCGATGCTCGCCGTCACCCAGCCCTATGACAAGAGCATGGCGACGTTCGGCAACGGCACAATGGTCGCGCTGCAGATGCCCTCGAAGGAAAAGGTCCACGAAGTCTATGACGCCGCCATCAAGGCTGGCGGCACGGACGAAGGCCCGGCCGGCCCGCGTGGCGACACGTTCTACGCTGGCTATTTCCGCGATCTCGACGGCAACAAGCTGTGCGCATTCTACGCGCCCGGCATGTAGGTTCAAGCGCAAGCAAACCTTGCCCGGACCGCGCTGACATGATTCCTTCCCTGCACACGCAGGGAAGGAATTTTCATGATCGGCTACACCACGATCGGCGCGAAAGATCTCGACAAGGCGCTGGCCTTCTACGACGCCCTGCTGTCAGAACTCGGCGGCAAGCGCGTGATGGAGCTGTCCCACGGCCAGCTCTATGGCTTCGCGCAAGGCCCGCTGTTCGGCGTGACCAAACCCTATGACGGCGCTGACCAGCACGGCGGCAATGGCAACATGATCGCCCTGCGCTGCGCCTCGGCCGAGAAGGTCGATCTGCTGCACGCCAAGGCTCTGTCGCTTGGCGGCAAGGACGAAGGCGCGCCCGGTGACCGCGGCGGCGGCTTCTACGGTGCCTATTTCCGGGACCTTGACGGCAACAAGCTCTGCGCATTCACGATGGCCGGCTGATCGCGACGCGCATCACATCTCGCTGAGCTTGGCGGAGCGGTTGGCCGGGTCTACCCTTGGAGCATCAAGGGAGCCCACCATGCCGCTTCACGCCCAGATAGCCTGCATTGGCGGCAACGGACTGTTTGCGATTCTCTTTCTGATCGCGGCGTTCGGCTCCGGCTGCCCCGCCGACTGTTCGACCGCGACCACGGACGGCTTTGGCCTCGCCGCCTTCCTGCTGATCCTCGGCGCGGCAGCAGCCTACACCTGCTGGGTGCTGGTCAAGTTCCGTCGCTACCTCTCGGCCGAACAATCCATCGAGCGTGAACTCCACATCGAACAGCTCCGCGAAGAGATCGACAGGCTCAAGGCGAACAATGTCGATTGAGCCGCCCCGGATCATCTCCATCCTCCTTGGCGCGGGCTTCGAGCGATGAACCGTGTTGTTGCATTGACCTGGGCAGCGGCAGCGCTCGTGATGGGGTTCTGGTCAATCTCCATCGCGCTCGGGCCGAAGGCAGACGCCTCCGGTTGGCTTATGGCGTTGGCCTTTGCAGTCGCGGCCGCCGTCTGCGTCTGGCGCGCATGGCGCGAATGGCAGACGCCTGATGTGACGGCTTCAGACCTGTTCCCGCCGCCGGCCCCGCGCGAGCAGAACGCGGCCGCAGCCGATGCGCCCCGCGCCGGGCGCGGCCCGCCCATTCCGCTCGAGACACAGATCAGCCAGCTCCACGACGCCGGCCTCGTCATGGCGCCTGGCCGCACGATCGCGGAATTGCTCACGTCCTGGGCGCGCGCCGATTACGAAAGCGATCCCTACCTGCTCCTGCTCGTCATGTTCGGCAGCGAAGTTGAAGCCGAACCCTGGGGCCGCTTCTTCTGCGAGCGTGGCTTGAATTTCGACATGGAATGCCTCGTGCAGAGAGGCGACTATGTCCTGGCCTTCACAGAGGTGCTGCGCATCACCGGCCAGCCCGGCCTCGCGACGCTGCTGTCGGACGACTTCGACATCGACGGGAAGAGCGCGATGATCACCTACACCATGAAGGATAGCGCGCGCACAATCACCGCCAGAGTCGATAATGACTGGGCTGATCCAGCTGCCCTTGCCGCCTTCATGCACGACATCGAGACGACGATCGCGGATGGCCGGCATTTCTGGGCAGCCGACAACGGGCAGTCCGCGGTCCTCTTTTTCCTCACCTATCCCGAAGCTGCCAGGATCAACGCTTTGCGCGACCAACTTCTGCAGCGCTACACCGCCTGAGGCAGCGTCACGACATCGATGAGCGGTCTCAAGCCTTGTCCCGCAGAGATCGCTCTGGACCCAAAAGCAGACGGGCCGCACATCGCTGTGCAGCCCGCCCAAGTGTTCTTCAGTGATTTTGTCTGCTGCCCTGGCAGCGATCAACCGCCTGCGAGTGCGCCCTGCTTGCGGGCAAGGCTGTCGAGCGCCGAGCGTGCTTCGGTGTCGCCACCGCCCGCTGCTTCACCGCCAACATTCGGTCCGCCCTCATTGCTCCGCCGGCGTCCGCGCCGACGACGGGGACGGCCCGGACCTTCCGGACCATCATCCTGACCCGGCTGAGCCACCTGCGGCTGGGCGTCTTGCGCCTGAACCTCACGCGGCTGCCCGTCGCGAGATTGGTCGTCACGAGATTGCCCATCACGCGTTTGAACTTCGCGGCGCGGCTGTTCTACGTCCTGACGATCATCTTCATCGTCGCCGTCGTCCGCGTCATTGTTGCTGTGATTGTTGTTGTTCTGGTTGTGCGTCTGGCTGTGACCGATCGTGTTGTGACCGCCCTGCGGCTGGTTGCCATTCTGCTCATTGAAACGCGTCGCGTCCGACTGATCGCCGTATGCCCCGCCTTCATTCTGCTGCTGGCCATTTCCGTCCATGGACGACTGGCCGTTCTGCGCGCCTTCGCCATTCTGCTGTTGCAGCAGGCGCTCGCGCGGCATTGAGGCCGCCATCACACGATAATAGTGTTCGGCATGCTGGAGATACGTTTCGTACCTCACGCGGTCGCCGCCCGACTGCGCGTCACGAGCGTACTGTGCGTACTTCTCGTAGATCTGCGCGGCCGTGCCCCGGATTTTTACATCCGGTCCATTGCTCTCGAGCGATCGGTTGCCGTGGTTATGGTTGTTGTTGCCACCACCACCGCCGCCGCCGCTGGGCTTACGCCCGCGCCCCCGCTGACGCTTCATGTAACCTTCCCGGATCTTCAGAGTATGCGCCCCATTTGGACGGATTGTGGCCTGCCATTGCAAACCCAAACGGAGGCTGGCTGACTACCCGATAATCAGGAATCGCCTGCGGTCCGTCATCAAACGCTAGCCTGTTTGGACTGCCGCGCCAAGAGATTTCCTGTGATTTTTCCGATTGCAGGTCTTTGGTTTACTGGGCGCCTGGCGGCCTGCGACCGAATGCAGCGCGTTCGATGCCCGCCAGATCGCACATCACCTCGACGGCCTCCAGGCCCGCGCCTTCCATCAGATCGCGTACCGCGGGAGCTTGTCCCAATCCGAATTCGAATCCGATCCACCCACCCGGCGCAAGCAGGTCGGGCACGCGCGCAAGGATCGCCCGATACGGATCCAGTCCATCGCCACCCGGCGTCAGGGCCCGATGGGGATCGTGATTAACCACCTCCCGCGCCAGTCCCGCCATCTCCGCCGCCGGAATGTAGGGCGGGTTCGACAGTACGATATCGAACCGTCCCGGCAACGCGACATCCCACCCGCCTTCAATCATCTCCGCGCGCTCAACCACACCCAGCGCCGATGCATTCAGATGCGCGACCTCCAGCGCCGCCGCCGAGATATCCACACCCACGCCGCACGCATCGCTCCGCTCCGCCAGCACCGACAGAAGAATGCAGCCCGACCCCACGCCAAGATCCAGCACGCGCCCGTCCCTGGGTAGCCGCGCAATCGCGACATCCACCAGCAGCTCCGTCTCTGGCCGCGGATCGAGCACATCCGGGGTCACGCGAAACCGCCGCCCGTAGAATTCGCGCCAGCCCCGGATGCGCGACACCGGCTCGCCCGCCTCGCGCCGCTTCACCGCAGCCTCGAACGCCGTCAGCCCCACCGGCTCGACATCCTCCATCTCGCGCATGATCACATCGACCGGTTCGATCCCCAGTGCATGCGCCAGCAACAGCCGCGTATCGCGCCACGCGCCCTCGACGCCAGCCGCCTGCAACCGCAGCGCCGCGTCGCGCATCACATCCTGCCAGGTGCAGTGAACACTCATGGCAGCAAGGCTTCTTCCGCAGCCCGATAGGCAAGCCCGAGCTTCTGCGCCATGGCAGTATCAGCGACCGCGCGCCCGTAGAAAAAGTGCGCCCCCGTCGCCTTGTCCTCGCCATGCGCCAGCCCGAACCGGCACGCGCCACTCCAGGGTTGTGCGACAGCCGCCGCGCGTTGCGCCGCACCCGTCACAACCACGCCGCAGCGACCCCCCAGCGGCACAACCTCTTCGCCGCGATCGAGAAAGAACATGCGCTCGCCCACGCCCACCAGCGCCTGCCCCGCCTGCGTCTCAGCGCGGCCCAGCACGACATCGCCCGTCATGCTGAAGCCCCGGCTCTCCCATTCCAGCGGCAGGCCGGAACTGTCGAGCGTCGCGCTCGACATCTCATCCAGCCCCGACCGCGCCTGACCCAGATGGATCTTCGCAAGCCCATGCCCATACATCTCATCGGGCGACGCCGGCGCCAGATCCAGCGCCGCCGCAAAATCAGCCTCCGCCCTGGCCCACGCCCCGCGCCGCAGCTGCAGATACCCGCGCGTCGCCAGAACCACCGGATCACGCGGCGCAAGGCGCACGGCCGCCTCGCAAGCTACCAGCGCAGCGCTGAGATCATGATTGGCCAGAGCCAGATTGCGGCACAGTCCGTTCTGCAGCCGCGCGTCATCCGGATTGATACGCACCGCAGCACGATAGTCCCGCGCCGCCAGCTCGGCATGCCCAAGCGACACGAACAGATCGGCGCGCTGCACATAAGCGTCCGCACCACCGGGAGCTGCTTCAACCGCGCCGGCATAGGCTGCAAGCGCATCGACATAACGGCCAGCCGTCGTCGCCTCGCTCGCCTCATCCAGCAAGGCCTGGGCGCGGGTCTGCGCAAAGGCTGCGGACGGCACCAGCAACAGCCCGAGCATCGCGACGCCAGACAGCCGCCATCTATGCAGGACTGGATGCCGGAATGCGCTCATGACCATGCCCTGGCGCCGATCTGCGCCCGCCGTCACTGTCGGTCCGCACCGGGTCCCGTCAATAGCCGCGCAACACATCGCGGCCGGACATCCTCAAGACCGCGATCTGGGTAATTCCGTCAGCGAGCGGTCTGCGCTAGCATCGCGCCATGACCGACACATCACGCCTCGACGCCCTCGAAGCCCGCATCGTCCATCAGGATCAGGCGATCGAGGATCTCAACGAGGCGATCACGATGCAATGGAAAGACATAGACCGCCTCAAGCGCGAAGTCGAACGCCTCTCCGACCGCGTCGCCAATGCCGAACAAGCCATCGGCCCGGACCATGGCGACGAACCACCCCCGCCACACTGGTAGCCCGCGCTAGACGGTGAGTGCGTCCCCCACCTTCACGACGCCACCCTCGGCGATCGAAAAATAAGTGCCCAGCATATCGCGCCCAAAATGCGCGCGCAGTTGGGCAACCATCTCGATATCGCGCTCCCCCGTTTCAAGATTCACATCTGTCGCTACACAGCGCACGATCGGCTTGAACACGCTCAGCTGCGCGTCACCCAAGCCCACGCGCGCGCCAGCGACCCACTCATCTTCCGCCCAGGGCCTCACCCCATCGACATAGACGTTGGCGCGAAAGCGCAGCGGGTCGACGGCCACGCCCAGCGCCTGCTCAACCGCGCGCACGCTCGCGAGATTCATCACCGAGATATAGCCCTGCGGATGATCCATGAAGCGATAGCCCGGCGGGCTCTCCAGCACGCGCAACGGCTCCGTTGCTTCTTCGCCCAGAAACGCCTGCAGGAAACGCTCGAGGACGGCGCGGCCTTCGGCAGTCGCCAGCTCCGCATCGACGCCAAACCCGCTCGCGTCGCCGACATGAAACCGCCCTGTCGTATCATCCAGCCGCGTCTTCACCCGCGCCAGCGACGGAAACCGCGCCAGCACGGTGAACTTCTGCTTCGAGATATGCTTGGGCGCCGCGGAATCGAACCCCGAAGGTCCAACCTCGATGGCGTAGTTTCTGTCGCCTGGAAAATACGCGCCCGCCTCCAGTCGCACATGATTCATCGCTTCAGGCGTCAGCCCCTTCACCGGGTGCCGAAAGATGCTCTCCACAACGCCGTTCATGACACCGACCTCACCGCCGCCCCTACCCCCGGCCGCGATAACTCGCGACGCCCGTATCCGGCACCCACAGCGCCTCTGGCGGCTTGCCCGTCTGCCAGAACACGTCGATCGGGATGCCGCCGCGCGGATACCAGTAGCCGGCGATGCGCAGCCATGCCGGCGCCAGCAGATCAACGAGGCGCTTGCCGACGGCGACCGTGCAATCCTCGTGGAAAGCGCCGTGATTTCGGAAGGAGGTGAGGTAGAGCTTAAGGCTCTTGCTCTCGACGATCCAGTCACCCGGCGCGTAGTCGATCACGAGGTGAGCAAAGTCCGGCTGGCCCGTCACGGGGCACAGCGAGGTGAATTCCGGCGCAGTGAAGCGCGAAAGATAAAGTGTTCCGGGGTGCGGATTGGCCACGCGCTCGAGCACAGCCTGGTCAGGAGATGCCGGGGCTACGGCGTGCGCGCCCAGCTGTGTCAGTCCGGATGTGTTTGAAGGTGAATTCATGCCGCTAGATGGCCTCCCCTCGCAATTTCGGCAATAGCCCCGTCTGATTCGTTTGCTACCTGACGGTTTCTTCCATGAAATGCAGCTTCCGCCGTCATTAATCCGTCGCTTACCACGAGACCCTTACCTTCGGGGGCGCCCAAACATCGGGCGAGCGACCCTAGGGCTGTCATGAATTTGTGCGGGTACGCTGCACCGCGCAATGGTTTGGTCGAAGCACTTAGTGTGTGTCCGGCCAAATCGTCATGTTCGCCCGCAAGACGGCTGCGTTCCCCAGCGCACCCGAGCTTGCAAAGCCGCGTCTGCGGGTCGGTTCAATTCGAGGGGAAAAGGGTCTGAATAATGCGCAACCTTCTGGTTTTCGGAGCTCTCGTGGCGGCCTCCACCGCACCTGCGTTTGCTCAAGACGTCGCCATCTCCGGTAACGTCGCCCTGACGACGGACTATGCTTTCCGTGGCATCACGCAGTCCGACGGCAGCCCCGCGGTCCAGGGCGGCTTCGACGCCGCGTTCGGCACCAGCGGCGTCTACGCCGGCGCATGGGCTTCGAACATCAACTTCGGCACCGGCGGCTCGAACCTCGAGCTCGACGTCTACGGCGGCTACAAATTCGCCGTCGGCGGCGTGAATGTCGATGTCGGCGTCGTCGGCTACCTCTACCCGAGCGCGTCGGACGATGGCGCTGAACTCGACTACTACGAAGGCTATGTGAAGCCCTCGATCGCCCTCACCCCGGAATTCACCCTGGGCGGCGCTCTCTACTACACGCCGGAATTCACTGGCGAACTCGGCGACGGCTTCTACTATGAAGTGAACGGTGCCTACACCGTCAGCCCCGAGCTGAGCTTCTCCGGCGCGGTTGGCCTGCAAACGGTCGACACCGCTGGCGTGTTCTTCGGCGATGACCAGTACACGACCTACAATGTCGGCGGCACCTACTCCGCCATGGGTCTCGGCTTCGACCTGCGTTACATGGGCACGGACGTCGAGAACGTCACCGCGTTCGACGACCGCGTGGTCTTCACGATCAAGAAAGCCCTGTAGTCTCAGGTCTTGTCTCCTGGGCGGCTCGTCCGCCCCTGAACGGAGCCGTCGCGGTGAACCCGCGGCGGCTCTTTCCGTTTTCACTCCGCGATGTCCCGTGCTTAATGCCTGATATACGGGGCTGAAAGGGGCAGGATCGTGGAGGAACGCTGCGCGTGACTGGCGTAGAAACCCTGCAACCGGCTATCATCTATCTTGGCGCTGGCCTCGCCGCGGCCCTTGCCGCGCGCGCCGCCAAACTCAGCCCGATCGTCGGCTATCTTGTGGCTGGCCTGGTGATCGGCCCGTCCGGCTTCAGCCTCGTGCAGAACAACGACACTTCCCGCTTCCTCGCCGAACTCGGCGTCGTCTTCCTGCTGTTCGACATCGGACTGCACTTCTCGCTGCGCGAAATCGCCCTCCGCCGCGCCGACATGATCGGCCTCGCCCCGATGCAGATCATCCTCTGCGGTCTCGTCTTCGGCCTCATCGGCTACGCCTTCGGGTTTCCATGGCCTGTCGCCGTCCTGGTTGGCGTCTCGCTCGCCCTGTCCTCGACGGCGGTTGTTGCGCGTATCCTGTCCGATCGGAACCAGCCCGGCTGTCCGATGGGACGATCGGCAACCGCAGTCCTGGTCGCGCAGGATATCGTCGCCATCTTCATCCTGACCTACGCTGCCTCGTTCGGCGCTTCGCCAGATCTTCTCGGCATGGAAGCGCTCATCGTCCTTGCCAAGGCGATCGTGGCGCTCGCCGTCGCCACGCTTGCCGGACGGTTTCTGGTGCGGCCACTGTTTGAATCGCTCGCTGCGACCAACAATCGCGAGACCTTTACGGTCGTGGCCTTGTTCATCGTGCTGGCCGCCAGCGCCGCGACCGCGAACGCCGGCGTGTCGCTGAACCTCGGCGCGTTCCTGGCCGGCATGGCGCTATCGGACACGCCCTACCGCAACGTCGTGCAAGCCGAGATCAAACCCTTCGCCGGACTTCTGCTCGGGCTCTTCTTTGTCAGCGTCGGCATGGCCGTAAACCTCCCCGCCCTCGCCGTGATCTGGCCTGCCGTTGTGGGGGCCGCTCTCGTGATCATGATCGTGAAGACCGCCGTGATGTTCGTGGCCGCACGTCTGAACGGCTGGGCTGTTCCGGGCGCGACGCAGCTTGGCTTCCTCCTGAGCCAGGGATCGGAGTTCACCCTGGTCGTGGTCGGCATCGCCTCCATCGCCGGCGCAATGCCGACGCCGTGGGCCGGCATCCTCACCACGGCCGTCGCCCTGACCCTGATCGCAGCGCCAATCTGGACATCGCTCGGCCTGCACATCGCGAAGCAGGTTGCCGAAAAAGCGAAGGGTGCCGCCGTCGATACCGAGGAAGTTGCGGAAGAGCATCCTGTCCTGATCTTCGGCATGACGCCAGTCGGACGCCTCGCCGCCGACGCGCTGCGCGATCACGACATCGCCTATGTCGGCGTCGATTCCGATCCTGACCGTTTCGTGCTGGCCGCCTCGGACGGCTACGCGATGGCGTTTGGCGATGCCCGCGACGATAAGCTGATGGCAAGCCTCGACGCGGGCCATGCCCGTGCGATTGTGCTGGGGGTGCGCGGACTGGGCGCAGCCAGCCTTGCCTCTCTGCCGGGATCAAAACAGCCGCGGCTGGTCGTGGCGACCGATATTGCTGAACAGACGATGCTGAGCAGCGAAGGCTTCCGCGCCCACGTCTCACGTGCTGAACCGCTGGGGCTCGAACTCGCGGCAGACCTGCTGGCGCAGATGGGCCTCGGGCATGAACAGATCAGCGCATGGATTGCCGATCAGGTCGAACGACGCGGGCTCGTCGACAAACCGACGGCGCCGGCATCAGAAGCGGCCTAG
>JBBATZ010000057.1:0-24860 GCA_040398425.1 Hyphomonadaceae bacterium
CCTGGGTCCGTTTGTGGACGTGGCCTGATGTTGGATCAGGCTGTGAGTTCGTGCTGCAATCCGCAATGTTAACCGCCCATTCTGACGCCCTTCGACAGGCTCAGGATGAGGCGTCGGAATCCAGGAACGGATTTGCTGTGGGTCCAGTCTTGAAGCTGTAAGTCGGGACAAGGTTTGCTGTCCGCCCAGGATACCGACGTTCGTCGGTATGAGCAGGGAGAGAGATCGCGCGCAGCCCTTGGGTTCCGGGTCTGCGGCGCTTTGCGCCTTCGCCCGGAAGTACAGACAAGAGTAGCGCGCATGTTGCAGGCCGCATCCCCCGCGGAGGCGAAAGTCCAGTCAGTGCGCGAAGCGCGTTCGGGGTGCGTGTCCGCACCTGGTGTGGAGTCTGGATCCACGCCTTCGCGGGGAACGCGGCCAAGGGACCGCTTCCAGAAGTGAGGCCGGTTGGTTCCGCCTGACATGCTTCCTTGTTATGAAGGTCGTTCGATATCGGAAGCAGACCTTCGCGCGCCTCGCCCGTGTGCCAATCACGGGCGTTGCGATTGAAAATCGTCGCGACGATCGAGGCGACGTTGGACACGAGCCAGGCAAACACGCGCAGCATGGCTTTCAGCAAGGGCTGGCGGCTTGATGGGATCGCAACTCCGTATGCGTGGGTTTGTCTTTGTGTCATGCGGACGATTATACGGTCGCTGGAATGGGGGTAGGACGGCGAAACGCAGGTTGTTGTCTTTGCGTTTGTCGATCCTAAAATTTTTTGCGGCACGCTTTTGAAACTGCGGTGGAAGTTTTCTGGCTTTCCCCCGATTCTGCACATGCCCTCTCAGGCGTAGCTGCCGTTTTCGTGCAGGACTCCCTCGGCGGCGCAGAGCACGCGGAATTCATCGACGGCCTGTTCGCGTCCGGCGTAGAGCTTCTTGATCAGCGCGAAGGCGAGCTTGCCCATCGCTTCGGGCGGGACGCGACACCAGAACTCGTAATCGCTGTCGCCCCAGACCTGCTGCACGAGCGGACCCATGTCCTGCGCATCGAGCATCAGTGTGCCGTCTGCTTCGAGATTGATCATGATGGAGCGGAAGTTCTCGCCTTCCTGACGGAAGATTTCTTCGGAGAGGGGTTCCATCATCGCATTCCGACCAAAGGTGTCTGTCACGCTCTCGCAAGCCGCGGATCATCTGAAACACTCCGGTCAGGATCAAGATGAGCCCCGCAGGAAATGTGAGCATGAGGCCGAAGGCTGTGAGACCAGGCATGAGCATCAAGAACAGGACGCAAGCAAAGCCTGCAATCAGCATGACCAGCGCGGCTTTGATCCGGGTCGACGGGTTCAGGCGATCTGGCTTCGCCTCGCTCACGGCTTCAGCGATCCGAAGATACCCATCGGGTCCGGCATCTTCGCGAAGGCGTCTTTCGCCTGCGCCTTGAACTTCTCGAACTGCATGACGTTTTCGATGCGGTGGTCGAGGAAGTTGTCGATGGCGGCTTCGTCGTCCGTACCCAGCCAGGCGGCCAGCGTTGAGCCCAGCACCGCGGAGAGCGTCATCCGCTTGGTGTACCAGTTGTAGTCTGTCGATTTATCGCCCAGCGCCACCCAAACAGCGTCGGCGGCGGCCCAGAGGCCCTTGGGGCCGGTGAGAAGGTTCGCCGGCGTCACGGCGGCGCGTTTGACGGCGGCCTTGTGAGCGCCGAGGGCGGCGAGCCAGGCCTTGACCCCTGCCCTGACCTTTTCGCGGACTTTCAGGGCGGCGATTTCGGGCTGGCTCAAGGCTGCTCCGGCGGCTTGCGCGGCGCGTTTGCCGAAGGCGTCCAGAACGTCGGACACGCCGTTGGGCGCGGCCAGCAGGGCCTGGCCGTGGGTGAGACCGGCGTTTTCGGCCGCCCGATCCAGCGTGGCGCTGGTCCAGCCGGAATCGGGGGCAAGTTCCAGCATGGCGTCAAGCAGCGCGAGCAGGAAGCGGTCGCTGGGGGCGTCGGAACTGTCGGTCGATTGGGCGTCCATGGGGCGTTTTCCGGGGCTTTTGGGCAGTAGGCACGGCCAAATTCATATGGTATCGGCGCCCGGCCGTCACGGATCCCGTGTAGGTAAGCAACAAATCACCCGTCGTTCGGGCCACTCGCATCCCCAAAAGGAGCGGATCTGGCCTTTTCGGTGTTTTTTTGCGTTCAGAGACCCTGTCCCGGGGCCGGCCGGGAAACCGATGGAGAGTTTCAGATAGTTCAGATCGTGGTCCGCGATAACAACGTCGATCAGGCGTTGAAAGCGCTCAAGAAGAAGATGCAGCGTGAAGGCGTCTTCCGGGAAATGAAATCCCGCACCGCCTTCGAGAAGCCCTCGGAAGCCAAGGCTCGCCGGAAGGCCGAAGCCGTCCGCCGCGCACGGAAACTGGCCCGCAAACGCGCCCAGCGCGAAGGCCTCCTGCCTAAGGTATAAACGCCCGATATCCGGCAAAGATGATCGCGAGCCCGAGCCGCACCATGCGTCTCGGGCTTTTTGCGTTCGGGGTTGGCGGTCCCCAGGAGCTGTATTGCGCGGTTGATGCTCAGCACCCGCACAGGCAGTTTGCACGCATGGGTGTCGTGGGCTGGATCCTGATAGCGAAGGGCGTGCTGTTCCTGTTCGGAGCGCGCTTTGTCATTCGCGAACTGACGGCCGTCCACCCCGTCACATTCGGACACGCGGCGCGCAACGGCGTCGGGCGGCTGGCCCTGCGCCTGCGGCTGGTCGGGTTCGTGATGGCCGTGCTGGGTGGAGCGCTGGTGTGGTTTCAGGTTTAAAGCGCTTGTGTGTAGGGGGGATGCCCCCACTTGGCCTTCCCTTTAAGGGGGAGGTCAGGTGGGGGGTGCTTCAGCGCGCGCTGGCCGCGAAAAAGAAACGATCCCCGGGCGAGGCCCGGGGATCAAGAAGAGTGATGAGAAAGGGCGGTCGCAAGATTAGCCGACAGCGGCGAACCACACAGCGCCGCCGAATGCACCGACGGTGAGCAGTACGACGCAGGCGATGGCTGCGAGGCTGGACCAGGCTTCAGCACTTGTAATCGTCAGCGCCACGTCGGCACCTTGGCCCGGAAGAACTGCTGACCAGGAGATATCGCGTTCCATCAGCCCACCTCGTCCAGATCTTCGCCGTCACGCACCTTGAGGTCGTACTCGCGGACCTTGCGGTAGAGCGTCGAGCGGCCAATGCCCAGGCGACGCGCGACTTCCGACATGTGGCCGGAATAGTGATCGATAGCGAACTGGATCAGATCGCGCTCGATGGCTTCCAGCGTGCGCAGCTCGCCAGTCGGATCGGTAACTGAGACGGGCTGGTCAGCGATATCATTTGCAGGCAGCTGCGGGATGTGCGCCGACAGCGTGGCCGACGGAGCCATGCCGCTGATCTGCGGGAAGTCTTCCGGCTTGAGTGCGCCGCCATCCGACAACACGACGGCGCGGAACACGGCGTTCTCGAGCTGGCGGACGTTGCCCGGCCAGTCATATTTCATCAGCATCGACAGCGCCTCGGGCGAGGCGCCCGGCACCGACTTGCCCTCTTCGGCATTGAAGCGGCCGATGAAGTGCTCGACCATGGCTGGCAGGTCTTCGCGGCGTTCCTTCAGCGAGGGGATCTCGATGGGGAAGACGTTGAGACGATAGTAGAGGTCTTCGCGGAAGCGGCCCTCTTTCACCTGCGTAGCGAGGTCGCGGTTGGTGGCCGAGATGATGCGGACATCGATCTTGGTGGGGCGGCGCGAGCCGACGGCGTCGACTTCGCCTTCCTGCAGGACGCGCAGCAGCTTCACCTGCATGTCGAGTGGAAGTTCGCCGACTTCGTCGAGGAACAGTGTGCCGCCATCAGCCTCGGCGAATTTGCCGAGCTTCTTGTCGGTGGCGCCGGTGAACGAGCCCTTCTCGTGACCGAAGAGGATCGACTCGACCAGGTTTTCCGGAATGGCGCCGCAGTTGACCGAGATGAACGGCTTGCCGGCGCGCTCAGAAGCGCCCTGGATGCAGCGCGCGATAACTTCCTTGCCGACGCCCGATTCGCCAAGGATGAGGATCGGGATCGAGGACGAGGCCGCGCGCTGACCGAGACGGACGACGCCGCGCATGGCGGGGGCGCTGGCGATCATGTCCTCGAAGCCCATGCGACCTTCGGTTTTCTTGACCAGGCGTTTTACTTCGCCGCGCAGGTCCGACAGCTTCAGAGCGTTGCGGATCGAAATCGCGATGCGTTCGGGGCTGGCCGGCTTGACGAAGAAGTCGACAGCGCCGGCTCGCATGGCCTGCACCACCGTATCGATGCCGCCCGTAGCGGTAACCACGATCACCGGCAGGTCGGGGCGGCGCTCGCTGAGGCGCTGCAGCGTGTCCATGCCGGAGAGGCCGGGCATCACCAGATCGAGCAACACGACATCGACGCCGTGACGCGCATCTGAGGCCTCCTCCAGCGCGCGATCGCCGTTCTCGACGACGCGGGCGCGGAAGCCCTGCTTCTCGGCCGCAGCCTGCATCAGACGACGCTGAGTAGGATCGTCATCAACGATCAAAACGGTCTTCGCCATATGCCACACCATCAGTAGACGGAAGGTTCTTGAGACGGCCTTCCTGTTGCGACCCAAACTGGCACGCGGGGTTGAAAACCTGTTTAAACGGGTCGGCGCAATTTCACCGACCTACCGATTTTCAGCGGTTTCTGGCCCAATTCGGAGCAAAAATCGTGCGCCTGGAGCGCCACCAGCCTGTTGTCAGTAAACGCGCCCGACGGCGCAGCACGTGCTTGGATCTGCATGAGTCCTTGGGGGACTCAGGGAGATTTGACCGTGAAGGTGCGGCGAGTCATCGGCGCCGGGATCATGTTCGCGGGGGCGGCGATGATCGTGGCCACCATCGCGTGGATCGCCATCATCGTCGCGGGCCAGATGCGCGCGCGCGCCACCCTGTTCGAGTTTATAGCGGCAGCCTGGACGGCGGGCGGCTGGCCGTTGCCAGCGGGGCTTGCGTTGATGATCCTGGGCCGGGTCGTCTATGGTCACTGGCGAACCGCGGCGCCCGTGGTGAACGTCACCGGCGAGATCGCGCGTACCGTCGGTCTGGTGTCGGCGATCCTGCTGGGCGGGATGCTGATCTTCCTGCTCGCCACGGGCTTTAGCCACGAGGATACGCCGGCGGCGGCGGCGCTGGCGATCGGCGTGGTGTTTGGCGTCTGGGTCGCCCAGTTCGGCGGAAACCTGCGCGGACGCGGCTATCTCGATTAGGCGCCCTTCTCCGGACCGCCAACAGCCACAGGCCGCGCCGGCCATCCGCCCATCGACAGCACGCGGTCATACATCACCAGGGCGCCCGCAAGCCCGACATTGATGCAGAAGCGCGTCGGTATCTTGACGATGAAGGCGCACTTCGCCTGCAGCCCGGGCGACAGGTCCCTTGCCTCACCCCCCATCACATAGGCTGCGCGCAGCGGATGGCGGAAGGCCGGCAGATCGATTGCATCGTCGGTCAACTCGATGCCGACCAGCGTGCACCCGCGCGGCAGCTGCATCTCCTCGATCGAATTCCACAGATACCACGGCACGTGCAGGTCGGACTTCGACGTATCGGCATTGTGCATCACGCGGATCTTGGGCGCGGCTGACACGGTGAAGGTGAAGGCGGCGCCAAAGGCGTGCGAGGTGCGCTGGAGCGCGCCAAGGTTCATAGGCTTGGAGAGCGACTCCACCCCGATCCCGAAATATCCGCGTAGCTGTTTCATGGCGCGGATGGATGGCGCCGAGACAGTGGGGAAGTCAATTGCTCGACCGCGCGGCTACTTCTTCAGCCCCTTCAGGAAGTCCAGCACGAAAGCGTTCACCTCATCCGGCTTTTCCTGCTGGATCCAGTGGCCCGCGCCGGGGACGAGTTTGACGGCGCGCAGGTCGTCGGCGACACGGGACATCTGCACGCGCAGGGCGTCTTCCTTCGCGCCTCGGATGACGATGTCATCGACACCCGCGATGAAGGAGACCGGGACCTTGATGCGGGCGCCTGTGAGCTGGGGCGTGATTTCCCAGTTGCGGCCGATATTGCGGTAGTAGTTCACGCCGCCCCGGAAGCCAGCCTCACGGAATTCGCCCGCGATGTATTCGAGATCCTGTTCGGTGAACCAGGGAGAGAGCGCCTTCGGCGTGCCGAGGCGCCCGATCCATCCACCCGCTGAACGCTTTGGATCGGTGATGTTGGGTGGATCGCGCGGAGCATCGACGGAAGCATAGAGGCGCGAGAGAAGCCCGCGCGGATCGGCGTCGTATTCCGCCTCGGCGACGCCTGGCTCCTGATGATAAAGTATGTAGTAGAAATTGTCCCCGAAGCTGGCCTTCATGGCCTCCATAGGCGGCGTCGCCCCGCGTCCGCCATTTGGCACACTCATCGCCAGCATCGCGGAGAAGCGGTCGGGATGCAGCAGCACTGTGTTCCATGTCGTGACCGCGCCCCAGTCATGGCCGATGAGGATGGCCTGCTTCTCACCCATCGCGTCGACGAGGCCGACAATATCGTTGCTGAGATGGACGATGTCGTAGTCTTCGACAGCAGGCGGTTTGTCCGACTTGCCGAAGCCGCGCATGTCGGGCGCGACGACGTGGTAGCCGGCGGCGACGAGGGCCGGGATCTGGTGTCGCCAGGAATACCAGCTTTCCGGCCAGCCATGCACGAGGATGACAAGCGGGCCCTGCCCTGCTTCGGCCACGCGCAACTTGATGCCGTTTGTTTCCACCATGCGGAAGTGCACACCAGCGACCGAGCTGGGCGTCGTCTCCGGCGCAGTGGTGCAGGCGGCGAGCGCCAGACCCACGCTGGCGATGGCGCCAACCAACAGGCGGCGGGTCATGGATTGAAACACGGGCAGTACTCCCTCGGCTGCAGCCTCTGGCGGGCGGAGGTTAGAAGGGTCTCAGAGCGCGCGAGGCTGCGCAAGGCGTAACATCACGATTTGCAATCAGCGAACGCCGGCCTCGCCCGCCGGTACTGGCCTGGGTTCGACCAGCATGCTGCAGCGCGCGAATAAGTCCGTGTCGATCGCCGCGAGTGCTTCCTGCAGCGCGATGTTCAGCGAATCGCGCGCCTCACCGTCGCCGCTGCCCCAGTTCACATCCGTATGGTCGCCCCGGAAAGTCGCATCGCCAATGATTTCACCTGCCCGTCCATAGCGAACACGCAACACAACCGTCGAATTCTTCGATGTCGCGAGCCCTTCCATGTATGCCTTTACCAGCATCACGTTGAGAACGACTCCATCGCCAACTTCTGCGGCGCCGACGAATTCCAGGCGCTTGTCGCCCGCAAGCGTCTCGACGCCCGAACGCACCCAGCCCACCGTATCCTCACGACGGACATAGCGACCACCAAAGCGGCCCATGGACAGCGTGTCCGCACGAGCATCGACAACCTCGCCGATGCTGACCCGACATGCAGGCAACGCCTTGCTGCTGAGCGGCGAGGCCCACACCGGCCTGCCGTTCGGCGTGAAGCTGGAGGTGAGCATCACTGGCTCGTCGCTGGCGCACGCCGAAGCGGCGAGCGTCGCCAGCACGACCAGCGACGACGCAAGACCCCGCATCAACGGCTTCCGTTCTTTGCTCTCTCGGGTAGGTGCACAAGCGGAGCAAGCGAGACATCAGTGACATAGGACTCGTAACCTGACGCCTGCAGCACATGCGTAGCCAACTCGTCCTTGGCCAAGACGTAGCCGCCATAGAGCTCGCCCTTGAAGGGCTTGAGCGTCGTGGTCTTTGGATCGAGCGGTTCGCCGGGCTCCGAGATAATGTCGGCAACCAGCATTTCGGTCAGCTTGGCAGAGCCGAGTTTCAGCGCGCCCCGCATCGGCGCGCCGTTGTTGGCCGACCACAGCTCGATGTTGGCGTCGCGGTTGTTGGTGGCGCCCGGAACGGCGGTCGTGAAAGTGAAGACGTTGCGATACAGCTCGTTAGCCGACGTGATCTGCGAGGCCTTCGGGTCGAACTTCTCTGGCAGCAGCGCCTGCAGTTCAGGCGTGTTCGGCAACAGGCGCGACACCATCGAGATGGTGAGTTCATCCGCATTGAAATTGAGATTGTACGCAGCCGAGGTGAACAGCAACGTGCTGGCTTTCGACTCTTTAAGCACTTTCTCGAGGTTCTGGACCGTCACTTCCTTGACAATGCGATAGCCGCCCGGATTGACCCAATTGGCCTGGGTGATGCGCGCCTGGAGGTCGGCATTAAGCGTGTCGTCGAAGCTGAAATCGACCAACACGTTGCGCAAAGGCTTTACCGACGTCTCGGCTGCCGACGCGTTTGCGGCATCGATACCAGCATCGACCATCGAGCCAACAAGCGCGCCAATAAGACCGAATGAAGCTGCGCCGGACGTGCCGGCGGTCGACACCGGAATCGCGATGACCATTTCATTCTGGCCGATCGGCATGAAGACATCGGTAGCTGCGATCTTGTCTCGCGCAGCCAACGGAATGCTGCGGTTCAAAGGCCCCTGCGAGGCGCACGCCCCGAGCAGAAACGCCGGCGTGATTGCGGCAAGCGCCGCCAAGCGAAGGCTCATGCTGAAGTTTCTCGGTCCATCGCGCGTGCATAATTGCCACGCGTCCAGTCCACGTGATTTCGTAGCCGAGATCGGTTTGGATGTTCAAGGCAGATTTCGTATTCGTCGCGAGTCTGCCCCAAGCGCATTTGCAGCGCGAATTGGCGCCCCGCTTCGCGGTTGGCGAGCGGCGGGGAAGCGCGCGCCCTCGAGGTTCATCACAACTGGTGCTTCGTGGAAGGGCGGCTGGGCCTTGATTCAGCTTCCGGATGACAGCGCTGGATGGGTCCGCTAATCCAGCCGTCAGACACGACAGCCGGAGACACAAACATGCGCGCCATCCTTTCCAAGGCCCCGGGACTGCCCGACACGCTGGTGCTCGAGGACGTGCCCTCGCCGGTGGCGAAAGCGGGTGAGATCCTGATCTCGGTGAAGGCGGTGGGCGTGAACTTTCCCGACTTCCTGATC
This sequence comes from Hyphomonadaceae bacterium, assembly GCA_040398425.1. Classification (GTDB taxonomy): domain Bacteria; phylum Pseudomonadota; class Alphaproteobacteria; order Caulobacterales; family Hyphomonadaceae; genus UBA7672. Next base: position 9,001 of record JBBATZ010000057.1, read on the forward strand.
ATCCAGGATATGTACCAGTACAAGCCACAGCGCCCGTTCTCGCCGGGTGGTGAAATCTCGGGCGTGGTGAAGGCGGTTGGCGAAGGCGTCACGGCCTTCAAGGTCGGCGACAAGGTGTTCGGTTCGACCGGCGCAGGCGGCATGGCGGAAGAGATCGTCGTGCACGCCAGCCGCATGAACGCTCTGCCCGACTTCATGCCGTTCGAGGAAGCTGCCGCGCTACTGATGACCTATGGCACGTCACACTACGCGCTGAAGGATCGCGGCAAGATCCAGCCGGGCGAGAAGCTGCTCGTGCTGGGCGCGGCCGGCGGCGTCGGCCTTGCAGCGGTTGAGCTCGGCGTCGCGATGGGCGCCGAAGTGATCGCTGCAGCGTCGAGCCAGGAAAAGGTGGACTTTGCAATTTCGAAGGGCGCGTCAAAGGGCTTTGTCTATCCCCAGAACCCGCTCGACCGGAACCAGCAGAAGGATTTGTCCGAAACCATCAAGGAGATTTCGGGTGGCGGCGTCGACGTGGTCTATGACGGCGTCGGCGGCGACTATGCCGAGCCGGCCGTGCGTGCGCTGAACTGGGATGGGCGGTTCCTGGTGATCGGCTTCCCAGCCGGCATTCCCAAGCTGCCGTTGAACCTTACGCTTTTGAAATCCTGCCAGATTGTCGGCGTGTTCTGGGGCGCTTTCGTTGCGCGCGACCCGAAGGCCCATGCCGACAACCTCGCCGACCTCTTCCGCCTTTACAAGGAAGGCAAGATAAAGCCGCACATTTCCAACCGCTATCCGCTGGAACGCGCCGCCGACGCCATCAAAGAGCTGTCGGAACGCCGCGCAATGGGCAAAGTCGTCGTCACAATCTAAGGCTAGTCGACGCCGGCAACGGCAAGTTGAAGCTGGGGCCGGGACGCCTCGAACCAGGAACAAGGGGAATTGAATGTTCAAACGTATCGCCCTGCTCACCGCCACCGGCCTGATGGCGGCAGCCTGCGCGTCCAGCCCGGCGGCAGAGCCACCGGCCGTCGCGCTGCCCGGCGCCGCCGTCACCCCCGGTCCCGCGATGCCGGCTGGCACGATGACGGTCGCCAACATGGCGGCGACGTCATTCTGGCTCGCCGAGGAAAACCTCATTCCGGACGATCCGATCCTGGCGCTGGTCAATAACGGCGCACGCAATGCCGACACGACTGCGGGCATCGCTGTGGTCTGCAAGGCGGCGAACGGCAACATCTCCTTCCGTCTCGGCAAACAGCCGGCGACGCGCGTTGGCCAGGCCGCGACGTTCAAGCTACGCGCCGGCCCCGGCGCCCGCGACATCGAAGGCAAGTTCGAAGCGAACCGTCGTTCGCCGGAAGCGGATTTCGTCTTCCCGATCACCTCTGCAGACCTTCTGGCGATGGGCCAGCTCGACATGATCTCGCTGGTGAGCGACCAGGGCGAAGTGCAGTGGGCGCTGGTGAAATCACCGACGGCGACACCGCAAGCCAAGTATGTCGGCTCGCTGAAGAACTTCTCGACGGCGGCGAGCGACTTCCTGAACTACTGCAATCCGAAATAGCACGTGCAACATCGCAAAATGAAAAGGCCCGGAGGGATCCTCTGGGCCTTTTTCATTCTCATCTGATGGCGAGCAAATAGCCGTCACGCTTGATGAGCTTTGCCGCCATTCTGTTTCTTTCCAATCCAGATGAACAGCAGAGCAAGAAACGGAAGAACGAGCGCCCCGATGCACACAAGGATCAGCCGCAATGGAATGGCGGAGAGATTGACCTTGTTGCTTTTGACCGGCTTGAAGTCCTCAACGCGGTGACCGGGGTTGTATTTGGTGCGGGAAAGAAGGCTCTTTGCAGTTTCGGCGAAGCCTCCGACGCTGTTTTCGCTCAGCCATGTCGACATGACGATTCGGCTATTGCGTCCACCGCGTGTGACCGTTGCCGGTATTTGCGTTGGCCGGTTGTCCGCACCTATCCGTACGGCCTTGTAAGATGTCTGCTGCGTGCGGTCGTAGTACGGCGCAACAGCCCAGGTGATCTGTAGATTCAGCGGGCGACGGCCTTCGGGAAGCGCAATGGCTTCCTCTTCAGCACGCGTCTGTAGACCGAACAACATCGAATCGGGATCGTAAAGAGCCTCAGGGTCGAAGGGAGGATCGTCTACGAACTGTACAATAAAGTGACCGCCAGCCGGATCAGAAAGCTGGCCGGAAGGCGCCACGACGATACCTGCAACCGGACCTTGGAACGACGGCCGCCAAACCTCTTTCACAATCCATGCGGCATCATCAGGTCCAACGAAACCCTCGCCTTCTGCGAGACGGAGCGTTGCAACGCCTTTGCCGATGCCGATCTCGCGAGGGCCTTTCAGTGCTGCCAGTTCAAGCGCATTGACCCGCTCACGCGCGGCGCGTCTTTCTGGCGTTTCGATGGCGACTATAGCGTATTCTGCGCTGTCAGTCGCGACGGGCGCTTGCGATGCTTGCTGGGCTGAAGCGATGAAGGGGAGCGTCGCGAAGATGATCGCGACGGCTCCCCTTCTCAATGCGCTTTCCAACCCATGGTGCATTACTTCGGTGCAGCGGCCGCAGCCTTGATAGCCGCCGCGTCTTCGTTGGCGCGGTTGACGATGTAGGCGCGGATCGACTCGGCGTCGGCGGAGTTCAGCGTCTTTGCGAAGCTCGCCATGCCGGCGGATGCGTATTTGCCGTCAAGCACGATCTCGGCAAAGCCGTCCTTCGTGGCGGGCGCCTGCGACCAGCGGAGGTCGGTGATCACGCCGCTCGAGACAACAAGTCCGCCATGGCAGACCATGCAGTTACGATCATACAACACGCGGCCATGTTCGAGCTGCGCCGCGCTGCCGAAGTCTTCGGCCGCCGCTATCTTGTCGACCTGGAAGGGCATGTAGTCGGGAAGCGTGGCCTTGCCGCCGATCTTGTAGACGAGCACGCGACCCATTTCCGGCGATCCGACCTTCGGGATGGAGTTGCCGCCGCCGGTGACCGGCAGCGCTGTGCCCCAGCCAGAGGTGACGGCGATGTATTGCTCGCCGTCGATCTCGTAACTTATCGGGCCGGACATGACAGGATACTGACCGTCGGCTTCCCACAGCGCCGCGCCGCCCTTGGCCGCGTCGTAGGCGCGGAACGTGCCATCGAGACCGCCCTGGAAGACGAGACCGCCGCCCGTGGCGAGCACGCCGCCATTCCAGGCGTTCGGATAATCGACCGTCCAGCGCGCCTTCTTGGCGACGGGATCCCACGCGACGAGCTGGCCCTTCAGAGCCGCACGGCCCGCGAGGCGTTCGTTCAGCGTCGGCGTCGGTCCCGGCGCGCCGGCAAACTCTACGCCCGTATTCCAGAAACCAGGCCGATAAGCGAAGTCGGCCTGATCCGCATAGATCTGCGGGATCGTCTGCGCCGGGATGTAGACGAGACCAGTATCGGGGCTGAACGCCATCGGATGCCAGTTGTGGCTGCCAAGCGGCCCAGGGATCGTTGCGAACGGGCTTTCAAGATAGCGCACGCCCGGCGCCTCGACTGGACGGCCTGTCTTGAGGTCGACATGTGTCGCCCAGTTGACGTTGTCCTGGAATTTGTCGGCCGAGATCAGTTCGCCTGTCGCGCGGTCAAGCACGTAGAAGAAGCCATTCTTCGGCGCCTGCATCGCGACCTTGCGAACTTTGTCGCCGATCTTGATGTCTGCGAGAATGATCGACTGGGTCGCGGTGTAGTCCCACGATTCTCCGGGCGTTGTCTGATAGTGCCACACATACTCGCCGGTGTCGGCCTTGAGGGCGAGCACGGACGACAGGAAGAGATTGTCCCGGCCAGCCGGGTCGCGCCGCTCGCGGTTCCACGGCGTACCATTGCCGATGCCGACATAGAGGATGCCGAGGTCGGGGTCGTAGGCCATGGCGTCCCACGCCGTGCCGCCGCCGCCAGTCTCGGTCCATTCGCCAGTATCGCCCCAGGTCGCGTTGGCCTTCTCTGCAAAGATCTTGTCCGAGGCTGCGCCATCAGCGGCTTTGGTCGGGTTCGGCGTCGTGTAGAAGCGCCAGGCCTGCTTGCCATCGTCCGCGCTGTAGGCGGTGATGTAGCCGCGCACGCCGAACTCGGCGCCGCCATTGCCGATCATGACCTTGCCGTTGATCACGCGCGGCGCGCCGGTGATCGTGTAGGGCTTCGACTGGTCGACAGTCACCTGCTCCCACTTCTTCTCGCCTGTCTTTGTGTCGAGCGCGATGAGACGTCCGTCGATCGTGCCGACGAAGACTTTACCTTGCCAGATCGCAACACCGCGGTTGACGACATCGCAGCAGGCGGACACGCCGCGCGCCTTGTCGACTTCCGGGTCGAACTTCCACAGCCGCTCGCCGGTCTTGGCGTTATAGGCGTAGACCACCGACCAGGCCGACGTGACATACATCACGCCATCAATGACGATCGGCGTCGATTCCATGCCACGATTGGTGTCGAGGTCTGTCGACCAGGCAAGGCCGAGCGTCTTGACGGTCTCGGTGCTGATCTGCTTCAGCGGCGAGTAGCGCTGCTCCGAATAGGTGCGGCCGTGGCTGATCCAGATATCCGGCCGCTGGTCCGCCGCGATGATCGCCGCGCCGTCGACTTCGGCCGCCGTAATCGCCTTCAGCGGCGCTTTCGTTTCCCCGCCGCATGCGGCCAGAGCCAGCAGCGCAACGCCGCTCAGCAACGCGCCAAACCGTTTCATGCACATCTCCCTCACGCCCTGTAATCGGACATCATCGCTTTTCAGCACTCTTGCGGCCGTTTGCAAAGCCTCCCGCGCCGTCAGGCAGCCCATGCCGCACATGCGATGGCAGATAAATGCACCGCACGATGCGCAATCTGCCCGATCGGTGCGAAGTAAGAGGCGACTCTCACGCAACGGCAAGGCCGACACCGTGGCGGGGATCAGCCCGTGAGCTTGTCGAGGTCCGCCAGAATGCCGTCGAGATCGGCGCTGGTCCCAGCCGTGACAGATGCGGCAAGCGGTGCCTCCGTCAGCGCGCCCAGCACGCGGCCGATCACGGTCAGCAGCTCGCTCTGGTCGATCGGCTTGGAGACATAGCCATCAAGTCCAAGGCTCAGGAGGCGCTCACGATCACCCGTCATCGCATCAGCCGTCAGAGCGATAACCGGGATGTCGCGCCAGACCTCCGCCGACCTTCGGATATGGCGGATCGTCTCGACGCCATCCATTACCGGCATGTGGACATCCAGCAGGACGAAATCGAACGTCTGGCGCGACAGCGCGTCCAGCGCCTCGCGGCCGTTGGCGGCCTCGGTGAGGATCGCGCCTTGCGGCTGCAGGAACAGGCGCACCACCTGGCGGTTGATCGCGTTGTCGTCGGTGAGCAGCACGCGCGCACCGCGCAGACGCACCGCTGGCGTCTCACGCTTGCCAGAAGTCTCGACAGCTTTCGCATCGGAGGCTGGATCGGCAAGGAAGGTCAGCGTGAAGACAGAGCCGCGCCCGGGGGTCGAGCGCACTACGATATCGCCGCCCATCATCCGCGCCAGCTTGCGCGAGATGGCAAGGCCCAGACCCGTGCCGCCAAAGCTGCGTGTCGTGGACGCATCTGCCTGGCTGAAGGCTTCGAACAGTCGCAGCGACGGCGACGCATCCATACCGATGCCGGTGTCGACGATCTCGATGCTGACACGGCTGCGCCCTTCACCTCCATCCGTGAGCGAGAGGATGATCTCGATCCGACCGGCATGCGTGAACTTCACGGCGTTGGAAACGAGGTTGGAGACGCACTGGCGCACGCGCACGGGGTCATGGCGCAGCTGCAGGCCAGGGGGCAGCCTGCTGGTCAGTACCAGCTGGAGGTTCTTCTCGGCGGCGGCCGGCATGAACAACGCCCGCACCTGCCCCACCGTGTTGAGCAGGTTGGCGTCGATAGGCATGATCGCGAGCTTGCCGGCCTCGATCTTGGAAAGATCCAGCACGTCGTTCAGGATCGCCATCAGGGTGGCGCCAGAGTCGCGGATGACGCCGACCATGCCGCGCACTTCCGGATCAAGGTCGCGCGCTTCCAGCGCCTGCGCCATGCCAAGAACGCCATTGAGCGGCGTGCGGATCTCGTGACTCATGTTGGCGAGGAATTCGCTCTTGGCGTTGGTGGCGGCCTGGGCAGCGTCGCGCGAGGCTTCGGCTTCGACCAGGCGTGCGGCCCGTTCGTTCGCCAGCGAGGCCTGGAACGCCTCGACCCGCGCCGTCTGGCGGATCAGGTAGAAGCAGAACGGGGGCGACACCAGGAGCGTGATCAGCATCGTCGTGACTGGCGAATAGGACACGCCAGGACCGCTGAAGACGACGCCGGTCAGCAGATAGTCGGCGGTTAGCGCGACAGCGAGGATGACCGCGCTGAACACTGCGGTCCTTTGGAGCTGTTTTGCGACCTCGGATGTCCGGGGTGTTTCGTCGCGCATGGGATCCCCTGCAGGAACCGTTACTCATGGCACATATTGGTAAAGGCTTCGCGCAGGCGAAGTCACTCACGATAGATTGGGCGCTTAGCCGCGCGTTGCGTCCACGAGTTCGGTCTGCGCTGCCGTGATGGCGCGGTCGATCAGGCTCTCCCAGTCAGCCGCTACGTCAGCCTCCAGCGATCCTGCAGGCGACGCGACGGAGCGTGACGCGTTGACGACCCCGCCCTCCAGCAGCGCGCCACGACGCACAAAGCCTGCGACTGCGTCGTGCGCGCCAGCGCCTTGCGCGCCATAGCCCGGCACCAGGAACAGCGCTTCGCCTGCCGCCTCGCGCAAGAGCCGTGCATCCTCAGGCCCAGTCGCGCCGGCGACCAACATCAGGCCCGACCAGCCGTCCTGCCCGCGCAGGCGCGCGATCAGCGGCTGCAGCGCGCGCGCGACATGCAGATATAGCGGTTCGCCATCGACCAGCCTGGCCTGGAAATCCTTTGAGCCCGGATTGGACGTGCGGGCGAGCACCACCACGCCCTTGCCCTGACGCTCGGCGACCGCGACGAAGGGCTCGATCGTGTCGATGCCCATGTAAGGGTTCACCGTGATCGCATCGCACGGACAGGACGAGCCTTCGCCGAGATAGCCCTCGGCATAGCCGTCCGCTGTCGAGCCGATGTCGCCGCGCTTGGCGTCGAGGATCACCAGCATGTCGGCCTTACGCGCCGCCTCGCAGACCTGCTCCAGCGCCGCGAAGCCTTTTGATCCCCAGCGCTCGAAGAGACCGGCCTGCGGCTTCACCACGGCGACGCGACCGGCGCAGCGTTCGACCAGCGCGACGCCCCATTTTGCGGCGGCTTCAGGGCCTGTTCCGAACAGCGCGGGCAAGAGAGCTGGATGTGGATCAATGCCCACGCACAGCGGACCATGCCTGCGCACACGCTCGATCAGCCGATCAGCGAAAGGGACAGCGAGAGAAGACATCAGGGATGATTCACGCGGCAAAGGACTTTGACGACAGCGCGCGAATCCCTAAGCCGGTCCGCCTCGTCTGCATAGGACGAAGACGAGATCGGGCGCGCATCGATGCCCGGCGCCATCAGCCCCTGATCATCGAGGAAGCGACGGATCGAGTCTGGCGAGGCCGAATAGATGCGGCCCCGGCGCGGGCTCTCCGCTACGGTGACGCCGACGACGGCGCCGTCACGGTCGAACACCGGGCCGCCGCTCATGCCCGACAGCGTTCCTTCAAGGCCGTCCGAGCGGCCCTGCTCGGCCCAGGCCAGCACCGGCTCTTCCATCGCATAGCGGCCGCGCGTCACAAGGTTGGAGCGCGATTCCAGTGCGGAGTATGCTTCGCCTGAAAGTCCCTGCGGGAAGCCGACATGGAAGCCCGCCTCGCCCAGACGCAGCTCGCGGTCGAGGTCGAGCTTAAGCGCCACTGGCGCACGGTCGGTAATCAGCAGGGCGAGGTCCGTATTGTCCGACGTTCGCACCTCGTTGACGCGCACCATGCGGCCATTGCCGACCGCAAGGCCGACGCGGCTGCAACCATCGACGACATGGCGAGCGGTCAACCAGGCGCCAGCCTCGTTGATCGCAAAGGCAGTGCCGATGCCGTCCTCGGCGTCGCCCACCTGCACCAGCACGCGCTCGTCGAACGGCTGCGACCCCGGCAGGGCATCGCCGTCCGTTGTCGGAACTTGCGTGTCGGGGTCGGGACGGCGGACCGGCGGCGGAACATTGCTTCTGGCGTCGGCGACTTCACTGCGGGTACGAAACGGGTCATCGCGTTCGCTGGAGCCGCTGGAGAACAGCGTTCCGACGATCACGGCCAGGACGACCGCATAAACGACCCAGTCCGGGATTCTCATGCACGTCTCCGCGTGCGTCTAATATTCGTGCGCGGCGCCAAACTCACAAGCCCGCCGCCATTACCATTGCAGCAGCAAGTTTTACGGCCGCGAGGACGAGGGCTGATCCGATCTCATTACGCTCGATCCGCTTTGGCAGGTCGCGAAGGATGAGGTCGGCCAGCCGAAAGGCCAGCAATTGCAACAGGATGGCGACCACACCCCAGATCAGGACGTCATAGACGGACTTGGCGGTTTCCAGGCAGGCGGCCATCGGGATGGCCAATCCGACGATTACCGCAGCGACGCTGATGCCGGCGGAAACATTTCCCTGCCTGATCAACGCCATCTCTTTCATGGGCGTCAGAAGCACATGGACGATGCAGCCCGTGATGAGCAGGGCGAGCGTCACCCCCCCGTGCAACACGAATTCGGGGAAGCCTTTCACGAATGACTGGATTGCTATGTCCACGCGCCGCCTCTCCGTCCGCCGGTTCCCGCGCGTGGCTTACACGTTTTGGCACTTTGGGCGAACGATCTCGCCCTCCAAGTCGAGAACGCTGGGGCATGCCGTAAACGGCAAGTAATCGCGGGCGCGATTCCCCCAAACACTGTTTGACAACTGCCAGGCATCGGACGCTCAATTTGGGCAGCGGCCAGCTTGGAACCGCAAACAAAGGGGAGTGTTGATGAAACGTCCAGTTTCTCTTGTGGCGTCCCTTGCAGTGATCCTCGGGACATTTTCAGTAGCAGCCTGTAGTGAAGCATCTGTCGGCAAGGATCAGTTGGCGTCGATCTGCGGCGAAAAGGCAGGATCTTCGCTCAACTGTTCCTGCTTTACCGACGCCTTGCAGACCAGCCTGCCGCCAGAGCAGTTCGCAAAGGTAGCCAAGGCGATCGATGAAAACCGGCGCTATACCGGCTTCATCCCGGCAGATCTGAGCGACGACCCCAGCATCGGTGCCGGCATCACGCAGGCACGGGCAAGCTGCGCCGCCTGAGGCGGGGGGTCATATCCCGAGGGCGGCGAGCACGCCTGCGGCAAGGGCTGCCAGGGTCATGATCAGCGTCAGCGCGACCGCGACGATGCGCTGCGTCGACGTGCGCTTGCGTGTGCCTGGCGCCGCCTTGTCCTTGCGCGGCGCAAGCGTCCATACGTTCGATAGGAAGCCCACCGCCGCCACCGCCGCCACGATCCCGGCTGCGCGCGCGCCTCCGAGCAGCGCCGCCCCGGTTGCGATGCCGAGCAGGAGGGCCTGGAAGCCGGCGGTGGCGGAAATCACCCGGCGGATCATCCGGTCGGCGCGACCGTGGTCGAGCCCATCGAACGCTGTATTCGGGACAATAACCGCGGCCGTCCATCCGCACGCCGCCGCCGCCCCGGCCGAAAGCGCGGCAGTCGCCTGCAGGATCGAGGTGAAATCCGCCATGGCGGGCTCTCCAAAGGTTAGGTCGGCACGGGTCTAGAGAGATTCGCGCGCAGAGGGAGGGTCGGGGTTGTCAGCCCCCTAAGACCGCCTTTCCCGTCGCATGTCCAACCGCTATTGCCAGTGCGGCGGGACAGCCCGAATGTGAGCCATTATTGCTTCAGGGGACAGACATGAGATTCTCGACGATCGCGGCTGCAGCTGTGGCCGGGCTCGGCCTTGCGGCTTGTGTCGCGCCGAAGACGGAAGAGGCTAAACCCCTGGCGGATGCACGTTTCGACTATGCGGCCAACTTCACCTGCGAGGGCGGGTCCAAGCTCGACATCGTCTTCAACGGCAATGATGGCGTCCTCGCCCGCGTCGACGGCGGTCCGACGCTGGAGCTGCCGATGGATCCGGGCGGTACGACGGGCCCGACCTGGAAGAGCGAGACCGGCACGCTCGTGCTCGACGGCCCCGGTGCGACCTGGACAAGCGCGGGCAAGACGTCCCCCTGCACTTTCGAGTCGCGCTCCCTGCCGCCGCCAAAAATGGATGGCGTGGTCAAGACACTCGGCGCGGAAGACGCCGACAAAACGTTCGACGTGAAGGTCGGCGACAAGATCGCGGTCGCGCTCTCGGGCGTGCCGACGGCGGGCTATGTGTGGGCGGCGTCCGCGCCGCCGGCCTGGGTCAGGGCCACTGACGGTCCGGGCGGCGCTACAACCTCGGCGCAATTCCTACCCGGCTTTGCCGGCGGCAATCACTGGGAGGTCGTGATCTTCGAGACTATCGCAGCTGGCGAAGGCGAGATCGTGCTGGCCCAGCGCCGTCCGTGGGAATCCGCGGCCGAACCCGATGCCTCGACCTTCAAGTTCATGCTGAAAGCCCGCTGATCGCGCTTCGCCGAATGTTGAGGCGCTTGGCGGCGCTCGCCCTCGTCGCGCTGCTGCCCGCCTGCGCACCGAAGCGGGAGACGCCCGACGCCGCCGACATCCGCGCCGCGCGTCAGGCCGCGCTCACGTTCGACCAGCGCATGAGCCGCGAGATCACCGCGCGGCTCGACCGCAATGAGGATCCCGTCGCCGTCTATCTCGCCTATGCGGACAACGTGCCCGGCTGGGGCAAGACATTGAGCGACGCGGCACAGATAGAATTCAGCCGCACCGCGCTCGGCGTGCGCACGCCGGCCGATGCCCCCGATGCGTGGGAGCGCCAGCAGATGGAGCAGATGAGCTTCATGCTGGATGCAGGTGTCGATCCCGAGACAATGGAGATCGCCGAGATCGTCACCGAGGGCCAGACGAAACTCTTCCGCTGGATGCGCCCGATCCTCGTGTCGGACAGCTGTCTTGCCTGCCATGGCGAAGCGATCGATCCGCGCGTGAAGCTGCTGCTGGGGCAGGAGTATCCGCTCGATGACGCCACCGGCTACGCGGCGGGCCAGCTCGGCGGCGCCTATTCTGTCCGCAAGATTCTGGGCGTCGGCGGCAAACCTCCACCGCCCTATCAGCCGCAACCCGTCGCGCCGCGCCTGCCGCCCGACCCGCGCCAGCCCGGCGACGCGCCGCTGGTGCAACCAATGCCCGCGCCGGTGCCGCTGTAGGACTATCGCAAAAGTCCCAAAGCCTCGAAGGGGGCATTCTCGGGAAAACGCGAAGAGCGCATCCCTGGAACCTCGGGATGCGCTCCGCTTGACCGAGAATGACTCAGGTCGACCCTAAGCCTTCGCGCCCTTCTTGCCGCCGCCATAGATCGGCGACGCTGAAGCCGAAGCCTCATCCAGCGGCCAGCGCGCTCGCGCGGGCGTGTCGAGTGCGTCGATAAATCCAAGCCGCAGGCGTTCGGCGCCGGCGAGTGCGATCATGGCGCCATTGTCGGTGCACCAGCGCAGCGGCGGGGCGAAGAAGTGGAAGCCGGCATGGCGCGCTTCGGCTTCGAGGCGAGCGCGCAACGCCGTATTGGCGGCGACGCCGCCAGCAACGACAAAGGTGCGATGCTGGCTGCGCTCGGCGGCGATCTTCATCGCACGCGCGGACTTTTTGGCCAGGATGTCCGACACCGCCTCCTGGAAGCTGGCGCAGATGTCGGCGCGGCGTTGCGTCGTGAGCGGCAGGTCTTCGGCGGCGCGACGCACCGCCGTCTTGAGGCCGGAGAAACTCATGTCGAGACCCGGCCGGTCGAGCAGCGGACGCGGCAGGTCGACCTTGCTGGCATGCCCCGCGAGGGCTTCGCGCTCGACCGCGGGGCCGCCCTGGCCCGAAAGCCCCAGCAGCTTCGCGGTCTTGTCGAACGCCTCGCCCGCCGCATCGTCGATCGTCGAACCGAGACGTTGATAGCGGCCGACGCCTTCGACCCAGACGAACTGGCAATGCCCGCCTGAGACGAGCAGCAGCAGGTAGGGGAAGTTCACCGCCTCGCCCAGCCGAGGGCTTAGAGCGTGGCCCTCGAGATGGTTGACGGCGATCAGCGGCAGGCCCCGCGCAAGGGAGATCGCCTTGGCGGTCGACAGCCCGGCCATCACTCCGCCGATGAGGCCCGGCCCGGCCGTGGCGGCGACGCCAGACAGCCCGCCCCAGCCAGTGCCGGCATCTTCCATCGCCATCCGAACGAGCGAATCCAGCCTTTCGACATGCGCCCGCGCCGCGATTTCCGGCACCACACCGCCATAGAGCGCATGGGCTTCGGTCTGGCTGGCGACATGTTCGGCGAGGACTTCGGCGCGTCCGTTTTCGAGGCGCACGACCGCGGCTGCGGTTTCATCGCAGCTGGTTTCAATACCGAGGACGGTGACAGCGCCTTGCATCATTGCGGCGGCGCTTGTACGCCGCGAGCAGCAGAATAGCCAACCCCGCACGCGCCCAAGCATAGATGACTGACCAGCACACTCCACAGCCACATGTCCTGAGGATCGGAACGCGCGGCTCGCCGCTGGCGCTCGCGCAGGCGAACATGTTCGCGGCGCTGGTGGCGGAAGCCTCCGGCGGGGCGGTGACAACCACGCTGCACACCTTCACGACCACGGGCGACAAGATCCTCGACAAGCCGCTGCAGGATGCCGGCGGCAAGGGGCTTTTCACCAAAGAACTCGACCGGGCGCAGGAGGTCGGAGAGATCGATATTGCCGTCCATTCACTGAAGGACGTGACGGTCACCCTGCCCGATCATCTCTATCTCGCGATCTTCCTGGAGCGCGAAGATCCGCGCGACTGCCTTATCGGTCCCGTGGCCTCGATCGCCGACCTGCCGCAAGGCGCCGTCGTCGGCTCGTCCAGCCTGCGGCGGCAGGCGCAGCTGATGGCTACGCGGCCCGACCTGAAAGTCATCATGTTTCGCGGCAATGTGCAGACCCGCCTGCGCAAGCTGGCCGAGGGCGAAGCCTATGCGACCATTCTCGCTGCCGCCGGACTTCGCAGGCTTGGCATGATCGACAAGGCGGCTGGCATTCTTTCCGTAGACGAGATGCTGCCGGCCAGCGGCCAGGGGATTATCGGCGTCACGCTTCGCAAAGATGCGCCGGACTGGATGAAGGACCTCGCCGCCAAACTCGACAATGAGGAGGCGCGCCTTGCCGCCCTCGCCGAGCGCGCCTTCCTGCGCCGGCTGGATGGCTCGTGCCGCACGCCGATCGCGGCCCACTTCCGTCTCACCGAGGAAGGCGCTTCCATGGCTGGCGAAGTGCTGGCCGATGATGGCGGCAAGCGCTGGCGCGCCGAGGGCGTGATCGAAGGCCGCCCAAGCGCGTTCGACGCGGAACTGCTGGGCAATGCGCTTGCGGAAGATGTGGCTGCCGAGCGCGCCTTCGACCTGGGTGAGGCGACCTCGCCCTGGCCCGACGAAGATGGGCCTGAGGGAGATGTTCGGCCAGAAGGCGATGACTCCGGGGACGATCAGTGAACGAGCCTACGCCCCGCGTTCTTGTCACACGCAGCGAACCGGGGGCCTCCGAAACCGCCGCGCGCCTGCGTCAGGTCGGGTTTGTGCCGGTCGTTGAGTCGCTGTTTGCAATCGCCCCCATCGACGTTGAAATTCCGGCCTATGATGCGCTCGCCTTCACCAGCGCCAATGGCGTACGCCGCTTATCCATCCTGTCGCCCCGACGCGATGCGCCGGTCTTTTGTGTCGGGGAGCGCACCGCAGAGGAAGCGCGCACTGTTGGCTACCAGAATGTCAGATCCGCAGGCGCGGCCGTCGGCGCGCTGGCCGACCTCATCCAGCGCAATCTGACGACCAATACCCGACTGCTGCATGCGGGCAACGAGGATACGCGCGGCGACCTGGCGGGCCGACTTAACGCGGCAGGCTTTTCGGCCAGCTTCCTGCCGATCTTCCGGGCCGTACCGGTGGAACAGCCCGGCCCGATCCTCGGTGCGCATCTCGCGGGCGAGGCGCAGTTCAACGCCATCATGATTCACTCCCCGCGCGCCGCCAGCATTCTGGCAAGTTTCGCCGCCGGTACGACCCGCAAGGCGCCGCTCGCGGTCGCTGCGATCTCGGCCGCAGCCGCTGAACCGTTGAGCGGTTTCGCTGACCGGATCGAGATTGCGGCGGCGCCGGACGGCCCGGCGTTGTTTTCCGCCCTCGCGTGCTTGCTTTTCGGTTGAGGAATCGTAGGCCTGACGACTATCCTCCAATCGTGGGGCGAGACTGGCGACGCAACGAAGGTGTGGGGCGATGACGGACTCCGCGCGCATCGAACCTGAACCCATCGATGCCGAATTCGAACCAGCTGAAAACGCACCGCAGGTGCAGGCCAAGCGGCAGGCATCGCGCCGGGTGGCGCCGCCCGCAATGCGTAGCCGCTCTGTCACCTGGAGCCACCTCATCAGCGCGAGCGTGCTGTCGGCTGTCTCGGGCGCGACGGTCGCGATCATCGTCAGCAACAATGCCTCCAACGCGCCCACCGGCACGCTGGCGCGCGAGATCGACACCCTATCGCAAACCGTGGCCGCGCTCGAGGCGCAGTCGAAGCAGGCGGGGATCGATGTGGTCTCGCTGCGCTCGCGGCTCGACGCGCATGGCGACCGGCTGAGCCAGTCGGACGATGCCGAGGCATCACTGCGCGCCGATCTCTCGACGCTGACCAGCCAGGTCGGCGCAATCAGCGGCACGGGAGACGGCGCGCTTCCGTCGGGCTCTCCGCCCAGCAATACGCCGCTCGGCATCCTGCTGGCCCGCATCAACAAGCTGGAGCGTATTGTGGCGGACGCGACCTCTGCGCCGGAAACCACGCGCGAAGTACAGCGCGCCGTCGCTGACCTATCGCGGCAGGTCAATGAACTCGCCCTTGCCAACACAACGATGACCAGCGCGTTCGACAGGCGCGAAGCCGCGCTTGCTGCACTCGAAACGGGGATGCAGCAGATGGCGGCGCAGCTCGCCGCCCAGCCGAAGGCGGCCAGGGGAAGGTCGCAGCCGTTCGCGGTCGCCGGCATTGACGCGCCACAGCCGGTGATGGACGCGACCCAGCGGGCGCAAACGATACGCGCACTCTCCGTGCTTGAAGCGGCGGCGCAAACCGACAACGCCTTTGCCTCGGCTCACAAATCGCTCGCGGCGCTCGTGCCGGGCGACGCCAGCCTGACCGAGATAGCGCTCACTGCCGAATCCGGAGCACCATCACTCACCACCCTGCGCGCCATTTTTGACGCCAGCGCGTCGCGGGCAATGCGTCACGCCGGCGAAGACAGCGATGACGGCTGGAACTGGATGCGTCAGGCGTTTGCGGGGGTCGTCACCTTCGCCCCCAGCAGCCTCGAGGCGCGGACTGCCGCCACTCTGCGCACCGCCCGCCGGCAGCTCGACGTGGGCGATATCCGGGACGCGGTAACCGCCGTCGCGGGCCTTCCCGGCCGGTCCGGCGCCGATTTCAACGTCTGGCGTGAAAAAGCCCTGAAGCGCGCCACCCTCGACGAGGCCCTGGAAACCCTCAACTCCCGCCTTCTCGCCCCCACCGCCTCCGTCGCCCCCTCTCCCGCCTAACCCCCTTGGCAGGTCAGGGGAAAAATCGTCAGCTTTTGGCCGAGCGCTCCGAACTTGCTTTTTTAACTCCGTCCGGGTTATAGGCCGCGCTCTGGCGTCAAAGCCGGTCGCTGCCTTAGCTCAGCTGGTAGAGCACCGCATTCGTAATGCGGGGGTCAGGTGTTCAAGTCACCTAGGCAGCACCAT
>JBBATZ010000058.1:0-23701 GCA_040398425.1 Hyphomonadaceae bacterium
CTAGACCTTGTCGGTAGGGGCTTCCGGGCGGCGCGCGTGCTCCCCCCTGAGTTCCCGGGCGATCAGGTCTTCCCGGAGGCATTGCAGCGTCCACAGGACATTCTCGGCCACCCTGGTCCCAGGGTAGGTGAAGGTGTTGATCGCCAGCGCTCGGGTCGCCATCGCCACAGTCTCGATCAGGCCCTGCAATTCCCGGCCGGGTCTTAGTCCGGCTTCCTTCGCCACTTCGGTGATCATCCGGACATAATCTTCCGAGATCGTGCTCATCATGGGCGTCACGGCTTTCCGGATCGCCACGAGATCCAATGCGGATCTCGTTCAGCGCCATGCCCTCCGGCATTCGCTGGGTAGCGAACGACAGATCCATGACCCGCCGGAACTGGTCCAGACCAGACTGAACCTTCGCCAGGTCAGCGGCCCGAAACACGCTCTGGCTGGCCCAGGCAAATTCGACCGTCGCCACGATCAACGCCTGGCGCGTCGGGAAGTGGTGCATCATCGCGCCGCGGCTCATGCCCGCAGCATCGGCAACCTTGATGTTGGTGACGGCCCCATAGCCCCACTGATCGAGGCACTTGATCGGGCTTCCAGAATCTGCCGCCGGGGTGCTGCCGAACAATCGACATTCTTCCGTCGCTCCGGCCTCGGCCTGGCCGGCGCCACAGTGCGGGTAGGATCCGCCATGTCAGCTTCCCTTGCGGCGGCCCAACACCAACCAAAATAGTCGGCTCCCCTTGCTCGCAAGTGCAAGAACGGGATGACCCGAACCACAGCGCCATCATTTGCCGCCGGACAGCGGCGGGGGTAAGTGTCTGCAAAATACACGGGAGCGAACATGGCAAAGATTGAGTGCGTGGATCCGGGCGAGGCTGGCCTCAATGCCGAGCGCCTGAAGCGCATCCCGGCTTTCTTTCAGCCCTATATCGAAAAGCAGAAGCTGCCCTGCGTCGCTGTCCTCATCGCGCGCGGCGGGCAGGTTGCCCACCTGTCATTTCAGGGCTCGACCGAAATGGGCGGTTCGCGCCCCATCGACGAGGACACGATCTACCGCATCTATTCGATGACCAAGCCGGTCACGTCGGTTGCGGCGATGATGCTGTTTGAGGAAGGCGCCCTCCGGCTCGACCACGAGGTTTATCGCTACATCCCGGAATTCCAGGACGTGATGGTGATGGGCGAGGATGGCCAGCTGCATAAACCCAGTCGCGCGATGACGGTGCGCGACCTGTTCCTGCACACGTCGGGCCTCACCTATTCCTTCATCGTGCAGACCCCGGTCGACGAATACTACCGGAAGAACAAGCTCGACTATTCCAGCTGGAAGGGCGACCTGAAATCCTTCTGCGAAGCTCTCGCCACTGCGCCGCTCGCCTTCTCACCCGGCGACAAGTGGAATTACTCGAACTCCACCGACGTTCTCGGCCGCGTGGTCGAAGTCGCCTCGGGAATGACCCTCGACCAGTTCTTCCAGACTCGCATCTTCGGCCCGCTCGGCATGACCGACACCGGCTTCCATGTTCCAGCCGAAAGCCTCGATCGCCTGATGGCTTGCTACTCGCGGGATCCCACTGACGGCGTCATCTCGCTTGCAGACGCGGCGGGCGTTGCAAGCCGCTATGCCAAGGCCCCGAACGTTTTCTCCGGAGGTGGTGGTCTCGCGTCCACCATTGGCGACTACTTCAAGTTCTGCCTGATGCTGGCAAATGGCGGCGAGCTCAACGGCGTAAGGCTGCTCTCGCCGAAGACGCTCGAGTTCATGACGATGAATCATCTGCCTGGCAACAAGACACTGAAGGATATGGGCGACAAAACGTTCTCGGAATCGCGTATGGATGGGTCCGGCTTCGGTCTCGGCTGGGCCGTGACCACGGACGTGGTTGCGACCACCCAGCCGGGTTCCGCCGGCACCTTCTCGTGGGGTGGCATGGCGTCGACCTTTTTCTGGATCGACCCGGTCGAAGACCTCATCGCGATCCAGATGACGCAGCTGATGCCTTCCGGAGCGTATCCGATCCGTCCACAATTGCAGCAACTCGTCTACGCAGCGATCGAGGAATAGGGTTCAGGTCACTTTCGATCGGGCATGGAATTCGGGCCTGTCCCAGGCACGCGTTGCCAGTATATCGGCGAGCTGGTCCATCGCGTCCCACACATCGACGAACCGCACATAGAGCGGGGCGAGCCCGAAACGCATCGCATCCGGCGCGCGGAAATCCGGGATGATGCCGCGTGCGATCAGCGCCTGCACGATCGCGTAGCCATTTTCATGAAGCAGGCTCACATGGCCGCCGCGCATGGTCGCGTCTCGCGGCGAGATGGTCGGAAGTCCCATCGCATTCGATCGTGCTATCACGAGGTCTCCTAAGGCTCCGGTCTTGGCTGCGATGTGCACGAGATCAACGCTGGCAAACGCGTCGAGTGCTGTGTCCAGTGTGGCTAGCGACAACACTCCGGGCGTCCCCGCAGCGAAGCGTGCGACGCCCTCACGCGGTGCATAGCCGGAACTGAACGCAAACGGATCGGCGTGCCCGAACCATCCCGATATCGGCGAGACAATCCGCCCTGCCAGTTCACCATGCACATAAAGAAAGGCGGGCGAGCCGGGGCCGCCATTGAGAAACTTGTACGTGCATCCCGTTGCGAGCAGCGCGCCATCCGCCTCCAGCTTCAGCGCCAGCACGCCCGTCGCATGGCTGAGGTCCCAGACAATCACGCCGCCGCTCGCCCGGGCTATCTGCTCGCTGGCAGCAACATCGGCAATGTCCGACGACCGATAATTGACGATGCTCCTGATCAGCACGCCGCCTGTCTGATGCAGGGCCGTGACCCCCTGATGCTCAGCTACCCGCATCATTGTTGCGCCAGACAGCGCCGACAGCCCTTCGGCCACGTATTGGTCGGTCGGAAACTCGCTGTCCTCGACAATCAGCGTCTGCGATTTCGCCAGCGGCAAGGCGGCGGCCGCCAGCTTGAACAGGTTTACCGAGACGCTGTCCGCCACGATGACATTGCTATCCGCTACACCAATCAGCCGGGACAGCTTCGCGCCGACGGTGCGGGGTAGGTCGATCCACCCGGCGGTATTCCATGAGCGGATCAGTCCCTCGCGCCATTCCTCGCGCGCTGTGCGCTCCACCCGCGTCAGTGCAGCGTGGGTGGCTGGTCCCAGCGAATGTCCGTCGAGATAGATAAGGCCATCGGGCAGGGAAAACTGCGCTCGCACAGGGGCGAGCGGGTCGGCGCGGTCCAGCGCTTCGCATTCTTCTCGCGTCCGGGGAGTCTGGCTCATGCGCCATCTGCGACAACAGTATGGACGCTTGCAATAGCGACCATCCCTTGCGACTTACGGCGATGCGCTCTGCCTTGATCATCCTCGCCTTAGCCGCCTCAGCCTGCTGCGGGTGTTCGCCCGCCCCGCAGCCGCAAGCCTCCCTGGAGCAAAGCAATCCCGTGACCGCCGCAAGGTTGATGACGTGGGACGATCTGCTCGGCCGCCCGGCCGTAGCGCCCTCTCAAACTGTACAGTGGGGGGCGGCCGCCACTGATGTTGCGGATCTCTGGCTGCCTGCTGGCGCCGGTCCGCATTCTGTCGTGGTGATGGTCCATGGCGGGTGCTGGCAGAAGGAAGTCGCTGATCGCACGATCATGAACTGGGCAGCTGAAGATCTGCGCGCTCGCGGACTCGCCGTCTGGAACATCGAGTACCGTGGCGTTGACGAAACCGGCGGGGGCTATCCCGGCACATTCCTCGCTGTGGCGCATGCGGCCGACGCCCTGCTCGACCAGGCGGCGGCTCACAATCTCGACCTCTCGCGCGTTGCAGCCTTTGGCCATTCCGCTGGCGGACACCTCGCGATGTGGCTGGCCGCGCGCTCGCGCCTGCCTCAGTCCAGTCCGATGCGGATGGACAACCCGCTAAGGCTCGTGGGCGTCATCAATTCCGGCGGTCTCGCCGATCTGGCGGAGTCGAAAGATGTCACCGATCGCAGCTGCCTTGCCGACATCTACGACAAGCTTGTCGGCCCGATCAGCGCCGCGCGCGCCCGGGTCCTGTCAGACACATCCCCTGCCGAAATGCTGCCGCTTGGTGTGTGCCAGATCAGCGTGAACGGCCACGAGGATCGCATCGCTCCGCCCGTGCTCGGCGAATCGATTGTGCGCAAGGCGCGGGCAGCCGGCGATCGTGCGGAAGCCCAGGTCGTGATGAACTCGGGCCACGTCGAACTCATCGCCCCGGGTACAAAAGCCTGGGATGTCGAGGCCGCTGCGTTGATGGCTCTACTCGGTGCGAAGCACTAGTTTTTCTTCGGCTTTGCAGCAGCTTCAACCGCGCGCTTATCGTCTTCTCGCGCGCCTGCCAGAATGCCGATCAACCCGTGATTGCCTTCATGGCAGGCATACTCGTAGACGTTGCCGTTGACCGAGGCGAACTCGTACTCGCCGCCCCACGGCTCGGCCCAGGTATCCGGGTCCTGCACGTCAAACGCGTAGTGGAGGCGATCTGGGGCCACGCGCGTGAAGCGCTCCGTGACTTTCATGTTCGCTCCGCCGCCGCGCAGGTTCTGCCCCGCGTGAAAGCCGACCGTTTCCACCACCAGCGTGTCGCCATCCCACCAGCCGACGGAATCGCCCATCCACGGCTTGATGCCGTCCGCCCGGTGTTTGGTATTCAGCGGGATGATACGTGCGTCATGGACCATCTCGACCAGGATGACGACATTGTCCTCCGTCTGCACGAACTGGTACGTGTTGTTGTATAGCTGGTCGGTCATCACCGGGCCCGACGAAATGCCGAAACTCATGATGCAGCGTTCGCCTAGCGAGCGCTCCTCGGGATTGTCGGCGGCGCCACGTGAAGCGCTTTCCTCGCTCGACTCGATCACGCGTGCGCGAGCGCCAGCTCCGGTGATACGCGGCGGAATGCGGCCATTCTTCGGATAGGTGATCAGTGATGTGCGACCTTCGCCGTTGACGCGCATGACCCAGTCACCCGGATCGGTCCAGCCTGCGTTGTAGCCACAAGCGGCGCCACGCGCGCCACTGCGGCATTCGTCAAGCGTATCTGGGCCGTTGGCAATCTTGGTCCAGTTGTCCTGGATCTCCTTCGGCGTCTTCGCGTTCTGACGCTCGTTGCGCGCGAAGGTGTCCTTCTCGATCTGCTCCATCTCAACGGCGGAGAGTACCAGCTTGTCGCCATCCTTCGGCGAGCGCTCAAGATTGGTCGACGTCGCGTTGGTCCACACGCCGCTGAGGTCGGGCTTTCCATTCTGCTGGCGCGGAACCTCGTATCCGGATCGTACGACTGGCGCGCCCGCCGGGCCGCCTGTCTGGGCGCTGGCAACACTTGGCGCGGTGATAGCGCAAAGCATGGCGGCGCCGAGCATGAGGGCGCGAAGCGTGTTCCGCTGGTTCATCAATTCTCCTCCCGGTGGCGTCCACTTCCGTGAGCGACGCCTTTTCTACCTGGGAGAAAGCCGCATCTGTGCCTGCTAGGCAAGTACGACGCGATCAAGTTGAGAGGAGCTTAGCGCTTGTCGCCGGATATCCGGACGATCACTTCGACCGAGCTGATCTTCGAACCGGTCGGAATTTCGGGCAAACCCTCGACGCGAATTGAGTCGCCCGGAATGTCGTGCAGGACGCCGTTATCTTCGAAGAAGAGGTGGTGGTGGTCCGAGACGTTGGAGTCGAAATAGGTTCGGTCCGTGTCCAGCGTGATGCGCTTCATGAGGCCAGCCGACACGAACTGGTTCAGCGTGTTGTAGACGGTGGCCAGCGAAACCCGCACGCCGTTCTTCCGCGCCATCACGGCGACATCGTCTGCCGTGACATGCCGGTCGAGCCCATCGAACAACAGCCCCCCGATCGCGATCCGTTTCGGGGTCGCGCGCAGGCCGGCTGACTGGAGGCGGGTCTCAACTTTCATGGTCCTCTAGAATGGTTCTAGTTTGCCGGGAAATCAAGCAGGAACCCGTCTGCAGGCCAATAAGCCGCAAAAAACATGGCATTAGTGCTCTGCTGGGCACAGAGAGGCGAATAGGCGATACTCTCATGTTGCGCCGGACCAATCGACCGCCCAGCGCAAATCGTGGGGTATTTCATGCGGATTGCTGCGGCGGTTGCCGGTCTGGTTCTGTTGGTATCGGGCTGCACATCGACAGCCCCCATCACCCCTGTCGCATCTTCGGCCGCCGCCGAAAGTGCAGAGGTCACCGCCACGCGGGCCGCGATCCAGACCTATGTCGAGAAGAACCAGTTTTCGGGAACCGTGCTGGTGGCCAAGGATGGCAAGCCCGTGTTCCGGGAGGGCTTCGGCCTCGCCAACCGGAAGCTGAATGTACCGGTCGCGCCGGACTCGATCTTCCGCATCGGCTCTATCACCAAGCAGTTCACCGCCGCCGCCATCATGCAGCTGGCCGAAGCGGGCAAGCTGAGCGTCGAGGATCCGATCAGCAAATACTACGCAAATGCTCCGGCGACGTGGGCGAAGGTGACGCTCCGCGATCTGCTGTGCCATCGATCTGGCATCGGCGACTATACGAGCCTGCCCAACTTCTTCGAAAAGCTCGCAGCTGAGGATCGCACGCCCGAGCAGATCATTGCGATGGCGCGCGACGCGCCGATGGAGTTCGAGCCGGGCACGAAATTCGCTTACAACAATTCCGGCTACGTCGTTCTGGGTTATGTCATCGAGAAGGTCAGCGGCCAGACCTACGCCGACTATGTCGAGCAAAACATCTTCAAGCCGCTGGGCCTCAAGGATACCGGCTACGAAGTCTCGACCACTGTTTTGCCGCGTCGTGTCGCCGGATATGGCTTTGCAGACGGCAAGTGGACGAATGCAACCTACCTCTCCATGTCGCTGCCCTACGCAGCGGGATCACTTTACTCCACGGTCGATGACCTGCTGGCCTGGGAAAAAGCGTTCTTCGGCGACAAGGTCGTCTCCGCCGCCTCACGCGCTGCGATGACCACGGATCAGGGCGACAAGTACGGTTTCGGGCTCTTGATCGATGATCTCGGCGGCCACAAGAACATCTGGCACACTGGCGGCATCAACGGCTTTGCGACCCACATGGTCAATTTTCAGGACGATGGCTTGATCGTCATTGCCCTCGGCAATCTCGAGAGCGCGCGCTCGACCCGGCTGGGTACCGATATCGCTCGCATCTGGCTCGGCCTGCCGGCGCCGACCCCGCCAGCCGCGCTGGTTCCGGTCACGGTCGCGCCTGCTGTGCTTGATCGCTATGTCGGCGTATACGAGTTGATGCCCGGCTTCAACATCACGGTCACACGTGTCGATGGCGGACTCACAGCGCAGGCGACGGGGCAGGGCGCCCTCCCGCTCGTGGCAACGTCGGACACTGATTTCCACTATCAGGAAGCCGGTATCCGCATCGTCTTCCCGGCTCGTGATGGCCCGGCGCAATCCTTCACCCTGTTCCAGGGCGGCCCACGCGAGGCCAAACGCATCACCGCGAACTGACAGCGGCGGTTTTGCGTGCTCACTTGCCTGTGTGGAGGGCTTGCGCAGACGCGCTTGCCATGGATAGGCAGGCAGAAAGCCGCGTCCACATCATAGACGAGCATGCGGCACGGGAGACGCGCTTTGACTTATGCTTCCACTGGTCCGCTTGCGGGCGTGAAAATCCTCGACCTGTCGACGGTCGTGCTCGGCCCCTATGCGACCCAGTTGATGGGCGACATGGGCGCCGAGGTGATCAAGGTCGAGAACGGCACGGGCGACATCATGCGCCATGCCGGTCCGTCGCCTGCTCCTGGCATGGGCGCCATCTACATGGGCTGCAACCGCAACAAGCGCGCTATCCTTCTCGATCTCAAGAACCCCGACGGCATCGAGGCGCTTCGGCGGCTTGTGAAGGCGTCGGACGTCTTCTTCACCAACGTCCGCATGGACGGCCTGAAACGTCTCGGCCTCGGCTATGATGACCTGAAGAAAATCCGCGAGGACATCATCTATGTTCACTGCGCAGGTTACGGCGCAGACGGCCCCTATGCGGGCAAGCCTGCCTATGACGACCTGATCCAGGCGGGTTCCGGCGTCGCCGACCTGTTCCATGTGCGCGATGGTGGCCCGCCGCGCTACATGCCCGCGCTGATGGCCGACAAGGTGTCCGGTCTGCACGCGGCCTACGCGACGATCGCCGGACTGTTTGCCAAGGCGACGACGGGCAAGGGCCAGTTCATCGAAGCGCCGATGCTGGAATCCTTCACCGCGTTCAACCTCGTCGAGAACCTCTACGGCCACACCTTTCAGCCGCCGATGGCGCAGATGGCCTACACGCGCTCGTCCAGCATCAACCGCATGCCGTACCCGACGCTCGACGGCTACATTGGGATCATGCCTTACAGCGACCAGCAGTGGGTGACGTTCTTCGAACTTGGAGGCCGTCCGGAGGTCATGACCACCGATCCCCGCTTCTCGACTTACAATGCGCGGACTGCCAACATCGGCGCGCTTTACCAGCTCGTTGGCGAAGTCGCCGCGACCAAGACAACGGATGAATGGCTGGACCTGTTGGGCAAAGCCGATATTCCCGCCGCTCGCTGCGCCACGCTACAGGAAGTGCTGGAAGATCCGCACCTGCGCGCGACAGGCTTCATCCACGAGCGCGAGCACCCGGCCGGCTTCTCCTACACGGCCATGCAGCATCCGGTGAATTTCAGAGGCACGCCCGCGGACATCCGCCGCGAACCGC
This sequence comes from Hyphomonadaceae bacterium, assembly GCA_040398425.1. Lineage (GTDB taxonomy): Bacteria > Pseudomonadota > Alphaproteobacteria > Caulobacterales > Hyphomonadaceae > UBA7672. The sequence goes on from JBBATZ010000058.1 coordinate 8,721, forward strand.
CGCTTCTGGGAGAGCATACGGTTGAAGTTCTGCTCGAACTTGGCTTCAGCCAGGCCGACGCGGAACGCATCGCCGTTGAAGCCGACGCGAAGGCCAAGAAGTAGTCCGGCCTACTTCATCGGCTTTGCCAACGCATCCACGACCGCATTGAGCAGCGCATCCTTGCGGCGCTCGAAATCCGGCAATGCCTCATAGGGCGCGATCATCGGGTGTGTCTTCTTCTTTGGGTCCTTCACCCGCCCGTGTTTCCAGCCATCGGCCTTCTTCTGGATCAGCCACTGATCATGCTGTTCCGAGGTGGATGCGTGTGGATTGGCGAGACGCCAGACGACAGATTGGACTGTCGATTCCTTCATCCATTTCGGAGCTCGCGCCCATGCCGGCGCGGGAACCTGACCGTTCGCCCTTTGCCACGCCCGCATGGCGGCATGGATTACCTGGGCGATCCGGCTCACCGCCGCATCGTCTAACTTCGGAGTCGATCGCTTCACACAGCACTCCAGGCCAGGATCTTCGTCAGCATGTCGGCGTCGATCCACACGCCAGAGTTGGCAAGGCCGATCGCGCCCGGTGTTGAGCGCGAACCATAAGCATGAACGCCGACAACTTGCGGCGCGCCATACTGTCCCGCTTCCGAGAGGACGTAGACCGGTGCGCCGGACTGGCTCGGCGTCGTGTCGGTCTTGTAGAACAGGCGGCCGTTCTCGATTTCCTCGATCGGCGCTGCATGGTGCCAAAGCTGGGCGGCCTGGATTGGAGCGGTGTCAGCGAGAGCGCCTGCCAGACGCTCCTCCTTCATTTCGCCCGGATAGCCGGTGATGTGCGCCCAGTTCAGCAGCAATTCCTCTCGCCGTCGGGCACCCAGTCCGAACCAGCCAACCTGCTGGCCCAACGGCTTGTCCAGCTTGATGACCGAAATGTCGAAGCGCGGCGAGAAGCCGTTTTTCCAGTTCTCATGGACGTGAACCTCGCGCGCCATCGCCGAGCCATAGGGCCGCTTCTCGCCGCCGGCGCGTTCAACGCTCAGACCCGGGATCACCTCGATCTGCTGCGCCAGTTTCTGGAACTCACGTGCATACGTCACATGGCCAGCGGTCAGGATCGTGTCCGGTCCGATGAAGCATCCCGTGCCGACCATCAGGCGCGAGCCCCAGCGCGCCCGGATCGCGCAGATCATCCGCCAGGGCGCCATCTGCGTGTCGAGCAGACGCGTTCGATTGTCGACGCCGATGACCGTTTCAAGTTGTGCCGCACGGCGATCCTCGTCTTTCGCCTTGCCCGGTGGATAGATCAGTTCGGATGCATAGGCCGACACGCCGGGGATTGGATCGCCCGCATAGCCCCGAACGACCATTGGGCTGGCAACGCTCGCGGGTAGGACAAGTTCGCCGGGGTCGACGGCTTCTGGAGTTGCCGGGGCGACCATGCCCCAGTGTGGCGCGGCGCCGGATGTCTCGGTGGCGCCAGTCGCCAGAGATGCATCGATGGCTTCGCGGATGCTGTCGATCCAGATGCCTTCATTGGCGGCGTAGGTCCCCGGCTTGCCGTTCAGTCGCTTCATATCGCGTGCGCCCGCATGATGCACGCCGAGCAGGGTGATGGTGTCGGCATCAAAAACGGGGCTGCCCGAGTTACCTTCCATCGTCGGCGTGCGGTAGTGCACGCGCACCGGATTGGGTGGTACGCCCCTGCAGATACGTTTTCCGTCTGCGTTCGTGACCTCACACTCGGGCGGTGCGTCATGGTCGAGCAGGATGTTGTCGGACAGCGAGAAGGATAGTTCTTTCGCAAGCGGAAAGCCGATCACATAGCAGCGCCCGATGCCATTATCATCCTGCGCGTGAGGGCCCAGCGAAGTGTCCATCAACTCCGACAGGGGAACGGCGCCCACAGGCAGATCGCCTTTGGGTTTGAGGATTGTTATGTCGTGGGCGTCGATGTCGGATTCCCACAGGACCCGTTCGAACTTCACCGGCTGATCTTCTTCCTCGGTGTCCGACATGAAGACCGCAGTACACAGCTCCGGCCGGCGAGCGCCCATCGTGCCACGCGTCGAGATGACATGGTTGTTGGTGACGATGACGGGTCCCGGACCAAAGCTGTCGTGCAGAAGGTCTCCGCGAATGGCAAAGCCGGTCGCCATGCCCTGCATCTCGCCATTTCGCGGACCACAGATACGACAGACCGCGCTGGAAAGCTGCAGCTTCCGACGTATAGCCTTGCGGCCGATCGGGCTGTTGATGCCGTAGGTCTTCTGAAGAACCTCCGGAGTAGCGCCCGTCACGCCCGGCGCCGGCATCGGCATGCCAGCAAGGTCATTGTCCGCCAGCTTGATCTCGCGGGGCGTCATGCGAACCCGCTCGGCCTGCAAGACGGCGGGGGCCTTGCCGGCTTCCTTGTTTGATGCGGCGATCGCGTTCACCTTCGCGAGCAACGCCGTTTTCAGAATGCGAACCGGCTTGCCTGCGTTGGGATCGTCTCCCCTCAAGCCCCAGATTTCCTCGAGTTGGCGCAACGAGGCGCCGAGCGCAAACGCTTCAATTTCTGGATGGTCGGCAAACGCGGCATAGGCCTGCGCCGCTTCATCAAAGCGGCCAAGCGCGATCAGCGCCTCGCCGCGCGAAGCTTCGTCCCAGACGCTGCTGTTCTTCGACTCCTTGATGACGCGGAGAATCTCCGCAGCCAGGTGGGTGACTTCGGCAGCATCATCCGTGTCGGTCAGGCTGGCGGACTGTGCCATGCGCGCAACTGCGAGTGCGTTGACGCCATGGTAGGACGCCTCGGGCGTCTGCAGATCCGACCAGACTTTCATGTATGCGTTGAAGGATCGCTGTAGGAAGAGGCGCAAGGCCTCCGGCTCGGTGCGACGTTCAGGTTTTCGCGCTTCGACGAACATCTGTTTGTAGATGCGGCCGACCAGGCCATAGGCCTCCCGCACATTCCGGGCCTTATCCACGTCCGGATCGGTCACGCTGCCGACCAGCATCGGGCGGACAAGGTCGAGCGCTGTCTCGAAGACGCCGAGCTCGATCAGCGCCTGGATTTCCAGATGGCGCGTTCGTGGCGTATCGAGACCATCGGCGTTCATTTCGGAAGTCAGCACGTAAAGATCGTCGAACGCGCGATCGCGACGCAGGCGTTCTGCGAAGTCCTTCAGCAAATCGAAGCCAGTGCGCCCCATTGTCTTGGCGCGCGCAATTATGTTCAGCAGCGATGAGAGCTGCGAGCTGGAATCCGTTTTCCACAGCATCGGAAACAGCGCGTCGATCTCTGTGCGCAGAAGATCCTGATCGCGCGCTTCATTCGGCGCCGCTGGTGTATCAGGCAGGCTTGAGGGCAATTGGTCAACCATCGTCGCCCTCCCCATTCGCGAAGGCGTCAAAGTCGGCGTCCGCTGCGCGCAATTGAACCGTTTCACCGGTGTCGTCGAGAAGAGCGCTTTCCGTATCCTGGCCCGGTGGCGCTCCCGCCAGAAGCATCGTCGCGTGAGCCTTGAGTCCCGCGATACGGTTCATCCAGCCGCGCAGGAACACGCCCTGTGAGGGATCATCACTCACGATCTGCCGATAGAAGCGTTCGCGGGCCAACAGCATCCCATCAACAAGACCGACTGAATCGGCCGCGGCGGATTTCAGCTTGGCCCGTATGCGCGGCCCCCATTTTCCATCGCAGTCGAACGCCGCCATCCCCGCGCCCTGCTGCAGCAGGCGGATAGCCTGTGCGGGTCCATGGTTGATCGCTGCGTCAAACGATATCGCAGCCAGCGCTTCGTTCGGCATGTCGACGCATCGTGCTGGCCGCCAATAGCCGCGATAGTAGATCCCCGCGACCTGATCTGCGCTGATCTCCCTCAGAGAGGCTGCAGTGCATTCGGCATCCGGGACGGCAGGATTCTTTGTGCGCAGATACGCACGCCACGTTGACAGGGTTATGCCCTTGTTGGTCGGCCCGCCGCGATCGGCGGGATGATCAACAAAGCCGCCCTCATGCCTGAGCGCCATCCGCACCGATCTCTGGAACGGTCCCTCCGCGAGATGCGGCGGCAGGTCGATCGACGCCGCCTCCTCCGCCCCCACATCATTCTGCATAAAAAACCCGAGCGCGGATTCCATGTCGCCCATGTCGCACGCTTCCACCGACTCCTGACCCGCGAGTTCCGGGGCAAATTTCTGCTGCACGGCGGCGGTCAGTTTCACGGCGTCCGCTGGCGTGAGGTCGGGCGAGGTCTGTGCCGTGAGCCGGAAATGGTCGATCGCCGCCGCTACATCACCCCCCGCAAGCCTGGTCTCGCGGATACGTGTCCATGCCTGCACCATGTCGGGCAGCGACATCCAGTCTGGCCGTGTCGTCTCGCACATGAGGTGCACGACGGCATAAGGCGAGGTGATCGGTCCCTTGTTGTTGGCAAGCAGTCTGGTCTGCGGATCGAAGGTTAGACCCTGTGCGCCTTCACCCGACGCGACGAACGCGAATGTGCCGCTCGACATTGGCGCGCGGAGTGTTTGCTGGTAGCGTCCAAAGGACTTCACCTTGTCGGAGTCCAGCAGGTCGTCGAGGCTTGCCTTTATGCTGTTGGCGCTCTGCGTCACGCTCTTGGCGATAGCCGAGGCCCCCTTTGCGCCGGGCACGATCTGGCTGACGAAGGCGGCGGCGGGGGAGGCGGCGATCTCGGTGGCCGTCTTGAGGACGCCAGCCAGGAAGTCTTTCTCACGAACCGTTGCGAGAGTGAAATCGACGTCCAGTTCCTCGCGCGCAATGACACGCGGCACCAGCTGCAGGTCGACAAGCGTCACCCGATCGTCACGCGCGAATTTCGGACGGTCAGTGCTCGCCCCGGGATAGAGGCCGAGCAGGCGCTTGCGCCCGTTCTCGCCATCAAACGCGTTGTGTGTGACCGACGCCCAGACGACGGGCGCAAAGCGAGATAGCTTCAGGAATCCGCTTGCCGGCATGTACACGGCCAGCAGCGAAATCGAAAAATAGTCCTGGTCCGGCCTGTAGGAGGGACCCGCGGGCCCGACCGGAACCATGACGAACTTGCCAGAGCCCCCCGGCATTGCACTCATCCCCACTTTAACGGTTCTGTTAGCATGCAGTTGCGCCACATTGTAGTGTTTGCTGCGCTTCGTATTTGCACCTAGCGTCCAAGCGTCCGCCTCGCGCGGGACAGCGGGGAACACGAATGGCTGGCGCTCATGCCGAGGTGAGTGGACGTCCTGTCGGCGGACGCGGTAAGGTGTTCCTCCGCCTCCTGCTTACCATTGCCATTCTGTCGGGCACCGCGGCGCTCTGTCTCGCCGCTATGGGATGGCTCGTCCAGCTCGGCTCGCCAAAGGATGCGCTGCAGGTGGCCGATATCGTCGTTCGCACCGTGAAGGTGTTGCTGCTGTCGGACATCTATTACGACAGCTCGCTTACCCCAAAGGCGCTGAACTGGCTTGAGCCTGCGCGCGGTCTCGGCGTGTTCGCGTCCATCGTCATCGCTATTCGCTTGCTGGCCCTGGCGGTCGGCTCCAGCGTCGCCGACATGATCTTTCGCACGTTCGCGGGCGCGCACCATGTGATAATTGGCATGGGGCCAGCCGCGATGGAGTACGCGGCTAACCACAACCGCATGTTCCGCAAGGGGGCGATCCACCTCGCCGATGAGCGCCTGCCGACCGCGCGGCGCCTCGCGACATTTGAACGGCGGGGCGACCTGAAAGCCCAGCTCCGGCGCGCCAGCGCAAACCGCTCGCGTCGTGTTGTTGTCGATGAAGGCGATGACGCCGACACTTGGCAGACGGCGCAGGTCGTGGCGCAGGAATGCCCCAAGGCCGACGTGCTTGCCCACATCCGCGATCCGTGGATTCGCGACAGGCTCAGTCGCGATCGCGCCAACACCCAGCGTTCTACGCCAAGGCTTGCACCGTTCTCCTATTCAGGCGGCGCCGCGCGACAAGTCATGCTTGCCCATCCGCCCTACCTGCTGGCGCAGGCCCTCGGCGCGCCGGTGCAGCACATTCTGATCGTGGGCTTCGGACAGGTCGGGCAGGAGATCGCGCGCGAGTTCATCGTCACCTGCGTGATGCCGGGTGACGCCAAGATGATGGTCACGGTTATCGACCCGGAAGCGGAGGGGTCCCTGGCGCTGGACTTCAATGGTCGCCACGAAGAACTGGTCAAGCATGTCGACTTCGCATTCATCTCGGGCGATTTCCGACTCGCCGATACGCGGCCAGACGGACTGATCCAGCGCCTGCAGAAGCGCGTCGACAAGGCACCGATCTGCGCGGTGTATGTTGCGATCGATCAGGATCACAAACCGCTGGGCCTTGCCTTCGCAATCCGCGCAATGGCGCTGCGCCATGGCCTGTTTATCGCGCCACTGTTCGTCTGCGCCCAGCACGGAGCGGGACTGCCGCCGGTGCGCCATGGTGCTGGACTTGTGGGCGGACCTGCCGAAGTTCAGGAGGAGCGCGAGAAACAGGCGACGGCCGAGGGCAAGCTCTGCAACCTGCGCGTCGTGTCGTTTGGCGCATGGCCCGCAGCCTTTGATGGCGCAGGCATGCTGGAACAGCCGTTCGACTATCAGGCGCGCCGCTATCACGAGGAATACACGCGGCTTTACGCCGACAATGAGCGCAAGGCGACCGGAGCCGTCACGGCCACTGCCAAGTCATGGGCGGAACTGCCCGATCAGCTGCGCGTGTCGAACCGGCGGGCTGCTGCTCACATGCGGGCGAAGACCTTCGCTGTCGGCTATGATCTCGGGCGATGGCTTGCGGCGGACTCGGGTTATCGGGAGACGCATGAGCTGCCACCTGCCGCCAGATCTTTCAGCACGGAGCCTGAGCCTGATCCGTTGATGTCGCGGCTGGAGCATCAGCGGTGGATGTTTGACCGGTTCCTCGATGGCTGGCGACCAGGCGGGCGGAGCGATTACTTCAGGACGCGGAGAACGCTGGTGCCCTTCGACCAGCTGGATCCTACCGAGGTCGCGAAGGACAACACGGTGGTGGAAACGACGCGCGCGCTGATGAAGGAAGCGGCGTCCGGGAAGCGGAAGAAGATCTAGGCGACGCGGCGGATGAAGAAGTTCTTCGGCTTCGGCGTGGCGGTCGCTTCGGAGATCTCGTGGAAGGTGGTTCGCACATCGAGCCCGAACGTATCGAGCGCATTCATCGCCGCTTCGAGGTCAGCCATGGCGATCCGCCAGACGGGGACCCCGTCTATCCGGTCATCGGCATTCTCGCCGAGGAGGGCGCAGTAGCGCCGGGCTAGTTGCTCATAGGCACTCATGGGGCTCATCCCTGATGGCTCTGCGAACCATGGAGCAAGGCTCAAGCCAACAAGCTGAGTTTTTCGTTAATGCGAGGTTCACCTCACAAAACCTTCGCCAAATGGGCGATTGCTGCATGGTGAAATTCGCTGTTCTGTCAAAATGCCGCCAGGCGGGAAATGCGAGAGAGGGACAGAGTGCTGGGCCCGAAGAGCCAGAACGAGACAGAGGCGGGGGGGGAGCCCGAGGGCTCGTCCATGGCCCAGGACCGGTTCGAGCGCCGCCGGGCTGACATCATCGCCGCAGCGATTCCGGTGCTTAACAGACATGGTTTCAAGGGGATGCGCCTGACGACGGTCGCAGAGCTGATCGGTCTCAGGGCCACGGGGGTGACCTATTACTTCCCGCGGAAGGAAGAGCTGGCGGTCGCCTGCCTGGAGGCGGGGTATGCGATCTTCAACGACCTGCTGGACGAGGCCGAGCAGGAGCCGGACGCAGCATCCCGCATCGCCCGGCTGATCGCACTTTTTGTCGAACGCGACGCCGCCGTGCGCCGGGGTGAGGCCCTGCCGCTCGCATCCTTTGCCGCGATCCGCGCCCTGGAGGGCGAACATCGCGAGCGGGTGGTGCAGGGATATGTCCACATGTTCCGCCGGGTGCGGTCGCTGCTGGATACGCCGGAGATGGCGCATCTCGACAGGACGGACCGGACGATCCGCGCGCTGGTCCTGCTTGAACAGTTCTACTGGGCCAATGTCTGGTTGGGTGATTTCGACCTCGATCATTTTCCGCGCCTTGCCCGGCGCATAACCGATAGTGTCATCCATGGCATGGTGCCGGCCGGCGCTGTGCTGGATCCCGGTGACCTTGACCTGCGTGCGGCGATCGCGCCCGCAGATGCTGCCAAGGAAAGTTTCCTCATGGCGGCCACCCAGCAGATCAACGCGCATGGGTACCGCGGCGCGTCGGTCGATCGCATTTCAGCTGCGCTGAACCTCACCAAGGGGGCGTTCTATCATCACAACGAGGCGAAGGGCGACCTGCTCGCCGCCTGCTTCCGCCGTAGTTTCGGCATTGCGCGCGAGGCGCAGCGCCGCGTTGCAGACCTGCCGGGTACGGAGCTGCAGCGCCTTGCGGTTGCGGTCGCCGGGCTGATCCGTTTCCAGCTGGGTCCCGAGGGGCCTTTGCTGCGGACGTCGGCGTTGTCGTCGATGCCGCAGGAACATCAGGTCGAGATCATCTCGCAGTCCTACAAGGTGAGCCGGCAATTCTCCGCAATCATCGCGGACGCAGTAACCGATGGTTCCGCGCGGCCGGTGGATCCTGCCGTTGCCGGCGCTCTGCTGCACGCGGCGATCAATGTGGCTTCGGATGTTCGCATACTGGCGATCGCGCAGGACGCGGACATTGTTGGCCGGTTCTTGCAGGTGTTGTTTGGTGGACTATTTGCGCGCCGGGCATGAGAGTGCGGTCTCCCGCGCGAGGCGTGCGAGGTGGGTTGCGGCTGGTTTTGGGAGAGATGCGGGGGCGGTTCGCGTGCGTGCGCTCGGCCGCGCTCGCCCTTCGACGGACGCGCACTGCGCGCGCCGCTCAGGATGAAGCGCAAACGGTGACGCACTCACCAGCTCATGGTGAGCAGCGCGGCGCTGCCGCGCGTCCGTCGAACCATGGGCGACGAGGTCGGTCTTCCCGATGCCGAAGCGTTTGCGGATGTGGTCGACATACGATTCGACGATCTGGTTCATGTTGCGGAGGGCATGCGCGGGGTCTCGCAGGCGTTTCTGCGTGTAGGGCCAGTCTGTTGAGGGTGGGAGGACTTCAAGGGAGACGCCGCGCGGATGCCAGCCGATGCGGCGGTAGGCCTGGCGCCAGAGGGCGTAGTCGAGGCGGGCTTCGGCGAGCACAAGCAGCAGCGCGAAGTGGTCGCGGATGCTCGGGCTTGCCTCTGCAAGACTCGCGGCCTTCCGCGCACTGCTCATCGCGAAGATGATCAGCGTCCAGAAGCTGAGCATGGCTCCCAGAAGGGCAAGGACGTCTCGCAGCAGCCACAGAGGGAAGCTCCGACGTTTCATGGGCATGAGTTTAAACGCGCCGCGAGCCCGGCCGGTTTGCGTCGTGGCTTTAAGCATATTCTTTGGCGCAAGTTGTTGAGCGCGTTGCGGAAGTTTTCTGGCTATCCGCCGAATCTGGACGCCCGCCGTCCAACAAAGTGCGGTGTAATTTCTGGCGGCCAGCACAAATGAAAAGCGCCGGCCCTGTGAAGGGCCGGCGCAAGTTGGAAGTCACCAGTTTTGTGCGCGTTAGCGCAGTCGGGTCTAGTAGTGGACCAGCAGGTCCACGCCCCACATGCGCGGCGGCGTGTACGAGAAGGTCTGGTAGCGGCCGGCGTCCGTGATGCGATAGCCATTGGCCGAGATGCTGGTGTTTTGCTCTTCGTCCGTGAGGTTACGGACCCAGAGGGTGATGCCCAGCAGGTCGTCAGCGGTTTTCCAGTTCAGACGCGCGTCAATGTTCTCGTAGGATGGCGACAGCTCGTTCGCGTTGTTGAAGAACGAGTCGTAGAACTTATCGCGCCACGAGTAGCTGACGGTCGGCAGGAAGTAGGAGCCATCTTCCATCTCGAAGCGGTACGACACGTTGGCCGCAACCTTGTTCTTCGGCGTCTGGGAGAGGGTGTTGCCTTCGACCGAACGCGCAGCCAGCGGATCTGCAGCGGCCCGTGACGGGTCGACATAGATGCCGGACTGGCTGATTTCGGCGTTGAGGTAGGCGTAGGTCAGGCCGATGTTCAGCGGATCAATCGGGTTCCAGTTGGCTTCAAGTTCGAAGCCAGTGGTTTCGACTTCCGGCAGGTTCACGAACTGAGTCGACGTGCTCTGGAGGCCGTTGACCGTCGTCACCACGCCCAGCGGTGCCTGAGCGTCCGTGTACTTGTACAGGAACAGGGCGGCGTTGGTCGTCAGGCCCCAATCGGCCCAGGTCTGTTTCCAGCCAGCTTCGTAGGAGTCCACGAACTCCGGATCGGTGTAAGGGCTGAGCGCGAAGCCGAGGTTGTTGAAACCACCGGCCTTGTAGCCACGCGAGTACTTGCCGAAGAGGAGGGTGTCTTCCATCGGACGGTATTCAACGCCGGCCGTGCCCGTTACAGCTTCCCAATCGTCCTTGAGCGTGCGGACCGCGAAGCCCCTGCTGTCGATCACAGCACCGGGCGAGGCAGCAACCGCTGCGCCGTACTGGGAAGCCGTGATGTTCGAGTAGGCCGGCAGGCCGTTCGCCGTGCAGAGGATATAGCAGGCGAGGAAGGCTTCTTCCTTCGACTGTTTGAGGTCCTTCGAGTAGCGCAGGCCGAACGTGAACTTCAGCTGGTCGTTCAGCGTGTAGTCGGCCTGGCCGAAAAGGCCGTAGGCGTTGAACAGGCTGGTGTTGCCGAAGTACTGCAGATAGCGGTTAGGATTCGCGATGAACGTGCCCGATGTCAGGTTGAAATAGCTGTTGGCTAACGGCTCGTTGTCGAGCGTCTGGACCTGACCCGGCTGTTTCGAGTTCTCCTGGTAGGCATAGGCACCGACGATCCACTGCAGCGGACCTTCGACCGTCGAGATCAGATTGATCTCATTGGAGAAGAGCGAGCGGCTTTCGGCGTAGAGGTTGAGCACGTTCGGGTAGATCGTGCGCGGAGCCGTCGTGTAGCAGAAGCCAGGCGCAGCGGCGAGCGTCGACGCCGGGAAGCCGATGACGGACGGGACGCCAGGTGCACACGCCGGGTTACGGGTCGCGACTGCGTTGTACGTGATCGAGTCGATCGGCGTGCCGTCGCCGTCGCTGGTCAGTTTGTAATCGTAGAATGTGTATCCGCCGACATATTTGATGTCGAACACGTCGGTCGAGTACACGCCTTCGAAGATAGCTTCGTCATACTGGTCGAGCTTCGCCGTCGCGCCGTAGTTCGTGTTGTAGGCGTGCTCGCGGTTCGTGGCGAACGGGTTGTCCGTGCGCGTGCCGGTCTGCGTGTAGCTGATAACCGAAGGATTAGAGTAAGCGAAGGCGGGGTTGGGACCGACGCCGCCGGACAGGTTGAAGTTCGGCAGGAAGGGCGCGGTCGAGAAGGTCGCCGTGGCGCCGCCCGGAGGACCAGCCTTGTCGTAGCCCGAGTCAGCAACTTTCAGCCACCAGCTGAAACGGTCGCCCAGGTCGCCTTCGAGTTGGGCTTCGTAGTAGTAATCGTCGATTTCCCAGCCCTGTTTCTTGCCAGTGCCGTAGTTGTAATCGATGCCGTCGCGCTGTTCGCGCTGGCCGGCGACACGGTAACGGATGTCGTCCGTGATCGGACCAGACACGGCGGCGGCGATGTTAGTGTAGCCATAGCTGCCGAGGCCGAGTTTGAAATCGGTCGAGAAGTCGTCGGTCGGACGTTTGGAGATCGTGTTGATCGCGCCGCCGATTGCGTTGCGACCGTACAGCGTGCCTTGCGGTCCGCGCAGGACTTCGACGCGCTGGATGAACAGCGAGTCCTTGCCGGCCATGACGGCGAACGGGGTGTAGAGACCGTCATTGTAGTTTGCGACGCCCGGATCGGCGCCGAACGAGTTGGTCAGACGGCCGATGCCGCGCAGCGTGACGCGCTCGTTGCCGGGGGTGTAGGAGAGGCCCGGCGTGACGTTCGTCAGGTCGGTGACGGTAATGATGCCGAGTTCCTGTTTGTCGTCGGCGGTGATGGCGGTGACGGCGACGGCGACGTCCTGGAGTGTCTCTTCACGCTTGTTGGCGGTGATGACGACGACATCGCGGCCGGTGTCGGCTTGCGGTTCGGATTGCGGGCCTTCCTGCGCGAAGGCAGGCATGGCTGCCCCCAAGGCAAGCAGGCTCAACATAGAAATACGGTATTGCTGCGCCATAGTGCGCGATCTCCCTGATGGCTGGTGCTCCCGCAGCGTCCCGTTTTTTTACTTGCGGACGCCGGCGCCTCCGGGTGTAACTGCCCCCGGTTAGCGCGGTCTGAAACTGCGGTTTGTGCCACGAACCGTCAACAGAGATCGCGGGGTTCACGCAGGGATTTCGAGGAATTCGACTAAAAAGACACGGCGAATGCCGCAGTCGCGCAATTCGCACCACGCGAATTCGGGCGGGCTAGTCCTGCCGATTCGAATGAGTGGTATGCACGAAATGCTCAAAAACGCATTTAAAGAGCTGACGTGTCGAATTGTTGCCGTTCACGTCAAGTGCCGCGAGGGCGGGCACGACTGGTCGGAACGGCGGCAGCAGGGTCGTCGGGCCAATTGTGCTTGGGGTAGCGGCCTTTCATGTCCTTTTTCATGTCGTGGTACCCGCCACGCCAGAATCCCGGGATGTCTTTCGTCACGGCAACCGGCCTGAACGCTGGGGAAAGCAAGGCGACGGTCAGTGCGATTCGGCCGTCTCCGATCGTAGGGTGAGTCGCCAGTCCGAACGCCTCCTGGACCTTGCACTCGACGGCGGGACCGCCCTCTGCGGCGTAGTCGATGTCGACTTCGCGACCGACAGGTGTGGTCCAGTTTTTCGGGGCGAGACGCGCTAGGTCGCGTGGGAGCGGCCAGTCCAACAGTGTGAGAAGGGCGTCCATGATCTGGCCGGAGGTGAGGGCGTCGAGGGCGGAAGGGGTGTCGAGCTGGAGGCCGAGCCAGTCTTCGAGCTGGGCCATGACGATCTGACCGAAGTCTGCCGGCCAGGGGTCACCAATCGCGCCGGCCAGCAGGTCGACGCGGCGGATGACTGTCTGTGCGGCTTCACCGTGGCGCAGGATACCAAGACCCTGCTCGCGGATGGCCTCTAGCAGGGCGTGGCGTACGAGATCGCCCGTTGGCGTCGGGAGGGGAATGTCTTCCAGGCCTATGGCTCCAAGGGTTTTGACCCGTCGGGCGCGGACACGACGTGCCTCGGCGTCGTAGCGGGCCTTTTCGCGAGTTTCGACGGCGCCGGAGGCGAGCGCTTCGTCTTCCGAGTAGCGGCCGGCCAGCGTGATGCGGAGGTCTGGTCCTGCGCCGGTCATGTCGGCGGCGACGATCCATTGTTGGCTTGCCATCGGGTCGGTCTCGTCGAGCACGGCGCCGCGACCACCGGCGAGAATGTAGCGTCCGGCAGCTGCGCCGCGCAGGCGGCCGATGCGCTCAGGGAAGCCGAGGGCGAGGACTGCGGCGGCGCTCATCGCGGCGGCGGGTTTGCCGCCGGCGAGCTTGGCCCAGCGGTTGGCGAGATCGCGCATGGCTTTGGCGCGCGGTCCATTCTCGGAACGAAACCGGGAGAGGCGCTGATCGAGATCGGTGGAGCGGCCGCCAAGATCGCGCTCGGAGAGCAGGGCCGCGATGTCGGCGGCGAGTTGCGCCTGTCCAAGCTCGGCGCCGCGCAGCACCATGAGCGCGAGGCGCGGCGGCAGGGGGAAGTCGCCGAGGCGTTTGCCGAGTGCTGTGATCCCGCCGTCCAGAGCCAGGGCCTGGCTGTTGAGGAGGCGGTCGCGCGCCAGCCGCCACGGCGTTTCCCGTGGGGGATTTAACCAGCAGAGATCTGCGGGCGTCTTCGCGCCCCAGCGGGCCAGATCAAGGGCGAGGCCGGTGAGATCGGCGTTTTCGATCTCGGGGGAGGGCGAGGCAGCAAAGCCGCGCATTTCGGCTTCGCGCCAGAGACGGTAGCAGACGCCGGGGCCTGTGCGGCCGGCGCGGCCGCGGCGCTGGTCGGCGTTGGCGATAGCAAGGCGGATGGTTTCGAGGCGCGAGACGCCGATCTGGGGATCGAAGCGCGGCACGCGGGCAAACCCGCAATCCACGACGACGCGCACGCCTTCGATGGTGATGGCGCTTTCGGCGATGTCGGTGGCGACAACGACTTTCCGCTTGCCCTTGGGCGCCGGCGCGATGGCTTCGGTCTGTTCCTGCGGCGTGAGCGCGCCATAGAGCGGGGTGATGATGACGTCATCGGCGACGGGGCCGATGCGGTCGACCGTGCGCTGGATCTCGGCGACGCCGGGCAGGAAGGCGAGCACTGAGCCATCTTCCTCGCGCAATGCCTTGCGGATGGCGGCGGCCACCTGATCTTCGAGCCGTTCGCGCGGTTCGTGACCAATATAGCGCGTTTCCACTGGCCAGGCGCGGCCAAGGCTTTCGACCACTGGGCCGTCAAAGAAGTCGCGCGTCAGATTGCCGGGCAGCGTCGCGGACATCAGAACAATGCGGAGATCTTCGCGAAGCACCGCCTGCGCGTCCATGGCGAAGGCGAGGCCTTCGTCGGCGTCGAGCGAGCGTTCATGGAATTCGTCGAACAGGACGGCGGCGATGCCATCGAGGCCGGGGTCGGACAGCACCATGCGGCTGAACACCCCCTCGGTGACGACTTCGATGCGGGTGGCGTTCGAGACGCGCACATCAAGGCGTGATCGGATGCCGACGGTCTGGCCGACTTTTTCGCCCAGCGTGGCCGCCATGCGCTCGGCAGCGGCGCGGGCGGCGATGCGGCGGGGCTCGACCAGGATCAGCTTGCGGTCACCGCGCCAGTCTTCGTCAAGCAGGGTCAGCGGTACGCGCGTGGTCTTGCCGGCGCCGGGCGGGGCGGAGATGACAAGACGCGTACGCGCGCGCAGCTCGGCGACTATCTGCGGGATGACATCTTCGATGGGAAGGTCGGACTGCGGAAGCATTGGGAGGGACGTAGCAGAGTGTGAGCCTGAGCTCTAGAATTTGATGGTGAGTCTTAG
>JBBATZ010000059.1:0-23183 GCA_040398425.1 Hyphomonadaceae bacterium
ATGAATCAAAATCCGACCGCCATGGGAATCCCTTTAATGGGTCCTGAGCCTAGGTTTGCGTCGGATTTTATGGGTTTCGGAGAAGGACAATGACCGAACGGCGCCTGGCTGCCTTGATCGGGGGAGCGCTCGGAATCTATGGTGTCTATCTCCTCATCGTCATTGCGCGCGCCGGTTACGAAACCGGGCAGGTGCTGGCCGGCAAGGCCACCGCTGCAGAGGCCATGGCACGATTTGACTTATCTGGCGCCCTGCTGGTGCTGGGCGGTGTTGGCCTCTTTGTAGCGCTGAAAAGCGTACAGAAGCGCTAGGCCGCCGCCGGATCGACCTCGCCGCGGTCCTCGCGCCGCCGGATCATGTACGACACAACGACAGCGCCGATCATCTTGCCGAGGATGAAGAGAATCCAGTTTGGCAGGTTGAACATGGTGCCCGCAGGATCGCCGAGTTGCATCTGCCGGGCGAGGTCTGCGCCGTAGAGAAAGACCGTCGTGTCGATCGGCGCCGCGAGCGCGCTCGACAGCAGGATGCGGGTCGAGAGGCGGTACTTCGTGAAGGTGAAGATCAGCCAGTCGGATGTTTCGGAAATCGCGAAGGCGATGCCCGAGGCGATCGCGATCACCGGCCACGAATAATAGAACGACCAGCCGATCGCCAGGGCCATCAGTATGAGGACGCGATGTCCCATCTCGCGCTGCACGAAATCGCGCACAACGAAGACCATGCCCGTCGCAACGGTGAGCGGGTTGAAGATGATCTTTCCTTCGGGGCCGCCCATCCATCCAAGCCACTGAGACAGGTTGACGACTGGCATGTGCACTTGTCTCAAGCCGTCCAAGACTTCCGGCGTAGATAACGGATGCAGAGGATCGTTCAACTCGAGCATCGGCCGCCCGAAAGTCCAGTTCAGGAAGGGAATGAGCGCGACATAGATGAAGGCCCACGTGCGGCCCTTGAGGTGCCAGATCAGCGCAGCCGTCGCCGTCACGCCGATCAGCGCGAGCGGGAATTGCGAGGGATTCCGGTTCGTCAGCGCCGAGACGATCTCATTCCAGATGGAGTCCATGCCCGCTCGCTCCAAAACACTTGCATCCGCCGCCGAACGAGGGTTCGACTGCCTTGTCCCCGCCGGCAAGCGCCAGCCCGAGCAGTCAATACCGAGTCATCCGTGCCATCGTCCACCTTTCCAGCAACTGCCGATCCTGTCCGCGTGCGGATCGTCGCAGCGATCGGCAAGCGCGGCGAGCTTGGCCGCGACAACAGCCTGCTTTTCCGGCTCAAGACCGAAATGGCGAATTTCCGAAAGATCACGGCAAAGACCCCGCTCGTCATGGGGCGCAAGACCTGGGAGAGCTTCCCCAGGCGCCCGCTGCCTGGCCGGCCCAACATCGTCGCGACCCGCAATCTCGATTTCTTAGCGCCCGGGGCTTTCGTTTTTTCCAGCCTGCCGCCGGCAATCGCAGCTGGCCGAGCCATGGCGGCCGAGACAGGCGTCGGCGAAGTCGCGATCATCGGCGGCGCGGCGATATACGCGGCCGGGCTCGATGTCGCGACGCACATGACGCTGACCGAGGTGGATGCGGAACGTGAGGCGGATGTCTTCTTTCCAGCGTTCGACCGATCGCTCTGGAAGGAAACCTCCGCCACAAGATTCGAAGCTGATGCGGACAACGAAGCGACGTTCACGATCCGCGAATTCGAGCGGTGGTGAGTGGGCGCGGCCGTGTGCGTCCGCTTTGAGGCCAGTCGAACAGCCGCTCATCGCGACGCACGTCCGGATCCGGCAAGCGCGACTTCCGCAATTGCGCGCATAACACATCCCGGTGCGCCGTCGAGGTGATCCAGATACTCGGTTCAACTCGGAGCGATGGCTTTCGCTCTCAGCCGCATCATTCTACCCTTGAGGCAATCACGGAGACCCGCATGCGTCGATCCCTCAGCCTTGTTGCCGCAACAGCGCTGGCCGCTTGCGCGAGCTTCGGCGGGCCGGCGGTGGTGACGCCGGTCGCGCCCCTCGCGCCATCGAACGAGGTGACGGCAGACAGCCTGCTTGCGATCAGCGCGTTATGCTCCGCGGATGCGACGCGGCCAGCGGGCTTTGCGCCTGATCTCAAACTTGCCGGCGGCATGGGCACAGGGGGCTTCAAGGTCGATACCGACGTGAAGGCGGCGCAGGACTGGTTCAGTTACGGCCTCGCGCTGAGCCACGCTTTCTATCACCAGGATGCCAAGCTCGCGATGCGCCGTGCCGTTGAGCTCGATCCTGCGTGCGCGCGGTGTGCGTGGGGGGAGGCGTGGGCGCTGGGGCCAACCCTGAACTATGGCATCAATGATGCCGAGCGGAAGCTGGCGCTGGATGCGGCGCAGCGTGCGGAAAGGCTGGTCAGGGGCGATGATGCACTGGGCCGGCGTCTCGTCGATGCGATCGTCGCGCGTTATCAGGGTGAAAAGACCGAGCCTGCCTTCGGCCAAATGATGGCGAAGATCGCGGCGGCGTATCCCGCCGAGACCGAAGTCTCCGTGCTGGCGGCGCATGCGCTGCTGATCCCGGTGCGCGCGGACGATACGTCGGGGCTGAAGCCGGCGCTCGCGCTTCTCGAGGGCGTCCTGAAAGATCACCCCGACGACACGGCGGCGATCCATTACTACATCCATGCAACCGAATTTGATGATCGCCCTGAAGATGCCATTGCCTATGCCGACCGGCTGGGCGCGCTGGCGCCAGCGGCGAGCCATCTGGTGCACATGCCCGCGCATACGTTCTTCCACGCGGGACGATACATGGATGCAGCCGTCGTCAATGCCAAGGCGATCGCCGCGGATACGGGCTGGATGGCGGCCGGCGGCGATCCGCGCCCGCCGATGGCGCGTGACGTTCCGCTGCCGATGTACTACGCGCACAATCTCGGTTTCGGCCTGGCCGGCGCGCTGATGGCGGGAGATGCCGGGCTGTCTGTTCAGTATGCGGAGCATGCGGCCCGCGCCTATCCCGAGGCGGGCCCCGAGCAGGGGATCGATACGCTGCCGCGGACCTATGTGGCGCTGGCGATCCATGCGCCTGACCAGATGCTGTCGATCCCGGTCAGTGGCCGCAAGAACATCAAGTACAGGATCTACCGCGCCTATGGCCGCGCCGAAGCGCATCTGCGTCGGGGCGAGGCCGCTGACGCGCGAGCCGGGATCGCAGTCCTGCGCGGTCTCAAGACGGACGCGGCCGAGAAGAAGATCGCGATCGGCGTGCTTGAGGGCCGGCTTGCAATGGCGGAGGGCAAGCCCCGCGACGCCGCCCGCCACTTCGCCGATGCAGCCGAAGCGCAGAAGGTGGACGAGGACTACATGGACCCGCCGACCTGGTGGTATCCGGTTCGCCGGTCAATCGCTGCGGCCTGGCTGAAGGCGGGCGATTTCGCGCAAGCTGAATCCGAGGCCAACGCATCTCTGAAATTGTGGAAGCACGACCCGCTGGCGTTGTGGGTTCTGGGCCGGGCCCAGTTGGCGCAGGGACGCGCTGCGGAAGGCGAAAAGGCCCTCGGCGAGGCACGTAAACTGTGGCGCGGCGACTTCGACAGCATCTCAGTCGAGGCGATCTGAGTCGTTCCCGACCCTCAGGATTTCGCGCGCATGTTTGTTGCGCCGGAGCCGCGTGAACCTGCAGAAACGAAAATATATTCCGCGTGATGCAGGAAAATACCACGCTGCAGTGCAAAAAAGCGCGAGCCTGGGCGACGAAAATCCGGCTTTACGCGAGCGGTAACATGCCTGTGATTTCCGTAGCGTCTGCCGTGACAAAACATGTTGACGCGAACGTGATGACGCTGCGAAATCTGTAGGCAGCGAGCTGTGTTGCGGTGCACAGATCGTTGGAAAGACAGGTCATTTTACGCTACGTCGCCATTACGTAACGGCGCCGTTGACGCGCACGTACGGTGTCTTGAAGGATCATGGTTGCGCGAGCCCTACGAGATCAGGCGCGCGCAGGCGTCACAGACTTAGAGACAGGACGCCTCGGGAGGATCGCTGCCAGGGAGGACGCGTCGAATGGCGCAGTTTAAACGTATTTCATTAGTGAGCCTGTTGGCGCTCGGCATTGCGATGCCGGCGTTCGCACAGCAGGCCGAATCAGGACCCCAGACAGCGCCCCAGGCGGGCGAGGATCAGGGAACGAACCGCCAGGATCGTGACGTCGTCATCATCACGGCCAACAAGCGGGAAGAATCGGTTCAGGACATCGCGGTGGCCGTCACGGCCATCACGTCCGAACTGCGCGACGAGATCGGCCTGACCACGGTGCAGGACTACACGAACTTCGCGCCGGGCCTGTCCTACTCGACATCCAACGACCGTCTCGGCATGCGCGGCGTTACGCGTACGTCGAACAACTTCGGGATCCGCTCCGGCATCTCGAACTATGTCGACGGCGTCTACTTCTCGTCCGCCATCCCGGCCAGCCGCGAACCCATCTTCGTGGATCGCGTCGAGGTCGTGCGCGGCCCGCAGGGCACGCTGTACGGACGCGACTCGATCGGCGGCGCGCTGAACGTCATCACCAAGCGCCCGACAGAAGAGCTCGAAGGCCAGTTCAACATGAACGCCGGTAACTACGGTCAGCTCGGCGTTGCGGCCACTGTCGCTGGTCCGATCACGGACTGGGCTCGCTATCGCTTTGGCTATTCGCGTCAGGCGCAGGGCGAAGGCGTCCTGACCAACTACGCGACCGGCGATACCGAAGGTAACCGCAAGGATGACACCTATTACGAAGGCCAGCTCGAGTTCGACATTGGCGAGGATCTGGACCTCTGGATCCGCGCCGGCAGCCTGAACTGGGATGTACGTTACGGTGCTCCGGGCGCGCGTACGGGTGTTGACGACGCCTACGGCTACAACACGCGCATCTTCAACTCGACCGCTGACCTTGGCGTGAACCCCTGGTTCGGCCTGCAGGACCCCGGCCGTGTGCAGGTCGGCACCCAGAACACCAACCCGTCCATCACGGACCGGTACGGTTTCAACACCGACTTCGCGAACTACGCCAGCCTGTCGCCGACGTCGGAACTCGCGGTGGAAGCCGTGTACCACGCGCCTGGCTTCGACGTGAAATATCTCGGTGGCTATGTCTGGTACAAATACCTGCTTCGCCAGGACCAGGACGGCTCGCCAATCAAGAGCTACACGGTCGGCGGTCGCACCTACAACAGCGAGCGTGTCTCGGACTATATCGAAGACCGGGGTTGGTACTCGAACGAGATCAACCTGATCTCGACCTGGGAAGGTCCGCTCCAAGTCGTTGGCGGCATTTACCAGTACCAGGAAAACTACAACCAGCTCGTCTTCGTTTCGCAGGTCAAGGATCCGGGTGGCCGTGTCGCCTTCTTCGACGACGTTCTGAGCACAGCGGCCTTCGCGCCAGGCTATGTCGGGGCGCCTATTCTGCCGATCAACACGGGCTATACATCCAGCTCCGGCGCGCCATCCGGCGGGTCGTTGATGTACCACACCAACAACCAGGCGATTAACGACGCCTACGGCGCGTTCGTGCAGGCTGAATATCAGCTCAGCGACGAACTGAAGTTCACTGCAGGCCTTCGCTTCTCGAAGGACATCTCGAACGGCCGTGAGTATGCACGCTTCATCAGCCACGATGTCATCCGCGCAGCGGTCGCACCTCTGTTCGGGCCTGCGGCGGCTCTTATCCCGGTCCGTATCGATGCGACCAGCACGGTCGGCGGCGCAGACCCCTCGACCATTAAGGCCGATGATCCGACGACGACCGCCATTAACGAGGCGTGCGGCGTTGCTGGTGCAGGTGTCGTGAATCTTGCTTCGCGCACTCTTGCGAACGGGTCAGCAAGGCCCTGCACGGACAAGACGCAGTTCGGCATCTACTACGATGCAGCTACGGGCAACCGTTACCGCGATCTGCATGCCGAGTTCGAGGAAGTCACAGGCGTTCTCGGCCTCGACTGGACGCCGGATGACGACACCCTAATCTACGCCAAATACAACCGGGGTTACAAACCGGGCGGTCTTGGCTGTGCGCAGGTGTTCTGCACGCTGGTTACGACGCCCTTCACGGACAAGGAACTCGTTGACGCTGTCGAAGTCGGCTTCAAGCGCGAATGGCCGGAATGGAACCTGACCACGAACGCCACGGCGTTTTACTACGATTACCAGGGCTACCAGATCTCGAACACTGTCGTTCCGGAAGATCCGGGTGGTGGTGCGTTGCGTCCGCTGCCCTATGCGTCGTACGTCAACCTGCCGAACACCAAGACGACCGGGTTCGAACTCGAGACGATCTGGTATCCGACGGACAACCTGCGCTTCCTATTCAACTACGGATTCACGAACCCGGAAATCGGCGACTCGCCGGCTCTGGTTCACTCGCTGGATCCGTTTGCGCTTGATCCGCAGGCCCAGCCTCTCGGCGCCGCAGCGGCCTGCACGCCGGTTACCGGCGTCCCGGCGACAACTTGCCACGGCGTTCAGGGTCAGAACCTGAATGGCAACATCTTGCCCTTCAGCCCGAAGAACAAGATTGCGCTCAACGGGACCTACACATGGGATCTGGAGGATGGCGCGAGGGTCGACTCTTCGCTCAGCTACTTCTGGCAGGACACCGCCTACAGCTCGATCTTCAACCGGC
The DNA here is from genome assembly GCA_040398425.1 of Hyphomonadaceae bacterium. Classification (GTDB taxonomy): domain Bacteria; phylum Pseudomonadota; class Alphaproteobacteria; order Caulobacterales; family Hyphomonadaceae; genus UBA7672. The sequence continues at coordinate 6,644 of JBBATZ010000059.1, forward strand.
CCTACTCGGAAATCCCGGCTTGGGATCAGACGGATGGTCGCGTGACGTGGACCAGCGCTGACGGCAACATCAGCCTGATCGGCTTCGTGCGGAACATGTTTGACCAGGTCGTCTACGACAGCCGTGGTTCGGGCCTGCGTGAAACCGCCTCGACGTCGACTGTGGCGCCCGCCACTCCGACGTCAGCGACACGCTATGTCGCTCCGCAAGAGTGCTTCTCGTCGGCGGCAACAACGCCCGCCTTCGGTGCGGCGCCGGCTCAGTCCTGCTACACGGTCGGTGAAACGCTGCGTCCGCCCCGGACCTACGGCGTGGAACTGCAGATCCGGTTCTAGACTTTCTACCTTCCCAATGGCGGTGCTCCCGCAATTGGCCAACTGGCGCCGATCCCTCACGGGGTCGGCGTCTTCTTGTTTGGGGGTGGGGTAGACACAAGATGCGCAGATCGGCGGACGGCGCGCTGGCCTAGCCCTTCGCGTCGGCTGCCTTCTGCTTCTCCACCTCGGCCATGCGGCGTTTCCAGTCCGCCTCCATCGCCTTGCGCCATTTGACGCGCAGGGATGAAGGGCGCTCAGGGAAGCGCTCGTCCAGCACGGTTGCGGAGACCACGCGGTCGGAGCGGAATGAGCGGAAGTCTTTCCGCGTCTCGCACCAGGCGCAGATGATGCGTGTTGTCTCGTAGTAGCCGAGTATGATCGGCCAGATCACGCGCTTGATCGCGCGGCCTTCGACGTCGCGATAATCGAGCTGCATCTTGCGCGAGGAATTGATCGCGGCGCGCACGACGCCGAGATCGATCGCATCCCTGGCGCGATCCCACGCGGGCACGACGCGGTGGGCAGGGTCGTCGATATAAGGACGCAGGCGTTCGGGGATGCTCGCCTCGATTTTTGCGAGCAGGTCCTGCGCGGCTTTCGACAATTGCGGGTCGCCGCGGTTGATCACCCACTGCGCGCCAAGCACCGCCGCCTCGATCTCGTCGGTCGTGAGCATCAGCGGCGGCATGTCGAGGCCCTTGTCGAGCACATAGCCGATGCCGGCCTCGCCACGGATCGGCACGCGTTGCGCCAGAAGGGCTGCGATGTCGCGATAGACGGAGCGCCAGGAGGTCTCCAGTTCGGCCGCCATCGCGTCCGCCGTGATCGGCTTTTTCGAGCGGCGCAGGATCTGGATGATCTCGAAAAGGCGGTCCGCTTTCCGCATGTCTTCGGCCCCCGCTCCATGCTGCCATCATGCTGTCAGCAGGTATCTGTCAGGTATGTGTCAGTAGGCTCTAACAGGTCAAGCCGGACGGATGTGGGGTTACAAAATGATCGGTGTCGTTGCAGGCGCGGCGATGATTGCGCTGAAGCTTCTGATGATCGCCCAGCTCCGTTCGCGCGGCGCCTGAGCGAAGAGGTTCCTCCCGCAGCCGGCGGCCAGAAGAGCACGCAAGACCGGCGCGCCAGACTGCGATATCACAGCGGCTGCTGTCCCGGAGAAGGAGAGGGTCGCCGCTTTGTCTTGCGCAGCTACCGGCTCACAATCGGAAACACCGGGTTGGGCGGGTCCATCCACTGGCCGAGCTTCAGCATCGCTTGCGGATTGCCCGTCAGCTTGGCAGCGCCGCTGGCGATTTTCGGGGGCAGGGGCTGGCCGCCGAAAATGCCGCCGAGGAAATCGGCGCGGGTGAGGGTGAGGGTTGCATCGACCGGGCCTGGGGCTGCGATCTCCTCATGCACCAGCACGCCGTTGGCGATGGTGATGTAGGTCTGCTCGCCGCTGTCGCTCAGCACGAAGGCGAGCTTGAGGCTCTGGCCTGCGGATCTTTCCGGGTTCAGCCGCACGGAGAGCAGATCGATCAGCGACCCGAGCGGCAGGTTCGCAAGCGAGGCCATCTGTGAGGCGGGCGTGCCGCGTGGCGGGCTGACGCCGTCGCGCAGCTCCTTCGCGCCAGTGAGATAGATGTTGCGCCATGTGGAGGGCTCGGCTTGCCAGCCGAGCTGGTCGTAGCAGCGCGCAAGGAGGTCCTTGGCGGCGGCGTTGGTGTTGTCGGACATGACGATGTGGTTGAGCAGTTCGGCGGCCCACGCGTAGTCGCCCTTGTCGTAGGACGTCTGCGCCAGTGCGTAGACGTGTGGGGCGCCGCCCATCGCCTCGACATAGCGCTTGCCGGTATCGACCGGCGGCATCGGCGCGAGGTTGGACGGGTTGGCGTCGTACCAGCCCATGTAGAACTGGTAGACCGCGCGAGCGTTGAAGCTGAGCGAGCCGTAATAAGGGCGATCATACCATTCGCGATCGAGTTCGGCGGGCAGTTTGAGTGTCGCTGCGATCTCGTCGCCATTGAGGCCCTGGTTCATCAGGCGCACGGTCTGGTCGTGCAGGTAGGCGTAGGCGTCGCGATGCTTGCCGAGATAGTCGCGGATCACGTCATTGCCGAAGCGCGGCCAGCCATGGCTGGTAATCAGAACGTCGCTGTCGCCGTACATGCGCAGCGCTTTCGTGAGGCCTTCCGCCCAGACCTTGGCGTCGCGCACCACGGCGCCGCGCGGGGTCAGGATGTTGTGCTGGGTCGCGTTGGCGTTCTCGGCCATGTCAACGATCTTCCAGTCGGGGAAGTAGACGTTCATTTCTACCGGCGCTTCGGTGCCCGGGGTGAACTGGAAGACCAGTTTCACGCCATCGATCGTCATCGTCTCGCCGGTGGCGGCGATTTCCCTTGTCGGCGGGATCAGCGAGGGCGAGCCGTTCGCGATGCCGGGTCCGATGCCGGCGTTGACGAGGCCGTCAGCGCCCTTGGTCAGCGGAATGCCGAACTGGTACATGGCGCGCCGCTGCATGGCGGGGCCGGCGATCACGTTCTCGCCGACGGCGGCGTCGAGGAAACCTTTGGGTGCTATCACGGCGACCTTGCCGGCCTTCACCTCCTCCAGTTTCACCAGACCGGCCGTGCCGGCGAAATGGTCGGTGTGGGAATGGGTGTAGATCACGGCCTCGATCGGTCGTGCGCCGAGGTGTTCGGTGACGAGGTCGAAGGCGGCTTTGGCGGTCTCGTTGGAGCCCAGCGTGTCGATCACGATCCAGCCCGCATCCCCCTTCACGAAGGTGATGTTGGCAAGGTCGAAGCCGCGCACCTGCCAGATGCGGTCGCTGACCTTGAACAGGCCGTGCTTCGCCATCAGCTGGCCCTGCCGCCAGAGGCTGGGGTTCACGGTTGCGGAGGCGGCGTCTTTCAGGAAGTCGAACGCCGCGAGATTCCAGACGACCTGACCTGCGGCGTTGGTGATCACGGGATCCTTGCGCGTCGCGACGAAGCCGCGCGAGGCGAAATCGAAATCGCGCGTATCGGAGAAATTGCGTTCGGCGCGGACGGTGTCATGTTCGGCGCGGGTGAAGGTCGATGGGGCTTCCTTGCCTGTCATTGCCACCGGATCTGCCGGGGCGGGTGGCGCCTCAAAGCTGGCGCACCCGACAAGTGCGATGGCTGATACGACGCCGAACAAAGCCGTTTTCATCCGATCCTCCCGAGACCGCAGTTTTGTTCCTGATAGGACTGCGCTGCGGACGGGTCCACCGCCAGTTTTCCCGAGTGGACGGGAGCGGCAACGCAACGCATCCTCTGCCGCAAGGGCAGGGAGAAATGCATGGAAGGCGCAACGCTTGGAATGCTGGTCGGCGGTATCGGCGCGGGCGTCGTCCTGCTGATGTTCGCGATGTCGCGCAAGCCGGTGAAATGCCCGAGCTGCGGGCGCGAGCAGCCAAAGATGCGCAAGCCCGCCTCCATGGAGCAGGCGATGTGGGGCGGCCAGACGTGCGAGGGCTGTGGCGCGGAGATGGATGCGCGCGGCAGGCTGAAAAAGAAGAAGTAGTGGCTACGCCTTCAGGCGGTCTGCGCGCTGCGGGTTGTTGGCGTTGAGCCAGGAATCCGTCAGCGGCGTCATCCATCGGCAGGCGGCGTCGACGAACACCAGCGCCTTCATGGCGTCGGGAGAGGGCCGCGTCGCCATCGCGTAGGCCTGTTCCATGTCGCGTGTGCGGTTGGGATAGTTGAGCGTGAACATGTCGCGACGCAGGTCCAGGTCTTCGGTGTAGGTCTGCTCACGCTCAAGGATCAGGGCGAAGCCGGCCGCCAGTACGGCATGGCCCGCATCCATCGCAGCGGCGCGCACGCGATCCGGGGACTTGGCGGCACCGAGACGCCCGGCGGCATTCAGCATGCGCGGGCGGAAATTCAGGATGTCACCATTCATCACGGCCGCGTCGAGGCGCTGTGGCGCCAGCATGCGCGTCATGTTGCGGCCCGCGACACAGACCGCGTTCACCGCCAGACGGAAACGGGCAGGCGAGAAGGCTGCGTCCGTCGTGAACACGTCTTTCCAGCTGAACACGGCAATCGCGATACGGCCAACGCGGGGGTGGCGGCGGCGAAGTTGGGCGGCGAGCGCGTGCTCCCAGCCATCCGCGACGCCGCGCGTATGAGACGCGCCCATCCGGAGAAGAACGAAGACGGCCACGCCGCCGGGACGTCCGCGCGCGGCGGGGCCAGAGAGATAAACGGAGTGGAGTTGTTCGCCGAAACGTTCGAGCGCCGCGTCAGCGACTTCATCGGCGGCTTCAAGAGCGGGTTGAGCGATCTGGTCGCGCGCGATAGCCGCATTGGTTACCCGGCCCCAGTGATCCTGGGGCCAGAAAGCCCCGCGCAGCCGAACCGTGTGGCCCATACGCTACTCCCGTCCATGCCCGTTGAGCGTTGCACGCTCCGGGCCATACCCTCCTAACCTCCGATCCAGCGTGTTAACTCATTCGTTAACGCGAGCGCTGGAGCGAACGTCGCCGTAAACAAAACGTTAAGTCACGCGTGTGAGAGCGCAAGGGAATTCATCTGCTGCAACAGCAATTTACCTGTGCTCGCCATGTCGTGGGGCGTTCATAAAGGTTAACGCTGAAGCCCGATCAGGCGGGCTTGATGTGCGCGCGGCACTTCATTTTCGGCTGGATGTAACGGCCGAAATTCTCGACGCCCGCGACGAAGTCATCGAACGTCAGCAGCACACCGGATGTGCCCGGCACGGACGCCACCTCATCCAGCATGCGCGCGACCGTTTCATAGCTTCCCACCAGCGTGCCCATGTTGAGATTGACTGCGCTCTCGGCGTCGGCCAGCTGCGTGGTATTGGTGTTGGCCCCGCCTTTCGCGTTCGGAGCGGCCTGGTTGGCTAGCCACTTCGTCGCGTCCTTGTCCTCGCCATCGCGATAGAGCTGCCACTTGGCCATCGCCTTTTCATCAGTCTCGTCGGCGATCACCATCATCAGGAGATAGGAACCAACGTTTCGGCCAGTTTTTGCAACGGCCGCCTCCAGCCGCGCATTCACCGGCGCAAAGGCCGTGGGCGTGTTGACGCCCTTGCCGAGCGCGAAGGCGTAGTCGGCATACTTCGCGGTGAACGCGAGGCCTTCGTCAGAGGATCCCGCGCAAATGAGTTTTACGCCAGCCGCGTTCGGCCGGACGAGGCAATCCTCCATCTGGTAGTACTTGCCCTTGAAATCCGATCGGCCGGTGTCGAGCAGTTCCCGCAGCACCGTCGCGTATTCAGCCAGCACGCTGTAGCGGTCCTTGTAGTGATTATCGCCCGGCCAAAGGCCCATCTGGTCGTACTCTGCCTTCTGCCAGCCGGTGATCAGGTTGATGCCGAACCTGCCCGGCGCGATGGAATCAATCGTCGCCGCCATCCGCGCAACCATCGCCGGGGGAAAGATCAGCGTCGGCGCGGTCGCGAAGATCTTGATCCGTTCGGTCACGGCCGCGAGGCCTGCCATCAGCGTGAAGCTTTCAAGATTGTATTCCCAGAACTCCGACTTGCCGCCAAAGCCGCGCAGCTTGATCATAGAGAGCGCAAAGTCGAATCCGTACCTGTCGGCGGCCTGCGTCACCGTCTTGTTCAGCTCGAACGACGGCTTGTATTGTGGCGATGTGGTAGAGATCAGCCAGCCATTGTTGCCGATCGGAATGAAGACACCGACTTCCATCTTTTTCGACATGCCATCAGCCTTTCGGGTCTGTGAGCCAGTTCGCCACTGCGCTGTTGAACGTGAGAGAATCGGTCACGCTCATAGCATGGCCGCCCCAGGCGCAGAGATCGAGTGTGGCGTTGGGCAGGCGCTCCGCCAGGCGCTGTGAGCACGCATATGGCGCCAGCATATCGTCGTGCGATGCGCTGATCAGCACTGGCGCCGCAATCTTCGGCAGCTTCGCATCGATATCGAACGCGAGCAGCGCCGCGATCCGCGCCAGCATCACGTCGGTGGAGGGGAAGCCCTTCACCATATGCTCCTCCTCGGCGTTGATCCGGTCGGTGTTCTCCGAGATCCATGTCGCCGGATAGAGGAAGAGCGGCTGTGCCCGCACATACGCGCGCTTGCCTGATTTCTTAAGCAGCGCGATGCGCGCCTCGAAGCAACGCGCGATGTGCGGGTCTGGCCGCGACCAGCCATTCACGACCACCAGCTTGCCGACGCGCTTCGGCGATTTCAACGCGAGCACCAGGCCAGCGAGGCCGCCTGCCGCGTGGCCCATGACATGCGCCGTCTTCACCTTCGCCGCGTCCATCACGCTCCGCATATCGGCCGCCATGGCGTCCACCGAATGCTGCTTGGTCAGTGTGCGAATGCTGCGCCCCGTGCCGCGATGATCGTAGAGCAGGACGCTGAAGTACGATGTCAGCATCTCCATTTGCGGCGCCCAGAAATTTGCCGAGCCGCCGAGGCCGGCCGACAGCAGGATCGTGGGCGCGCCCCTGGGGCCTGGGATCAGATCGTACCAGAGGCCGTCTCCAGTCACCGCCACGTGCTACTTCTTCCCGATATGCGCGATCGAGCCGATCTCCACCAGCGCGTCCGGCCGCACCAGGCCGCAGACAATGCACCAGCGCGCGGGCTTTTCGCCCGGGAAATACTCGGCATAGACCTTGTTCATCGCGGCATAGTCGTCCCACGACTTCAGCATGATGTTGTTCATGGTGACGTCGTCCATCGTGCCGCCGGCCGTCTCGATCACGCTCTTGATGGTCTCGAGGATATGCCGCGTTTGTCCCTCGGCGTCGCCCACATGTGTGATCTTGTTGTCCTTGTCGAACGCCAGCGTCCCCGACACATAGACAACTCCGTCGGCATACGTGCCGGGTGAGAAAGGCGCGATTGGCGTATGCGTGCCGGGCGGCAGGATAACTGTCTTGGGCATGGACGACTCCTCTATTTGCGTTCGGCTTGCCCGAACGCGCCCTTGAAGTCTGCGACTGTGCTCACCCAGCCGAAGAACGTCTCGATATTATAGATTGCGGCCTTCTGCACGAACTCCGGCCCGGCCTGATGCGTGGCGTCTTCGAGCACGACGCCGAAGTACTCCAGGAAGAAACCGTCGCGCAGGGTGCTCTCGACACAGACATTGGTGGCGATGCCGGTGAATACGAGATGGCGGATGCCTCGCGAACGCAGCACCGAGTCCAGCTGCGAATTGAAGAAGCCCGAATAGCGCGTCTTGTGCAGGCGGATGTCGCCCGGATGAGGCGCCAGTTCGTCCACGAGCTCATAATCCCATTGCCCACGCGCCAGCAGCTTGCCTTGAAGATCGGGCCGATTGCGCATGGTCTTCAGCGCGTTGGACTTGTGATAGTTGGGCGAGCCCGGCCCGCCCGCCTCGATATAGTCGGCATCCCAGCCGTTCTGGAAGAAGATCACCGTCATGCCGGCTGCGCGCGCCACGTCGAGCACAGCCTTCGTGCTCCCTATCACCCGCTCGGCCCCCGAAATGTCGAAGCCGGCGAGATCGAGATAGCCGCCTTTAGACGCGTAGGCGTTCTGCATGTCGATGACGATCACCGCCGTTTTTGACGCAGGAACCGCGATGGGCTCAGGCCGGCAGGGCAGCATGATCGTATCGTCGGACATCAGCATCACCGTCTTGTCTAAAGCCGAGCATGGCATAGCCTCGTCCGGCGCCAACAGATTTTCCCAATGGACATGCCCCTGATGACTGAACGCACACGCACCGCTCTGCCCGCCGCGTCGCTCGACACGCTTTTTCGCACGGCGCGCACGTACAACGCCTTTGAGCCGGGGCAGATCGCCGGGGAGGTCGTGCGCGAACTCTACGAGCTGGCAAAGTGGGGACCGACCGCCACCAACAGCAATCCGGCCCGCTTTGTGTTTCTGACGACGCCGGAGGCCCGCGCGCGTCTTTCGCCCCACATGTCGAGCGCCAACCGCGCCAGGACCCTTGCTGCACCGGTCAATGTTATCATGGCGTACGATCTCAACTTCGCCGAGAAAATCCCGTTCCTGTTTCCGCATAAGCCGGAGGCTGCCGCGTGGTTCGCCAGGCCTGAGGCCGCGCAGGAAGCGGCCTTCCGCAATGGTTCGCTGCAGGCGGCCTACCTCATGATGGCGGCGCGCTCGCTCGGCCTCGATTGTGGTCCCATGTCCGGATTCGATCCGCAGGGCGTCAACGATGAATTCTTCAAGGACACGAGCCTGCGCGCCAACTTCATCTGCAACATCGGCCATGGCACGGAGGAGAACCTGTTTCCCCGCCTGCCGCGCTTGCCCTTCGAGGAGGCGTGTCAGATTCTCTAGGCGCTACTCGAAAACGATCTTGGGCGCCGGCGTGTTGGGTGCAGCCACGAGCGCCTCGTTCACGGCTTCCGCCAGCAGGCGGAACGCTTCTGCGGCGCTGGTGTCGCCCGTGGCTGCGGGCACGCCAGCATCGCCGCCTTCTCGCAGAGCTGAGAGGATCGGCAGGGCGCCGAGGAAGGGGACGCCCAGTTCCTCTGCCGTCCGCTCGGCGCCTTGCTTGCCGAAAATGTAGGCGCGCGATCCGTCGGACTGTTCGAACCACGCCATGTTCTCGATGATGCCCAGAACCGGCACGTTGGTCTTGCGGAACATGCCGACGCCGCGACGCACATCCGCGAGCGCAACCTCCTGTGGCGTCGACACGATCACCGCGCCATCGAGCGGCAGTTTCTGCACGAGCGTGAGCTGTACCTCGCCCGTGCCCGGCGGCGTGTCGATGAACAACAAGTCGAGATCGCCCCAGTCGGTGTCGATGATCAGCTGGTTCACTGCCGACATCACCATCGGACCGCGCCACACCACCGCCTGATCGGGATCGACGAGATAGCCAATCGAATTGGTCGCCAGCCCGTGCGCCATAACGGGCTGCATGCGCTTGTTCCTGACCTCGGGCTTCATGCCAACTGTGCCCAGCATGGTCGGAAGCGATGGCCCGAACACGTCCGCATCGAGCAGGCCGACGCGCAAACCGCTGCGGGCGGCGGCGACCGCGAGGTTGACCGCGACCGTGGATTTCCCGACGCCGCCCTTGGCCGACGCCACGGCGATGATACCGCGCGCGGGTCTCACGACCTGTTGCACAACAGGCGCTGCAACCGGCGCTGGAGCAGGCCGCGATGCGGGCACGCTGCGTGCGCCCGTCGTGGCTTCTGCGGTCAGCACTGCCGTCACCGCGCTTACGCCAGCCACGCGCGCGACGGCTTCTTCCGCAGTCTTGCGCAGCGGTTCATCTGCTGCGCCTGCGCCTGTCTCGAGCACAAAGCCGATCTTGCCATCAGCGCGCGCCACCAGTCCGCTGACGCGGCCTGACGCGACAAGACCCTTGCCGGTCAGGGGATCCTTTACGCCATCGAGGGCGGCACGGACGCTGGTTTCGAGAGGCGAGGGCATGCTGGCTCGTCTGGCTGAACGTGCGCCCTGCTATCAGACTTTCTTGCCGCCGCCAAAGCGTCCCGCGATCATGCGGACCAGACCACGCGCCACATAGGGCGCCTGTCGCATGTCCTTCGTCACGACGCTCAGCGCACGCGCCGGCTTGCCGCCCTTCAGCGCTGCCATGAAGTCGATCCAGACAATACGCGAGCGGGTCGAGAAGCGATGCTGCTCCACGAGTCGCGCATCCGTCGGAGACAAGCGTCCGGAGGCCAGAAGTCTGTCGTCGCAGGCTTCCAGCGCGGCAAGCTCGGTCCGACCGTGATTGAGCGAGAGCGAAGTTCCCCGCATGACGCTGACATAGCCGGTCCAGGGGATCAGGCGCATCTTCGCGCCAAGGCTGAGTGCGCGGGCGTAGAGATCATAGTCCTCGCCGAGCCGCATGCTCTCGTCATAGGTAAGCCCGTGACGTTCGAGGAAGGCGCGGCGCACCAGCGGCTTCAGGAAGCCGAGTTCGCGGCGCATGCGCGAGGCCCTGGTGATGTTGCTCTCGATGAAGAAGCCGAAATCGACGTCGATCGGCGTTGCATCGTCGCGGAACCACAATGGCTTGCCAGCCGAGACCGGTTGGCCTTCCGGGGTCTGCAACAGGTCGTCGGCGATCAGGTCGTAACCCGCCCCCGACAGCGCCAGCAGTTTTCCCAGCCGCCCGGGCTCCATGAAGTCGTCGGAGTCCAGAATCGCGATCCAGGCAGACTTGCCCGCCGCGATGGCGACATTGCGCGCGGCCGACGGGCCGGCATTCTTCGCCTGCGACAGAACGGTCAGCCGCCCGGTTCCATCGTCAGCCGCGTGTGCTGCCCTGATCGTTGCGCCGTCGTCGCCGGAGGCATCATCCACGACAACGACTTCCGTGGTTTCGGGCTGCGCAAGGGCGGACGTCACGGCGCGGCCGATGGTTCCAGCCGCCCGCCAGGACGCGATCACCACGGTGACGGTCGGAGCCGGTGTGGTCTCCGTTTGGGTTGATCGGATTCCGGTCATGACCGGAAAGCTGCAAGAAAGCCGCCACAGAGAGGATTATTCGACCACGCAAGTAATACTCGTTACCGCCAATAAGCCTTGCAAAGTCTTCGGCAGGACGACTCACGCGTTTGTCATGCACGAAACTGGTCGCGCTATGGGGGAAAGTCTTTTAAAGGGCGCCCTTGAACCGGCTTTAATGCAGGCTCAACTAGTAGACGGCACAAATCTCCCTGACATGTGCACAAGAGGAGGGGCTGATGCCCTGGAACGACAACAAGGGCGGCGGTGGCGGCCCCTGGGGCGGCGGCGGTTCTTCCGGAGGCGGCGGTAATGGCGGCGGCGAGAGCCCGTGGGGCAAGCCCGGCGGCTCCGGCGGCCCCGGCAACAAACCTGGCGGCGGCGGTTCCGGCGGCCCGGGCGGCAGCAAGGATCGCCCCGACCTCGAAGAAACCCTGCGTCGCATGCAGGAGCGTTTCCGTCGCAAGGACGGCGGCGGCTCCGGCGGCGGATCTGGCAGTTCGGGTGGACCCGGCCGCGCGCGCGGCTTCGGCGCAACCGGGCTGATCATCCTTCTGGCCATTGCGGTTGTCGGTTGGCTCTTTACCGGCATCTATCAGGTCAACGAACAGGAGCGCGCCGTCGTGCTGCGCTTCGGGACATTCCATCGCTATGAGGAGCCGGGCTTCCGCATCCGCCTGCCCAGCCCGATCGAGCGTCATGAGATCGTGCAGGTCAACACAGAGGTGCGTACGCGCATCGGCGGCGACAATGCCGCCAACCTGATGCTGACCGGCGACGAGAACATCGTCGACATCGATTTTACCATCAACTGGCGTATCGCCCAGCCACGCGAATACCTGTTCAACGTGGTCGACAAGGAAGGCGGCCGCAACGAGCTGATCGAGCAGATCGGCGAGAGCGCCATGCGCGAAGTCGTCGGTACGTCTGCGTTCGAGCCGATCACCACGGGTGACCGTACCGGCGTCGAAACCCGCGTGCGCGACCTGATGCAGCAGACGCTCAACTCCTACGCCGCCGGCGTCGAGGTCATCTCCGTGTCCGTCGCGCGCGCGTCGGCCCCGGAAGAAGTCGCCAGCGTCCAGCGCGAAGTCTCCAGCGCCGAGCAGAACAAGGCCAAGCGCGAAGCGGACGCCATCGCCTACCGCAACAAGGTGGTGCCCGAAGCCGAAGGTGAAGCCCGCCGCATGATCCAGGAAGCCGAAGGCTACAAGGCGGCCTCCGTGGCCAACGCCCTCGGTGAAGCGGAACGCTTCGACCTCGTCTACGCACAGTACAAACTCGCCCCGCGCGTCACGCGCGAGCGCATGTTCCTCGAGACCATGGAAAAAGTGATCGGCCGGACCGATCAGATCATCATGGACAACAAGGCCGGCGCCGTTCCAATCCTGCCGCTCGACCAGTTGCGTGGCCGCCAGACGCCGAAGGGACAATAACGATGCAACGCGCTCTCGTTATCGGCGGCATCGTCGCCGCAGCTATCCTCCTCATATTTGCCAACGCCGTTTACGTCGTGCCGGTGGACCAGCAAGCCATCGTCATCCGTTTCGGTCAGGCGCAGTACACCGTCAACGCGATCCAGCCCGGCAACACCGAAGGCGGGCCGATGCAGAACCTGGGACCAGGCCTGCATCTGAAGGCGCCGCTGATCGACGACGTGCGTTACTATGACCGTCGCAACATGGGCTATGATCTCGAAGCCGACGAGATCATCGCCAACGACCAGCAGCGCCTGAACGTCGACGCCATCGCGCGCTGGCGCATTTCCAACCCGCTGCAGTTCTTCCGCGCCGCCTCGACCGAGGAAAACGGCAAGACGCAGCTCGGCGTCCGCTTCACGGCGGCGCTGCGTGGCGAACTCGGCAAGGTGGCGCAGCCGGATATCATCTCGGCCCAGCGCGCCACGCTGATGCAGCGTGTCCGTACGGCCCTGCAGGCGCAGATGACATCGCTTGGCGTCGAGATCATCGACGTCCGCATCCGCAAGGCCGACCTGCCGGAAGCGAACTCCCAGCGCGTCTACGAGCGCATGAAGTCGCAGTTGCAGCAGAAGGTCAGCCAGTACAACGCCGAGGGCGAAGGCCTCTTCAACTCGATCACAGGTGAAGCCGACAAGCAGGTTGCGGTCATCAAGGCCGAAGCCAACCAGGCGTCGCAGAAACTGCGCGGCGAGGGCGATGCCGAGCGTAACAAGATCTACGCGCAGGCCTACAACAAGGACCCGGAGTTCTTCGCCTTCTACCGCTCGCTGATCGCTTACGACACCGCGATCAAGGCCGGAACGCCGTTCGTGATGTCGCCCGACAGCGACTTCTTCAAATACTTCAAGAGCAAGGATGGCCGGTAGGTCGTTGTTCTCTTGAAACTGCCTTGCGCCGCTTCCGACAGGAGGCGGCGTTTGTGTTTGTCCTCAGTGCGCCTACTTCCGCTTCTTCGGCGGTTCTGTCGGCAACGCCGCGAACTCTGCTTCGCCCAGCACCGAGTTCTCCACGATCAGCCAGCGATCATCCTTCCCTTTCGCAAGCGCGATCGCATAGATGTCGCCATCGCCGGATGCGCCAACCTTCACGACAGCGTCCCGCCGGTCATACCGTGGACCTTCGACCTTGCCTTGTTCGCGCGCGAGGATGGCGACCATCTCGGGCGCGAAGATTCCGCGCCACGCTTCGCTCTCGGGGCCATCGGCGAGGGCGGCCTTGATGGCGTCCATGTTGACCTGATCGACCAGTGGAAGCATGCGCGGCAGGTCACGCGTGTTGTAGGCGTCGACGAACGCCTGCGCGACAGACACGGGATCCTTCATGTCTGGCGGCGCCGGCCCGCCACATGCCGCCAGCGCCATCAAGGCGAACGCAGCAAGCCCCAGCCTCATGCCGCCAGCCATGCCGGTTTTGCAAACGGCAGGTCGAGATCATGCGCCACCGCCGCATGCGTGATCTTGCCTTCGGCGACGTTGAGTCCCTCGGCGAGGAACGGATCGGCCTTCAGCGCCGCCTTCGTGCCCTTGTTGGCGATGTCGAGCGCGAAGGGCAGCGTCACATTGTTGAGCGCGTAGGTGGATGTACGTGGCACGGCGCCTGGCATGTTGGCGACGCAGTAGTGGAGAATGCCATCGATCTCGTAGATCGGATCGTCATGCGTTGTCGGTCGCGATGTCTCGAAGCAACCGCCCTGGTCGATCGAGATGTCGACCAGCACGGCGCCGGGCCGCATCTCTTTCAGATGCGCCCGCGTGATCAGCTTCGGGGCAGCAGCGCCGGGGATCAGCACGGCGCCAATGACGAGATCGGCCTCCCGCACGGCGCGATCGATCGCGGCTTGCGTTGCATAGACGGTGTCGACCGCGCCGGCGAACTGCACGTCGAGTTCTTCCAGACGCGGCATAGACCGGTCGAACACCGTGACATTGGCGCGGCTGCCGATCGCCATCTCGGCCGCATGCGTTCCTGACACGCCACCACCGAGGATCACCACGTTCGCCGCCGGCACGCCCGGCACGCCGCCGAGCAGCAGTCCGCGTCCGCGTTTCGTCTTCATCAGCGCGTACGCGCCGACATTGATCGACATCCGGCCAGCGACCTGGCTCATCGGCTGGAGGAGGGGGAGGCGGCCGGCGCGGTTTGTGACGGTTTCGTAGGCGATGCAGGTCGCACCGGATTTCATCAGCGCTTCGGCCTGTGGCTTGTCGGCGGCGAGGTGGAGGTAGGTGAAAAGGGTGTGCTGCGGCGTCAGCATCGCGCATTCCTGCGCCTGCGGCTCCTTCACCTTGACGATCATCTCCGCAGTCGCGAACACATCCTCGGCTGTATTCAGGATTCTCGCACCGCCATCGACATAGGCCGCGTTGGTTGCGCCAAGTCCGAGGCCAGCGCCCGCCTGTACGAAGACCTCGTGGCCTGCGCGCGTCAGCTCCATCACGCTCTCGGGCGTCAGGCCCACGCGATATTCCTGTGTCTTGATCTCTTTCGGAACGCCGATCTTCATGCGGATCTCCACCGTCTGCGGGGATCGTTATGCCAGAATGCAGCGTTTGATCGCCAGAGCATTGCGTGGAGAGTTCTGCCTATTTCCGCCCCTCCGACAGTCGTGAGAGGCAAAATGCATCCAGTCGCACGCTATCTGCGTGCGGGCAGTCCCTGCAGGAAGGCGCGGAGTGTGCGGACCGTCTCGTCTGGCAATTGTTCCATCGGCAGGTGGCCGCCTTCCGGATAGCTCACGATGTAGGCGCCCGGGATCGCGTTCGCTATCGCCTTGGAATCCGATGGCGGGATCAGCGCATCCTTGGCGCCGACCATGACAAGCGTCGGCACGTCGAGCTTGCCAAAGTCGGCTTTTGTCCAGGCGCGTGCCGGTTGCGAGCGCTGGGTGAGCAGCACATCGCGATGACCCTGCCCCATGGCGAAGTTGACATAGCGATCAATGACCTGTTCCGACACCAGCGTCTCGTCGACATAGGCGGACTTCAGCCCATCGACCGCTAACATGCGCGGGTCAGCCATCTTCATCAGCAGGCGCCCGACGCCGTTGTTCAGCAGCCCGACAAAGACGGGCGGGCCGCCGCGTGATCCGTCGCCGGGCCATCCCGCAGCGTCGACAAGGACCAGCCCGTCGAGCTTGTCCTGATGCGTCATCGCATAGCTGAGCGACACCGCGCCGCCCATGGAGTTCCCGGCCAGCACGAAGTGTTCCACGCCAAGCTTTGCCGCCAGCGCATCGACGAGCGCCGCATTACCTTCGAGCGAGGCCTGATATCCCGGAGGCGTTTCCGTGAGGCCGTGGCCGGGAAGGTCGATGGCGATAAGGCGGTAGTCGTCCTTCAGCCGATCGATCCATGGGCGCCAGGCGTGCACCGACGCGGCAAAGCCATGAACGAGGATGATCACACGACCCTTGCTGCGACCATCGTCTGTATAATGCACATTGACGCCCGGGGACGCGACGAATGTCTGTGACGAAGGCAGGCCGTAGTCGGCGCGGAGTTCAGGATATGGAATTTCGCGTAGCGCGCAGGACGAGGCGAGACAGGCGGCTGCCAATCCGACAACAGATGTGTACCAGCGTTTCATCACTCAACCCTGCTGCCAGAACCTGTCGCAGTCTACGTCCCTGATACCGAAAGGGATCACCCTTGTTGTATCGGATGCGGCAACGCGGCGCGGCGATGTCTGGCGACGTTGGGGTATCCTGAGGATCGCTGGCTGGACGGTGGGGGAATGCCGAAATGTCTGACGTTCATGTTGCGCCCTTGCGCGCCTTCCTGGCGGAGCGTCCGGCTGTCTGGCGTCTTGCCGCAGTCGTCGGCGGGAGCTGGGTCATCGCTGCGTCCTCGTGGGTGACCGCGCCCATGTACCCGGTGCCGATGACCCTGCAGACGTTTGCCATCCTCCTCGTCGCAGGTCTCGCAGGCGCGCGTCTTGGCGTTGCGATCGTCATCACATGGCTGGCGCAGGCAGCGCTTGGTCTGCCATTCCTCGCCGATGGCTCTGGCGGTCTCGATCCTTTCGCAGGGCCGACTGCGGGGTATCTCGCCGGGTTCGTCATTGCAGTTGCCGTCGGCGGAGCACTTGCCGAACGACGGGGTTGGCGTGGTTGGCTGCCGATGCTCGGCGTGTTCCTGCTCGGTCATGCTGTCATTCTTGGCTGCGGCTGGTCGCGGCTCGCGATGATGATCGGGCCACAACCCGCGTTCGACTCCGGTGTTGCGCCCTTCCTGTTGGCCAGCGTGCTGAAGTCCTTCCTGGCGGTCGCCGTGATCCTTCTTGTCGAGCCGTGGAACCGCTCGCTGAGCCGCTAG
>JBBATZ010000060.1:0-22726 GCA_040398425.1 Hyphomonadaceae bacterium
AGGGAGGGGCGTATGAACCGCCCCTGGTTTGCAGGCCCCTCCGCTGGCTTGGCCGACGGCAGGAAAAGTCCGCATAACTCCCCTTGGTTTATTGCTGCAATTGGCGAAAGCGTCCCAACGTCGCGACCTGAGAGGCCTTTTGCGGGACCGGTCATCCGAGCAATGCTTCAGTCCCGCCATGCTTTCGGCGCCCTGTTGTGGCAGGTTAAGCCTGCGTCCGGTATTTGCGGTATGTCCGACACCGGACGGAATGTTTGCTCCGTCGTCGCAATGATTGGGTTCTGGTAACATGCGTATCGTCCTCACTTCGGTTCTGGTCGCCACGCTGGCGATCGGCGGTGTTGCAGCCGCTCAGGTTACCGGCGTCAGCCGCGCCACGACGCGCAGCGCTTACATGGTCGAGCCGTTCACGCCACCGACCCCCATCACGATCAATGGCGCGGGCGTGCGCCTGCGCGCCGAACCGTTCGCGACCAACGACACGCCCGTTCTGTCGACAGGCAGCACGGGCCTGCAACTGACCGTCGTGGGTCTCGCGCGCCAAGCCGACTGGAACTGGTATCAGGTGATCCTGCGCAACGGGCAGAAGGCGTTCATCCGATCGGACCTGACGTCCGCGCCGATGCGCGGCGATGCAGCGGTGAACTATGTTGCGCCGGTTCAGCCTGTTCAGCCAGTCCCGCAGGTTGTCTACAATCCGCCGTCGACGCCTCAGCCGTGGACGCCTCCACAACAACCTTCTGTCGCTGCCCAACCGCTTCCGCCGATCCCGACCCAGCCCGTTCAAGGTGGCGCTGCGATCTCGCTGACGCCGGCCGGCAACGGGTCTTCGCAACTTGATCTGCCGCGCGTGGTGACGCCGTCACAGCCGATCGACAACGGCCTGATCTCGATTGCACCGGCGGCGCCGATTCCACGCCTGTCCGACCCGGTGGGCGTGGCGCCATCCAGCAGCGTTGGCGGTGGCGACATCGGCCGGCAGATCCGGGCCCAGCTCGACGCCAAGCGCTGCTGGACCGACAGCGGGAACATGATGGATGCGCAACGGCTGCGCGCGACTTTCGGCGTGACGCTTAACCCGGATGGCCGCTTCGCGTCCGAGCCACGCCTGATCTCGCCTACGGCTGAGCCTGCAGGCGATCCGGCGATGATGGTGTTCCTCGCCAAGGCGCGGGCCGCCATGCGCACCTGCAACAACCTCGGCTTCGACGTGCCGGCGGGCGGCGCGCAGGGCGAAATTCGCCTCGACTTCTCGGCGCGCTAGCAAAAAACCGCGCACGCGTTCAATCTCGGTTCAGCTGGTCGGGGGCACTGTTCGGCCAGGGACTGATCGATTGAACGGGCGAGGCGGCACAATGCATTTCAGAGCAAGTTTTATAGCGGTGGCGTCTTTCCTCTGCGTGAGCGCGTGCGCGACCGAGGAAGGCTATCGCCAGCATATGAGCCTGCTGCAGGGCGCCTCCGCCGATGCCGTGCTGGTCGACTGGGGCCCGCCACAGAGCCGCACGCCGATGTCGAACGGTCGCGAGCTGTGGAGCTATACCAAGACGACGGTCGAAGAGCGCGCGGGATACTGGCGCGACGAAACGCGTCAGGTGACGCGCAAGATCACCGACAAGGACGGCAAGGAAAAGACCGAGACGATCACCGAGAATTTCCCGGTGTGGGAGCCGGCGCAGACATTCCGCTCGGCCTGCACCACGCGCTTTGTGATGGCGTCGGGCCAGGTCGAGGATATTTCCTTCAATGGAGACGGTTGCGTAGCGGAAGAGCTGCGCAAGAGCTGACCTTCAGAGTCTGGCGGTCATTGCGCGCGGATTTTGCTTGAACTCCCGATCCACGGGGGTACCTCTCTTCTCAAACGGGGAGAATGCCCATGAGAAGGCTCACGACTTCTTTGCTCGCGATGGTCGCCGCATTGGCTGCGCCAGTCGCCGCCGCGCAACTGCCATCGCCCAAGACGACTGATCTTGGCTCTGGCATCCACGTCATCTTCGGGCAGGGCGGCAATATCGGCGTTTCGACCGGGGCCGACGGCGCGTTTGTGATCGACGACCAGTACCAGCAATCGGCGCCCGCGAATCTCGCCAAGGTCGAAGCGCTGGCGGGCGGCAAGCCGAAATACCTCGTGAACACGCACTGGCATGCAGACCATGCCGGCGGCAACGAGACTTTCGCCAAGGCCGGAGCAATGATCTTCGCGCATGAGAATGTCCGCAAGCGTCTCACCGGCGCAGTCGCCTCGCTCGGCCTCGATGGCAAGCCGTCGCCTGCGGCGCCCGCGCCGGCATGGCCGGTGATCACCTTCGTCGATGGCGTCGACTTCCATCTCAATGACGAGACGATCCGCGTCTTCCACGTAAGCGCGGCTCACACCGATGGCGATTCGATGGTGTGGTTCGTTGAGCCGAACATCCTCCACATGGGCGATCTGTTCTTCAACGGTATCTTCCCGGTGATCGATCTTGGCTCGGGAGGATCCGTGCGCGGCTATCTCGCCGTGATGAAGGAGACCTACGCCAAGATCGATGACAAGACCGTTCTCATTCCCGGCCACGGCGAGATCGCCACGAAGGCGGACCTTGCGAAACAGATCGCCATGCTGGAAGGCGCCATCGCAGCGGTCGACAAGCATGTGAAGGCGGGCGAAAGCCTCGACAAGACGCTTGCCGCGCGCCCGCTGAAGCCGTGGGAAAAATATGCGTGGACCTTTATTCCCGAAAAAAGCTTCACCACGACGCTCTATAACGGCCTGAAGAAGTAGGGGGACATCATGATCCGCATCATTCTCTCATCTGCTTCGCTGCTCGCACTCGCCGCCTGCGTCACGCCGACCGCCGCGCACATGGAGCCAGACCTCATCGCGCAGCACCCGCCTGAAGCGGTCCCTGTGCCACCGCGCCCGCCAACACCGCCGCCCGCGCCAAACAGCCAGGCCTTCGCGCGCGACGTCGAGCTCGGCGCCGGCGTACACATGCTCATGGGGCAGGGGGGCAATCTCGGGCTCAGCGTCGGCGATGATGGCGTCTTCCTGATCGACGATCAGTACGTCACCAATGCCGAGGTGAACCTCGCCAAGATCGAGCAACTGGCGCAGGGCAAGCCGAAATACGTGATCAACACGCACTGGCACTTCGATCATGCCGGCGGCAACGACGTGTTCGGCAAAGCGGGCGCAACCATCTTCGCCAGCGACAATGTCCGCAAGCGCCTTACTGGCGAGACGCCGTCCACCTCGCGGGGCGCGCCCGCCGTGCCGGCGCCGAAGAACGCGCTGCCGGTTGTCACCTTCACCACGGGCGTCGACTTCCACCTCAACGGTCAGACGATCCGCGCCATTCGCGCACCGCTGCCCGCGCATACCGATGGCGACACGTTCATCTACTTCGTCGAGGCAGACATCCTGCACACCGGCGACACCTACATGAAGAACCTCTACCCGTTTGTGGATACGGGTTCGGGCGGCACGCAGGCCGGCTTCATCGCGGCGCTCACCAAGATCCTCGAAGTGACCGGTCCGAAGACGCGCTACATTCCAGGCCATGGCGAGCTGGCGACGCGCGAAGACATCGAAGCGGCGCTTGCGATGCACAAGGGCGCGCGCGCCGCTGTCGAGTCTCTGGTCAGGGCCGGCAAGACGCTGGAAGAAACCGTGGCGGCCAAACCTCTGGCGCAATGGACGCCGCGCTTCGGCAAGGGCGGCTTCATAAACGAAGACGCCTACACAACGGTGATCTACCAGGAGCTGAAGAAGTAGGCCGGGCTAATCTTCGAGTATCCTGCTCTTGAGTTTCGTGTCGCGCATGAAGATGGCGACAAGGAAGCCGATCACTGAAAGCGAGGCGACGTAGATGAAGAAGCCGGACTCGATGCCGCTCGACTTGAACCACAGCGCTGCATATTCGGCCGTGCCGCCGAACATGGCATTGGCCAGCGCGTAGGGCAGGGCGACGCCCAGCGCGCGGACATGCGTCGGGAACAGCTCTGCCTTGATGACGGCGCTGATCGAGGTGTAGGCGGACTGCACCAGCAGCGCGCCGAAAAGGATCGCAAACGCGATCCATGGCGAGCCCGCGTTGGCGATGCCGACGAAGACCGGCCACGCCATCAGCGCGCCGATGCCGAACGCTGCGATCAGCATGCGCTTGCGGCCCCATATGTCCGAGAGCCAGCCCATAAGCGGCTGCGCCAGCATGAAGCAGATCAGCGCGCCTGCCGTGATCTCCGTCGCCGCGTTCTTGTCGAAGCCAGCGCTGTTGACGAGGTATTTCTGCATGTAGGTCGTGTAGGCGTAAAACGACAACGAGCCCGCCGCAGTCAGGCCCATTACCATCAACGTCTCGCGCGGGTGTTTCAGGAACAGAAGACGTGACTGCGATGGCGGCGTGCCCGCAGCTTTCGCCTTCTCCCACGACTCCGTCTCGCGCAGGCCCATGCGGATCCAGAACACCACGACCGCAAGCGCCGCGCCGACAAAGAACGGAATGCGCCATCCCCACTCGGCCAGCACTTCGGGCGGCATTGTCCGCTGCAGCAGGATCAGCACACCGAGCGCCAGCAACTGACCCATGATCAGCGTTACATAGTGAAAGCTCGACCAGAACCCGCGCCGCGCCTTGCCCGCTACCTCGGACAAATACGTGGCGCTGGCGCCATATTCCCCACCGACTGACAGACCCTGCAGGAGCCGCGCAATAAGCAGAATCACCGGCGCCGCGCCACCGATCATCGCATGTCCCGGCGTCAGCGCGATCACGAGCGAACCAAAGCACATCAGCGCCACCGACGCTGTCATCGCCGCGCGCCGCCCTGCGCGGTCAGCGTACAGACCCATCATCCAGGCGCCCGCGGGCCGCGCGAAGAAGCCCACCGCGAACACAGCGGCCGTTTGCAACAACTGCGAGGTCTGGTCGCCCTCGGGAAAGAACACCGGTGCAAAGTATAGCGAGAAGGACGCGTACGCGAACCAGTCATACCACTCGACAAGGTTACCCGCCGATCCGCCGAGGATCGCGCGCAGCCTTTGTCCGTTCGTGAAGGCGCGTGGCGCCGCGACTGTCTCGCTCATGTCTCTAATTCTCCCCACACACCACGCATGCCGGATCCGCGCGCAGTGCCACGTTGCGCGAATCCCCGCTCAGCCCATCGAAAAGCCATAGCCTGCCGGCGAGTGATTCTCCTGCGCCGGTGATTTCCTTTACCGCCTCCAGCGCCATGCGCGCGCCGACAATCCCCGTCAACGGGCCGACGACGCCAGCCATCGCGCACGTCTCCTCTGTCTCCGGCATTTCGGAGACGAGGCAGCGATAGCAGGGCAGGCGGTTACTGGTCGGCTTGCCTTTCGTCAGCCCCGACTTGAACACCGACACCTGTGCGCTCCATCGGCCGACCGCGCCGGAGACAAGCGGCACGCCGGCATGATGGCACGCCGCATTCACATCGAACCGCGTCGTGAAACTGTCGGACCCGTCGATCACCATGTCCGCGCCGCGCAGAAGCGCCGCAGCATTGCTCGCATCCAGCCGTGCGCGCTTCGTCTCAATACGGATATCCGGGTTCATGTTTGTCAGCGCATATGCGCCGACGTCCGTTTTGGCCGCCCCGACATCGTCCGTGACGAAAAGCACTTGTCGCTGCAAGTTCGACAGCGACACCGAATCATCGTCGATCAGCGTCAGTCCGCCTACGCCCGCCGCCGCCAGATACATCGCCGCCGGTCCGCCCAGCGCACCCAGCCCGACCAGCGCCACATGCGCTTTGAGCAGCTTCTGCTGGCCCGGTCCGCCTACCTCCCGCAGCATGATATGGCGGGCGTAGCGTTCCAGCTGCTGGGGAGTTAGACTCATGTTCGCTCGTTTCCTCCCGGAGCAGAAAACATGGCGCAAGCCTCCGCACAATGGCGCGCTCGACAATGGCATATTGGCGAATAGCTGGTGACGTCCGAGCCTACCTCCAACGTGTACGCCCCGCTGGTCGACGAGATCGTTGGCGGGCGCCGTAATATCTTTCTCACGGGCCGCGCCGGCACCGGAAAGACGACCTTGCTGCGCCAGCTGATCTTCAACTCGCTGGACAAGGCCATTGTCCTGGCGCCCACCGGGCTTGCTGCGGTCAATGTCGGCGGCCAGACGATCCATTCCTTTTTCAACTTCCCGCCGCGCCTGCTTGATGCCGGCGACACCCGCAAGATCCGCAACCAACGCGTGGTGAAGGCGATCGAAACCATGGTGATCGACGAGGTCTCCATGGTACGCGCCGACATGATGCAGGCGATCGACAATTCGCTGCGGCTCAATCGCGGCAACCGCCAGCCATTCGGCGGCGTTCGCATGATCCTGTCCGGCGACCTTCACCAACTTCCGCCCGTGGTTGGCGCCGACGTTGAACACATCCTGCAGGAGTCCTATGGCGGCGCGTGGTTCTTCAAGGCCCCGGGTTTCCAGGCGGGCCAGTTCCGCCTTGCCGCGCTGAAGCGGATATTCCGTCAGGAAGAGGCCGACTTCATTCGCGTCCTCAACGCGTTGCGGAACGGTCGCCTGTCGGCGGAAGACCAGGACCTGCTGCGTACGCGCGTCTCGACGCGCTCGCCGGCCGAAGCGAGCCTCACGCATGTTGTGCTGACGCCGAATAACGCCGCCGCCTGGCGCATCAACCAGACGCGCCTTGCAGAGCTCGACGGTCCGGCACGCAACTACACCGCGTCGCTCGAGGGCAATTTCGAACCCAAGGCTTTCCCGACCGAAGAAGTGCTTGAATTGAAGCAGGGCGCCCGCGTGATGATGATCCGCAACGATCCGCAGGGCCGGTGGGTCAACGGCTCGCTCGGCGTGGTGCAGGGGCTTGGCGAAAGCGACTGCTATGTGAAGATCGACCGCGAAACGCATCGCGTATCGCAACAGGCGTGGGAGAAATTCCGCTACGAGTTTGATGCTGGCGCGAAGTCTGTTTCGCGCTCCGTTGTTGGCTCGTTCAAGCAACTGCCGCTGCGACTCGCCTATGCCACCACGATTCACAAGTCACAAGGCATGACGCTCGACCGCGTCTATCTCGATTTCGATCGCGGCATGTTCGCTCACGGCCAGGCCTATGTGGCGTTCTCGCGCGCGAGGACACTGGAAGGCCTTGAACTCTCGCGCGAACTCCGCCCCCGCGACATCATCATCGACCGGTCGGCCTTCGACTTCGGCAAGCTCGAGACGATCAGCGACACCGAACACTTCCTGCTCGCCGACATGCCCAAGCCGACGCTGGATCTGAAAGGGTAGGGATGCATTGGTATCGCTGCTTCATTCGCGGGCAGAACTCCCCAAAGCGCTGCAACCCTGGCGATGGCATCGTTCTGTAAGGATTCTACACGACGCGCTGGGTCCACGCTGAAACGCCGGAGATGGCGGAGATTGCGACGCTCGCCCTGATGCGGTCGGAACCGATTTTTGCGCTGCCCGACGACTATGCGGAGCCTGTCAGCGCAATGGTGTTTTTCGAGAAGATCGAAGAAGTGCGCGGTCCGCAAATTCAGGGCGGCGCAACATGGTTCACGATGGACGAGAACGAGACTTAGCGCCCCGTCGAGCCAAACCCGCCAGCCCCACGCACCGTTTCATCCAGACTTTCAACCTGCACAAGCTCCGCCCGTGTCACAGGCGCGATCACGATCTGCGCAATACGCTCGCCGCGCTTGATCACGAATGGCTCCTGTCCGTGATTGATCAGGATCACCTTCACCTCGCCGCGGTAGTCCGCATCGATCGTCCCCGGTGAGTTGAGGCAGGTGACGCCATGCTTCGCCGCCAGTCCCGAGCGTGGCCGCACCTGCGCTTCGTGCAGCGGCGGCAGGGCGATGGTGAGGCCGGTCGGCACCATCGCACGCTCACCTGGCTTCAGTGTCATCGGCTCGCCATCCGGCACAGCTGCGCGCAGGTCCATGCCGGCGGCGTCGGCGGTCTCGTAAGCGGGCAGGGCGAGGCCCTCAAAGTGCGGCAACGGAACGATGCGGATGGTGACGGTCATGAGGCGGCTCCAGAAAGCTCGCCTTGAGTAGCGCGGGAAGCGGAACAGGGCGAGCGTCAACGCCCGGTCTCCACAGCTCAGGCCTCGACATCCGCTGCAAAGCGAAGCTCGCGACGCGGCCGTACCGTATTGGTCACGTCCATGTAGGTCGGATGCTTCTTGTAGGCATGCAGCGCGTCGATGTCGGGAAACTCGGCATAGACGACGATGTCGATCTCGTTGCCGAACAGGTCCGCCTTGCGATTTTGCGTGACTTCAAAAAGCGTCGAGCCGGGAATCGTGCCCAGACGCTTGAGATGCGTAATGATTTCCGGCGCCTCGCGCGGATCTTTCAGCGTGAAAAAGACGATGTGGCGGATCATGATTTTGATCTAGGGCCTGGGGGGCGCGGAGGCCACCGGCGAGAACCGCGCCATTCCGCCGCGCTGGCGGGTCACACGGTTTCCGGATCGTGGAAATTGTCCGCGATCCGTTCGGCCAGTTTCAGCGCGACCTCGGCCTTGCTCATGCGCGGCCAGCGCTCCGTACCGGCTTTCGAGATCAGCAGCACTTCGTTGTCGGACCCGCCCATGACGTCGCCGGAAACGTCGTTGGCGATCACCCAGTCACAGCCTTTGCGGCTCAGCTTGCCCTTGGCGTGCTTCTCGACGTCGCTGGTTTCCGCCGCAAAGCCGACGACCAGGCGCGGGCGATCCTTCTTCCGTGTGCCGATGGATTTCAGGATATCCGGATTCTCGACGAGTTGCAGCGCGACCTTGTCCTCCGCGCCACCTTTCAGCTTCAGCTTGCCCTGCGCGCGCACAGCTGGTCGCCAGTCGGCCACCGCCGCCACGCCCACGAAAATGTCGGCCGGCAGGTTCGCTCTTGCTGCCTCCTGCATCTCGATCGCCGTCTCGACGCGCACAGCTGTGACGCCATCGGGAATCGGCAATTGTGTCGGGCCAGTGATCAGGCGCACATCGGCGCCAAGACGCGCCAGCGCTTCGGCAATCGCATAGCCCTGCTTGCCTGACGAATGATTCGAGATGAACCGCACAGGGTCAAGCGGCTCGCGCGTCGGTCCTGCCGTGATGACGGCGCGTAATCCCGCCAGCGGACCAAAGCCAGCCGGCCCTGCCAGCATGCGGCGAATTTCCTTCAGGATGCGCTCGGGCTCTGGCAGGCGACCGGGGCCGAACTCGCCGCACGCCATCGGGCCGACATCCGGCGTCATCACGGTGACGCCGTCGGCCTGAAGCTGCGCCACATTGCGTTTGGTCGCAGCGTGCTCCCACATGCGCACGTTCATCGTCGGCACCATCAGCACCGGCTTGTCAGTCGCGAGCAATGTGGTGGAGGCGAGATCGTTGGCGAGACCATTGGCGGCCTTGGCCAGAAGATCAGCCGTTGCCGGGCACACCACAACGAGATCAGCCGAACGCGACAGCTCGATATGCCCCATCTCGGCTTCGTCGGTGAGGCTGAAGAGTTCCTGATATACCTTGTCGCCGGACAGCGACCCCAGCGATAGCGGCGTCACGAATTCTGCGCCCGCTTTGGTGAGGATCGCGCGACTCGCGATACCGCCCTTCGACAGGAGCCGGATCAGCTCCAGCGACTTGTAGGCCGCGATGCCGCCACCGACGATGAGAAGAACGCGCTTGCTGTCCAAGCTTGTATGCTCCGAAAACTGTCGGACCTAGATAGTGAATCTTGGTCAGAATTACACGAAGTCCTGGCCTGCAATTTCGCGGTTTCTGGGAAGACCTGAGTAAGGAATTAGGCGAAACCCCACGCCCGCCCTAGATTCCAGTTCATGAGCAAGGCCTTCACAAAGGAGAGTGACGACGATGGCTTGCCGGAACTCCCGGACCGCGAAGTCTCCAACTTTCCAAATCGCGTCAGCCAGCGCGGGCTGAGTCTGATCGAGGCTGAGATTGTCCGTTACAGCGATGCGCACGCTGAAGCTCTTGCCAAAGACAATAAAGAGGCCGCCGTCCGCGCCGCCCGCGAACTGCGCTACTGGACGGCCCGCCGCAACAGCGCGCTGGTGCAGCCGGCGCCCGCCGGGTCAGTCGAAGTCACGTTTGGCTCGGCGGTTAACATCCTGCGGGATGATGGCCGGCGTTCCTCATTCCGCATTGTCGGGGAGGACGAAGCGGATCCCGCCAACGGCCTACTGTCCTGGGTGTCGCCTCTTGCGCGCGCCATGATGGGGAAGGGTGCCGGCGAGGAGATCGAGGCCGGTGCAACGGAGGCCAGGATCGTGGCGATCTCGATCTAGCCTTGGCCTATCGCTGATTGTTTTCCATCCCCGCGAAGAACTCCTGCGCCGCCGGGCTGTCGCCTGTCACTTCGCTCGGGACGTTCTTGCAGAACCTGACCCACGGGATTTTCGATTCCACCCCGTACTGCACCTCGATGTCGGCCAGCGCCGGATCGTCCATCGAACCGATGGTGACGTAGATTCGCGCATCCGGCGTATTGTAGCTGAACGTCAGCGGCGTGCCGCAGTCGCGACAGAACCCGCGTGTTGCAAGATTGGACGAGGCGAAGAAGGCTGGCTTGCCCTTCGTCCATTGCAGCGCCGACTTGGAGCATCCGGCCAGTGCGGCGAACAGCCCACCCGTCGCCTTCTGGCACATCCGGCAATGACAAACGTGCGGTTTCTCCACCCTGTCGACCTGCATGGTGTAGCGAATCTGGCCGCACTGGCAGCCTCCGGTGACAGGATGTGGGGTCAAAGTCATGGACGATCCGTAAGATTCAACTGGTCAGTAAGGTTGACATGCCATGAATGGGTGGCTGACGGCGAATTTCTCATGGCGCGACCCGCCGCGTGGAACTGTCGCTGGCTGTTGGCGTGCAGCGCTACGTGTGCTGGCATGCCTTTCGAAGGGACTAGAGCCATGTTGTTCCGTGGCAAACAGAAACCAGCCAGCCTGGCTCACACGCTTGTTGGCGAGTGGCGCGCTGAAACCTTGTCCGGCGACGTACGGGGCGAGATCACGGCCGTATTCAACACGGACGGCTCCTACCAGACCCGGAACCGCATGGAAATCCGGGGCGTGCCTGCCGCCCCCGTCACCCAGACCGGGCGCTACCGGATCGAGCCGATCGACAAGCAGCGCTTTAAGCTGTTCACCATTGACGACAATGGCCAGCCCCTGTCGGCGACCGTCCGCACTTTTGTTGACTCGAACACCATGATCAACGAGGTCGGCCGCATCACCTTCCGCCGCACCGAAAGCGGCGATCACCCTTTTAACTGATCCCAGCCGGTGGCTTGCCCTGCCGCCCCCATGGGGGTCTGATGCGGCCTACAGCGGTCGCACC
Organism: Hyphomonadaceae bacterium; assembly: GCA_040398425.1. GTDB lineage: Bacteria > Pseudomonadota > Alphaproteobacteria > Caulobacterales > Hyphomonadaceae > UBA7672. Next base: position 11,326 of record JBBATZ010000060.1, read on the forward strand.
AGACGCTGCGAGGGGAGAGACGCACATGAAGTCACTGTTGATCGCCGCCGGCCTCGTTATGGCCGGGTTTGCATCCGCACCTGTCGCCTTCGCGCAGGAGACCGGCGTTTCCGTTCGCTCGGTCCGTGTGCTGGCGACCGATGTGGACGCTCTCGCCAAATTCTATTCCCAGGCCTTCGGTATGTCCGAGACGCGCCGCCCGGCGAATAGCGCAACCTTCAAGGAAATCGTCCTCAATTCCGGTTCGACGCCCGAGCTGGCGAAGGCCTCCATGGCGACCCCGATCGTCATCGCCACGCGAGGCAAGAACATGCCTGCCGGTGCTATGGCCTCGCTCATTCTGTCCGTCCCGGACATGGACACAGCCATCGCCCGTGCGACTGCCGCTGGCGCGAAACTGATGCGCCCCGCCGCGAAGTCGGAGGAGGGGCTCTCCTATGCCTTCCTCACCGACCCCAACGGCAACCAGATCGAGCTGCTGCTCAAGAAGTAGTCGCGCTTTTCATTGGCGCTTCCCCGCGCTCGTCCTGTAAGTCTTTAGCGAGCGGCGGATCACATGCCGTGCGGAGGGACTCCCATGGCTGGACGCAAATTGCGCAAGCTCTCATTTGGTCTCGCACTCTTCGCGAGCGCGGCGCTAGCCGGTCTCGCAGCTTGCGCCACCATGGAGGCATCCGCCCCGGACACCGCGATGACTGCGGGCGGTCCGGTGAAGGCTGTTCAGCGCGCCGCAATGAAATCCTACTTCGCCATTCCCTATGCGGCCCCGCCGACCGGCGACCGTCGCTGGCGTGCGCCCCAACCCGCCGCAAGCTGGAGCGTCCCGCTCACCAACACGAAGTCCGCGGCGTCCTGCCTGCAGACCGGCGACAGCCCATTCCGCGTCAACGGCGACAGCGAGGACTGCCTCTATCTCGACGTCCACACGCCCACGGGATCAGGCCCATTCCCCGTGATGGTCTGGATCCATGGCGGCGCCTTCAACACCGGCGCGGCCTCCGTCTACGCCGACCCCACACCGCTCGTGTCGAAAGGCGTCATCGTCGTCGCCATCAACTACCGCCTCGGGGCCATGGGCTTTCTCGGCCACCCGGCGCTACGCGATACGGACGGCAGCGTCGGCAATTACGGCATCATGGACCAGCAGGCCGCCCTGCGCTGGGTGCAGGCCAACATCGCCCAGTTCGGCGGTGACACGAAAAACGTCACCATATTCGGCGAGAGCGCCGGCGGTTTCAGCGTGATGACTCACCTCGCGTCGCCGCTATCAGCGGGCCTGTTCGGCAAGGCGATCATCCAGAGCGGCGCCTATGGCGTCAGCAGCCAGCTCACGCAGGCTGAGCTCGAGAAGAAAAGCACAGCCATCGCCGAAAAGGTGATCCTGACGGCCAGCAACCTGCCGGGCTGCAGTGTCGATGCGATCACCGCCGCCTGCCTGCGCGGCCTGTCGGATGCGCTCGTCCGCAACCAGCTCGCCACCGCCTTCGCGGCGAACATCAACAACCCGGTCCCGTCGGTCGACGGCAAGGTCTTGCCCGCCACAATCAAGGACACGTTCGCTGCCGGCCGCAACAACAAGGTCCCTGTCATCAACGGATCGAACCAGGATGAATTCGCGCTGTTCTTTGCGATGAACGAACTCGCCTCCCGCACCAAGGCGACCCCGCCAAATCTCGATCCCTCCGACAAGCGCTACCTGATGAAAGCGGCCGCGTATCCGATGACGGTCAACGCGCTTGCCGCCGGCGGAGGCCTCGGCGTTTCTGGGTCGCAACTCAGCTCTACAGACTATCCGCTCGCCAGCTACGGGACGGATACGGACTTTCAGGCCAGCCTTGCGGCGACCGCGCTTGCAACCGATTCCACCTTCTCGTGCAACGGTCTCAACGTCTCGTCCCGCATCAAGGCGCAGGGTTCGCCATCGTGGATGTACGAATTCCGCGATCAGACCGCGATCCCGATCATCGGCATCATTGACGGCAAGTACCCGCTCAGCCTCAACCAGGGCGCGGCGCACGCCGCCGAACTCCCCTACGTCTTCAACATGCACGACATGCAAAATGCCGAGCGCACAGCGCTGCAGACCACCATGTCGCACTACTGGGCTAACTTCGCGCGAACCGGAAATCCCAACGGAAATGGTGTCCCGGAATGGGGTGATTTCGCGTCAGGCGAAGTTCAGAAGCTCGACGTGGCGTCAGGCGGAGGCGTCGCGCCCATGCCTGCATGGAAGTTCGCCGCCCAGCACAAATGTGACGGCGTGTGGAAGGGTCTGACATTCTAACCCCAGGAATTCTGGTTAACCCAGGAGTTCTGGCGTGTTCCGGAACTGGGACGGCCCCTCCCAATCCGCCGCAACATCGCTTATCTATTGCCCAGCCCATTGTTTTGGCCCTCATGCCCGGCCCCGTATCTCGGCGCCCCGTTCGACCAGGAGACCCCCATGCGCGATTACCTGAAATTCTACATCAACGGCGAGTGGGTCGACCCGGTGACCCCCCGCGTGCTCGAGGTGCAGAACCCCGCCAATGAGGAAAACTACGCCCGCATTTCGATTGGCTCGAAAGCCGATGTGGACAACGCCGTCGCCGCCGCCAAAGCCGCATTTCCGGCCTTCTCGGCGACAACGAAGGAGTATCGCGCCGACCTGCTCGACAAGATCATTGCGGTCTACTCGAAACGCCTCGGCGACATGGCCGGTGCCGTGTCCGAGGAAATGGGAGCGCCGCTCTGGCTGGCGCAGGCCGCCCACGCCCCGTCGGGCCTCGGCCACCTGATGCAGGCCGCCAAATATCTCCGCGAGTTCCAGTTCGAAGAGCGTCGCGGCAAGCACCTGATCCGCAAGGAAGCCATCGGCGTCTGCGGCTTCATCACGCCGTGGAACTGGCCGCAGAACCAGATCGCCTGCAAGGTGGCCCCGGCAATCGCTGCGGGCTGCACGATGGTTCTCAAGCCGTCCGAGATTGCTCCGATCGACGCCATCATCTTCGCCGAAATCATGCATGAGGCTGGCGTGCCGAAAGGCGTGTTCAACCTCGTCAACGGCGATGGCCCGGGCGTGGGCGCAGCGCTCTCCGCTCACCCGGATGTCGATATGGTATCCTTCACCGGCTCCACCCGCGCCGGCGTGCTGGTGGCGCAGGCCGCCGCTCCGACTGTCAAGCGCGTCGCACAGGAACTTGGCGGCAAGTCCGCCAACATCGTCCTCGACGACGCTGACCTGACCAAGGCCGTCTCTTCGGGCGTCATGCAGATGATGACCAACACGGGCCAGAGCTGCAACGCGCCCTCGCGTATGTTCGTGCCACGCGGCAAGAACGAGGAAGCCAAGGCCATCGCCAAGGCCACCATCGACAAGGTGAAAGTGCAGGATCCGGCGACGGCGGAGAAGGGCGCGATCGGCCCCGTCGTCTCCGAAGCCCAGTGGAACAAGATCCAGGGCCTCATCAAGAAAGGCATTGAGGAAGGCGCAACCGTCGTCGCCGGCGGTCTCGGCCGTCCTGACGGACTCAACCGCGGCTATTATGTGAAGCCCACCGTGTTCGCCGACGTGCGCAACGACATGACGATTGCGGTCGAAGAGATCTTCGGGCCGGTGCTCTGCATGATCCCGTACGACACCGAAGAGCAGGCGATCGAGATGGCCAACGACACCGTCTACGGCCTGTCGGGCTATGTACAAGGTGAACAGACCCATGCCCAGAAGGTCGCAAATCAGCTCCGCACCGGCATGGTGCACCTCAACGGCGCCGGTTCCGACCAGACCATGCCCTTCGGCGGTTACCGCCAGTCGGGCAATGGCCGCGAATGGGGCGAGGCCGGCATCCACGAGTTCCTCGAGACCAAGTCCGTCTTCGGGTTCGCGACGGCTTGAGCAGCGGTATCCTGATCCGTTCAGGTCTCCGTGACGTAGATTAAATCAGGCCGGTTCGCTGCATGCGGGCCGGCCTGTTGCATTGGCGCTCAACCGGCGCACACTATCTCTGGACAGCCATACCCCGCCCCAGGAGGCGACCATGTTCAAGACAACCCTCGCCGCAGCCCTCCTTGCCAGCACCACCCTGCTGGCCGCCTGCGCCGGCAGCGGCCCCACCCTCTATCAGCCGGCATCCGCCAACTACAGCCGCGGCTATACCGAGACGAAGCTCGAGGACACGCGCTATCGCATCTCGTTCAAGGGCAACTCGCTCACCGAACGCGAAACTGTCGAGAACTACATGTTGTTCCGTGCGGCCGAGCTCACGCTGCAAAGCGGATACGATACTTTCACCATCGCCAACCGCGACACCGACGCGGACAAACGCACCCGCTACACCGGCGGCATGTACGGCCCGCGCCTGTCCTACACATATTTTTCGCCGCGCTGGGGCTGGGTAAACGCCTGGGACCCGTTCTGGCATGACAGCGCTCGCTACCAGGAAGTCACCAGCTATGAAGCCTTCGCCGAGATCGTGATGACAAGGGGCCCTAAAGGCTCTGACCCGAATGCGTTTGACGCCCGTCAGGTTTCGCAGAACCTTGGTCCCGCGATCCAGCGCCCGGGCGGCAGTCCCGCGTCATAAAGGCAGCAAGTTGCTGGGCTTTTCGCCTGTAAACGCCACCGCAACCACGCCCTGCTAAGACCACCGGGTCATGACACCCGCCGTCTCGATTGTTATCCCGACCTTTTGCCGCCCAGGCCGCGCCGTCGAAGCCGCGCGATCCGCGCTGGCGCAAATCTGCGGTGTCCCGTTCGAAGTTGTGCTGGTCGACAATGATCCCGCCGGCTCGGCGCTCGCCCCCCTCCGCGTATTCACCGACCCCCGCATCGTCGTCATTCATGAGCCGCGTGCCGGCGTCGCCAACGCGCGCAATGCCGGCCTCCGCGCGGCTAGGGGAGAGCTGATCGCCTTCCTCGATGACGACGAGGTCGCACCCGAAACCTGGCTGTCCGAACTGCTGCGCGTCCAACAGGCTTTCACCGCCGACGCCGTCTTCGGCCCCGTCCGCACGCGCCTCTCCGCGCCACCGCGCGACCACGCCGCACACTTCGACGCCTTCTTCGCCCGTGACCCAGGCCACGCCGAAGGACCCATCAGCCTCTACTACGGTTGCGGTTGCAGCCTGATCCGCCGCGCGTCTCTTCCCTCAGTCGAACCCTTCTCCGCCGCCCGCAACGAAATCGGCGGCGAGGACGACCTCCTGTTCCAGACCATGGAAGCCGCTGGCGCTTCTTTCGCGTGGGCGCCCAGGGCATGGGTCTGGGAAACGCCTGAACAAGCGCGTGTCACGCTTGCCTACACGCTGCGACGCGCTTTCGCCTACGGGCAGGGGCCCGCCACCAAAGCCTGGACAGGTCCGAAGCGCGATCTTCGAGCCATCGCCTACTGGATGGCTGTCGGCCTCGCCCAGAGCATCATCTACGGCGTCGCCGCTTTAGGGAGCTTCCTCGGCAAGACCCCCGGCCGCGCCTTCGCCTATCGCAAGTTCGTCGAGGGTCTTGGCAAGCTGCTGTGGTTCCCGATGATCAAGCTGCGCTTCTACGGCGCCGCGATATTGAAGACGAAGATCGCCTAGACCAACCCCACCGGCACTTTCACCGGCATGTCCAGCAATTGCTGTGCCTTGCCCTTCGCCAGCGGATCAAGACGCAAACTCGCAAATTGCCCGCCGCCCAGGGCATCGAGAAAATGCAGGTTCACTGCGTTCAGCCCCGGAACGTCATAGCGCAGCACCTTCGGGTTGGCCCCGCCTCCTAATTCGTGCGCGAACCAGTCCATCATCGATTTCGGAGACAGCGCCGCGCGTATCCATGGCATGTAGTCAGGCTTCCGCGCGATTACCCCGATATTGAACGCATCGCCCTTATCGCCGCTGCGCGCCCACGCCAGGTCGATCAGCAGGGCCTCCCTCATATGCGCGGCAGGTTCCGGTTCGGCGACTGGCGTTGGTCGCACGATCATCTCTGGCCCGAAGACGCGCGCAGGCGACTTCACTGTCATCGCCTCGCTTGTCTCGCCGAGCGAAATCGTCAAGGGCACGTCATCCAGGGCAATCGTTGTCGACCATACGCGCATCACCGGCCGCACTTCTGCGCGCGAGCCGAACCATCCCGCGGTGCCCACGGACATGGATGTCGTCGGACTATCGAACTCGCGCAGGAACGGCTTCAGCCCTCTTGCATCGGCATGCTCGACTGCCAGCTTGTAGATCACTTCACGCGTGGCGAGCGCCCGTGCGTGCACGCCGTAGCTTGCTTCTGATCCCAGCACCTCGATCCGGCTCGCCCTGAACGGGCCGAGGTTTGTCTCGCGCAGCATGCCGTTCACGCGTTCAAGCACGGCTTCAGCCTGCCGCTGCGCCTTGCGTACAGCATCGCGGCCGACAACCGCCATGAACCCGATACAGCGGTACCCATCTGCCCAGGTGAGACACACCTTGTACTTGCCCGTCGGCGGATAACCGATAGCACCTGTCACGCGCACACGGTTTGTGCCGACATCGATGACCTTCACCTGCGAGAAGTCGCACACTACATCCGGCAACATGTAGGCCTGCGGATCTCCCACCTCGTAGAGGATCTGCTCAGCTACAACCGCCTCATTAACGAGCCCGCCCGTGCCCTCCGGCTTGGTCACGATAAAACTACCATCGGCCTCGCACTCGATAATGGGATAGCCGACATTCGCTTAGTCCGGCACATCCTCCCAGTCAGTGAACAGCCCGCCCGACGCCTGCGCGCCGCACTCGATCACGTGCCCCGCCAGCGAGCCCTGGCTCAGCTTGTCATGCTCGTCTGCGCTCCAGTTGAACTCATGCATGAGGATGCCGAGCGTCAGCGCCGAATCTACGCACCGGCCGGTGATCACCATGTCCGCGCCCATGGCCAGCGCCCGCGCAATCGGCGAGCCGCCGAGATATGCGTTCATCGTCATGATCTGCTCATGCGGCGGGAAGGGCGCCCCGGTGAACATCTCTGTGTGGCTGCTGATCTCACCGATCCGCCCGATCAGGTCGTCGCCTTCGACATAGGCGATCCTGAAGCTGAGCCCGGCTTCCTTTGCGATGTCATGCATCCGCTCGGCGCACGCTTTCGGCGTCAGACCGCCCGCATTGGTGACTATCCTTGTGCCCGTAGCCTTCAGGTCCCGCAGGTTGTCACGCCACACCCACTCGGTGAAATCGGTGGCGTAACCCACCGGATGCCCCGCCTTCCGCATGCCTCCGAAAGCCGCCATCGTCGCTTCCGCGAGATAGTCGAGGATCAGGTAGTCCACGCCTGCCTTGATAAGCTGCGTCGGCGCAATGCTGCTATCGCCATAGAACGCGCAAGCCCCGCCGATCCGAACAGTCCTGCTCAAGGGGCATCCTCCACCGCTTCTTGTGAGCGATGGTGCGACCGTGCCGTCATGTCCGCAAGTGCCCCCGTAGCGTCAGTCGCAATCGGCCCCGGCGCAGTCATCGCCCTCGATCTCGACCGTTGCGTGATCGATGTCGTGCACATCATGCAGGCGCGCTTTGATCCGCGCCACCACCGCGGGACCCGACGCCGCATCACCGATCCGCGCATGCAGCGTCATCATCGAGCGTTTTCCATCAAGCGACCAGAGATGTGCATGATGGATGTCCGTCACGCCATCGATATGCTTCGCAAGATCGCGCGTCACATCATCGAGACTGATGTTGCCCGGAGCGCCCTCCAGCAGGATATGCGCGCTCTCCGCTGTCAGCGACCAGGCCGACCGCAGGATGATCACCGCCACCAGCATCGACAGGATAGGATCCGCCGGCAGCCAGCCCGTCGCCATGATCACGCCCGCTGCGACAATTGCCGCCAGCGATCCCAGCAGGTCGCCCGCCACATGGAGCAGGGCGCCCCGCACATTGAGATTGCCATGGTCCGCGCCATGCAGCACAGCGAACGACGCAAGGTTGACCGCCAGCCCGCCGACCGCGACCCACATCATCAGGCCAGGCTCGATCGGCTGCGGATTGTTCAGTCGCACGATTGCTTCCACCACGATCCACGCCGCGATCGCGAACAGCGTCAACCCGTTGACGAACGCCGCCAGAACGGGAAAGCGGCGGAACCCGAACGTCCGCGTCGACGTCGCAGGCCGCCTTGCCATGCGGAACCCAACCCATGCCAGCGCCAGCGCGCCAAAGTCCGACAGCATGTGCCCGGCGTCGGCGATCAGCGCCAATGAGCCCGCGAGGACGCCCCCCACCAACTCCACGCCCATGAAGCCGCCCGTCAGCAGCGCGGCGATGCCGATGCGCGACGCATTCTTGTCATCAACATGCGCCGGCGCGTGCGAATGGCCGTGCGCATGGTCGTGGCCGTGATCATCCGCGTGGTCATGACCATGGTCATGCCCCTTATGATGGTTTCGCGCGTGTGCGTGATCGTGCGCCATGACCGTCGCTTACGCTGGCGTGCTGCGAATTTCAAATGAATACAATGCTATGATATAGCGGTCGAAACAGGGTGACGCGGCGCGTTTCATCAGCATGCCGTCAGTGAGCGCCGCTTACCGCCGGTGTCGGAGCAACCGTCCGTGTCGCATCGATCATCGCCTGCGCGATCTCTTCCTCGCCGGAGATGATCACGTCCGCGCCCCTGGCTTTCAGGAATTCGATCTCCACGTCATTGTGTGAACGCACGAGGATCCGAATCCTGGGGTTCAGCCGCCGCGCAATCTCGACAATCCGTTCAGCCTCGAACCCGTCAGGCACGGTCACATAGATCAGATGCGCGCGGTCCACCGCCGCAGCCTCCAGCACATCAGCCGAAACCGCATTGCCCGCAATTGCCGGCACGCCCTGTTCGTGCAGCCGCTCGACTACTTCCTGCCGGTCTTCCACCACCGAATACTCGATCCGCAACCGCCCCAGCGACCGAGCCACGCGCGATCCCACGCGTCCGAACCCAACAATGATCGCGCGATCTTTCGCCGAGAGCGTATCGGTCGCCGACTTCGCCGGCTTCGGCGTCATCCGGTCGACAATCATGAACATGAACGGGTTCAGTACGATCGAGATGATCGCTGCCCCCAGGATCAGGTCGCTCGCCTCTTCCGGCAACAGGCCCAGCCCCAGCCCGAGGCTCGCCAGAATGAACGAGAACTCGCCGATCTGCGCGAGGCTTGCCGCGATCAGCGCCGAACTTTCTTTCGGTTGCCTGAACATGTGCATGATCACTGGCGCCGCCAGCGACTTGCCCACCATCACGATCAGCACAGCGCCCAGGAGCTGCAGTGGCGCATTCACCACCGTCATCGGATCGAACAGCATGCCGACCGAGACAAAGAACAACACTGCAAACGCATCCCGCAAAGGCAGCGTCTCGTTGGCTGCCTGATGTGAAAGCTCGCTTTCGCCCATGATCATGCCGGCGAAGAACGCCCCCAGCGCGAACGACACGCCGAACAGTTCGGACGCCCCGAGCGCGACACCCAACGCGATCGCCAGTACCGCGAGTCGGAACAGCTCGCGCGACCCCAGATGCACAACGCGATGCAGCAGCCACGGAATGATCCGCTTGCCTGCCACCAGCATGATGACCGCAAACGCGCCCACCTTGCCGAGCGTGATGACAATCGCCATCGCAACCTGTCCGGCCTGATCCCATGTGAAGCCCGTGCCGCTTGCGGCCATCTGGTTGCGCAGGTCCGCCCATGTCGGCAGCAGCACCAGCGCGAGTACCATGGCGAGATCTTCCACGATCAGCCAACCGACCGCGATCTTCCCCTTGTTGGTATGCATCACGTGTCGCTCCTGCAGCGCGCGCAAAAGCACAACTGTCGAGGCGACCGAAAGGGCAAGACCGAAGACGATCCCCGCCTCGACGGACCATCCCATCGCATACCCCATGCCGAGGCCGAGCAGCGTCGCCACCGCGATCTGCCCGATCGCGCCAGGCAGGGCGACCTTGCGCACCGACATCAGGTCAGCGAGCGAGACGTGCAGCCCCACCCCGAACATCAGCAGGATCACCCCCATCTCCGCCAGTTCGCTGGCCAGGTGCGCATCGGCGACATAGCCGGGCGTGAAAGGGCCTATGACAACGCCCGCGATCAGGTATCCGACCAGCGGCGACAGCTTCAAACGGGCCGCGATCATCCCGAAGACAAAAGCCAGTCCGAGTCCAACGGACATGAGGGTGATCAGCGGTGTCCCGTGGGGCATCGTGCGAGGGGGTCCTTTCGCGAAGGATTGGAGCTCTTAGATAGGAACAAACTTCTCGGATCACAGCTTCCGGTTGCAAGAGAACTCGCCCGTACGCAGCATTCCAGAACAATGATGCCCGTGTGTTGCCGTGAGGGCTCCCCGCCGCGTAGGTTCCACGCATGAACAACGAGACGATCCTGGTGGGTGACGCCGGCGGCACCAACGTCCGCTTCGCCGTGGCGCGCGTCGATGACAGCGGGATCACGCTATCGCCAATCTGGAAGCGGCAGGGAGCGGATTATCCCGCTTTCGCGGATGCTCTGTGCGCGTACCTCGCCGAAAACGGAGCAAAGCCCACCGGGGCGTCGTTCGGACTCGCGGGGGCCGAGGTCGAAGGCCGCATCGAGCTTCTCAATCGTGGTTGGACCGTTGATCGGCGTGAGACCACGGAGCAACTCGGCCTCGACAGCATCGTCATGGTCAATGACTTCTTCGCCATGGCCCGTGGCGCGGTCGAACTCGCGCCCGGTGAGGCGCTTGAGATCACCTCCGGCGACGTTGATTCTTTCGGTTCCGTCGCCGTGGGCGGCCCCGGCACGGGCTTTGGCATCGCCATGCTGCGCCATGTCCGCGATGGCTGGATCGTGGTGGCCGGCGAGGGCGGTCACCAGAGCTATTCACCGCAGACCGACGTCGAATGGCGGCTCGCGGAAAACTTGCGTGCCCACGGCATCTATCCCTCGAACGAGATCATTGCCGCAGGCGTCGGCTTTGACCAAACCCGCCGCGCGCTCGCCGAGGTGATGGGCGTCGCCGACCGCCAGCAATCGCAGCAGGATGTGATCGATGCCGCGCAGCAGGGCGAAACCTTCGCGCTCGAATTCTGCCGCCTTCGCGCGCGCTGCGTGATGACCACGATGGGAAATCTGGCGCTCCTGGCCAATTCAACCGGCGGCGTCTGCCTCGCCGGCGGCGTCACCCAGCGGCTGATACCGTGGCTGAAGGAAAAATCGGCACGCGACCGTTTCTACCAGCGCGGCCCGCGAACTGGTTTGCTGACCTCCATTCCAATCCGCAACATCACCAGCGAAACCGCTCCCCTCATCGGGGCCGCCCACCTCTGGCGCGACGAACGCCGCCGCGGCTGGCTCTGACCCATACCTGCCTGCCCTGGGACACCTCGTGCGGTCCCACGCCGTCTCTGGCTCCAACCCGGTTCCGGACCCCAAACGGTCCCTTTACCATTCCTAAG
>JBBATZ010000061.1:0-22669 GCA_040398425.1 Hyphomonadaceae bacterium
CTTCATGGACAAGGAGAGCGTGACGGCGATGGAAGGCAAGGCGGCAGCCGAGCACAATCACCACAAGCACTAAGCTGAACTGCGGCGCTGACCGTAGCGAAGTTAATAAAAAAGGCGCGCCTCCGAAGAAGCGCGCCCTTGTGCAGGGGCAAGGGTTGGGGGACTGGCCCTGCACAACCGTTATCGGTCAGCCTGAGGCGTTCTTCAATCAGACGTTCAACTATGATGTTTGGCTAACTCGTTCGAATTGCAATGCGGCACACGCGCCAGGCAAAGTGAGGGCAGATGCTTTCGTCGAGGCCGTTGAGCCACGAGTTGGGTCTAACCAAAAAGATGGTAAAATGCGAACCAGAAGCCGCCACAGAACAGGATCGCAAACAAGCGCAGAGCGCTGCCAAAAAACATGTCCAGGTGGGAATCAGTCGAACGATCAGGGTTGTTTTCTGACGCCTCCGCTGAGTCGACAAAGCGAGTGGGGGAGATGCGCGCACGCGAAGGCCAGGCGGAAATTCTCATGGCGCTGTCAACCAGGACCTGATCGGACCCAATCGGCGGGTGCGACATTCAAAGACAGTTGTTTTTACACCGATTTCAGGCGGTTGAACCATCTGGACCAAGGTCTAGCTCTTGTTGGGCCTGTTCCTACAGGCATTGCGAGCCGGGCGACGGGTCAGTGTAACCACTCGCGCTTGCCCTGCGTAGCGTCAGCCTCAAAGCTGGCTTCGATCCGCCTTGCTGCGAGATCCAGTCTTCGATTGACCAACATCAACAGGTCTTCCAGCGTAGACTTCATCAGAGCAATGTCGCGTGACGCGCCTCGCGGATCGCTGGCAAGTGTGAATGCGAGACGGGCCAGAGCCTCAATACGCGCATCGCGCAAGGTTAGGGAGCGCTCGAAGAGCGCAGATGCTGCCTCCAGAATGTCTCCGTTGGGGTCGCCAGGAGTGGTGGGGCCCAGCAGATCAAGCATGCCACGCGCGGCGTGATACGCCAGAAGGTGGCCATGAATCTCGCGCGCAACTTTTGACCTGTGCGCTCCCTGCATGTCTTGTTGCCGGCGCAGCCCATGGTGAAGAATCTGTTCGCTTGTCTTTCGCCTTCTGCAGGGGCCGGCATATCGAGATGTGATGACGAAGGGTCTTGCCCGTGTTCGAACGGCCCGGATGCGACCCATCAGGGTTCGCGATGTCATGGGTGTCGCGAGGATCTCATCGATTCCAAGCTCTACTGCGGTTCGAATGGTCGCTATGGTCGGGCGCGTGGAAACAAGAATGATCGGCAAGGCGCGCTTCGGCCAATCGAGCTCATTCCTGAATCGACCAATTGCCTCGAGACCGCCGCCATCCGCCATCGCGTGATCGACGATTGCGCACCCTGCTGGGGCCTCACGCAGGATTGCAAGCGCCGATGTGGTGGATGTCGCCATCAGCGAGGTCGAGGCCTCGTTGGCGCCGGCCAGCACACGAACTTCAGAGATGAACTGACCGCGATCAGACAGAATGAGAAGAGGGCTGTTTGGTTGCGGCGAGACCCTTGGACGAACCTGTTGCATTCGGAACCTCAACGCTAGACGAGGGATCGAAGCACGCAGAAGGTAAACGCCCATCGCAATTTTTGCGCAGACGACAAAGAGCGTTCCCAAGGCGCTAGCGAAGCTGCGCGAAGGGCGTCTCCGTTCGTCTACCCACTTTTGCTCACGAGAGTCGCTTATCGCTCAAAGGAGCTAGCCGAAGATCTGGGTTGCTCCCGTTTGCTCGCGACATAAAAATTAATCAGCGGGAAGCTTTTTATCGGTGCGCGCTTTGCGGAGTGCTGGAATGTCGTTTGACGGGCCCCTCGTGTTCCGAAACGCAATTCACCGGTACGAGATGACGATCGAGGTGCTTGAGGGCGTCACGCAATACCTGATCAACGCCTCAACGATTGTTGGAAGTTGTGCCGGTCTGTTGGCAAACCCTCAGCGGCTCAACGACGTGGCGGATCCGCTCCGGAACACGTTGTGGTTTGACGCTGAAGACATCAATGGCCTGCTGGCTCAGTGGCGTGCATGCGTGGCGGATGCCTGGGCCGCCTGGAACGCGCTTCCTGGTCCCCAGCAAGCCAGCGTCAAACCCCCGCGGTTTGACATGGTTCTGAACGACCCAAAGGTCCTTCGGCAGAAGTAAGACCTGCAGGTCTGGGTCGTCACATACCCAGGCGACTGGTGTCGACCCTGTTCAGAAGCGCCACGGCCTGAGCTCGGTTGCTGCAGCCAAGGATCCGGTAGATCGCGCTCAGGTGCAGCTTTACCGTGCCTTCCGACAGGTTGAGCCGGTGGGCGATGATCTTGGTCGTCGAGCCAAGCGCCAGTTCGTCGACGACGTCACGCTGGCGCGGCGAGAGGCGATCGAGATCAGCTGCCGCGCGATGTTTTTCGACAGACGCACTCGAACTCGCGTGTACCGAATCCGGCACATAAACGCGTCCTTCCAGCACCTGCCGAACTGCATGGCCTGCTTCTCTGCCCGCCAATCTCTTCGGCACATAGCCGTGTGCGCCCGCCGCCAACGCAGCAAGAATGGTCTGTGAATCTTCTGTGGCGGACACGACGATAAGGCGTGACGCGGGGGCCATGGCTTTCACCATGGAAACTGAATCGCCACCGGATCTGTCCGGCAGATTGAGATCAAGCGTGATGATCGAGGCCGTCGTGTTGGCGGCAAATTGCAGCCCTTCGGCCAGCGTCTTCGCTTCCAAAAAAGTATTGATATCCGCATGCTCGCGCAGGAGTGACTTAAGTCCCTCCCTGAACAGGTCATGATCGTCGATCAGGAGGGCGCTGAGCATAGGTCGAAGGCTTTCGGTGTGGGGTCGACATGTACGGCAGGGCTTAACCAATTCGTTCGGCTAGGCCAGATAGCCGGAAATTAGTTACCATTAGGATACGCAGCCGCAACTATTTCAGATCAAAACAATCTTTCGCGCGGTCGGGCGTCTATTCCTAAAGGAGTAGCCTAAAGTCATAAAGAAGATAGCTCTTTGGTCCGCTATATCCCTTCGAACGTTCTGGCCGCGCGAAGTGCTGATGTTCTCGCGGATTAGGGGGAGCCCGGATCACATGATTGAGTCCAAGTTCAGGGCGGCAGTCGATGCCGCCACCGACGGCCTTGCGATTACTGACAGCGAGGGCTGCTACACCTATCTCAATCCGGCCCATGTCGAGATGTTTGGGTATGGACTGGACGAGCTGTTGGGCCGGAGCTGGCGGACAATCTATTCGGACGAAGAAGGCGCAAGAATCGAAGCTATTGCCATTCCCACCATGCTGCAGCACGGCGCGTGGCGCGGGGAAGCTGTGGGGTGCCACAAGAATGGCGCGCCAGTCTACCAGGAGGTGGTTCTAAGCCAGCATCCCCATGGCGGCATCATCTGCTCCACACGCGACGTCTCTGAGCGCCGTGATCAGGAGCGAAAGACCAGGCTTCTGGAAGCCCGGTTGAGAGTTGCTGAACGAAGCGAGGTAATGTTCTCCATACACAATTCGCTCACGCATGATTTTGGAAATCTGATAGCTGCAATCGACGGGTTCGCGCGTCTGATTCAGCAGAGCCCCGCTGAGGTCGCAGCCAACTCCGCGCGCATCGATGCGATCATCAAGGCAACAGAACAGGCATTCGATATCATAAGGCTGACGGCGCCGTCCGAGGATCACGTCGCGGCTGCTACAGGGCTTGATGTTGTTGCGATGCTCCGAACTGCAGTTGGTATCGCCAACGCTCTGAAGCCCGATGGGGTTCGGGTCGCCTGCCATTTCGAGACAGAAGCCGCAATGGTGCTTGCCAACGAGGTCTTGCTGGCACGCAGTTTCCTGAATGTCATCAAGAACGCGATCGAAGCACTCGATGAAGGGGGGGGGCTTGCGATCCGCCTGCAGAGAGTTGCGTCACCTCCGCTTGCCGACTCCGTCATTCGCCATCTGGGTCCCGATCTTGCCGGGTATAGCTGGGTCGTCGAGGTTGAAGACAGCGGCGAAGGCATGTCGGCCAATCGTCTCGATGCGGTCCTGACGCAGCGTTTTTCATCGAAGCAGCGCCAGGCGGGGAGAGGTCTTGGCCTCGAATCCGTAATTGGCCTCGCAGAAACCGGTCTTGTCGGCGTGGAAATTCAGACGGCTGAAGGGCGAGGAACGCGGTTCGCATTCCGGTTCGTGGATGAAGACGCCGAGGACTCCAGCGCCGTGGGGGACTCGCCCGCTGCCAGGGCGGCCCCTCAACGCGCAAAAGTCTTTGTCGTTGATGACAACGAGTTGGTGGCGAGCATGCTCGTCCAGACTCTGACCGCCTCGGGCTTCGAGGCGGAGTATGCGTTGTCCGGCGAGAAGGCGCTGGCGCGCGAGACAGGCAGCTTTGATGCTGTCGTTACAGATTTCCGCATGCCCGGAATGGATGGGCATGAGCTTGCTGTGCGTTTGAAGGCTGCCCACCCAGGCCTGCCGATCATCATCTATTCCGGGCAGGGTGGGCACATTGCACATAGCGCTCTTTTCAGCGCGGTTCTCTCCAAGCCCATAAAGCCTGCAGAACTGGTCGATGCCGTCCGTCAGTCCATTGCCAATGCCCCGTGAAGTCCAGCTTCTGATCGCGATGGTGAAGAGGTCGAGCTGGGACGGTGACGCGTCGGTGCACAGTGGCCCGTCAACTCACTGATGTCCCGGCGCCTGCTGGAGCGCGTTCTCGGGTGTCGAGCGAGGCCGAGATAAATCAGCGAGCGTATTGAGTATGAAATCGAGAGAGTATCCCGCGCGGTCGCGAAGGAACATCTGGAGAACCGTTTCGTACCAGCCACGTCGCGAGTCGAAATAGCTCAACAAACGACGATAGCGAGCTATGCGCCCGGCAGCGCGGCCCAACGGTACAGATCTCGACCGGCGGTGGAGCGCTTTCGTCATGTGGTAGTAGGCCAGACTTCTGCTGCGATAGCACTCAGTACAGACGCGCCGGTGCTTGCGAAAATCGGATGGATAGCTTTTTTCGATTTTGCACGACCTGCACAAGGCGACAGTCATGGCCTGCTCCGATAAGCGCGTGATTGAGGTCGGTGCGATACTGACCCCTGTGTGCCTGACCGATGAGGCATCCCCTCGATCTCGGCGTAAGGTTTTGGCGAGTCGCGAATGACGTCATCTAGACTTAGCGCTATTGCTTTGGACAGGCTGGTGGGGTGCTCGTGAGGCGTAGCCGTCGAAGATGCGAGTGGGGGAGGTTAGCCTGGACATCGCAGCAGGCGCATCGCGCAAGCGCTCCGCTCGCCAGGTACTTTGTCGCTCCGGGTGCGATCGCTGGCTGACCGGTTCAGCCGGGCAAAGAAACCGAACTTACATGGTCGGCCCGCTGCTGCATGAGTGCACGACGCTGCTCAAGGAAGTCCGTCCTGCGGTATGCCCGGACCGCTTTGCTGCCGACGGTATGGCCGAGAATTGTATCGGCAATTTCGTGCGGACCTGATGTTTGCCCAGCCAGCCAGACGCGCAAGCTTGTCCGGAAGCCGTGCGGCCGCGCTGGGATGCCTTGTCGCTCCATTGCGCACCTGCCGCCTCGCAGCATCGACCTGGCGTCGCGCCTCTGCGAGGCCCACTGTCGGCCAGCCTCAAAGGTCCATGTCGCGCCGCCTCCCGAACTGACGATAGCGCAAGACCCATCGCCCGGAATCGGCATCGCCCTTGATGAGATAAAGCCCTTCGCCATCGAGATGTTTGCCTGGTGGCAGGGCGCGAAGGCAAAAGGACGTCAGGCGGTTTGAAAATCGCGGCAGATGTCCATCCACCAAGCCCTCCGCCGAAGCGCAGCTGCAGTAAAACAGCTACGAAGTGTCAGGGGCGCCGACGTAAAATCACCGTTTGAGTATATGCGAATATCTGGAAATGCCGAGTACGCCGGCGAACATGCACGAACGTCAGTGTGCAGAGCAAGGTTTCAAACCTCCCGCACCACTACTTGTCGCTGAAGCCGAAGCCTGAAACACGATATTTGGCACCGGTCCTGTCGACGATGACCGATTCGCCGACGTCGCCCTGATCAGGCGCTGCAGCCATCAGCCGCTCGAACTCGGCGTCATCCGCTGCCGCCTGCGCCTCAGCGGTTTTCGACGCAGCTGCTGGAACATCATCCGCGTCCGCCTCGACCGGCTCGGCATCCGTTGTCGAGGCGACGTTCGTGGCAACTTCGGTAGGGACGGGCGCGGCGGCAGCTCCCATGAGAACGAGGCTGATAGCACTGAAGAGCAGGGTGTTCATGGCTGATTTCGATCCGTACTGCCATTAGAAACTCGGCAGCCGACCGGGTGTTCCCGCATCAGGTCGGGGCCATGGTCTCGCGCGCAGCCCGCTCGCCGGCCTCGACAGCTCCGTTCATCGACCCCATCGCCCCGACGCTGGTATGTTCGCCGGCGAACACCAGCCGCCCGTCCAGTTCCGATCGCGCAGCGATTCCGGCAAAGCCTGTGTATTGGCCCACCAGGCATCCGGCATAGCTGCCGCGCGTGTGCGGATGGTTCGGCCAGAAGAAGCTCGCCCGAATCTTCGGCAGCAATGCCCGCGCGATTCTCGGCGCCAGCGACGCCATTCCTGCTTCAAGCTGCGCCAGCGCCTGCGCCTCCTCGCGTCTCGCTGCATCGCCCGCCAGATAGTTTGTCAGCACCCCGCCAGCGCCGGGCTGTCCGGCGCTTGTGTCCCACACCAGCTGGAAGCTGCGATCCGAATAGATCGTGCCCGTCACCGGGGCCTGCACACCGGCGACGCCATCCTGCCAGGGTCGCGACGACGTGCCGACCGCGAGCTTCGCGTTCGTGCCATAGCCCAGCTCGCTGATCACAGTCATCTTGTCCGCGGGCATGCCAAGTCCCTCGAGCCCCTTCATGTTGCGCAGCCGCGTGAAGGGCAAGGACATGATGACGCGCGCGAAGGTCTTCTTCAGCGGGACGCCGCCCTCCGGCCGGAATGTCAGCTGCAGGCCATCGCCATCGCGGGCTACAGCGTAAAGCTGGTGGCTGAGATGCAGGGTCGTTCTGTCCGACAATGGCGAGGAGGTCAGCCGAGCGGCGAGCGCGTCCGGCAGGCTCGACGAGCCACCCGCGATGCGGAACGCGCCATCATGCTTGCCGAACAGTGCGAACGCTTCATCGCCGGACGCGCCAATGATGTCGATCAGATTGAGGGACGATTGCTCGCTGACCGGAATGCCGAATTCGGACCGCCAGGCCAGCGCGATCAGATCAATCACCCAGCCTTGCGTCGTCGTCCGCAGGCCTTCCAGATAACTTGACAGCGGCATTGCATCGAGCTCGTGCGCGCGCGCCGTCCACTCGCCCTTGCCATCAAGCAGCGCCGCCTGGTCCGTAGCTACGCGCGATGCGGCGGGCAGGAAGGCGCCCGTCTTCGTGATGGGATCAATGAGGTCGGCATCGGTGTATTGCTTGCCGCCAATGTCGAACACGGTGTTCGCGTTTTCTCCTGTGGGGCCCAGCCGCTCAAGCCCGACGCCAAGCTCCCCGCACAGCCGGGCCAGGGCTGAATCACCCGAGCTGACGAACTCGCCGCCCAGCTCGCAGAAATGACCTTCGGTTGTGAAATCGCGCAGCGTGTATATGCGCCCGCCCGTGCGTCCGCTGGCCTCGAAAATCTCGGTACGCACGCCCGCGATCGCAAGGCGCCAGGCCGCCACCAGCCCTGAAACGCCCCCGCCGACAATCGCAACCGTTCCGGCATCGCTCGCACGCGCGGGGCCCTCTTCTGAAGTCGTGGCAGGCGATGGCGTACAAGCAGCGGCTGCCCCCATCAGCGCCAGCGCCGCGCGGCGACTAATCGCGCGCATCGGAGGTGAGGTCTCGCCGAGCGCTTGCCGGGCCTGCGCGAGTGCGCCTTCAACTTCCCCAAACAGACGCGTGCGCGCCATTCGTCGTGTCCCCGAATTTGGTCATCGAACAACAAGCCGGACTCAAAACAGTCAGACCCAAAAAACAAGAAGGGCCGCCTGGCGCGTGCCGGCGGCCCTCCCGTCAGTGAGCGGGGCGCCAAGCCCCTGGCATTCAAGTCCGATCAGGCGAAACCGCGAACGAAGGTTGCTCCGGACGACAGTTCGCACGACAGGGCCAGGCCCCAGCTCAGAGTGACTGACATCGGATCACCTCCTTTCGAAAAATTGACGATGACTGGAACATGAAGCGGCTCGCGGCCCCATGCAAGAGGCAAGTCCAGCAGAGGTCCGTTCAGCCCGGCTGTACGACGCTTATGGGCATTTCCGTCCGCACATCGACCAGAATGATCCGGCCTTCGACGCGGGCATAGAATTGCCCAGCCGGCGCAGCCGGCAGGGCGAGGACGCCCGGATCACGGATCACCAGCGCTGACGTGGGCGAGACCCGCCGCGCTGGAAGACTGAAGTCCGGCAGCGGACGCGCGCCCAGCGGGACGTCGGCAGTGGGATCGGTCGCCAGCACAGGCAGCACGCTCTCGACCAGTTCGGACGTTCCATCGACCAGCACAAACCGCCCCTGGACGCGCGCATAGTACTTTCCGGGCGGGGCGGGCGACAGAAAGTAGGCCTCGGGCGATGTGACCACGGCGGTCGATGACCGTGGAACCCGCGTGTTGGGCAGGGCGGCGGCTGCAAGGTCGCGCTCGCGCTGCACCAGTCGGCGATCCTGCTCGGCCTGCAGCAGCAGGGCATTGCGTTCGCGTTTGTAGTCCAGCTCGCGCAGGCCCCGCTCTGCTTCCGACACGCCCGCGTTTGGCAGCGCTGTCCGCGTGTGGTCTCTGTCCCGCGCGGCCCCAAGGTCGTCGACCCTTTGTTGTTCGAGTGTCTGTAGCTGCTGCTCAAGTGCTTCGAAGCGCGGCAGCGGCTCAAGCTGAGCAAACGCAGGCGCCGCCGAAAGCGACAAACCCGCGATAAGGATGAACCGGATCATGCAGTCCATATAGCATCGATCTGTGTCGGATGCATCGGCGCGCCACGTTCAACTGCGTGCGACGGAACTTGAGACATGCACCCTGGTTCAACGCCGGATTGCGAACGCGCCCATGTCGAAGTGCAAGTGATTGGCGTGCTGCGCGTTGTCGTCGGGGCTCAGGACGACCGAGACTACACCGCAGCCCTTGTCCCGCACGCGGCGGAGGAACGTGCCCTCGGGGCTGAAATCTGAGAAGTCATCCTTCACCATGACGCGCGTCCCATCGGCCAGTATGAAGCCGGCAATTTCCACCACCTCACCACGCGCATGTTCACTCCACCGTCCGGTCTTTGCCCCGTTGACCCGCCGACGTGCGTAAGCGCCCAGCGTTTCAATGCGCTTCACGGGCTGGCCGAACATCTCTGCGGCGGCGGGCATCACGGCGTGCCGTTCCCATAGAGAGAGCGACGCCGCCATCTTGCAGCTCATGGTCAGCGTGCTGGAGTAGGGCGTCAGCGACTGGTCGAGCGTCAGTCCGTTGGCGATGCCGCACGCGGGATTGTCGCTCTGGCGATCGATATGCGTGTACGTAACGCCGATCTTGTCCAGCAGGGCGAAGCACAGCGGTGGACTTTTGCTGAGCCCATCGAGCCTGAAACCCGCGGCAACGCCCGGGCGGATCGCGAGATCAAGCGGCTTAAACGGAGTGTGCCACGGCGGCGTCAGCAGGTTGAAGACCCACCATCCCGCCAGAGAGATGGCGATGGTGACAGCGGCCATCCCCAGCAGGCGACGCACGTGAAGGTTGGGGGGGATCCACTCCATTGGTAGCCTGACGTCTGGCCCGGGGTTCGGTTGCCGGATGTGGGCTAGCCGCGCAGGAAATCTGCGGCTTCTTTCCAAGGTGCGAGTGACCAGTAGGACGTCGCCAGCCCTGACGGCGAGGGCAGCACAAACAGAGCAGGACCTTCGTGCGTAACTTGTCGTCCGACGCTGATCCGCCCGGTCGGTTTCCCCAGCCAAAGACTTGCCGATGTCTTGCTGGTGAACGCCAACGCCGCTGGCTTCAGCTTCGCAACCTTCCGCCTGAAGCCAGCCACGTCGAACGCTTCGCGCGCGATCTGCGAGTCCACGCCCCAGTCCGTCTTGCAGAAGTCCGTGAGGCCAACGCCGTGATCGAGCATCAGTGGAAACTCATGCGGTACGTACAGCCGCGGCGTAATCCCGGTTTCATGCAAGGCGCGCCAGAATCGGTTGCCGCCATGCGCATAGTAGGCGCCCACCGCTGCAGACTTCGGCCCCGCTGCGGTGCCCACGAACCAGAGCCGCAAGCCAGGCGCGAGACGGTCCGGCAGGATGTGCGCTGCGGTTTGCTTTTCCCTGGGCAGAGCCATCAGTTGGTTTCGCCCATGCTGCCCCCGCGCCGCACATTGTCCGGCAGGCTGGTGCTCTGTTCGGGCGTCAGCTTCTCGCTCGGCACAAGATAGGTGTGGATCGCGAATACCGTAGCGGTTTCGTTGAGCCGCATCAGCGACTGCCGCTCCACACGCACCCATGTTGGCGCGGCCGGATCGAATGGCCGCCGCTCGTGTTCCAGTCTCGGCTGGTGCAACTCCGGATCGTTGTAGCAGAGCACGTTGGCGCGCCACACGGCGTTGCCTGGCTGCAGCACGTCCATAACGCGGTTCACGCGCCTGGCGATGTTGTCGTCATAGCGATCCACCGGCTGGTGAATGCCCGCCATGTTGCGCCCGATCTTCTGGTGCAACGACCAACTGGCGGGAAAGCACAGTACGGCTGAGACCAGCCTATGCCCCGTCTCGGTCGGCTCCAGAATCAGGAAGTCCTCCTGCGCCAGCCGCGCTGCTGCGATCGTCGGATTGGCCTCGCGCGCTGGATTGATCACCACGCCATCGGGCCGCCGGATACCTTCGCCCACGCGCATGAAACCGGGCAGAGCCAGAACTGCCGCCTCAACCTTTGCCAGCAAAAGCGCCTCCGCCGCATCGGGCGAGCCATGCCGCATGAAAACGTCGCTTGTTCGATCGTTCAGCAGGTTATCGCGATATGCCATCTGCGCGGCATAGGCGTCGTCGACTCGCAGCCAGTCGCCTTCTGCCACCGGCTGCAGCCCCGGCAGACGCGCAGCCAGCGCATCCATCCATGGTGCGACGGGAAGGGCATTCTGGCAGATTTCGGTGGGCTGGCTCACGCCCGCACAATCCGCGAAGGATGTCCCAAGTCAACGGCGGCTGTGCTTCCGATCAGAACCGCTTGAACAGCTTCGGCGCCTGGGTAGCGCTGGCTTTCGCCACCAGCCTGCCGTCCGGATCGAACAGCTCGGCCTCGATGAAGCAGGTCGACTTGCCCCATTTGAGGATTTTTGCTTCCGCGGTCGCCGGGCCGGCAAACAGGGGGCGCAAGAAGGAGATTTTCATCTCCAGCGTGGGCGCGTTCATCGTTACGTTTGAGGCGATGATAGCCGCCGTTCCCATCGCCTCATCCAGCATGGCGGCAATGAAGCCACCCTGGATCGCGCCCGATGGATTGGCGAACTCCGGCCGCGCCTCGAAGGAAAAGCGCGAGACCATGTTTGACTGGTCGACGCCAGTGAGCTGCATGCCCAGCGTCTCGCTGCACGGCGGACGCTTCTTTGAGTTCTGGAAACGGGCCAGCATTTCCGCGTCGGTGATCGGCGGCGGCGCATCTGGCGTGTCCGGGACGCTCACCTGGCCCTACTTGCGGCGGAACGCGTCGAGCGAAACCACCGCGCCTTCGGCCGGCTTGGCGGGCGGGGGCGGGGCGCCATCCGGCCCCGGGATTTTCTCGGGCAGGATTGTCGGGGTGCCGTCATTGGCGCGGCCTTCCACCGGATCCATCTGAACACCGAAATTCGTCGACGGATCGAAGAACCGGGTCACCGCGATGAATGGGACGCACAGGTGTTGCAGCTGGCCGCCGAAGCTCAATCCGATCTCGAACCGGTCATCGTGAACTTTGAAATCGAAATACTGGTGCTGCATGACGATGGTCATCTCGTCAGGGAACTTGTCCTTCAGCCAGTCGGCCATCTGCACGCCCTGCGTGCGGGTGCGGAAGGTAATGTAGAAATGGTGATCCCCCGGCAGGTGACCCATGCGGGCCACCTTGTCCATCGCCGCGCGCGCCACCCCGCGCAGCGCAGCCTGTGTCAGGGCGTGAAAGCCGATATGATCCTTCCCGGCTCCCGGTGTCCGCTCCAACGTATTCTCCCTCGCCTTGAGTTCAGAGCTAGGCCCTCGATCCGGTCCGGTAAAACGCCTTCAAGCCAGAGGCGAACCTCCGTGCTCTCTCTCGTTTCATCGTATGCCACATCAGCCAGAAGCGATAACGCGCATATCGAGCGTCTGGGCAAGAGCGAAGCACAACAATTGATTCCGCGAACGGGCAAATCGACCTATTCTCTCCTCCATGACACGCACCCCAAAGCCTTACAGGTCAAGGAAGCTCGGCAATCGCGAGCTCGCGCCGGAAACTTTGATGATGGGGTACGGCTATTCGCCTCATCTCTCCGAAGGCGCGCTGAAGCCGCCGCTGTTCCAGACATCGACATTTGTCTTCGGCACAGCGCAGGAGGGCAAGGCGTCGTTCGAACTCGCCTATGGGCTGCGCGAAAAGGCCCGCGATGAGGAAACGCATCTCATCTACTCGCGCATCAACAATCCCAATCTCGAGGTTCTGGAGGATCGACTCGCCGTCTGGGATGGCGCCGAGAAGGCGCTGGCGTTTGCGTCCGGCATGGCCGCGATCTCGACGACGCTGATGACGTTTCTCCGGCCGGGCGACAGTTTCGTGTTTTCGGAGCCTGTCTATGGCGGCACCGAATTCCTGATCCATACGCTGCTGCCTCAATTCGGCATCAGCGGCGTCGGCTTCATGGCCGAGGCTGGCGAGGCTGGGTTTCGGGAAGCAGCGAAGCAGGCTGCGGCGCAGGCTACGAAATCCGGTGGCAAGGTCGGCGCCATCTATGTCGAGACGCCGGCCAACCCGACCAACGGACTGGTCGACATCGCCGTCGCGCGCGAAATCTCCGAAGGCATGAAAACGGCGGCGGGCCGCCCGCCCGTGATCGTCGACAACACCTTCCTCGGGCCGCTCTGGCAGAAGCCGCTGAAGCATGGCGCCGATATCTGCGTCACGTCGCTGACCAAGTATGTCGGCGGCCATTCGGACCTGATCGCGGGCGCCGCTTCCGGCGATGCTGCGTGGGTCAGCCAGGTTGCCGTCTTCCGCACCATCTTCGGCACGATGACCGACCCGCACACGGCCTGGCTGCTGCTGCGCTCGCTCGAGACGCTGAAACTGCGCATGGATGCGGCCGAACTCGGCGCCCGCAAGGTCGCGGCGTATCTGTCGAAGCATCCGCGCGTGAAATCGGTCTGGTATCTGGGCTTCCTTCCGCAGGATCACCCCGACCGTCCCTTGTTCGAGCGCCAGTGCGAAACCGCCGGCTCGACTTTCGCGTTCGAAATCGACGGCGGCGAGAAGGAAGCGTTTGCGTTCCTCGACAAGTTGCAGGTCATCAAACTGGCGGTCAGCCTGGGGGGCACTGAAACGCTTGCCTCCCATCCGGCGGCGATGACGCACTCCGATGTGCCCAAGCAAAGCCGCGAACGGCTCGGCATCACAGACAGTCTGGTCCGGCTCTCCATTGGCGTCGAGAATCCGGACGACCTGATCGCGGATATCGAGCAGGCGCTGACGGAGTGAAGCATACGGGGGGGAGGGGCTGTCGTCATATTGCTGGTCCTCGGCGCCTGCTCGCCCATGCCCGACGCACTACCCGTTTCTGAAGACGCCGCTGCATCCTCTCGCGCAGATATCGCTTCAGTTCCGCAATCCGATGCCGGGATTTGGTCCGCATCCGGCGCCCTGCTGCGAGACAAGCCGGTCGTCCCGCCTGACGGGCGCTTCATCCGGGAGCGAACAGACGCTGGCATTGTGGTTTCGGGCGAAGCCCGCGGCCCGCTTACAAAGAGGGATGTCGGTCTTGCGCCACCGGAAATTCTCTGGTCGCCAGGCGGCTAATACGTCGCGATCACCTGGAGCGACGATAGTCCCATCCCGGTCTGGAGTGTCGACATGTACTTTCTGGGGAGCGGAACACCGCACGACTTAGGTGCGCTCCTCGGCTCGCCAGACGACACCAAGGTCTCTCTCGCGAACGGCCTTCCAGGGTTCAATCACGCTACTGTAGCCTGGCTAAACAAAGGAAGCACGCTGTTGATAGTCGTGGAAAAGCCCCTTGGCCGAAGCTGGATGAATGGCTCATATCTGGCGGCGACGAACGTGTCTCTGTCAGACGGGGCCATCGGCTCGGAATTTGACGGGACCATGCTACTCGATACGAACCGCCGCGATCTTGGTCCGCGTCCATTGCGAGACCTCGAGCATTAGCCAATCCTCGACGGCATTCGCCTGCGGTGCTACCCACACGTCCATGGCCGATACACTGACCTCGTCGGAATTCGTCCCGCAGACGGTGACGCCGCCTGACAAACCGTTGCCGCTTGTGCGCGGCCTGCTGCAGATGATCGCCAATCCGCTCTACGCCTGGCCGAAAGCCATGTACGAGAACCCGTATCACGGCGTGAAGTGGATCGGCCGCACCTTTCATTATTTCCGCAAGCCGGAACACATGAAGGCGGTTTTCCTGGACCACGCCGACATCTTCAAGAAATCGCAGTTCCAGAAGAAACTTGTCGGCCCTGCACTGGGGGAGGGCTTGCTGACGTCCGAAGGCGAGCACTGGAAATTCCAGCGCCGGGCCGCATCGCCCGCGTTCAGGATAGACGCCCTGCGCGCGCTGGTGCCTGCCTTCTCGCGTTCTGCTGCTGCGACCGTCGAGCGGATCAGGGCAATGCCTGCCGGTCAGCCGGTCGATGTTGTGCAGGAGATGCAGCATGCGACGCTCGACGTGATCGTCGAGACGATCCTCGGCGGGGCGGATCCCAGTTTCAGCTATGACCGCATGGCGCACATCATCACCACATATCTGGAAACCATGGGCAAGCCTGACATGCTCGACGTGTTCGGGGCGCCGCCATGGGTCTGGCGTCCGTGGGGCGGCGAGGGCAGGCGGGCGGCGCAGGGGCTGAAGGCCACGGCCGTCAACGCGATCGAGCGTCGGCGCGACAGTGGTGAGGCGCAGGCTGATCTTCTCGGCCTCCTGCTCGCGGCACGCGATCCGGAAACCCATCGCGGCCTTTCGGACGATGAGCTGCGCGACAATGTTGTCACCTTCATCGGCGCAGGTCATGAGACGACGGCGCTCACACTCGCGTTTTCACTCTACCTGATAGCGAATTCACCGGAGACGCAGGAGCGCCTGCTACGCGAAGTGCGCGATGTCTGCGGCGACAAGCCCATTGATGCAGCCATGGTGGACGAGTTGTCGTTCCACGAACAGGTCATCAAGGAGGCGATGCGACTCTATCCGCCAGTCTCGATCCTTGATCGCATGGCGTCCGAAGACATCGATCTTGGCGATGTGCAGGTGAAGAAGGGCGATTTCGCACTCAACCTCTTCTACGTAATGCATCGTCACAAGACGTTGTGGGAACATCCTGAACGTTTCGATCCCGATCGTTTCGCGCCGGATCGCCTGAAGGCGATGCACCGCTTCCAGTTCATGCCGTTCGGCGCCGGTCCTCGTATCTGCATCGGAATGAAGTTCGCCTATATGGAAGCGATCGCAATCCTCGCGACGCTCGTGCGCGACTTGCGCTTCCTGCCGAATGCCGCGCACAAGGTAGAGCCGAATATCCGGATCACGCTCCGGCCCGAAGGGGGCATGCCGCTTTTCGCGGAGCGCAGATAGCGAGACCCCGGCAGGAGTAGCTTGTGAGTGCCCTCGCCCGGATACCCGCCCCGAAAGACATGATGGACTATGTCCAGCAATTACTCTGGTCATCGGGTGAACTTGGGCGCTGCATCTGCAGGCGCGGCTGGCAGAAGCCCGAAGTGTGGGCGTTGGCGCCGGCCGATACGCCCGAGTCACAGATCCTGACCAATTCGGCGAGCCGCATCGCGCGGACCGGCAACGCCAATGAATGGCTCGACAGCTGGATCATCGCGCAGGGCAGGGCCGTCCCGCATCTCAGTCTCGTGGCGCATGATCCGTTGGCGCCGCCCGTGGATGCGGATGCTGATCTCTTCGATAGCCCCAGCCGGTGGGACACACGCGGCGGCGAGAGCTATCTTGTGCTTCCGAAGAAGGCGCTCACGCCTGGGGCAGTCCAGAACGCGACACGCCTTATGATCGGCGAACAGTATGTCCTCCTGGTCATTGAAGCCGAGTGGCCCTTCGGAGAGGCGGGCCCGCTTGATAGCCTCGCCTACAGCGTCCGGCATGTGATCGTGCCGATCGCCGAGGGCGAGAGCTACGGCATCGTGTCGGGCACATAGCCCGATCTACGCTTCCAGCTTTGCGTCAAGCGTGATCTCGATCGCGTCGAGCGCGCGCGAAACCGGACAGCTCTCCTTGGCCTTTTTCGCGAGTTCGAGGAACTGTGCTTCGTCCATGCCTGGCACGTCGCCGCGCAGGGTGAGTACGCTCTTCGAAATCGTGTTGCCCTTGCCCTCGACCGGACCGACAGTCACTTCCGCGCTGGTGGTCAGTTTCGCTGCCGGATGGCCGGCCTCCTGCAGGAAGAACGATAGCTGCATCGTGAAACAGCTGGCATGCGCGGCAGCGATCAGTTCTTCGGGGTTGGTCGCAGACTTGCCGCTCTCATCTTCGAAGCGCGCCTTGAACGTGTAGGGGCTGTCCTTCAGCGCGCCGCTCTGCAGCGAGATCGCGCCATTGCCGTCCTTGAGTCCGCCGGACCAGACGGCTTGTGCGGTGCGTTTCATGTGGGTCTCCAGAGTTTGCTTCTGGAGGTGAAATAGGTCTCGACCTCGCCAGGAGGGAGCGCTTCACCAAAATTGCCTGAAAACAAGTGGGGCGGCTTCTGTTGCCAGGCGCCGCCCCGAGCCCCGCCTTAGCTGGCTAGAGCTAAGGACTTAAGTGTTCGGACTAGGTCCGCTGCTTACGCAGCAAGAGCTTGGTCCTGAGCAAAGTTGTCATTGGCAACTATTGCGTAAGAGGCTTCTATCGGGGCCAAAGCGGGCAAAGTCGTCGTCTTTACACGTCCGTCGATCCTGTGTCGGCCCCAGACAGCCCGGCCAATGCCCGGGGTGAAATCTGGTGGAGCCGCCGGGCACTGCCCCCGGGTCCGGTCCGCTTATTACACGTGAGTTTATCGCCATAGTTCCTTTCGGAACGAGATCAATATAGGCGCGAATAACCTAACCGCCAACCTAATGCTGCGTCACACAGAAGGCGTTTAGACGGTTGCCATCCGGGTCGCGGAAACAGGCCGCAAAATAGCCACCACGCTCGCCGGGCTCGGCCTCGCCACGCCCACCCTGGGCGATGGCAAGTTCGTAGAGCCGCTGCACCTGTTCCGGGTCGGCCGCCTGGAGGGCGACCACTTCCGTGCCGCAAGCCGCCATGCGGCCATTCATCGGCGCTTCCACGCTGATCGCGGCAGGCGCCCCTGGCACGCCCCAGGCGACACAGCCATCGCTTTCCAGCGACCGCCGCGAGCCAAGCTCCCGCGCGATCCGCTCGTAGAACTTCACGGCCCGCGGCAGGTCCCGCGTATCCAGCGTCACATAACCTTGC
Source organism: Hyphomonadaceae bacterium (assembly GCA_040398425.1). GTDB lineage: Bacteria > Pseudomonadota > Alphaproteobacteria > Caulobacterales > Hyphomonadaceae > UBA7672. The sequence goes on from JBBATZ010000061.1 coordinate 17,630, forward strand.
ATGACCATCTCCCACGCTCGAATCCACCTCGACTCGACGCCGAGAACATAAATAGAACATCAATAGATGTTCTGCAAGTGTTCTCATCACACGGGACGCCAAGAAACCCTCCGATGTCTGTGGCGTTGGCTGGTGGTTCGCGTAGCATCGGGCTTCCACTGAAACCCTGGGGAGGGACGCCATGAAGAAGCTCGTCGCCGAGTTTATCGGCACTGCGACGCTCGTGTTTTTCGGTTGCGGCGCAGCCGTCCTCGCCGGGCCAGAGGTCGGCCAGCTGGGGATTTCCTTCGCGTTCGGGCTCGCCATCGTTGCGATGGCCTATGGCATCGGGCCGATCTCGGGCTGCCACGTGAACCCCGCGGTCTCCTTTGGTGCATTCATGGCCGGGCGGATGAGCGCCATCGAGATGGTGATGTACTGGATGGCGCAATTCATCGGCGCACTGGCCGGAGCGGGCATTCTCTATCTCATCGCCAACGGACAGGCGGAAACGTTGACCAACGGCAATGCGGGCTATGACATCGCCAGGAACGGTCTCGGCGCGAACGGCTTCGGCCCCGGCTATCTCGGCGAGTATTCGATGACCGCAGCCCTGGTCTTCGAGATCGTCGCGACATTCCTTTTCGTGGTCGTCATCCTCGGCGTCACGGCCAAGGGCTCGCCTACACTGCTGGCAGGGCTCGCGATCGGCCTGACGCTGGTGGTGATCCATATTGTCGGCATCCAGGTGACAGGCGTGTCGGTGAACCCGGCACGTTCGTTCGGGCCCGCCGTGTTTGTGCAGGGTGATGCGCTGCAGCAGCTCTGGCTCTTCATCGTCGGGCCGCTGGCTGGCGCTGGCCTTGCCGGCCTGTTGTTCCGCGTGAAGGTGCTCGAGGCCGATGGACCGATCGCTGCGATCGAAGACTAGACCGAAATGACCGGGCAGGCGGGTTACCTCGCCAGGAATTAAGGGGGCATCCGCTTTCGTTTCGGAGCTCTCTCATGATGCGCGTGCGAAGGCACGCTGCATCAAACTTCCTGTGCTTTGCATCGATACTGAATGACTATGAGATGCATATCTCGCAGTGGCGAACACGCGCGTTAAGACTCGCATGAGCACTGCTATCGGACACGGAACAAGAAACCTCCGCACAGCCGTTCAATTGCCCGATCTTCGCCCCATATGAGCGCCCATGGAAACGTGCGCGGTGCGGGCGCGTGCTCGTTCGCTACCTCGTCCGTTGTAGTCACGAGTATGTCACGGAGGCCTTGCCATGGTTGAGACACGGAGCCCCGAAGAAGCGCGTCGCGATGAGCGCACCCTCATGGACCGGCTCATCAGCCGGCAGGGCCTCTCGCAGGACGAGGCCTTGACGACGGTCGTCAACTATCGCCAGGGCAAACGTGTCGAGATTGATCCGGCACTGATGGAAGGGCTCGACGCAATCTGAGAGCGGACACTCGGATGCCGCCGCATCATGCCTGCCTGGGCTCCCGCCACATCGCCTCCAGCGGCGGGCCGCCCGGTCCCGCTTCGAACAGCTTCATCCGCTCGAAACCGCGCCTGCGATAGAAGCCGGTATTCGCAGGGTTCGAGTTTTCAAGATAGCAGGGTAGGGCGTCGCGATCCGCCGCAGCGAGCACCGGTGCCATCAGCGCCTTGCCGAGCCCCTTGCCACGCGCGGCCTTCCGCGTGCCGATTGCGAACAGATAGAGATGCGGTGCCTTCGGGTGTTCCTTCTGCATGAGGTCGCTCGCGCCCAGAGCGCGTTTCACGGCGCCCTTCGATCCCTTCCCGATGACGGAGGCAACCAGCGCCAGTGTCGGGATCAGCGACAGCTCGCGATTGGCTGTCGAATGGCTCCACATCGTCGCGCCTGCATCTCCTGACAGCTGGCAGAAGCCGCGCGGCAAGTAGACGCTTCTGGCAAGCGCGCTGAACACTGTCGGCATCGGCGCGGGGTTGCCGAAGATCCAGAGGTTCACGGGGTCCTCCGAGAACGCCTCGGCAATGATGCCGCCGGCCTGCCGCCAGTCTGCCTGCGAGGCTTTGCGCATGCCTGCAGGCAAGACGATCTCTGGCATGCCTGTCATTGTGTGCGCCCCGCTGCCCGACTTGCGATCGGGCAAGCTTGGCCTTCGTGCAGGCTGCGCACAAGTTCAGCTCCCGAGATAACCAACCATTGTCCCACAGCGTCCCGCCAACTACCTTTTGACAGTCAGACGGACCCAGCCATGCTCGAACCCTTTCCCGACTTCACGCCAGCCGAGATGGAACAGGTGCGGCGCATGAACCAGCGGCTGCACTGGGCGCCGCGCTTTCGTGCACCGACGCCGCTGGGCCGCATGATGATCCAGACGATGCTGGGCGCGCAGGCCTATGCACCGATCGGCGTACGTGGCGTCCGGATTTACGTGCGCCGCATTCACTGGCTTGGGCACTCCGTTTCGCTGCGCGTGCTGCGGCAGGCCAGCGGCGAGGCGCGGGGCGTCTACATGGACTATCATGGCGGCGGCTGGGCCATCGGCAAGGCGTCGATGGATGATCAGGTCAACGCCCGCATCGTGCGCGACTGCAATCTCGTCGTGGTCAGCGTGGACTATACGACGCTGCCCGACATCACGTTCGAGAACCAGATTGCACAGGCACACGCCGCCGCCGACTGGGTGTTCACGCATGCCGAGGCCGAGTTCGGCGCGCGCGATCTTTTCATCGGCGGTGAATCTGCCGGGGCGCATCTGGCTGCGTGCACGCTGCTGCGCCTGCGTGATGCGCGCGCCGATTTTGCGCGGCTGCGCGGAGCGGCGCTGTTCTATGGTCCCTATGATCTCTCGTGCACGCCGAGCGTACGCAAAGCCTCGCGCGGGACGCTGGTGCTTGATGGTCCTGCCATGGCGACAGGTCTTGCTAAGTTGCTGCCGGATCGTGACGAGGTCGGCCGCCGCGCGCCGGATGTCTCGCCGCTCTATGCCGATCTCTCGCGCCTGCCGCCGGCGCTGCTTTTATGTGGCACAATCGATCCGCTGATCGACGACAGCCGTCTGATGGCTGAGCGCTGGAAGGCGGCCAGCGCGAATGCGCGGCTCATCGTGGTCCCCGAAGGCCCGCATGCTTTCAACCGCCTGCCGACCGAAGTTGCTGCGAAGACCAACCGCTTTGTCCGCGACTGGCTGCGGCGCAGACTCGCTTCCGTGAGCAATGCCAAGGCGGCGGAATAGGGCGGGCTGTTTCCTTCACGCCAGTCCCTTCGCCTTCATCGCCACGTTCAAAATCGCCAGCGCGTTTGGCCCCATGCCGTGCAGGGCTGTTATCTCGGCTTCGGTCTTTTTTGAAAGCTGTGAAAGGGTCGCGATACGCGCCGCGGCCAGCGCGCGTTAGGCCGGTGCAGCCAGCTTGGGCAGGTCATTCCCCTGTTTGCTGGTCGTCATTCAGGTCATCCACAGGCTGTGAGTTTCATGGGCGATGCGCGCGATATGGCTCCGCCTTGTCAATCGCGTTCAGGGCCCCCATCACTTCAAGGACCGAAGCTGAACGGACCGATTCATGCGCCAGTATCTCGACCTTGTGCAGGACATAATCGACCACGGAACTGACCGTGGCGATCGCACGGGAACGGGGACGCGCGGGGTGTTCGGGCGGCAGATGCGTTTCGACCTGAGCGCGGGCTTCCCCATGCTCACGACCAAGAAGCTGCACCTGCGTTCGATCATCGTTGAGCTGCTCTGGTTCCTGCGCGGCGAGACCAATGTGAAATGGCTTCAGGACCGCGGCGTCAGCATCTGGAACGAGTGGGCCGACGCCAATGGCGAACTCGGCCCCGTCTACGGAAAACAATGGCGCAGCTGGGCGGCGCCGGATGGCCGCACCATCGACCAGATCACCTGGGTTCGCGACGAAATCATCCGCAATCCGAACTCCCGGCGGCTGGTGGTGTCGGCGTGGAATCCGGCGGATGTGGACCGCATGGCGCTGCCGCCATGTCACTGCCTGTTCCAGTTTTTCGTCGCTGAGGGGAAACTGTCCTGCCAGCTCTATCAGCGCTCGGCGGATGTGTTTCTGGGCGTGCCGTTCAACATCGCTTCCTATGCGCTGCTGACCATGCTGATGGCGCGGGCGACCGGGCTTGAGCCTGGCGAGTTCGTGCATGCGTTCGGCGATGTGCACCTTTACGCGAATCACTTCGAGCAGGCCCGGCTGCAGCTGCAGCGGCAGCCTAAGCCCTTGCCAAGGCTGACAATCAATCCATCCAAAACCGACCTGTTTGGGTGGGATTACGAAGATTTCACGTTAACGGATTATGCCCCAGATGCGCACATAAAAGCGCCAGTTGCTGTTTGAGGCGCTCGTCGCTCACATTTACGGGCGGACAAGCGGACAAGCCGACATTCCAATGGATTCAAGGTGTTTTGCTTCCGCGGCTTTTTCAGGCCTTTCGGCGGCGAACGTCCTGTCATGGCCGCCCCAAAAGACCCGGATGTCACGCTGTTAACGAACAGCGTTCCATGCTGACTGAAACCTAACCTTTCGCCATCTTGTGCTTTTTTGCGCTGTGTTCAAAAGACAGACGCCGCCCGGACTTTCATTCCCGAGGCGGGCGTGATCCGTCGGAGGGATCTATCCTATGTCGTTCAAACTGATCGTTGTCGCTGCGGTTTCGACCGCTGCTCTCGCCCTCGTCGCCTGCAGCCCCGCTGCTGAGGCGCCTGCTGCTGAAACCACCACCACGACCGAAACCACGGCTCCGGCCGCGGAACCGGCCCCGGCTCCGGCTGCGGACCCGATGGCTGCCGCTCCGGTTGATCCGGCTGCTGCCCCGGCTGCCCCGGCTGCCCCGGCGACCACCACCACGACCACCACGACGACCGAGCCGGCTCCTCACTAAGAGCGGTTTTCTGGTCTAGCTGGAAACAAAACTCGCAAGAGTTGCGGAAGGGCGGTCCTCACGGGCCGCCTTTTCTGTTTTCCGCGTCGGGCGATTCCAGTTGTGACTTGCACGATCAGTGCTCTAGGCTCAGGACTCATTGATCACAGCCAGAAAATGACGGTTGCGGCGAGAG
>JBBATZ010000062.1:0-22219 GCA_040398425.1 Hyphomonadaceae bacterium
CGCGACCTTCGGGAATCCCCTTTCGATTCCTATTTCAGGCATGCCGCTCTAGCCGGGCCTTTCGCATACTTGGCGCTTCCGCTCAGGGCTTCGGCGCAACCGTTGAGGGACCGCCTGTCGGATCGCCCTCCGTCAGCGCTTCCTTAATCGCGTCGCCTTCGTCGTCCAGCTCGCCCTTTGGCAGCTTCATCGCGCCGATGTGCCAGAGGATGGCCAGCGGCGTCATCAGGATGACGGCAATGATCATCGCCCACTTCAGCGACATCTGCTTCACTTGGTCTACGCTGTCGCCGAGGAAGCTGTGCGCCTGCGACAGGCTGTCGGCGTTGCCGCTGATCCAGTCCGACAACATGCCCACGACGAATGGACCGGTGCCGAGGCCGAGGATGTTCAGGATGAAGAACAGCACCGCCGACGACATGGCGCGCATCGAGGCGGGCACAAGGTGGTGCGTGATCGCGAGAGCCGGCCCGAGATACATGGCGGCCAGGGTAATGCCCGGGAAATAGAGCAAAAGCGACAGCTCGACATTCGGGGCCAGCATGGCCGCGATGAACAGCGGTGCGCCCAGGATCTTGCCCCACATCGGAACCCACAGGAACCAGCGACGGTCCTTGGCCCCGAGACGGTCGGCCAGATAGCCGCCAGCGATCGTGCCGATCATGCCGCCAACACCACTGCACGTGCCGTAGAACAGGCCGATCTCGGTCTTGTTCATCTGATAGCAGTCAGCCGCAAGTTGGCGCGCGCCATCCACCATCGTGGACTGGCACATGCCGAGCGCATTCTGGAGTTCAGGCATGCCCCACTGGCCAATGTATTTGACGGCGCCGCCAACGGAGGCCGGATCGATGACGCCATAGGTGCGCGGCATGAAGGACGGCATCCAGTTACCGAGGCCGTAGGTGATGAAGGTCCCTGCGCCGGTGGCGATGGCGTAGTAGGGAAAGGCCTTCAGCGACCAAAGCTTGGCGAATGATTTCACGAATGTCGGCTTGTCCGTCGATGGCGTCGCGCCTGACAGGCCGCGCACCGGCTCGCGAACCGTGGTCCAGGCGATGACAGCGAAGATGACGCCCGGAATGCCGACAACAAAGAACGCCTGGCGCCAATTCAGCGCCTCGCTCAACCAACCACCAAGATAATAGCCCAGCAGGGTGCCAGCGTAGAGACCTGCGGAGTACAGCGCCAGCGCGCGCCCGCGTTTCTCTTTCTCGTAGAGGTCGGAGATCATGGCGTGGGCAGGGGGCGAGCCGCCAGCCTCACCAAGGCCCACGCCCATGCGTGTGATCAGCAGGACGACAAACGCGGAAATCGTGAACGTGCCGATGTGGATCGGATTGGCGAGACCGCAGAGGGCTGTGAAGCCGCTCCAGACCGCCAGCGAGACCACCATGACGCCTTTGCGGCTGGTGGAGTCGGCGATGCGGGCCACGGGTATGCCCATCGTGCAATAGACCACGGCGAACGCGAGGCCGGTCATCATGCCCAGTTGGGTGTCGTTGAGGCCTAGGTCGGCCTTGATGTCTTCCTGCAGAATGTTGACGATCTGCCGGTCGATGAAGTTGAAAATGTAGACGATGATCAGGATCCACAGCGCCCACGTCCGGTGCTTCCGGGCGTCGTCCATCGTCGTGATCATGCTAGGCGATAGAAACGCCATTCAGATCTCTCCCCAGTGGCGCGGCTTTATTTGATTTTTTGAACCGCTGGGTTGCAGCCTTCCCAAATGAGACGCGGCATGTCCACGATAATCCCCAGCCCGCCCCGGGCGGACCGATAACAATCGAGATAGCAGTGGAATTCGAAGCTTCTGCCGCGTCGCGGCACGATCTGTGCCAATCTTGACGTCCAACGCCGGGGCGCCCTATGAACCCGCTCCCCTGAACAAAGGGGTCCCGGGCGATTAGCTCAGCGGGAGAGCACTCCCTTCACACGGGAGGGGTCGCAGGTTCAATCCCTGCATCGCCCACCAGCTTTTCGGACGAAGCGCCCAAAATGTTTGTGTGCCGAAGCGGATAACGGCGTTTCGCAGCCGACTCGTCCCGCCAGCCGTCGCGATCTTCGTCCGACCCAGCGATCGTGCCCGACGGCCCGGGTGAGCGCCGGGAACGTCCGGTCGCGTTCCTGGTTTCTCAAAAAACCAATTTTCTCAAGGCAAAAGCAGAGGGTCAGGCAAAGCGAAGCAATTGGTTTCCCAACAAATGTTCATCTAACCAAGGCGGCTAGGGAACGTCCGCCACAATTGATCTTCAAAATACCTTGTCCGCTTCATGCGCCGCCTCAACTGCATTCTTAGGTTGACTTCACGACCACACCGCAAAGCGGGGGGCGAGAACTGAGGGACCTACCGAGGCCGATTGGCGATCCCGCCATAGGCGCCTCACCTGGTGTCTGGAGAAGTACATGAACGGCGATTTCTGCGACGAAGATGGCGCGCGCAAGCTGAAGCTGAAGATCGAAGAGTATTGGTTGAGCCGTGGTTTCGACGTCTCGATCAACCTCATCGACGCTGGCTTCGTGCCTGCGATGCGTTCTGCCCGCACGGATGTCCGCAGCAACATGGTCAACGGTATGCCGCCCAAGAAAAAAGGCGGCCGTCCGGAGCCCGGCAAACCTGCCGGCTATGGCCGCGGAGGCTGACGGTTAAACAAGCGGACCAGAAGGTCTGGCAGATCAGTAAATTGAGTAAACACGGCGTCGGCCCCCAACAGGTCCGGCGCCGTGTCTGTATAGCCGCATGCGTAGACGGCCACAGGCGCGCCCGCAGCTTTGGCCGAAAGAACGTCGTTGATCGAATCGCCCACCATCGCGCTACGCGCTGGGTCGCCTCCTGCCGCGCGGACTGCATGCAGATAGTGATCCGGATGCGGTTTGCGATCCTTCACGGCGTCGGCGCCGACAATCGCAGCGAACCTGTGCGCCATCCCCAGCGTAGCCAGCAGCTGGACTGACAGATCGGTTCGCTTGTTCGTACAGACGCAAAGCGTCGCGCCCATGGCCTGCAGACGGTCGAGCGCATCCCGCAGGCCGGGATAGGGATGAGAGTAAGCCGCGATGTCGCGGGCGTAGTGGGCGATGTAAGCGTCGGTAAGCGCATCCAGCCGGGATTCGTCCGGGTGGATCCCGTGGACAGCCAGAACCCGGATTATCAACGCGCCGGCGCCCTGGCCTACGAAATTCCGGATGTCGTCTAGCGTGGCCGCCGGTACGCCTTCCGCCGCAAGAACCAGGTTCAGCGCCGCATGAATGTCGCCAACCGTTTCGACCAGAGTGCCGTCCAGGTCGAATGCGATGGTATGGCCGGAAAGGTTGGTCATGGGGCCGGGTGTGGTAGGAGGGCGGATCGGGATTCGACCTGAAGGACAGGCCATGGCGGACCGTTTCGCAATCATCCTCGCCGCGGGCAAGGGCACGCGCATGAAATCGCCGCGGCCCAAGGTGCTGCACGAGATCGGCGGCCGCTCCATGCTGGCATGGAGCGTAGCGCTGGCGAAGGATCTGGGCTGCAAACGCTCGGTCGTTGTGGTCGGGCCAGACATGCCGGTTCTGTCCGAAGCAGCCGCGAAGCTCGTCGGCGCCGAGAACGTAGTGATCCAGCGCGACCAGCTTGGTACGGCCAACGCCGTCGATGCGGCGCGCGATGCCCTGAAGGATGCCGACGGCCACGCCATCGTTCTCTATGCCGATACACCGCTTGTCCCGAAGGAGGCGGGCGAGCGCGCCTTCGCCGAAATCGAGAAGGGAGCAAGCATCTGCGTGCTCGGTTTCATTGCGAAACTACCCAACCGTTATGGCCGCCTTGTCACCGATGGTAATGGTTCGCTCGAAGCCATCGTCGAGGCCAATGACGCGGACGAGTCACAGCTGCAGATCGAACTCGCCAACTCCGGCGTGATGGCCGCGCCGGTAAAGCTGATGTTCGACCTGCTCGGCCAGGTGACCAATCACAACGCCAAGGGCGAGTACTATCTCACCGATCTCGTCGGCCTGGCGCGCGCGCGGTCGCTGAAAGCCTCCGTAGCGCATTGCGATGAGCGCGACGTCCAGGGCGTCAATAGCCAGGTCGAGCTCGCGCAAGTCGAACGCGTATTCCAGGACGGCGTGCGTGAACGGATGATGGTGGCGGGCGTCACTTTGCCCGCGCCGGACACCGTATACTTCAGCCACGATACCAAGGTTGCGGCTGGCGTCACCATCGAGCCGAACGTCGTCTTCGCCACTGGCGTCAGCGTCGACAGCGGCGCTGTCATCCGCGCCTTCTCGCATCTCGAAGGCGCAAAGGTCGGCCCCGGCGCACTGGTCGGCCCTTACGCCCGCCTGCGGCCCGGCGCAGTCATCGGCAAGGACGCGCACATCGGCAACTTCGTCGAAGTGAAGAACGTCATCATTGGCGAAGGTACCAAGGCGAACCACCTCAGCTATCTCGGCGATGGCGAAATCGGCGCCGGCGCGAACATCGGCGCAGGCACTATCTTCTGTAACTACGACGGCTTCTTCAAATACCGCACAGTAGTTGGCGAGGGAGCGTTCATCGGCTCGAACTCATCGCTGGTCGCGCCTGTCACCATCGGCGCCGGCGGCTATGTCGGCTCCGGCTCGGTGATCGTCGAGGACGTGCCCGCTGATGCGCTCGCCATCGCCCGCGGTCGACAGGCCGGCAAGGACGGCTGGGCCAAGGCTTTCCGGGCGGAGAAGTCGGCCGCGAAGAAGGCCGGCCAAAAACCGAAAGGCGCGATCTAGGCGGCCGCCAGATCCTTGGCGGCCTGCGCGCGCAGATCCTTCTTCATGATCTTGCCCGTCGCGCCGCGCGGCAGCGGTTCGGTCTGGAAGCGGAAGTAGCGCGGAATCTGGAACTTGCCGAGGCGCGTCGACAGGAAGTCGCGCAGTTCGTCTTCCGTAACGGGCTTGCTGATGAAAAGCGTCGCGCCGACTTCCTCGCCAAGCCGTTCGTCAGGCACACCATAGACGCTAGCTTCTTCAACGGCGGGGTGTTCCTGCAGCGCGTATTCGACAGCGCCGCAGCCGATATTCTCGCCGCCACGGATCACGAGGTCCTTGATCCGATCGACGATGAACAGGAAGCCTTCGTCGTCGATCACCGCTACGTCGCCGGTGCGGAACCAGTCGCCATCGACGAAGTTTTCGGCGTTGGCCTTTGGGTTCTGCCAATAGCCTTGCATGATGGATGCGCCGCGGATCAGCAGTTCGCCGCGCTCGCCGGCCGGGAGCGTCTTGCCGTTCTCGTCCACCACCCGGATATCGAGTACGGCGGAGCATCGGCCAGAGCTTTCTGGCTTGCGCAGATAGTCGGCCGCAGCGATGCCGACGCCGATGGCGTTAGTCTCCGTCATGCCCCAGCCCGTGCCTGGCTTGGCGTGTTCAAACACCGCGTCGATGGCGCGAACCTGTTCCGGCGCGCGCGATGCGCCACCGCCGCCGATCGACACCAGCGTCGGAAACTTACGCCCGGTGCGGCGCGAATACGCAACCACGTCGCCGGTGATCGCGGGAGTCGCGGTCATATGGGTAATGCCCTCGCGCTCAATGATATCCGCGCCTTTCTCGACGTCCCACTTGTACATCATCACGATGCGCCGCTGGAAACGGAAGGACTGGACAGCGCAGGCGAGCAGGCCGGTGACGTGAAACAGCGGGATGGCCAGCAACATGGCGGTTTGCGGCGGGTCGGCAACCGGGCGGTCGAGCAGGCCGACTTCCCACGCCGCGTGCAGATCCAGCTCCCACGACAGCAATGCCGATATCACGTTGCGATGCGTCGAGACGGCGCCCTTAGGATTTCCGGTCGAGCCCGACGTGAACAGCATGTGCGCGTCATCGTCCGGATCGGCGTTGAGTTCAGGCATGGTCATCTGCTCTGGACCAGACATCGCATCTGTCCAGGCGCGGGCGCCGTTGGGCAGCGGCTTGGTGGTACGCGCCGCGATAATCGAGAATCCGGTCGGCGGATTGACCAGCGAGGCGAGGCGGTCGAGGCGTTCCTGATCGGTAATCAGCACTTTCGGCTGCGACATCGAAAGGCCGTATGACATCTCGTCGGCGGTCCACAGCGCGTTCATAGCAATCGCCATCGCGCCCACCGAGGTGATCGCCATGTAGGCGACGATCCACTCGGGATAGTTTCGCATCGACAGGGCCACGCGATCGCCCCGACCAACGCCGTGATCCTTCACCAGCGTATGGGCGAGCGTACAGGCGCGCCGCCAGATGTCCTCATAGGTTAGGTGCTCGTCTTCGTAGACAATGAAGAGCTTGTCGCTGCGCGTGGTCTCGTAGATCTCGCGGAGGTTGCGCGGTGCGTTCTTGAAGACCCGCAGATGCCGGTCGCGAACGTCGACCTCGACGATCTCGAATGGCTGTCCCGGCGCGGTAAGTTTGGCAAGCGCCTGCTCTCTAGAAACCACGATGACGTCCTTCCCGAACTTCCGGCGCGTGCTCTTCGACAGGTCGCCGCTTAACTCAGCGGCGCCTGTCTAGCATACCGGTTGTTCAGGGAAAGGTGGCGCCGTGTCAGAGGCTCGGATTGATCAGGAACTTCTCTCCGGTCGCCTTCCGGTTGTAGGCCTTGATCGCTTCCGGATCGAGCACGTCACGAAGTGAGAGTGTCTTCGTATAATGGCTGGCGAACGTCGTCTTCAGCTCCGCCGCCACGCGTGCGCGCAGCTTGCCGGCTTCCTCCATGCCGACCTTCTGCAGGAACGGCGTCAGCAGGAAGCCGCCGACGCCCCAGGCCATGCCGTAGGCTGCGCCAAGGATGGTCGGCTCGAGGCTGAGACGGCCGTAGATGTAGACCTGCTTGTGGGTCGAAGACCCGTAGCGGCTGTAGGCACCCGGACGCGAATTCAGCGAAATTTCCATCGCGGCCAGGATCTGCCCGGCCAGCTTGCCGCCGCCGATGGCGTCGAAAGCCAGCGTTGCGCCGGTGGCGGTGAGCGCGGCGATCAGGTCTTCCATGAAAGTCGGCTTGGACGAATCGACAATGTGCTTGGCGCCGATGTCCTTGAGGATTTTCGTCTGCTCGTCCGAGCGCACGATGTTCACAAGTTGCACGCCATCCGCTAGGCAGATCTTGTTGAGCATCTGGCCGAGGTTCGACGCGGCGGCGGTGTGGACCAGCGCGGTATGACCTTCCATCTGCATTGTCTTGACCATCGCGAGCGCGGTCAGCGGGTTCACGAAGCAGGAGGCGCCATCGGCGGGCGTCGCGCCGGCCGGCAGCGGCAGGGCGGCCTTGGCTTTCACGGTCCGGTAGGTCGCGTACATTTCGCCGCCGAGGATAGCGACGGCCTTGCCCATCAACGCTTGGGCTTCCGGGTTGGAGCCAGCAGCGACAACAATGCCCGCGCCTTCATTGCCGACCGGCATGGACTCGTCGAGACGGGCAGCCATCGCGCGAAGCGCAGCTTCCGGAACGGCGGCGGTGACGACCGGCATCTCTTTCGTGCCGGAGACTTTCAGCGTGTTGACGTCGCCGGGGCCGATCAGCAGGCCGAGGTCGGACGGGTTGATCGGCGTAGCTTCGATGCGCACGACAATCTCGTCCGCCGCCGGATCGGCTACGGGTAGTTTCACCAGCGAAAGCTCAAGCTCTCCGCTTTTCTTGATGAGCGAGCGGAGTTGAAGGTTCTCGAGCGCCATGGCGGAAATCTCCCTGCGGACTGTTGCTTGGCGGCATCCCTAGCACGGTTGCCGGGAAGGGCCAGACTGACTGGGGGTAAAGCGTCTCTTCAGACCAGCGCGCGGATCTTCTGACGCCGCCACACGAACGTGTAGTAGCCGCCCTGCATCAGGAACATTGCGAGGAAGGCGGCCGGATAGGCCCACCACACGCCGTCTATGCCGATCTCGCGGCTGAGGAACCAGGCGACCGGAACCTCGACGGCCAGGATGGCGAGAATGCCAATCGCCGTTGGCGCGAGAACCGTGCCTGAGGAACGCATCATGTTCGAAAAGACAACGGCAAATCCGAACAGGATCATGCTCCAGAGTACGATGTGCAGCAGGTGCTGTGTCAGGACGACGACGGGCGCGTCCGTCACGAACATCGACACGATCGGCCCCGACAGCAGGTAAACGACCAGCACGCCCGTGCCTGTGATCGCGATGTTGAGGAGGAGCGCCATCCGCGTGATTGGCCACAGCATGTGTTGCCGCCCCGCGCCGATCGCCTGCGCGCCCAGGATCGATGCCGAGATGCCGATCGACATGGCCGGGAACTGAACATAGGCGATGATCTGGTTGATCACGCCATAGGCCGCCGTCGCCTGTGAGCCATAGCCGTTCGCCATGCCGAGCAGTGCAATTTCAGCCGTCGCCATGATTACCATCTGGAAGCCGGTCGGCACGCCCAGCCGTAACACCTTTCCCAGCACTTTCGGATCAAGCCGCAGATGGCGCAACAACGCGGGTGTCGGCGCCAACGGATTCTTGCGGCGGATCAGATCCCAACCAAGCCACGCCATCGCGACGAACAATGAGAGAAGCGAAGCGGCGGCCGCGCTCGCTACGCCCATCTTCGGCAGGCCGAACTGTCCAAGGATCAGCATCGGCGTCACCAGCAAGCCGACGCCCGTCGACAGCGCCAGCGTCCACAACGGGGTCACAGCATCGCCGACGCCGCGCAGGATCGACGTGGCGAGCAGAAAGACGAAAAACACCGGCATGGAGATCATCATCAAACGGGCGTAGTCGGTCGCGTCCTTGATGATGTCGGGCGGTGTCTGCAGCGCGATCATTAGCGGTTCCGCCATGATGCCGCCGAGCACGGCGATCAACAGCCCGAAGACTAGAGCGACAGCCAGAGAGGCGCCTGCAATCTTGCGCACCATCTCAAGGTCGCCCTTGCCGAAGGCCTGCCCGATCAACACCGATGCGCCTGCGCCGAGGCCGATCACGAACGCCATCAGGAAGAACATGATCGGGAAAAACTGGATCGCCGCAGCCAGCGCCTGCACGCCGATCATGTGGCCGAGGAATACGCTGTTGATCGTGCCCGACAGGGATTGCAGCACATTCGCCAGCATCATCGGTGCAAGGAACGCAATGAACGTACGCCACAGCGGCTTTGCGCGTGTGTCGGCGGCCGGCGAGTGCGCGTTGGCAGTATCAAGCATGTCGGTCACAAACAGTTTCGGTCTGGCGGCTTCCATCAGGTCTTGCGGAGGGAGAAAGCTGCAGCGGCGAGGTAGCGGGCGTGGTCGCGGACATCCGCCGGCCAGTCTTCCGTGAGATCACGAAAGCGGTCGGCGTTTTCTGCGTACAACGCCCGGGTAATGTCCTCGTAATTGCGCCAGTCCCCGGCAATGGCGGAGAGAAACCGATAGGCCGCTTCTTGCCGTGCGCGCAAGGTATCGGACGGTCCCTGCGCCTTGCGCGCCTCCTCCACTAGCTTCCGAAGCGCGACCGATGCCCCTCCTGGTTGGGCATTCAGCCAGTCCCAGTGGCGCGGCAGCAGGGTGACCTCACGGGGCACGACACCCAGTCTGGGGCGTCCCGGACCGCGCGGCTCTGCGGGGATCGGGTCCCCCGGCGCGTCGATTGTGGTGGTGGGCGTTTCGGCATAGCGCGCCTGCACGTCCTTTTCCGTTCCGGTCAGGTCCAGGTTCAGCGTCTTGCCCGAAACATGGTCGAAAACGAGGATGTTTTCATGTGTGCCCTTGCCGACCCGCTTACGCACCGCAGCCGCAACCTCGGCCAGTGGTCCCTCGGCCAAGCGGCGGTTTCCTTCAAAGGCGATGGCTGTGGGATGGGTGGTCATGGCGCGGCTCCAGACAGGAGCGGGCTTATTGCTCGGCTGACGACTCCAGTCAATTATATCCGGATAAAATAGGTCGTGACCCTTTGGTCAGGATTGTCATGTAGGCTGTCACTGCAGGATCAGAGCCGGTTTCCAAAGCTGGTGGAATAAGCTCTGGGAATCTGGTGACAGGAGCTGGCCATGAAGATGAACATCACCGTGGAGTGCACCCCGGAAGAGGCGCGCGCCTTCCTCGGCCTGCCCGACATCACGCCCGTCAACGAAGCCCTGGTCGGCGCCGTGAAACAGCGCATCGAGCAGAACATCGAGATGGTGAGCCCTGAGTTCTACCTCAAGCAGTGGTATTCTATGGGCGGACAGGCGACCGACAGTTTCATGCAGCTGATGACGGCGGGCGCGCGCGCTGCTACCGGCGACGTGCCCGGCAAGAAATCCTGATCACTGTCCCGGGCATGGGAAACTCCTGTGTCTGACCTCGCAAAACAAAAGGCCGCCGAGGCGGCGCTCCTGCTTGTCCAGCCCGACATGGTGCTGGGACTGGGCACCGGCTCCACCGCGGCCATCTTCGTCCGCCTGCTCGCCGAGAAGGTGAAGGCCGGCCTCAAGATCGTCGGCACGCCGACGTCGGAAGCCACTGACAAGCTGGCCCGCTCGCTGGGCATCCGCCTTGTCTCTCCCGATGAACTGGAACGCATCGACCTGACGATCGATGGCGCGGACGAATTCGATCCGGAGCTGAACCTCATCAAGGGGGGCGGCGCAGCCCTATTGCGTGAAAAAATAATCGCCGAGGCCTCTGACCGCATGGTCGTGATCACCGACCCGTCGAAGCAGGTCGAAACGCTTGGGCGCTTCCCGTTGCCGGTGGAGATCAACGCATTCGGGTCCGAACTCACCCGCCGACGCATCCACGAGCGGCTAGGCTGGGTCGGGCTTGATGCGGCGACCTCCAGCTGGCGGATGGCGACGGGCGAGAGCCTGCTCCGCACCGATGGCGGCCATCTGATCCTGGATCTGGCCTGCGCGGCGATCCTCGACCCAGCGGGGCTGGCCGCTGTGCTGGATGACCTTCCAGGCGTGGTCGAGCACGGGCTTTTCATCGGCTATGCCGACACCGTCATCGTTGGGGAAGCCAGCGGCGCACGGATTGTCGCAGCTCCGTAACGAAAGCGCTTCATGCCCTCTAGGGTTTGGCCGTGGCGGGTGATACACGCCTGCCCGAAACGGTGATCTGAGTTACGGACAGGAATCAAGCGATGAGCATCTGGAAACCCGCCATTCTGGGCGCTGTCCTGCTGGTTGCGGGCTGCCAACCCGTCGGCGCGCCGATGGGCGAGGAGCGGGTCGCCGCCAAGATCGCGGACGTCATGATAAGCGATAACCTCGTCGTCCAGGTCGTCCGCCAGCAGATCCAGGGTCTGATGTCCCAGGGCGTGATCCAGCAGGATCAGGTCAACCAGGTCGGCATGGCGGTTAGCCGCCAGCTGACGACGGATTTGCCGACGGTCAAAAAGACGCTGGTCGCCAGCCTCAAGAAGGAATTTAATCTCAAGGAGCTCGAATTCCTGCACAAGCTGCTGACCTCGAAGGAGGGCCTCGCTGTCGCCCAGAAGCAGGACGCAGCGATGCAGGAAACGATGCAGCAGATGGGCACGCTGGCGCAGGAAGCCACCGCCAAGGCCATAACCCGCGTCAACTCCGCCTGGCCGACCGGCGGTCAAGCCGCTCCGCCGCCACCCCAGGGGATGCAGGGTATGCCGGAGATGCAGGGCCAGCCGCTCCCGAACTGATCTGCTTCACGACGTTGTCCCGCCATAGTTGGGTGTTAGCTTCCGGGTTGCGCCATAAAGAATCGGCGCGGGCTGAAGGATGATCAACATGCGCGTTACTGGTGGTCTGGCTGTGGTTGCGTTTCTCTCGCTCGCCGGCGCTGCCTGGGCGACGCCTCCGGGCGTGACCGAGAAGGACGGCAGCTTCCTGTCGCCAGATGGCAAGCCGCTCTACACGTTCGCGAACGACCGCTCGCCTGGGAAATCCAACTGCAATGCTGCGTGCGCTGCCGCATGGCCGCCGCTGGCAGCAGCACCGGGCACCGCCGCCGATGGCGGCTGGACCGTGATCACGCGCGACGACGGCTCGACCCAATGGGCCTACAAGGGCAAGCCGCTCTATGCCTTCAAGGGGGACACTGCTGGCAAGCCCGCGACTGGCGTCGGCCCGGCCTGGCCGCTGGTCGTGAAGTAGGGCTCAACTGCCCCGCCAAAACGGCAGGCTTTCGCCATTCCCCCAGACTCCCTAGATAGGGCTCCAGTAACAGCCGGGGCGTCCCATGGCGTTTGACTATGATCTCTTCGTGATTGGCGCGGGCTCCGGCGGTGTCCGAGCCAGCCGTCTTGCCGCTATGGCAGGCGCGAAAGTCGCGGTCGCTGAGGAATACAGGGCGGGCGGCACCTGCGTCGTGCGCGGCTGCATCCCCAAGAAATACATGGTCTACGCCAGCGAGTTCGGGCGTTCGCTACACCACATGAAAGGCTATGGCTGGACCGTCGAGAACGCGACCTACGACCACAACATGTTCATGGATCGCATGCATCGCGAGATCGACCGGCTGTCCGGCATCTATGCGCGCAACGTGCGGAATGCTGGCGTCGAGATGATCGACGAGCGCGCCGAGTTCGAAGACGCACACACGCTTCGTCTCGTTAAGACGAACCGCACCATCACGGTCGGGAAGATCCTGATCGCGACAGGCGGCACGCCGTCGATGCCGATCGATATCGAAGGCATCGAACTGGCGGCCTCGTCCAACGAGATGTTCAACCTCGACACTATTCCAGAACACATCGTCATTGTCGGCGGCGGCTACATCGCCATCGAATTTGCCGGCATCATGAGCGGCCTCGGTGCGCGCGTGTGCCTTGTCTATCGTGGCGAGACTGTGCTGCGCGGCTTCGATGATGACGTACGCACGCAAGTCCATGAGGAACTGAAGCGCAAGGGCGTGAAGGTGATCACCAACGCTGCGCCCGTGAAGCTGACCAAGGATGGCGACAAGATCACCGTCCATCTTTCCAATGGCGAGACCGCAGGCGGCGACAAGGTACTGTTTGCGACCGGTCGCGATCCGAATACGGACGGGCTCGGCCTCGCGAAGGCAGGCGTGAAGACGAATGACAAGGGCGCTGTGATTGTCGATGACAGTTCGCGCACCAACGTGCCGCACATCTTCGCGGTGGGCGACGTGACCGACCGCGTGAACCTGACGCCGGTGGCGATCCGCGAAGGGCAGGCGTTCGCGCAATCCGAGTTCATGAACATGCCGACCACGTTCGATCACAAGGACATCCCGCACGCCGTTTTCGCCCAGCCGCCGGTCGGCGTCGTGGGCATGACAGAGGCCGATGCCCGCAAGGCGTTCGGCATGGTCGACATCTACAAGACCCGGTTCCGCCCCATGAAAGATATGCTAACGGGCGACGAGGAACGTGTACTAATGAAGATCGTCGTCCGGGCCGAGGATGAACGGGTCGTCGGCGTCCACATCGTGGGGCCGGATGCGCCCGAGATAATCCAGGCCGTGGCCATCGCCGTAAAGATGGGCGCGACCAAGGCGGACTTCGACCGCACGTGCGCCCTCCACCCCTCGATCGCCGAGGAGTTGGTGACGCTGCGCGAGAAGTTTGTGCCGCCTGAGCTGAAGCCGGTTTGATATGAGCAAGCAAGACACCCCTCCCGGTCGCTGGACACCCATCAACTGGGGCTGGAAGTACTGGAACTATGCGATCATCGGCATTGGTCTGGTCGTGGGTTTCTGCGTCTGGGTGTTGCCGAACAAATGGGCTGACCCGGAAGTTGCCGGCCCCATGGCCGAGCGCTCGCGGTTGCAGCGGCAGTACAAGGAATGGAAGGCCGAGCAGGACGCGATCGAGAAGCGGATAGCCCGGGAAAACGAGGAAGCGGGTCTTGTTTATATCGAGCCCGGTACGAACCCTTTCCTGCCCCCAACACCCGCGCCGGCACCGGCAGACAAGCCGTAACGGCTTCCGATTCCGCAACGCTCGCTTGACCTTGGGAGCGAACCGTCGGACGCCTGCTCCGAGCCTTGTCCCCAACTGGAGTTAGCCCGTGACGCCGCGGACGGTATCCGTCGTGAACATGAAAGGCGGCGTCGGCAAATCCACCACGGTGGCAAGCCTCGCCGAGGTGTTGTCGACTGAAGGCCTGCGCGTCCTCGTCATCGACCTTGATCCGCAATCGAACGTTTCGATGATGCTGGCGGGACAGGAGCGCTGGATCGAGCTGCGCCAGAGCGAGAAGACGATCGACGCCTATTTCAATCAATACGTTTACGGCGGCGAGCCCCGATTCTTCCGTGACTTCATCGCTACCAAGGTCAGCGACCTTAGCGGCGACCACACGCTCGACCTGCTGATCTCCACGCCGGAGTTCCGCTATATCGAGCGGCACGCGCTTGAGAAGTGGGTCGGCCAGGGTTTTGATATTCGGCAGCTCAATACGCGGTTCTCGCGGCTGACCAATTCTGCGATCGAGAATGTCAGCGACAGCTATGACGTCGTGCTGTTTGACTGCCCGCCGGGCATCTCGATGTTCGCGGAAGCTGCGATCGAGCTTTCGGAATTCATCGTCATCCCCACTATTGCCGATTACGTGTCCCGCCTTGGGATCTTTGCTTTCCGCAAGCGGGCGCTGCGCTCCATGGAACAGCGGCGTTTTACGGACGAGCGGATCTGGACGCTGATCACGAAGTACGAGCAGACCAACGCGCTGCACCAGAGCGAGGCGGAAATGCTCAAGCAGCAGTTCAACGTGTTCGACACGCGCATCCCGCAGGCTGAACAGATTGCGCGGGCGGCGGAGTGGTCGGAACAGAAACGTACCTTTGAACAGAAGTACGGCGCTGCGGCCCCGGTGATCCGGAAATTCGCGGCGGAATTCCGTGAACGCGCCGGACTTATCTAACGGAGCAAACCCATGATCGACCGCGCCCTGTCGAACATGTTCAAGGTGGTGACGGAGGAAGCCGTCGCCAACCCGGTTTTCGGTAAAAAACTCGAGGACGTGCTGGCGAAGTTTGGCCACGAGCTGGCCGAGAAGCGTCTCGCCGAGCGGAACATCGACGGCTTCCTGCCGCTGGTCGAATACAAGAAGGATCCCGTCGCGTTCGAGGCGCGCCTTGCGAAGTTCGACGCGAAGGAGCTGCGCGCGCTCATCGACAAGCACCACCTCGATCCTGCGAACGTGCTGAAGGGCAAGGGCGCGAAAAAGGCGCTGGCGGCGCACCTGCTGGAAGCCGCTAAAAAGCGCTCCGAGCGAGACGCGAAGCTGTTCGAGTATTGAGCTATCCCAACCTCCGCCTGAACAGGCTCAAGACCCGCTCCCAATGCTGCTCGGCCGCGAGCTTGCGATAGGCGGGGCGTTGCGGGAAAGCGAAGCCGTGGTCGGTATCGGGGTATTGCTCGACCTCGCCATTGGCGCCGGACAAGTCCTTCACCAGCTGGTCGACCATTTCCTGCGGCGCATAGTGATCGCGCTCGGCGCAGGCGAAGTAGAATTCGGCGGGTGAATTTTTCGCGATGAGGTGCGGGCTGGTGTCGTCTTCCGTCACCAGGCGCACGCCGTAGATCGAGGCGGTTGCCTTCACACGGTCCGGGCGATGACCGGCGGCGCAGACCGCGAAGCGGCCGCTCATGCAATAGCCGACCGTGCCGACCGACATTGCGTTGGCGGCGGGGGCGGTGTCGGCGAAGGCGAGCATGCCATCGACGTCGGTCATGACCATCGCAATGCTGAGGCGGTTCATCAGGTCGAACATCTTCACGCGCCACGGGCTGTCGGGCGCGAAATCGATCGGGCCGAGCTCCATGACGCCGGCGCGATAGTAGAGATTCGGCAGCATCACGTAGTAGCCCGAGCTGGCGAAGCGGCGGGCCATGTCTCTCAATTCCTCGCGGATGGCCGGGGCGTCCATGAGGAAGACGATGACCGGAAACGGTCCGCCACGATCGGGATGAACGATGAACGTCGTCGTGGCGCCGTCGGCCGTGGCGATGTCGAGCTGCCGTTCGATCACGGGCATTTCCCCTTTGTTTTGAGGGTACACTGGCATGTGTGGCGCGCGGATCGCAATCGCGCTTGCTCCGTGACAGATTCACGACTTAGGTACGTACCCGCAAGGGGAGAGGCGCCATGAAGCCCAAGGCCGAAGCCGGGACCTATGCCGCACTGGCGGTGGGGCTGGCCGTTCTCGTGGCCTGCGCAGGCGGCATCTCGGAGACGACGCCCGCCACTCCGACGGGAATGGCGAGCGCAACTGCGACGGTCGCCGCCACTGGACGGGCGGCCGGCTTTCTCGCTCCTGCGACCCTTCCCAACGCTATCGCGACCATTCCCCCGGCGCCGAAGGAGGGCGATGCGCGCAACGCGCTCGACTGGGACATCTTCGTCAAGACGCGCGCGCTGGAGGGGTCGGATCGCTGGGCGATGGCGAAATCTGACGACAGCTACAAGCCGGCTGACCTGCTGAAGGATTTCTCGTGCGCGGTCGGCGTGACACTGACACCGGAAAACTCGCCGACTTTGCTGAGCATTATCGGCCGCTCCACGATTGACGCCGGCATGGCGGCCGAGGCGGCCAAGCAGCTTTATCGCCGCGATCGTCCGTTCCTACACAATCCCGGCAATATCTGCATCGACCGCAATGGCGGCATCGCGAAGAGCTTTGACTATCCCTCCGGTCACGCGTCGCTCGGATGGACGGCGGGCCTGGTGGTTGCGCAGCTGTCGCCTGAAACAGCAACCCAGGTGCTGGCCCGCGGCCGCGCCTATGGCGAAAGCCGCGTCGTCTGCGGCGTCCACAACATGAGCGCGGTCGAGGCAGGGCGGACCAATGCGGCGGGCGTGTTCGCGGCGCTGCAGGGCTCGGCCGAGTATCGCGACGCGCTGGACAAGGCGCGCGCCGAGCTTGCTGCAGCGCGGGCTGCGGGCGGAAAGCCGGATGCTGCGTCGTGCGCGAAGGAAGCCGAACTGGTGAAGCCGCTGCAGGTGTATTGAGCGCAGGCCCGCCTTCGGACCGGGCCACGCCGTCCGGGATGCTGTAGCTCCCTCCCTACGCCAGAGGCTTCGGGAGGCGGGTGGGTCTCCGACAAGGTGGAGGGCCCGGGGACGCGGGATGCCCCGCGTGTTTTGGCGTCTCCGAGATGATCGGAGCTACCGGTAGACAGAGGAAAGCGCGGATCCCGCGTCCCCGACAGATGTTATCCGGCCGCGGGGGCGCGACGGGGTGTTTCAACCGCCCCGGCCTTATTGTCGCCGCCGGCGTGCAGGTCGCGGATGTTAAGCCGCAATCCTCGGATCACTCCCGCACTTCGCCGTTGGGCTGCATGCACGGGCTTTCACGCTCATCTGCGTCCGATCCCGCGCCGTTGAACAGTGATCAGCTGCCCTCCTGCGAGATGGATGCATGCAGTATCGCACGCGGCTGCGGGTGTAGGATTGAGACAAAGGAGATTATGTCTGTAGTCCAGCGCAGTGCGTTGAGATTGTTCGCATCAGCTTTCAAAGCGCGTTCGCAGAACCGGCCGATTCTGGCGGGGTGAGTGTATGACAGCATTGCGCCCTGAAGTGATCGTTCGCCAGTACGGCTGTGAATGGCCGGAAATCGCCGGCCGAGTGTTGCCAGTCGAAGCCCCGCAACACAGTCGCGATTCCAGAGAGTGATTATTCGCTTCGCGTTGCGATGATCGAGCGACAAGACCTTGTTCAATAGGCTCGCGGCGTTGCCGCGACTGCCAGGAGGGGGCCTGGCAGCTCAGAGAATCAAGCCGGGCTCTGTAGTGTGCGGACGAGTCTGAGCAAGGCGGCGCGTGGTGTCATGCGGGTCGCGGCAACGAGCAATTTGTTCTGGGCGCCGGCGACGATGACGCGTTTGTTCGACTGGAAGGCGTTGTAACCGAGCTTTGCGACCGCCATCGACGTCATCGGTTTGGCGGCCTTGCTGAGACGTGTCTTGTCGGTGCCTGCGCGGCCGTGGAATTGCGATTCCGTCGGACCGGGGCATAGGCAGGTGACGTGTACGCCTGTGCCGCGGGTTTCGTCCCAGAGCGCTTCGCTGAAGGACAGCACGAAGGCTTTCGAGGCGTAGTAGACCGCCATCAGCGGGCCGGGCTGGAACGCCGCCGTTGAGGCGACGTTGAGGACGCCGCCGCGTTTCTTTGCCAGCATGCCCTTCAGATAGATGTGCGTGAGTTCGGTCAACGCGCGCACGTTGAGATCGACCATGCCGATTTGCGGGTCGAGCGGTTCGGAGGCGAAGGCGCCGGTGTGACCGAAGCCGGCATTGTTGACGAGCACATCGACGGTGAGGCTGCGGCGCGCGATTTCGGTGGCGAGCTTGCGACCGGCATTGATGGCGCCGAGGTCGCCGCTGATCACCTCGATCTTGACGCCGTGTGTCTCGCGAAGACGTTTGGCGACGTCGTCGAGGGCGGGGCCGCTGCGGGCCGTGACGATGAGATCATAGCCGCCCTGGGCGAAGCAGTCGGCGAGATCGACACCGATGCCGGCCGACGCGCCGGTTATGAGCGCGGTCTGTCCCGTGCCGGGCTTGGTTGGCATTGGTCCCTCCTGAGGTCGCGAGCTGAGTGTGGGCACGCGGGGCGTGGGGTCAAGCAGCGGCTTGGGGTTGATCGCGAGTCGGGGAAGGCCCACTTTCCCGCTGTGATTCTCATGAACAACACATCTCATTTCCTTGGCGTTTCGAACTCGTTGTCGGGCAAGGCCTGGCGGCAGAGGCCAACAGACGACCGGCTTGCGGCGGAGCATTCGCGGCGGCTGGGCGCGCCGGACGTGGTGGGGCGGATGCTGGCGGCGCGCGGCGTGAAGGCGGATGAGGCGGAGCTGTTTCTCAATCCCACTCTGAAGGAGCTGTTTCCGGACCCGTCGTCGTTTGCGGACATGGACACGGCGGCGGAGGTGATCCTCGATGCGATCATCAATGACAAGAAGGTGGCGGTGTTCGCGGACTATGATGTCGATGGCGGCACATCGTCGGCGATACTGTCGCGTTATTTTCGCGCGTGGGGGCGGGAACTGATCCTGTATGTGCCGGATCGCCTGACTGAGGGCTTCGGGCCGACGCCAGGCGCGTTTCGGGCGCTGCAGGGCATGGGCGCTCAGCTGGTGGTGACGGTGGATTGCGGCGCGGCGGCGATTGCGGCGCTGGAGACGGCGAACGAGATCGGGCTCGATGTGGTGGTGATGGATCACCACCTGATGCATGACGATCACATGCCGAAGACGCTGGCGCTGGTGAATCCCAACCGGCCGGACGACACGTCGGGGCACGGATTTCTCGCAGCGGCGGGCGTGGTGTTTGTCCTCGTGGCTGCGCTGAACAGGCTGGCGCGCAAGCGGGGCGTTCAGCCTGCGGGCGGGCTGCCGGATCAGATGAAATGGCTCGATCTCGCGGCGCTCGGCACGCTGTGCGACATGGCGCCGTTGAAAGGCGTCAATCGCGCGCTGGTGACGCGTGGGCTGAAGGTGCTCGAGCGGCTGGAGAATGCGGGGCTGAAAGCCCTGTCGGAAGTGACGGGCATCGAAGCGCCGAAGTCGGTCTATCACGCGACGTTCGTGCTGGGGCCGCGCCTGAATGCGGGTGGGCGTATCGGCGATCCGTGGACGGCGGCGAAACTGCTGGCGACGGATGATCGCGCCGAGGCGATCCAGCTGGCGGAGAAGCTGAACTTCCAGAACCAGGAGCGGAAGGAAGTCGAGGCCGGAATCCAGAAGGCGGCGACCGAACAGGTCGAGCGCCGGCTGGCCGAGAAGCCGGATGCGGCGATCCTCGTCGTGGGCGGCGAGGGCTGGCATCCCGGCGTGATCGGGATCGTGGCGGGTCGATTGAAGGAGAAGTTTCACCGGCCGGCGATTGTGGTCGGGTGGGGCGAGGGACTCGGGCCGGTGGCGCGCGGATCAGGAAGGTCGGTTGCGGGCGTCAATCTCGGCGAGCTGATTTCAGCGGCGGCGAAGTCGGGCATGCTGCTGTCGGGCGGCGGGCATGCGATGGCGGCGGGGCTGAGCATGGACCCTGCGCGCTTGACCGAGCTGCGGGATCAGCTTGAGGCGGCGACGGCGGGCGCGACGTTCGAGCTGGAAGAAGCGCGCGTGCTCGAGATCGATGGCGCGCTGGCGCCGGGGGCTGCGACGGGCGAGTTGCTGGATCTGATCGAGCGGGTGGGGCCGTTTGGCTCCGGGGCGCCGGAGCCGCTGTTCGCTGTGCCGAATGTGCGCGCGGCGGGCGCGCGGCGTGTGGGCGAGAATCACATCGCGTTCGACATGATCGGCGAGGATGGTGCGCGCGTGCGGGCGATTGCGTTCCGGGTGGCGGACGGGCCGGAAGGTCAGGCGATCCAGAGCGGCAAGGCGATCCACGTGGCGGGGCGGCTGCGTCCCGATACGTGGAAGGGTCCGGGCAAGGTGCAGATCGAAGTCGCGGACGTGGCACTGGCGTGAAGACTGTGCTCGGGCGTGGGGCGCGGTCCGCATTGCCAGCAGAATCGCCGTTTTCAGGGCTTTGAGCCCGCTTGCGCGGTCCCGGGGATGCAGCTATATCGCCCCCCTCTGCCGACGGTCCCTTCGTCTATCGGTTAGGACATCTGGTTTTCAACCAGGGAAGAGGGGTTCGACTCCCCTAGGGACTGCCAGCGGATTGTAGCGGCTCGGAAAATCATGTCGCGCGTGCTGCGCATTTGGTGACCTGCCCCGCGAGATTCCGAGCGTGTTGTTGGACTTTGCAGCTTCTTATTCCCGTGACCGTAAACCATGTTTCCGGATCGAATTGTCATGCTACAGTCACGGCGCTGGGGAGTGCTTGGGTGGATGCAGCAGCAAGAAAATCAGACCTCGTCTGAGGAAGCGCCAGAGTCAGTCTTGAGGGTCGAGGGCCGCGTAAAGTGGTTTGATCCGGCCAGAGGATACGGCTTCGTCGTTCCGGATACCGGGCCGCTGGGCGCGGATCTGAAGCGCGACGTGCTTCTGCACATATCCGTTATGCGTAAGTTTGGCCGTGATTCGGCGCCGGAGGGCGCGCGAATCGTCTGTCACGTCGCGACGCGGGATACCGGCTTCCAGGTTCACGAAGTGCTGGAGCTTGTCGCCAGCGAACCGGATCAGGGCGCGGAGGCCGAAGGGCCGCTCGAGGTCGTGCTGGTGAAATGGTTCAACCGCACCAAGGGCTATGGCTTCGTGCAGCGGCGCGAAGACCCCGAAGACATCTTCATTCACATGGTGGTGGTCCGGAAGGCCGGGGTCGAGGACCTGCAGGCGGGGCAGACCCTGCTGGCGTCGATCGGCAAGGGCCAAAAGGGCCGTCATATCGTGAGCGCGAAGCTGGTTCCCTGATACCTGGCCGGCTGGCCGCCTCTCTTGGCATTGGGCTGGCGGCGCCTTATCCGTTTGCGCCATGAAACACGCTCTTTCCGCGCTCGCACTTTCCCTGTCGCTCGGCTTTGCGCTGGCGCTTCCAGCCATGGCCCAGGGTCCGACCGAAACGCTGCTGGTTCCCGGCGGCGGGAAAACCACAACATTCACGGTGGAATTGGCGACGACCAAGGCGGCGGCTGAGAAGGGCCTCGTCGGCCGCACCGATCTGGCGAAGGATCATGGCTTGCTGATTGACTATCGGGCTGTTGGCGAGCCGGCCACGCCGACGATGAAGGGCGTGACGATCGGGCTCGACCTGCTGTTCCTCGGGCCAGACGGTACGATTACCGGCATCATCCAGAACGCGCGGCCAGGCAGCCTGCGTCCGCTGTGGACCGGGCTCGGATGGGTGGCGACGCTGGAGATTCCGGCGGGGCAGGTTGCGGCGCTCGGCATCAAGACCGGCGACAAGGTGCGCGGGAAGATGTTCGGCAATGCCGGCTGAGGGGCCGGACGCCCGGCCGATCATTGGAAATCCGCCGCCCGGCTTCATCTATCAGCCGCGCGCGCCGTATGTGAACCATGTCGGCCCGCTGTTTCAGGCGGAGCAGGATGCGCCGGGCGAAGTCACGCTAGGTCTCGAGGTCGAGCTGGTCCACACCAACACGATGGGCTTCATGCACGGCGGAATGATCGCCACGATCTGCGACAGCGCGATGGCGCGCGCGGCGGTGAGCAGGCTGCAGCGGCGGACGGTGACGCTGCGCATGGCGATGGAATATTTCGACCCCGTGAAGAAGGGCGACTGGCTGGTCGCGCGCGGGCGTCTCGTCGGTCATGATTCAGACGTGGCGCAGACCGAATGCCTCATCATGGTGGGCGATGATGTGCGGGCGCGCGGTACGGGCGTGTTCAGGTTGTTGCGACCCGCAAAATAGCGGGCGCATGTGGAGGGCAGGAGAAATGTTCAGCGCGCTGCCTTCGCCGGCGCCCGCCAGCTAG
>JBBATZ010000063.1:0-22175 GCA_040398425.1 Hyphomonadaceae bacterium
GAAAACCGTCGTGGGGGAAACCTCACCGTGGGTTCGAATCCCACTCTGTCCGCCACTTATCTTTGAAATTATTCAATAAATATTTGGTTTAAGTGCATGTTCCCATAAACGTTCCCCGATAGATGTTGTGCTTGGAGCTATCACACGGTCATCTGGTTGGAGGCTGGTGCAACGTTAGAGGGCGGAGCACACATAGAGTAGCGCCATCCGAAAATTTGTTAGCCGATACCGTCCAACGGCGCGCCAGGTGGAAAATAGAAGCGACTAATGGTGCATTCGCGGTGCCTCAGCATCAATCCGTCGATGCCTGCGCCCAGATCCCACAGGAAGCGGCCGCCATTGTCCAGCACTGCAAGTACCCGTCGGTCGTGGAGTTTAACTCCTCGCCGCCGCGACACAAAATCAGGGTAGAAACGAATATCGTCGAGACATCGTTCTTGGAGAAGTCGCGCAAGGCTCGCGGACTGAACGCTATTGCTGGCAAACCCGTGCTCTAGACTTTCAGCATCGAAACATTGCAGGCTGACGCGTGTGAGATTGATACGTTCGGATTTCAGTTCTGCTAAAAAGTTTGTTAGAGCTGCACACGATTGATCGTTGCCTGCGGCATAGGGGTCGATAATGTCGAGCCGCACGGGCCCGGCCCATTGCAACACCTCGACAAACATCTGCAACGGAGCAGGCTCGCTCTGCTTCTTGAAGCGTCGGACAGGCAGCAGAGCCGCCGCCGAGGCCTCGGATTGGATCGCAGGTGCCGTGGCTGTTACGGCTGGAACTAGGGCTGGCGCTGGGGCTGCAGTTCCGATCTGTGGCTGTGCCGAAGCCTGCTCAGTGGCATCGTCGGTCGCGTTTTCGTCGGGCAGCACGTCACCGAGCAGATCAAATGCGTCGCGTTCGGATTCCGGCGCCACGAGCAGCCCGTGAGCCAGTTGTCGCTTTCTCGCCAGCAGCGCATCAAGCTTCACATCAAAACTGATGTCGCCCAACGCGGGGTGTCGGGCAATTGGTAACCAGACAGTGACATCGCGGTTTTGTCCGATCCGATAGGCGCGGTCGGTTGCCTGATCCTCCACGGCCGGATTCCACCAGCGCGTCAGGTGGATGACGTGGTTAGCCGCTGTGATTGTCAGACCGATCCCGCCTGCACGCGGCGACAGAATCATCGCGCCAAAACCAGCAGGCGCGGACTGGAAGGCATCGACGAGCCGCTGCCGCGCTTCGCCCGGCACCTCGCCTGAAATACACGTAACCGGCAGATCAAGCCGATACCGGCGGCGTAGCTCTGTGGCCAGCAAGGGCTGCAGGGCCAACGATTCGCAAAAGATCAGCACTTTTTCCCGACGGGCGGCAATGTCGTCGAGAATATGGAAGGTAGCCAGCAGTCGCGCGGAATCGCGCGCGAATGTCGGGCCGGGTACCGGCAAGGCGGGTACCAGTGACAACGATCTAAGCCGGCCGAGCATTTCCAGTACCTGGCCGCGATCACCGCTGCCACGCGCCGCAAGCGCCCGCTGCACTGCCACCGCATAGGCTTGGGCTTGCACTGGTGGCATCAATTCAGATGCAAACTGCACGGTCTTTCGGGGCAGGCCTTCGACAAGGTCTCCCTTCATGCGGCGTAGCATGAAGGGAGGGTGGGTCCCGGTTGCGTTGGTCAACTGACTGCCTAGCGCCCGCAGACCAGTTTCATCGGCACTGCCATATTGCAATTCGAAGGCTCGTGACGCCCCGAGCAGGCCGGGGTGAACCACGTCGCTGATCGACCAAACATCGTGCAGCCTGTTCTCTACCGGCGTGCCGGTCATCGCTATCTCAAGGCGCGCACGTAACGTTTTGGCAGCGCGCGTCACCTGCGCAGCTGGGTTCTTCAACTTTTGCGCCTCGTCAAAGGCTATTGCCGCAAAGCCGATACGGGCCAAGCTAAGGTGATAGTCTCGCATCGTTTCATAGGTCGTCAGCACGACTCCCGCTTGCTGCCAACGCGTTAGATCGATTCCAGCCTTTCCCGTTGCAATGTCCGCCTGCCGCCCATCGCGGATGGTTGCAAGCGCCGCTCCTTGCGCCCGTTCCACCGTGCCCAGCGCACCTGGAGCGAAATGGCGACGGATTTCGGCGCTCCAGTTGTCGAGCAGCCCAGTAGGTGCAACAACCAGTAACGGCGCCGTCTCTCCTTGCTCCCTCAACCAGCAGAAGAAAGCCAGCACCTGCAGCGTCTTTCCCAGCCCCATGTCGTCCGCGAGCAGCACGCCGGGCCGCCGCTTCTGCCAAGCTGCCACAAGCCAATCGAAACCTGCGTGCTGGTGGGGCTTGAATGTCGTCAACAGACCGGTGGGGAGCTTAGGCGGCCCCGCCGCTATCGCGCTCGCTTTGCCAATTAGCGGCGCATAGGTCAGCGTGTCCAAATTTTCGCGAACCTGCAGGAAAAATCGGTGCTGCAGCTCGGGTGGCAGGCTGGGGGGAGCTCCGCCAGATTCCGGCTGTCCCGCGTCCACGAAGGCCTGGAGGCTGCTCAGTGCAGCGCGCGTCGCTTCGGTCGCCGGAAGGTCATGGCCGGCATAAGATATTGATGGTCTGCCTGACGCTATGGCCGCGTCTATGCGCGCCATAAGTGGTGCTACATCGATTGATGGCACAGTGACTTGCGTTGCACTGTCGCCATCGCCGATCACCAAGCCAAAACTGTCTGGCAGCCACGTTTCCGGCTTCGGCTTGATCCACGGCAGCACCGGCTGCTTCCACTGATCGAGGCCGGTTATGCGTTCGGAATACTGGCTGGTTTCGATGAACAGTGCTTCCGGGTTTGACCCGACGATGGCTTCGGCGATGGCTGCACGTGGAGCCACGACAAAGCGGCGACGCTCTGCACCCGGTGCCCGCTGGCGTTGGCCCACTACCTTCAGCGCTTCGGCAAGGCCGGGGTCCATAAACAACAGCAGCCCGCCCGGTAAGAGATACGTGCGCTGCTTTCCTGCCGCCCTGCGAAAGGCTGCGGCAAACGCCTGCTGATCGTCAGGAGCAAGCAGATTGTCATCTGCTTCGTCCACAGCGTTGCCCAAGCTTGCGGCATCGCTGATGCGCGGGGCAAAGAGTACAGGATCGAATTGATCACCGTTGATCGCCAGTGAAAACCCGCTGGCGTGGGCTATGCGAATGTCTGCAAGCGACGGATCGAGCGTTACGCCGGCTTCAGCTAAACCTGCCACTGCCAATTGTTCCCGCCAGGCAGCATAAGCTGCAGTTCGCGCACCTGCGGTTGAAGCTTCATTGACCGCGAGGGCTCCAGCGTGAAGACTAAAGAGTGGTTCTGGCAGGCGATATTCCTGGCCGCTCACACGCGCGAGCGCACCAGAAACGTCCGCTGCAACAGGCTGGCCATCGCTGCGCGTCCAGCGCGTAATCAGCTGGAAAGCGTCATCAATGATAAGCCCTTGTGCACGCACGTGAAGTAACAAGGGCGCCGGATCAGGCAGTCCAAGCTGTTGCGCCGTAGCGGAATCCAGTGCTGCGACCACGGCGTGGGGTAGCATAATACAATCGCCGTTCTCCAACGCCACACCCCGTGCCACCTGCTCTCGCAGCCATGCAACCTTACCATCAGCCTCAGGCCAATCCGACGGCGGTATCACCGAAAGGCGCACGCGCCCCATAAAGCCGGTGCTCCTGCGCTGCCGTTGAATGCGAGCGCCGTCATTTGCAGTGAAGCTGGCGACGAATTGCTCATCCCAAGATTGTTGCAAATCGGTCATCACCAACGGCCCACAATTGCGTTGTCAAAACGCGTTTCCCAGCCCGCCCCGCGATGCCCGATCGCCTGCCACAGATATTGGCCGGTTCGTGCCCGGTCGCGCGCCGCCAGCGCCTCCATTACCCGGCTGGCGCGAAGGTTCTTTCCATCTAGCCACTGGGCGCCAAATTGTGGCATCTCGCTTGCATCCGGTTTCCAGAAGCAGCAGCTGCCATCATTGCTCCATTCTGCTATCGTCAAGTCGCTAATTCGCATTAGCAGCGCCGATTGATCGGCGTCGGCGCCTGCATTCAATCGTCCATACTGCCCACGCTTCAATCGATCACCCTGTCCTCGCGCCCAATGCGCAGCGTCATTACCCAAAATGAACCACGCATTGGAAATGCGCCCGGCATCAAGATAACGCCGCCAATACCGCTCACGGCGCTGCCATTGTTGGGCATTGCCAGTGGTGTCGGCAAGCAGCTTGAAAAAGAGCTCAAACGCTTCACCGATCAGCCACTGCCGCATCAATCCTTCGACCCTGCTAGCATTCGGGTGACCGCGTGCAGCCATCGCCTGGGCCAAGGATGCCCAGCGTGCCCCACCCTGGAAGCGCGGATCGCCAATGCGGGCCAGCAACAAGGTTTGCAGACGACGTTTTAACTCGGCAGGAGGCGCGCGATCAAGCCAAGGAGCCATTAATCCATGCACGACCCCCGGTGAAAATGGTGCCTCGCTATTGCCGGGCAGCGCCGCCAGCAGATCAAGCAGTGCCGTCACATCGCGCGCGGCGTTGGCCGGCCCGGCGGATGCGACGTCATCGGCGATCCGGTCGACTGCCGCGCGCACGATACCAGCGTCGGGCCGCGCCGATAACGCGGCATCGCTCAACACTTGGGCTGGATCGCCTGCCAGCAGGGCCTTCCCCAGCGCGCGCGGGCCAGACTCTGCATCCCAAAGCTGTAGACGCTTTCCAGCATCGCGCAGCGGCCAAGCGTGGCGTTCGGCTGCGATGCGCGCGGCCTGAGATAAGAAATCACCCGGTGGCACGCAGGGAAATACGTCCAGCCAAGTCAAGGCGAGCCGCCGATCTGCCGGCCGCCATCCCATCATTACCAGCCGTTCGGTGAGCGCCCTGACCCATTCGCTGGTGACATTAGGCGCTGCGCGCTCCGCGGCGCCATCCTCCGGCACGAGATCGCGCCAAGCCGGTAACAGCGCACGCCGCGCCTCGCTGACCGACAAATCTGCCACAGCTCGCGCAGCTGCTCGCTGCAGGAACGCTCTGTCACCCTCCGGATCACCTCGCCCACCGCCACCATCAGGGGTCCGTTTCTCCAATATTGCAAGTGACCTTGTGATGTGTGGGGGCACGCCGGGCAGGCTGCGCCAGCCACCGCGGCTCAGCGCGATGTCGGCTATGGCTGTTTTGAGAGAACCGGTCACGGCTTTCGGCTCGAAACGCTGGTAACATCTGGTGTCGCCATCAAGAAGCGCAAGTCGATCCGGCGGTTTGCGGCGAAATCCGCTTCGCTATCTCCCGTGTGCCCGAAGGTCGGTCGGGAATAACCATATCCGCTAACAGACAAGATTGGCACCCTCTGCTTTGCCTTGCCAATAGAGACTTGGGTTTTGAGTTCATCAAGTCCGGGTTGCCGAGTACGCAACGCCTTGTAAGTGGTGACTGCCCTGTCTGCAGATAGGTCCAGATTGATATCATCCTTTCCGCCAGCAAAGTAGCGACGCTTGTCCGAATGTCCCTCAACCAGCAGCACATCAATCCGGAAGGACTTTTTCTTCTGGCAAATCGCGCCTTTTGCAGCCGTGTCGGTGTAACACGGCAGGATCAATGCAAGTTCATCTGCCAAAGCGGCAATAGCCGATTGTCCATAGGTGGTCAGTTCGCTGCTGGCGCCTGCAAAAAGTACCTTTGTGGTCTGGGGGGCGCGCGATTCTGAGAAACGCAGCACGCCTGTTTCCTTCACAATCTCAACAGGGATACCCTTTTTATCCAGTCGTTCCTGGAGTATTTTCAATAGCTCGGACCTCGCATCCTTTGCCCCCGTAAGTTCTTCCTGTTTCTCCTGAAATGTCACTGCATAATAGACTAGTAGGATGATGAAGATGAACAGCAACCCAGTCAGCATGTCTGACATGCTGACGTAGAAGCCCTCGTCATCCTCAGGCGCGACGCGACGGCTGGTGAGGCGCGGCATGGTTTAGCGGCCCGCTGGCGGCGGCGACTGCGCCACAGCCAATTCATCAACTAGGGTCGCCAGCCTATCCACCGCCC
This sequence comes from Hyphomonadaceae bacterium, assembly GCA_040398425.1. GTDB lineage: Bacteria > Pseudomonadota > Alphaproteobacteria > Caulobacterales > Hyphomonadaceae > UBA7672. Next base: position 6,021 of record JBBATZ010000063.1, read on the forward strand.
GCGCAGTGTTGAGGTCGATCTTGCTGGCAAACTCGGCCAACTGTGCGGCCCTCTGCTGCATGTCGCGGGTCAGATCTGCCAGCGCCTTCCCCAGCGCCTCGTCCACGTTGTCAAACCGCTCACTATAGTCACGCCACGCGTTGGACGCCGCTGTGGCCGTGGCTGCGAAACTGCTCGCCATCGCCTTGGCCTGCTCCGCTTGCGCTTCAGCCGCGCTGCGTTGCGCAGCTAGGGCGGCGTGGCTCTCCGACACGGCCGCCATAATCGTCTCGCTGGCCTGCCGCACTGGCTCGGCCGCAGTGTTAAGTGCCCCGGCCGCTTTACCCAGCTCGCTTGTGACGGCCTGGCCGGTGGTAGACAGCTGCCCGCCCAAGCGCTCTGCGGCAACACCTGCCTCGACCAGCTGGCGCGTGCTTGCATCTGCGCTGTCGCTGGCGCGCGCCATGCTGGCCGCAAAGGACTCAAGCCGGGCCAGCCCGGCATCAAGTCGTTCGGCCAACCGGCGATTGGCCGCTTCGAATTGCTCGGCCAAATTATTGGTCACTGCGGCAACTGCCGCTACAGCTTCATTGCCAGCGGCCGCAGCTGCACCCGCCGCCTCCTTAGCCATCGCCTCAGCTATCGCTTGGGTCGTTTCGCGCTGCGCCTCGCCCATGCGCCGCAGATTGTCTTCGGCCACCTTGGCCGCGTCTGCGGCCTGCCCAGCCAGCAAGGGGCCCATAGCCGCTACGCTGGACGCAACGCCTTGAAGCATCTCGCGCATGTCACTGCCTGTCTGTGCCAATGCCTCGGCGTTCTGGCGTGCAGCCGCTTCGTAGGCCGCGTTGTTGTCGCGCACCTGATTGCCAATCCCTTCGGCTGCAGCCCGCTGTTGCGCTACAACCGCCTCGCTCATCGCCTCGATGCGCTGCATTAGCCCGGCAAAGGCCGCCTGCATGCCGGCAGCGGCGCTGGAGAAAAGCTCCGCAGCATTGCGGATCTGCGTTTCGGCCTCTCCTGCCTTTTCGTTCAGTCGTTCGGGTAGCGCCCCCAGCCGCTCGGTCATCACTGTCAGTGCGCCGGCCAGCATCTGCATTTCCTGGCCTGCCGCGTCAGTAATTCCCTGCCCCACGGTTTCGCGTAGGCCGCGTCCAAGTTCTTCGTTCAGGTTGCGGATCGATCCGTTGATATCCCCCAGCATGGCCACCATGGGCTTTACCTGTTCATTAAACTTCTCACCAATCGCTACGGCAAGTTCAGTTGCAAAGCGAGTCTGTGCTGTTTCGATGTTCTTGAGACTGTCCACCTGCATCTGCGCAAGTCGCTGCGGTGGCAGATACTGCAGACCGTGTTCCAGTGCGTTGATGAAGCGGTTCAGCCGCTGATCGATGCCACGCCGAAGAATGGCTTCAGCGCCACGCAGTGTAAGCGATGCCGCCACGCCTGCCAACGAGGTGAGGAACTTGGCCGATGAGACTTTCAGCAGCTCCAAGACGGCCTTGGTCGTTTGATCATCGGCTACCTCCATGGTTGTCGAAGCTTTCCCCAAAGCTGCAATTATCCCTAGAAAGGTAAATAGCAAACCGACGCCGAGTGCGAAATTTGCCCACCATAACAGTTGGCGCGATGGTGCCCCCAAGCCGTGAAAAAACTCGTCTGGCCGAACCGTGTTGCAAAGTGTTTCGGCCTGCGGATCGACAATTGATTCCTCGAGCTCGGTCCAACCCAGCCGCAAGCCGTCATGTCCGCTCTGCCGGATGGCAACTGCAACATCCTGATATGCGGTTTTCAATGCCCTGTGGGCATCCACGTCTGATTTGGCATCATGCACCGGCAGAAGCGCTGCGTTGACTTGTTCGAGGGCCAATTTCAACCGGCGAGACTGCCTCTCAGCCCGCAACGACACGAGAATCGCAAATAGAACTATGAAAACTGCAAGCCAAAAGGCCAGCATCGGCCCAAACCACGACGCAATCCAAGCCGCACCATCTAAAACGCTATTATTGTTCACATTCGCCCCTATTCCGTGTGTTCGCCTATTTTATAAAAACGAACAATTGTAACTTCATCAGTTGAACCGGTGGATTCAACCCACGACAGGAAAGCAAATCATAATCTTCACCCGAAAGCAGCCATCGTTTGACACGTGAAACAATAGACTTATGGTCGTGCTTGTTGGTCAAGGCCACGTGCTCGCAGTGCGTCGTAAAGTTTCCCTGGGCCGAGCAGGATATCCTTGAGGCCAGAACGAACCTTCAAGCTGTCGAGAGCCTTCTGGCTCATTCTCTGGTGCGCATCCATAGCATCAATGATGGCACTCATCAGTTCGGAATCGAGTGTTGGCGAGGCGGTAAACTGTGCTTCGCTGTTGGCCATGGCCTGTTGCTGCAGATCGGCGGACTGGAGGATCTTCCCTTTCAAAACGTCCATCACGTAGACGACCTGATCCTCTTCAGTTGTCTCGTTGCCAAACAAGTCGTTCACGCGTTGCACGATTTCGCGGAGAAGCGCTTTCTGCTTCTCCTGGAGCGACCCCGAGCCAGCCTCGCCCACCGGGGCGATCGCTTCGCCTTCCCCTTCTCCTAAAGGCATCTTCACCTTGCCAAGCGACTTAACCGCGTGATGGGTCAACGTGATTTGCGAGAGGTCCACCGTGTCCCGGTCGCGGCCAAAGTCCAGCAGGCGGACGAGGTGCTTGTAGAACAGGAACCGCTTTTCAATGTCGGTGTTGCCGTAGTCGAACATCTGGCTGAGGAAGGCATACAGCCGGATGAAGGCGCCCAAATCCGCCTTGAACAAGTTGAGGGCGTCCATTTCGTCCTTGGCTTCTTTCGCGCCCGCCTCGTCGTTGGCCTCTAGCGCCGAAACTCGCTTCGCCTTGGCCGCCGAAAAACGCTTCAGCAGTCGGTCTGCCACTGGCCCGAGGGCGCCCTGCAACTGCCCTTGCGTCGCCTTTTGGTCCATCAGAACCTTGACGACCGCCTCGACCTCGAATGTGTCATACCAGCCGCCCCCGTCGAGTTTTGAACGCAGGTCGAAGATGATGTTGGGGTCTGTCACCCCTTCCAGTTCGGCGGTCTCGTAATATTGCTTGAACGCCGCCAGCACCTCGTCGGCGCTATTCGCGAAATCGAGGATGTAAGTCGTGTCTTTGCCCGGGTAGGCCCGGTTCAGCCTTGAGAGGGTTTGTACGGCCTGGATACCCGCCAGCCGGCGGTCGACATACATCCCGCAGAGCAGCGGCTGGTCAAACCCGGTCTGAAACTTGTTGGCTACCAGCAGCAGGTGATAGTCGTCCCCCACGAACGCCTCCCGGATGTCCTTGCCTTTCAGGTGTGCGTTCAGGTGCGGCCCCGTCTCGGTGAAGGGCTCCGGCCCACTCTCAGGGTCATTCACCTCGCCCGAGAACGCGACCAGCGTCCCCAACTTGTAGCCTTTGTCCTTGATGTACTTGTCGATTGCCAGCTTCCAGCGCACAGCCTCCTTGCGGCTGCCCAGCACCACCATGGCCTTCGCCTTGCCGCTCAGCAGCGGCGCCACGGTCGCCTGGAAATGCTCCACGACGATCTGAACCTTTTGGGCGATGTTGTACGGGTGAAGGCTCACCCACTGCATGATGCCCTTGAGCGCGGCCGAGCGTTCCACCTCGGTGTCGTCGAGCTCCTTGCCGCCGTGGGCCAGCTTGAATGCGAGCTTGTACGGCGTGTAATTGCGCAACACGTCGAGGATGAAACCCTCCTCGATCGCCTGGCGCATCGAGTACACGTGGAACGGTGCGGGCAGATTGCCTTCACCAGCCGGCTGGGTCGGGTCGGGCACACAGCCAAACAGCTGCAGCGTCTTGGCCTTCGGGGTCGCTGTGAATGCCACATAGGTGATGCCGGTCTCGCCGGCTCTTGCTGCCATCTGCGCGGCCAGCAGATCCTCGGTGCCCACCTCGCCGCCGTCTTTCAGCGCTTCCAGTTCATCGTGTGAGAGCACCTGCTTCAGCTTCGCCGCGGCCTCGCCTGTCTGGCTGCTGTGAGCTTCGTCGGCGATCACGGCGAACCGCTTGCCCTTGGTCGCCGCCAGCTCCTGAACAGCCTCCAGAGCGAACGGGAAAGTCTGGATGGTGCAAACAATGATCTTCTTGCCCGCCCCCAGCGCATCCGCCAGCTGGCCGCTTTTGGCGGCGCCGTCATTCTTGATGGTCTCAACCACGCCCGTGGTCCGCTCGAAATCGAACAGCGCGTCCTGAAGCTGGCCGTCGATTACCCGCCGGTCCGACACGACGATCACGCTGTCGAACAGCTTTTTGTCCGCGGCATCATGCAGTTCCGAAAGAAAGTGCGCCGACCACGCGATACTGTTGGTCTTTCCCGAGCCAGCCGAGTGCTGGATCAGATATTTGCCCCCCGGTCCCTCGGCCAGCACCGCCGCCTGCAGCTTTCTTGTGGCGTCGAGCTGGTGATAGCGGGGAAACACCAGCGACTTGATGGCTTTCTTGGTGTCCCGCTGGCTGACCATGTAGCGGCCGATCAGCTCCAGCCAGCTTTCGCGTGCCCACACTTCTTCCCACAGATAGCGGGTCGGGTGGCCCAGCCCGTCCTTCGGGTTGCCCTTGCCCCCGCCATCGCCAAGGTTGAACGGCAGGAAGCTCGTCGCTGGCCCTGCCAGCCGGGTCGTCATCATCACCTCGAAGTTGGAAACCGCGAAGTGAACCAAAGCGCCTGCAGGGAACGACAGCAGCGGCTCGGCCCCCTGGCCCTTGGGCGACGGATGCCGGTCAAAGCGATACTGGTCCACCGCGTCTGCTACGCTCTGGGTGAAATCGGTTTTCAGCTCCACGGTCGCAACCGGAATGCCGTTCAGGAACAACACCAGGTCGATACAATTCTCGTTGGCCTGGCTGTATCGCACCTGCCGCACCACACGCAGCCGATTGGCCTGATAACGGCCAACGATCGCCGGGTTCATGCCGCTGGCCGGCTTGAACTGGGCGAGCGCGATCTTCGCCTTCACCCCGATGGTCTCGAAACCATGCCGGAGCACGTCAAGCGTTCCGCGATCATCCAGCGACTTGCGCACCCTGTCGAGCAAGGTCGCCTCCGCAGCGGCCCCATGCGCCTTCTGTAGGCTCTCCCAGGCCTGCGGCTGGGTCTGTTGCAGCCAAGCCACCAGATCAGTCGGAAACAACGCGCGCTTGCGGTCGTAAGCCGCGGCATCTCCATCGGCATAGAGCCACCCATGGGCCCCGAGGTGGGCGCAGACCTCGTCCTCAAACGAGAGTTCCTTGTGGAGGCTCATTCCTCGGTCTCCACAACGGGCACCCAGATCTGCTTGAGGGGCAGACGGGCGCGGGTTTCATCCGACAGGTTCGGGTAAGCCCGGTAGAGGGCCCTGAGAAGGTCAGGCATCTGCCACAATCGGAGCTTGAAGAAGTTGTTGTCGAGCTCCTTCTGGGCCGGCGCGTTTACGCCCCCGATACTGACGAGAAGCCCCGTGCGGGCCTGAGAGTTCGACACGGACCCGATCAGGCGCAACACGACATCATGATTGGCCGGGCTGTCTCCTGACTTCACCTGGACGCAGACGCGTTCTTCCCCGAGCCCCAAGGAGCCCCCGGCCGCCAGGATGTCCACTCCGCCGTCAGGCCCCGGAGGGGAAACCTTGGTTGTATACCCCTCCGACCGGAGCATCTCGGCGACCAGATCGGCAAGTGCGTGACCCGCGAACTGGCTCTTGATAAGGCCGATGATCTGAAGGCTGGCAAGTTCCTCGATGTCGAGATCAGCTTCCTCGGCGTCCACTTCCTGGTCGTCCGAGGCGTGCGGTCGGGCCGTCACCTTGCCCTGCTTCCCCAACAGGCTCCCGGGGTCCTTGCCCGTCTCCAGAACGGCTTTCACGCGCCCCAAGGCGTTGTTCCGGGTGATCTCGCACACCGTCATGAAAGCCCCGAAACTGTGCCGCAGGTCCTGCCCGAAGGTGTCGCGCGGGACGGCTTCCTTCAGCCACTTCACCTTTCGCGTGTGCCGGTAACTACCGTCAGCAACACTCTCGTAGGGGCCAGTCACTTGGCCGATAGCAATGCCGTTGGTCAGCTTGCGTGGAAGGACGACGAGGTCGCCGATCCCAATCACGTTGGCAAACTGGTTCAACTGGGCGGCAAAGTTCTTGATGCGCCCCTCGCTGGCCGCCAGCATCGTTTCCCGCAAGTGGTCCGCGATGGCGCCGCGGTCCTTCAGGCTGGAAAGGTCGTCTGACGGCGAAAAACCGAGCATCAGCCGCCCTTGAGAGATGGCTTCGAGCTCCCGTTCGCCGGCCCGTCCCGCGCGCACAATCCACAGCCGTGTCATCCCGCTTCGCCTCCATTTTGATTTCTGAGCAGGGGCGCCCTCAACGTCCCCAAACGCAGGTGACCATCCCACAAATCGATCAGGAACGGGTCCTGCATGATGCGCTTGGGCAGGTGCCGCAGGGGCGCCAGCGGCACCTGTGCCCGCTCAGGCCATGGCTCACCATCGGCCATCAACGCGACCTTCAGGCCCTCCGCGCTGATGCGCAGGATTTCGCCATCGAAAGTGAAAGTTGCGAAGTCTTCAGGGCCCGCTGCCTCAGCCAATGTTCGCAGGGCTTGATGCTCGGGCCGGATGCGATCGCGTCCAACCCGGGCCTGCGGCCGGGCAGCGTAACGCGTTTGATCGCGCTGCCAAGGCAGGTGATCGGCCCACCGCTCACCGTCGAGTGCCCATTGGGTTCCCGGTTCGTCACCCCAATGCGGCGAGAGGTGATGGGCCAACAGCGCGACCCCCTGTTCGTGGCTCTCGACTTCGGCAGGCATGATCGCCTCGATCAAGGCGATTGATCTGGGGCGGCGGACAGTCCCCTGCATGAAGGCCATGCGCCTGCCCACGTGGTCCACGCCCTCCCACACGGCCACGTCACAGCCGGCGATCTGGAACCCAAAAGCGCGCCGCCCCGGACCCGCCCAACCCGGTATCGGCGCAAGGCCCGCCGCCTGACAGGCATCCAGGAGCGCGACTCTCATGCCGCTTCCATCGCTCCTACGGCATCCACCAGGCCGCGCACATCGATCTTGCCGGTGACGGCGGCCGAGATGAGGGCGGCGCGGCGTTCTTGCAGGAGGAGCACAGAAGCTTCAGCCAGATCTTCCAATCGTTGAAAGCCAGTCGCTATGGCCTCGAAATGCTGACAAATGGCTAACTGCTCGCCGACAGGGGGCAATACGACATGCATGCGGGCGATCTCATCGCATGTAACAGCCCCCTTTGTGCTTCCCGCACCTTCGCTATCGGACCTAATTTTCACATACTGGCTTTCGAGCCACCTCAGCAAAAAAGTTGTTTGCAGACGCGTCTCTGTCGGTTTTATAAATGCCAAGTGCTGACTTATCGTCGCCGTAAGAGCTAATGGCGCGACCATGCCTCGAGTTTTGCCTTGTCCTGTTATCGCCATCAATATGGCTGGAAGCGCTACGATCGGAAGGTGGCATTCAGCAAGGGCGAGTTCTGTTACAAAATTTTCTGAGGCGTCCACCTCATCCATGTTTACCACGGAACTATTTAGCCAAGGGAATGTCCCGTTTGCCCAGAATCTAGCGTCATCTTTCTTGGGAGTTGAGCCATTCCCAATTTTTGCCCAATATTTTAATGGCGCTACTTCCCAATGCGAAGGAATTTCGCCCAGCCGCTCGATGCCTGACGGTTTCATTTCGGCGTTGGGGTTCAGGCCCTTGGTGACAGCGTGGGAGATCACGGCCTGGCGCTTCTCCTTCAGCAGCGCGATCAACCGCCGCTGCTCCGCCACCAACCCATCAATCTTCGCCGTCTCCCGGTCGAGGAAGGAGGCGATGGCGGCTTGTTCGGCCAACGAGGGCAGGCAGACTGGGATTTGGTCGAGATAGTCTGGATCGATATCCCACTGGTTGACGCGGATGCCCTTAGAAACCGTCATGAAGCCTGCTGCGTAGGGCGGAGAGCGTAACAGATAGTGCAGGAACTCAGGGTGCTCCCGACTTTGCGGTTGGTAGACAAAGTAGGCTGGACTCACGATGCCCCGGTGCGGAGAGATACCCAGCGAACCCTGCCACGCCTTCATCTTGTTCATGGCCAGGTTCCCGGGCTCGACAAGCTGATAGGTGCCGAGGTCTTCCGAGGGGTTATTGAAGTTGTCGTCGCGGTCGGCCTTCCTGATAACACCATAGTCACGGTAGACCGATAAGAGTTCCTCACCTTGATGGCCAACACGTTTGATCCGTCGGAACAGCGACCAGAACGGGACTGTTCGCCAGGAATTAGGGATGGCCTGGAGCCACTGAACACCAGTATCCCTATAGGCCGGGTAAGCAGGCACACTCATGGCAGGTTCCATACGGGCCGGGTGCGCCAATCGGCGGGAAAACCCATCAGGGCCCGCTGTTGATCACCGATTGTTTCCACCAGCGCCCGCAGCCGCCGGGGAAAGCCGGTGTCGGTATTCTGGTGATGGAGCAGGTGGAGCAGCACGGCGATGGCGTTGTAGATCAGGTTCGCCTGCTGCTGCTGCCCGGTCTTGCCCTCAGGCTCGAACACGAGATCATCCCGAAAGCGCTTGATGCTCGGCAGGCGCTTGACCAGGCGGCGGTTCCATAGCCGCCCATGGTGGGCGCAGATGTTGCGGATCAGGGCAAACACCTCAAGGCTGCCCAGCAGCAATTCGCGGGCCGGCAGGCCGAGATCGCGGGCAACGGCCGATTGCAGCGCAGGATCCCTGGTTTCGCCCAGCCATTTCGACAAGTTGCCAATCGTCATGGTTTCCGTGACGGCCCACAGTGGCGGCAATTCGGGCCGCTCATAGGTGGTGCGATAATGTTCGATCATCACTTCGTGGCTGTTGCCCACCTCGCGGTCCAGCTTCACCAGGCGTTCGGCATAGCGAATAGGACAACCAAAATTGCCGGCATCCATGTGCGCATGCGGCCCGTATGCCAGCGTCATGCGATTGGTCCAACGGGATCGCACCGCGATTTCGATCCGCTCGATGCCCTCCATCATGGCGAGGCGCAGTTTGCGATCGAAGATGTAGATGTCGATTACCTGTTCGAAACCAACCTCCGGGCCAAAGACCTTGCTGCGCGTCTGGCCGGCAGCAGGCAGCACCTCCAGCGGCAACCAGTAAGCGCTGAGACGATAGTATCCGACTGTGGTCAGGAAGGCCCGCATCCGATCCTGATCAGCGCAAGCCATGCCGCGGCCGAGCAGCAGTTCCATCTGCTGATCGACCGTGGTGGCATGTTTGTCGTAGATTCGCCCCATGCGTCAGCACGCCAGATCGGAGGCAAAAAGAAACCCCCCGGTATTGAGCTCGGTATCACTACCGGTCGCCTGGGGGGTTTTGTTGACCCCCGTATATGCACCCGGCTGCCCGTAGGCAACATCATTTTGGCCGATCATGCCGCCAGGCCTTCAATCATCGCCTTGATGCGATCGGTCACGCCCTTCAGTTCGGCATCGATCTCAGCCAGCGGCCGCGGCGGTTCGAACACATAGAAATGGCGGTTGAAGGGGATTTCATAGCCGATCTTCGTCTTGGCGTGGTCAATCCAGGCGTCGGGTGCATGCGGTAACACTTCACGCTTGAAATAGGCCGCCACATCCTCGGCCAGCGGCACATTTTCGGTATCGCGCAAGCTGCTGTCCGCCTGTGGCTTCCCCTTGGCGGCACCGCGCTGGCCCAGCACGATGGCGCCGGCCTCATCACGCAGCGGGCGTTCAACAGTGATGGTGCGATAGCCGAAAGCGGTGGTGGGCATGATGCGCGACAGCGGCGCCAGCTTGATCTTGCCGCCGGGCGGCGCGGCGGGCGGGGTATCCCCGTCCCAAACGATCTCGCGCGCGGTTTCCTTGCCGTTGGTATCGAGCACCGTGGCAATCTGCGCATCTTCCGCCTCGCCGAACAGGCGGGTCAACGCGGCGATGTCGCTTTCGCCCAGCTCCTTGCGCTTGGAGCCCAACGACTTTCGCATCTTCTGCCAAAAGCCGGAGCCATCGATCAGTTGCAGCTTGCCCTTGCGGTGCGCCGGCTTGCGATTGGAAATCACCCAGACATAGGTGGAGATGCCGGTGTTGAAGAACATATCGGTGGGCAGCGCGATGATCGCTTCGACCAGATCATTTTCCAGCACATAACGCCGGATCTCGCTTTCGCCGCTGCCGGCGCCGCCGGTGAACAGCGGTGAGCCGTTGAGTACGATCGCAAAACGGCAGCCGCCTTGGGCATCGGGCCGCATTTTCGACAGCATGTGCATCAGGAACAATAGCGACCCATCCGAGACGCGCGGCAGGCCGGGGCCGAAACGGCCCGCAAAGCCCATCGTTTCATGCTCCTTGCGAACGTCTTTTTCGACCTTCTTCCACTCCACGCCAAACGGCGGATTGGCGAGCATGTAATCAAACTGGCGGCCATGATGGCCATCATCCGACAGCGTGTTGCCAAAGGCGATGTTGGTCACATCCTGGCCCTTGATCAGCATGTCCGCCTTGCAGATGGCGTAGGATTCCGGGTTGAGCTCCTGCCCGAACATGGTGAGCCGCGCGCCGGGGTTTTGCGCGGTGAGATGCTCTTCGGCGACCGACAACATGCCGCCGGTGCCAGCTGTGGGATCATAGATGGTGCGCACGATGCCGGGCGTGGTCAGCGCGTCGTCATCCTCGACGAACAGCAGGTTGACCATCAGGCGGATAACCTCACGCGGGGTGAAGTGATCGCCGGCGGTTTCGTTGGAGGCTTCGGCAAATTTGCGGATCAGCTCCTCAAACACATGGCCCATCTGCATGTTCGACACCTTGGCGGGGTGCAGATCGATGCCGGCGAATTTTTCGGCAACGAGATAAAGCAGTTTGGCCTTGTCCAGCCGGTCAACCTGGTTGTGGAATTCAAACCGTTCGAACACGTCGCGCACCTCGGGCGAGAAGCCCTGCAGGTAGGCCGTGAGATTCATGGCGACGTTGGCTGCATCGCCCAGCACGCCCTTCAGCTCCATCGGAGAGCTGTTGTAGAAACCCGTGCCCGATTTGCGGCGCAGGAAGGCATCGGGATTAAGGCCCTGCCCTTCACGCTGCCTCATCTCCTCAAGCACCACGGCCTTGGTGGGCGCCAGCACGCAATCCAGCCGGCGCAGCACAGTAAAGGGCAAAATGACCTTGCCATAGTCAGCCGGCTTGTAATCGCCGCGCAGGAGATCGGCGACAGACCAGATGAAGGCCGACAGCGATTGTTGATTCATGAAAGGCCCCGGACGCGAACTTGCTGATCCTTTTGGCGCTTTGTCAGGCCTGATGGCAAGAGGCGCTGGCTCACCCCACCGCGACTTGGCTGATTTTGATGGGCGCATCCCGTTCTTCGATGGCCCGCTTGCGCCGGGCTGCCAACTGCTCGGCCAAGCCCAGCGTTTGACCATTGGAGGTGAGATCGATGCTGGGGCCGTATTTGCGCGGTTTCATCATCTGGGCCAGCCGGATGCGGGCATCGATCCTGACGCGGCGCGACGCAGAGTCTTCGCCCATATCATCGGCAATATCGATGATCTCATCCAACAACGCCTCAATACCAGCCTCGCGCGCCCGCGCGAGATGCTCGCTCAATGCAGCATCGGCGGCCACCCAGCGCCACCAGGTTTGCACACCTGGCAGCCGCGGCACTTCACCATTGCCCGCATCTGCGATCAGAACAGCCCGTACGGACCGGCCGCAGCAGACGCGCGAAAGGATGTAGGCGATGGCTGCCTTGCGTTCGTCGTCATCAAAGTGCCCGGCCTTGGTCAGCGGCGTATCCAGCATTTTTCATTCCCTTTTTCGTCATGATTGCGCGTGCTGCCCCTCGCGGCCAACGCGAGCGGGCGCGCAAAGCGCTCGCAGGGGGTTTGGGGGGTTGTGTGCCCACACCGCGCGCATTGCGTGCGCCTGCAATTTCAGAGGCTTGCAGGAACCATGTGCACCGTGCGCAGACTCTGCGATTCACACCGTGCGCTCGTATTTGCAATGACTTAGGTACCCTGCGGTAGGTGCGATGCGCAACCGTGTGCAATCGATTGTTCGTCACAAGCCGCCATCCCATTCCGTGCGGGCGATTCCAATCGCGTGACGCCGACCGCTGTCCTTCCATCCTAGCGTCGCGTGCAAGACGATCCGATCTTGGCGCAGCAGCCATTCCATTGCAGCTGCGTATTGGCTTTCGCGGATGCCCTTACCTTCGGGCATCCTTGCAAAAAATTTGGGGGCGTAATTTCCAGCCTTGGGCCTGTCAGAAACGTGGCGCTCCTGTGCGGTGCAAAGGTCGAGGCACTTTAAGAATCGGTCCTCAATCGCAGCGTGCTCGACGCTGAGGCGGCCATTGTTGTCGACTGGAATGGCATCGGGGCGGACGAAGGCGCCGTTGTTCCACGCCATCTCGATTGTCTTGCCGATCGCCGCCCCGTTCGCCTTGCCCAGCTTAAGCACCCGGCGGTCTGGCAGGTCCGTATTATTTGCGTCAGGCCGCTCAAGGTACCAGCGGGTGCGGACTGCATTCTCCCAGGCCGTAGAGCCGCTAAACTGGCTGCCATGGATCTTTGCCGGGTGCCCAAGCAGGATCACGGCACCGTCGATCTCCATCGCCAATTGGGTGCTAAGGTTGACGAACTGGGTCACTTCCGCCCTGTCATTCTCATTGCCGGTGAACATGTGGCCGATGTTGTCGAGAGCGACGACGCGGACCCTGTTGTGCTTGGCCACAGAGGCGATCTGTCGAAAAAAAACGGAAACTCGGAAGCGTCCATCTTCCCCGAAGGTGCCCAGCTCGTTGCCCATCGCGCCTGCGCGGCTCAAGCAGAACATATCGGTGAGTTCCCGGGGAAAGCAGTCCAGGGCAGTGCAGATCGACGTGCTGCGACGGTGCATTTCATCTGCACTGTCCTCGCAGTTCACGAAAAGGGCCGGCATGGCCTCTGTGGGCTCGAGACCAAGGTAAGACTGCCCCAGACTGATGGCTGTCAGCAGGCCCTGAACGAACAAGCTCTTGCCCGTCCCGCCGCCACCGGCAAGGAGGGTGGTAGCACCGACCGGCAGCCAGCCGGGCACGATCCACCTGGCCTGAGGCACGGCTTGGCCAGCCAGCTCAGCCATGCGAACCACGGCGAGGTCCGCCAGCTCGATCGATAATGCGGCGGCCGCAATGTCTGCCAAAGCATCGCCGATCTGAATGCTGGGATCGCTTGCTTGCCTCGTTACGTTCTCCAGTTTCGCAATTAGGCGCCGCCGCCGGGCGAGTTCGATGATTTGCCGGGCGAATGAGTCGGCGGCCAATAGCCCAATACCAGAGGAAGTGAGCGTGGCCAGGTAACCTGGGCCGCCCAGCTCCAAGACGGCTGGGTCATGTTCGAAGCGCGGCCTTAGGGTCACGGGGTTGGCCGTCTGGCCTGCCGTTGTCAGCTGAAGCACTGCTTCATAGATCCGGCCGTAGAGTGGCTCCGCGAAGTCCGCGACGGCGAGGATTTCGCTCACCTGGTCAACGACCCTGTTATCAATCATCAACGCGCCCAACAGCGCAGCCTCGGCTTCCAAATTTGCAAGGCTGCCGATGGGCACAGAATAGTGGTCAGCCACGGGGTTCACCTGTGCCGAAGACCAGTGCCGCGACCATCGACGCAAGCTCTGGGCGGACGCCGCAAACAGCAATCAGGTGTTGAGCACGATGTGCCGTTAGGGTAATGGATTCAGTGGAAGCGCCGACCAAGCCACTCCACAGAACCCGGTCCTGCGTGGTCGGGTTTTGTTTTTCCGCCATGGCTTACACTTCCCCAGCGATCAGTGCGTGTAGCGCATCTGCGGGAACGATGGTCCGGCCGCCCACCTTCGTCACACGGAGGCGCCCGGCAGCGATGTGGGCGTAGAGAGTGGTGCGGCCCAAGCTGGAGGCCTGGCAGGCTTCGCGGATGCTGTAGCCGAGCTTTGGGTTATCGAACTGGGAAAATTTCATGTGAGCACCTCGCTGCTATGTACGAGGATGTTCAACCTGATGTGCGGACGCTTTGTCTGTGATGAAAAGAGGGCTAAATGAGCTTGCGGTGGGCGCCGATCATGGCCCTCATCGCGATCACCCCTTTGTCCGTCGTCGGTTTTAAAATTTCAGCAAAGGGACCACTTGGATCTTGCAACATCTTTTGGAACATCTCGGCTTGGCGTTGTGCTTTGCGCTCAATGTATTGATGATGACGAATCATTTCTGGAGAGTAATATCCGTTTGAGATATTATTTTTCCGGTCACACTCTAATAATTTCGGACCCTTTTTTACCTTACTTGCACGCAATATAATTCGAACTATCCCGCGAATTTTCGTAGGCATGTTTAGTGCGGCATGTCCGGAGTCGATCAAACGAAGTCCAGGCCGCGGTAAATAGTACAAAGAAACAGGTTTTCTTGGCCTGCCTCGGTGCGGGCCTTTTAAAGTCTGCACCAAGTCGCGAATTGCTTGTAACCTCGATTCCTTCTTTAAAGCGATCGATTCAGCTGACATCCCGGCAGTTCCCAAAGCGGTCAATTCGGGAGGAGTGTAAGATTTCAACCAGTCCGCCAAATTTTGTGCTCGCTGCCGAGACAACTTTATCGGAATAGTATCTTTGGGTCTGGTCACGCAACGGGTCCCCTCGCGAGACTAGGCTACACGTGCCGTACGAAGACGGGTTACATTCTCACCAGACAAATTGTTACTCAGGCAATACGTCGCCCAATCTTCCATCAGCCTGAGTCGTTTGTCGAAAAGGTCGCCGCGGCGATACGCCCGCTCCACCTTGTTCTCGATCGTGTGCGCTAAAGCCATCTCTGCAACCTCTTGCGGGTATCCGGTGCATTCGGCGGCCCAGTCGCGAAAGCAGGAGCGGAACCCATGCACCGTCACATCAGCCTTCATTCGGCGCAAGAGCATGGACATCGCCATAGACGAAAGCTTGCCGCCGTCCGCGGATGGAAAGAGCCATGGTTTTCCCAGTTCCTTCGTCTTCTCAAGTATCGCCAGCGCATGGGAGGTCAGGGGGACGCGATGTTCTCGGCCGGCCTTCATTCGGGCGGCCGGAACGGTCCACAAGCCCCTTTCCAGATCAACTTCGTCCCACTTGGCGCCAACCACCTCGCCGGTTCTTGCAGCTGTCAGGATCGTGAATTCGAGCGCTAGGGCTGCCACCGCTTCACGCTGCCGCAAGCTCGCCATGAAGGCCGGCAGCTGGTCAAAAGCCAACGCCTTGTGGTGCCCCCGCGCCAGCTTCGGGCGCGCTGGCAGGATCTGCGCAATGTGCCCGCGCCATCGGGCCGGGTTTTCGCCTTCCCGGTAGCCACGCGCCTTTGCTGCATCGAGTATTGTTTCGATGCGGCCACGCACTCGGCCGGCCGTTTCAGCTTTCGTCTTCCAGATCGGTTCAAGGATGGTCAGCACGTGCGCGGTGCTGATCTCAGAAACCGGCATATCGCCGATGACCGGATAGACGTATGCCGCCAAGGTGCTGCGCCATTGTTGCCGGTGCTTGTCATTGCGCCAGCCGTCCTCGTTGGCAGTGATGTAGGTTTCTGCAGTGGTCTGGAACGTGACACCAGCAATCTTGGCCGCCTGAGCGGCCGCCAGCGCCGCAGCTGCCTGCCGGTCGCGTTCGTCGATCGGGTCTATGCCTGCCTTCACCTTCAACCTAAGCGCATCGCGTGCGTCACGTGCAGTGGCCAGGGAGATCCCGTCCTTGCCGGCCGGGCCGAGCCCAACGTCCCGCGACTTGCCGTTGATCATGAACCGATAGACCCAGGAGCGCGCACCGCTCTCCTTGACCAACAGGTGCAAGCCGCCACCGTCCGCGTGACGACCAGACTGGGCGTTCTTCACGGTTAGTGGAGTGAGGGCGTTGCTGAGCTTCCGAGGCATAGTTGCCTTCCTGTCCTTCGCCCCGACAATCGATGCCCGGGGCTTAAGCGATCATCGTTCCCAAAACCGTTCCCCGATATATCACCGGTTTTATGGGAACGCAATTGGACTTCGTTGAACGGATCAACCGCAAACCCGTCCTCCGCACCACGGTAAAATTCGATTGCTCGATCGATTTCGAAAATGCCTGAACGCCAGTTCGACGGACACTCTGTCCGCCAATGGCCGTCATTGCTGCTGCAGACGGTCCCTCAACCGGC
>JBBATZ010000064.1:0-21725 GCA_040398425.1 Hyphomonadaceae bacterium
TGAGCTGGTACACTGCTTGGCCGCCCCAATTTACACCACTCAGGTGGACGTGACCGCCATCGATGTCGTGGCCAGCCTCAAGCCGGATCCCGCCGATGCGCGCGACCTGCAATATCTGCTGGCCCGGGCGTGGGACGCAAAGGCCGAGGCCATCTATTACGGGCAGGGCGCGGCTCCTTCCGAAAGCGCCCACCGCCGTCTGGTCGACATTACATCCGCCTATGCGACAGCACATCCCGAAGACATGCTCGGCGTCCGCGTCGCCATCGAGGCGCACTGGGCGCTCGCCGTCACGCTGCTCGGCATTGGTCACGCGAAGGATGGCCTCGTCGAGATGGATGCTGCCTCCGCCCTCGTGCCTGTCCTTCTGGAATTCCAGCCCGACGACGATGGCGCGAAACGCACGCAACACATCGTCCTGGCCGCCCGCGCCCAAGCCCTCGCCATGGCCGGCCGCTTCAAGGAAGGGGTAGCCTTGCTGCGTCAACAGGTCGACATCAGCCACGATCTGGTTCGTAGATCCAACAACCTGGCGGCCAATGTTCGCTCGCAAGCCGTCACCCTGTCCATGCTGGCCGACCTGTGCGACGACAATGGTTTCTACGAGGACTCGTGCCCCCTCTACGCGCGCGCCGATGTCATCTTCACGGACCTCGACAAGCGGGGCGAACTCTCCCAGCTCGACCGCGATAGCTCCCATAGGATGATCCGCGAGCGGCAGGCAAAGCACTGCATATAAAATCGCGTCAGAAATCCAGCGCCAGCAGCGCAAACGTCGCCAGCCAGTGCTCGCCCATATAGTCGTCCGTGACATGCGGCAGGCTCGCGTCTATATGCCGGTCGGCCGCCTCGCACGCCCGTGCCGCCACCGGATGATCGCCCAGCATTGCCGCCAGTGATCGCCAGCACCACGCCCGCGAGAGATTGAGCCCATCCAGGTGAGCAATCTTGCCATCGCTGCGGTCGCTCACCTGTGCCGGCGCGAAGATCGACGTGGGGTCGCCTTTCGCCAGCCGCGGCATGAAGCGGCCCAGCCATTCGCGGAACTGTGCTGAAGTCAGCATCCGCCGCATGCACTCCACCTCGACCAGCGCGGGCGAGAGAAAATCATCCTGCGACGGCTCCCATGCCTGGCAATCCCGATCGCCGCCGTACCAGGTGATAGCCTTGGCTAGCATCAACTCGAACAGGCGCGGATCGAACGCATCTGCCCAGTCCGCCGCCATGCGAAGCGCAAACGCCGTCGATGAATGCACCCCCGTGCGCACCGGATAGTCCGCGAGTGGCAGAAAATCCCGAAAGCGCTGTGCAAACCCTTCCGCCAGAGGGCGTAACTGGACAGCAGCCACCGCAAGCTCGGTCTCGCCATGCAGCTCCAGCTCTGCCTGCAGCGCCAGCAACCAGCCCCATCCATAGGGCCGCTCGAACCCGCGTGACATCGGCCGCGCCAGATACGCCAACTCACCCGCCACATTCGCCGCCGTGAAGCGTTCGGCGAACAGCGCCCTGATCTGCGCCGCAGCGCCGATCTCCGGATGCCGCCGCACCAGCCGCGCCATCAGCCAGTAGCCGTGTACGCAGCTATGCCAGTCGAACGATCCGAAGAAGATCGGATGCACGCTGCGGGGCTCTACGGCATCCTGCGGCCCTGTCAGCACATGATCCATCTTGTAAGGGTATTCGCGGCTGACGTGGTTCAAGGCCAGAACAGCAAATTTTTCGGCAATGTCGTGCGTAAGCTTTGTCATGCGTGAAACGCCAGGAAATACATCAGCACGATATTCACTCCCAGCATTGGCAGCGCCGTGGGTATCTGCGCGCGGATCACGCCATTAAGTGCAGCCTTTCGGTCCGGCAGATCAAGCAGGTTGGCTGGCACAACGTTGAAGTTCGCGGCCATCGGCGTCATCAGCGTCCCGCAGAATCCCGCCAGCATGCCGATCGCGCACACCACAGCGGGATCGCCGCCAAAGCCGTGAATCAGGATTGGCAATCCTACCGCCGCCGTCATCACCGGAAACGCCGCGAAGGCATTGCCCATCAGGATCGTGAACATCGCCATCCCGATGCAGTACGCCGCCACCGCAGCAAACCGCGTATCGAGAGGGATGTAGTCCGCAAACAGCTTGCCGACCTGATCCCCGACGCCTGCTGCGAGGAACACGGCACCCAGCGATGCCAGCATCTGCGGAAGGATCACGGCCCAGCCCACGGCGTCGATCAGCCTTCGCCCCTCCTGCAGCGGCGCGAGCAGGGGAGGCCTCAACCACGCCATGATGATTGCCAGCGCGATCAGCACGCCAATGATCAGCGAGATCAGTGTTGCTTGCTTCGGGTCCATGATCGCCGCGCCAATAGTCGTGTTCTGCGCCAGCAACGTCCCCATCAAAGCAATCGCCGGAATTATCAGTGCCGGCAGAAATAGAAGGTTGCCCCGCTTCTCTGCGCTCGTCCGTCGTTCTTCCGTCGACGTCGTTCGCGCCTTGCCTTGTCCCAATCCGACAGCCGCCAGCGCCACGAGCCCGAACGCCACGAGCCCATTGCCCAGGTCGCCGATGAGCGATCCGAACAGGAAACTCGCAGCGACCAGTCCCCAGAACGCCGCCGTGCGAAACCTGCGCGGGTTTGTCCCATCGATGGCCGACAGAACGGCGAACGCGCCAAAGATAATGCCGGATAGAGTATAAAGGTGCGAAAGAAGGATCACGTCGCCACCGCCGCGATCGGCGACAGCGTACGTTTCAGACGACGGTCCAGCAGCCACAGCCGCACTGAATGGACCGCCAGCGCGCAGATCGCCGTCGGGACCGCCCAAACCGAGAGCGCCAGCGGCGCAAGCGTGATCCCGTTGGTTTCGAGATATCCCACCATCAGCAGGATCGATCCGATGGCGATGAAGATGTCCTCACCAAAGAAAAGCCCGATGTTATCAACCGCTGCCGCATGGCTCCGAATGAGGAAGCGCTCACGATCTGGCAGCGGCCCGTGCTTCGCCTCCGCCGCGCCCTCGGCCATCGGCGCCACAAGTGGCCGCACCATTTGCGCGTGTCCTCCGAGCGAGGTGAGGCCCAGCGCCGACAACACCTGCCGCATCAACAGATAGACCCACAGCACGCCCGCTGATGTCGCCGCCGGTATGCGCGTAATCACCATCCGCGCCCGCTCCTGCAGACCGGACCGCTCCAGCAGACCGATCGCGATCAGCACCATCCACACGAGGCTGATGAAGCGGTTTTCGTTGAATGCCTTGCCGAACCGCGCCAAAGTATCGACGCTCGCCTGCCACATGATCACGAGATCAGCCTGCGGCGTCCAGGCAGCGGCGAGCCCGGTGGTTATCGCCGCCGCCATTACCACCAGTAGCGGATTGGCCCGCACCACAAAGCCGAAAACCACGACGGCTATCCCCAGCAGCACCAACATCAGCGATCCCGTTTGCCAAACCCGCCGCCGCCCGGCGTCTCGATGATGAACGCATCCCCTGCGGCCATGGCGGTCCGTGCGGTGGAGCCTAGTTCCTCCACACCCCCATCGGCGCGCCGAACGGCATTGCGCCCCGGCTTCCCCTCCTCGCCCCCGCTCACGCCAAACGGCGCCGTCGTGCGGCGGTTGGAGAGAATGGCCGCCGTCATTGCCTGGCGGAAACGCACGATGCGCACTGCGCCATCGCCGCCATTCCATTGTCCCTTACCGCCCGAGCCAGCACGTACGGCAAAGCGCTCGATCAGAATTGGATACCGGCTTTCCATGATCTCCGGATCCGTCAGTCGCGAGTTCGTCATATGCGTCTGCACCACCGACGTTCCTGCAAATCCCGGCCCCGCACCGGACCCGCCGCAGATCGTCTCGTAGTACTGGAAGAGTTCATTGCCGAAGGTGAAATTGTTCATCGTGCCCTGCGAGGCCGCCAGTCGCCCTAACGCGCCATAGAGCGCATCGACCACCACCATGCTCGTCTCGACATTCCCAGCAACCACCGCCGCCCCTCGCCTCGGGTTCAGCAGGCAACCCTCGGGTGTGATGATGTCGATTGGCTTCAGGCATCCCTCGTTGAGGGGAATGGCGTCATCTACCAGCGTCCGGAAAACATACAGCACCGCTGCGCGCGCGATCGACAGCGGCGCGTTGAAATTGCCCGCGTCCTGCGCGCTCGTGCCAGTAAAATCAACGGTTAGCCGTCGCGCCGCGTTGTCAGGCCGGATGGCGACCCGGATGATCGCGCCATTGTCCATCGGCGCTTCGAAGCTTCCGGGGGCCAGCTTGTCGATCACGCGCCGCACATGCTCGCCCGCATTTTCCTGCACGTGGCGCATGTAGGCGACCACGCCATCGCGCCCAAAATGCTTCACAAGACGCAGCAATTCCTCCGCCCCACGCCGACAGGCTGCAATCTGCGCCTTCAGGTCCGCAAGGTTGCGGTTGATATCGCGGGCAGGGTGAGGTCCGCTTGCAAACAGAGCGCGCGTCTCTGTCTCACGCAGCCGGCCGCTCTCCGCCAGCAGGAAGTTGTCGATCAGCACGCCCTCATCCTCGATGTGCTTGCTATCGGGTGGCATTGAACCGGGCGTGATCCCGCCGATGTCCGCATGGTGGCCGCGCGCGGCAGTATAGAATGACGGCCTCTCTTCCCCGTCCAGCATCACAGGCGCGATCACCGTGATGTCCGGAAGATGCGTGCCGCCTGCATGCGGCGCGTTCAGCATATAGATATCGCCGCGCCTTATCCCGCGTCCGTCCGCGCCGCGCTCGCAGATAATCGTACGGATCGACTCGCTCATCGATCCGAGGTGCACCGGGATATGCGGCGCGTTCGCCACCAGATCGCCTGATGCATCGAACACTGCACACGAAAAATCCAGGCGCTCGCGGATGTTTACGGATGCCGCGCTCGTCTGCAGCGCCAGCCCCATCTCTTCGGCCGCCGCCATGAAGCGGTTGTTGAAGATTTCGAGCAGCACCGGATCAACCTGTGTTCCGATCGCATCTGCCATCTCCGGCGCATCGATGCGCGTCAGGATCAGGTCACCGTCATCGCTGATGCGTCCGCGCCAGCCGGGCTCGACCAGCGTCGTCGCGCCGTTTTCCAGCACGAGGGCGGGGCCGCTGAACGCAAATCCAGCCGGCAACTCAGTGCGCCTGTAGACCTGCGCAGAATGCTCGCGCCCACCAAATCGAAGGGAGATGGCAGCCATCGGCTTCGGCGCTTCACCGGGCGAGACGTCCGCCCGCTTCGGCGGCGTCGCATCATGCCCGATGGCTTCGGCTGACAGCTTGGCGACGAGGATCGCGCGAGTCGGATCGAGAAACCCGAAGCGGCTCTGATGGGCCGCCTCGAAAGCCGCCCTCATCGCGTCAGCGTCGGTCCAGGCAATCGGCAGTGACGCCTCTGCCCCGTCATAGCGCAGGTACGCCGTCAGTTCGGTCACATCCACCGTCACGCCGCGATCGAGCAGAGCCACGCGTGCCTGTGCCGACAGCGCCTCCGACTGCGTGGACAGATCGACACCCAGCGGCTGCTCGACGGAAACCTCACGCATGGCGCGCAGGTCAGCGAGCCCCATGCCCCAGGCAGACAAGACGCCCGCCAATGGATGCAGCAGCACACTTCGGGCGCCCACCGCATCGGCCACGGCGCAGGCATGCTGGCCCCCAGCGCCACCGAAAGCGCACAGCGCATACTTACGCGGATCATAGCCGCGCTGGATCGAAATCTTGCGGATCGCTTCTGCCATGTGCTGATTGGCGATTGTGATGAAGCCCTCGGCAGCCTCATGCGGAGTGATATCCGAACCCGTCGCCTGTTTGATCTGCCAGCACAGATCGCCAAATCGCTCGCCCACCATCTTGGCGTCCAGCGGCCGGTCACCCTTTGGCCCGAAGATCGCGGGAAAGAACTCCGGCCGGACACGGCCCAGCAACACGTTGCAATCCGTGATGGTCAGCGGCCCGCCGCGCCGGTAGCAGGCCGGGCCCGGATCCGCGCCTGCCGATTGGGGGCCGACACGAAGGCGGGCGCCATCGAAATAGCAAACCGATCCACCACCTGCCGCCACAGTGTGAATCTGTAACATCGGCGTCGTCAGCCTGACGCCGGCCACCACCGTGTCA
Organism: Hyphomonadaceae bacterium; assembly: GCA_040398425.1. GTDB lineage: Bacteria > Pseudomonadota > Alphaproteobacteria > Caulobacterales > Hyphomonadaceae > UBA7672. Next base: position 6,109 of record JBBATZ010000064.1, read on the forward strand.
TTCGTTCGCTCGAACACGCCCGCATAATGCGAGACGTCCGTCGATGTCCCACCCATGTCGAAGCCCAGCACCTTGTCGAAACCCGCGCGCCGCGCTGCCGCCGCCATGCCGATGATGCCACCCGCCGGTCCGGACAGCACCGCGTCCCGCCCCCGGAATGCGGTCGCAGGCGTCAGCCCGCCGTTTGATTGCATGAAGTACAGTCGCGTTGACGCATCAAACACGCTCGCCACCCGCTGCACATAGGCATCCAGCACGGGCGAGAGATACGCGTCGGCAACCGTCGTGTCCGTGCGCGGCACATAGCGGGTTAGTCCGGAGACTTCCGAACTCTCCGATATATGCCCAAAGCCGACCTCCCGCGCGATTTCGGCAATCCGCTGTTCATGCGCCGGCCACGCCCATCCATGCATGCAAGCGATGGCGCAACTGGTCATTCCGTCTTGTTGCGCTGCGATCAGATCCGCTCGAACTTGCGCCTCGTCCAACGGCACGAGAGCGTCGCCTTCCGCCGTCACCCGTTCGCGCGCCTCGATCACGTGGGTCTGTAGCTGATCCGGCTTCTCGATATGGCGCGCAAAGATATCCGGTCGCGCCTGCGTCCCTATCTCCAGAAGATCGCCGAAGCCTTCCGTCACCACCAGGACGGTCGGCGCGCCCTTCCGCTCCAGCAGTGCATTGGTGGCCACGGTCGTGCCCATGCGGATGGAGGCGATTTCACCCCCGCCATGATCTGCCAGAATGGAGCGCACAGCTTCCACTGCGGCATCGGCATATTGCCCCGGGTTCTCGGACAGCAACTTTCGCACCACTTCGCTGCCATCGGGCGCGCGCGCCACGACGTCCGTAAAAGTGCCGCCCCGGTCGATCCAGAAATGCCAGCCTGCCATCATTCGACTGTTGGGTGGTGCGATGGCCTTTGACAAGCCTGCCCGCCCGGCTGATCCTCGCGTTGGGCGATGGAGCACGCATGAAAAAGTTCACACTGATGGCTGGCCTCGCGATGCTGGCCGCATCCGCTGGAGCCGTGGCCACTTTTGCACAAGGGATGACCTCCTCCGGCGTGATCCGGGACAGCTGGTCTGTGAAGGGGCTCAGCGCCCCTGCCGAACTCATCGTCGACCATTGGGGCGTGCCCCACATATTCGCCGGCTCCCAGCGCGACGCTTTTTTCCTGCAGGGCTACAACGCCGCCCGAGACCGCCTCTGGCAGATCGACCTCTGGCGCAAGCGCGGCCTCGGCCTGCTCTCGAAATCGCTTGGCCCCGCCTATGTCGAACAGGATCGCGCCGCGCGGCTCTTTCTTTACCGCGGCGACATGAACGCCGAATGGAATGCCTATTCGCCCGACGCCCGCACCAGCGTCGAGGCTTTCACCGCCGGCATCAACGCCTACATCGCCGAGGTGAAAGCAGGGCAGAAGCCTCTGCCCGTGGAATTCAACCTCATGCAGTCCGAGCCGGAGGAATGGCAGCCACAGGACGTGCTCCGCGTCCGCAGCCACGCGCTCGTGTCCAACGTGACGTCGGAGGTGGCTCGCGCCCGTGTCGCCTGCGCGGCCGGTGTCGATGCCGACGAGTTGCGCCGCAAGCTTGATCCCGAGACGCACAAACGTGTCGTGCCCGCTGGTCTCAAGCCGTGCGAGGTGCCGGCGAACGTGCTGGATGACTATGTCCTCGCCACCCAGCAGGTCGACTTCCAGCCGCTGGTCGCGAAGCAACGCGCCGCCATTGATCCTGACAAGCAGCTGGCTGACCTGATGGATCGCCAGCTGAACGAGGGCTCCAACAACTGGGTCGTGTCCCCGTCGAAATCTGAGACCGGCCGCGCCATCCTGGCCAACGATCCGCATCGCCAGCTTGGCGTGCCGTCGCTCCGGTATGTCGTCGGTCTCAATGCGCCCGGCCTCAACATCATCGGAGCAGGCGAGCCTGCGCTGCCCGGCGTTTCGCTCGGCCATAACGACGACATCGCCTTCGGTATCACGATCTTCGCGATGGATCAGGAAGATCTCTACGTCTACGAAACCATGCCCAGCGACCCGGACTCTTACAGGTACAAGGGCAAGTGGGAGAAGATGGTCGCGGACATGCAGACCATCGAAGTAAAAGGCGAGGCGCCGCGCGAGGTTACGCTGAAATTCACGCGCCACGGGCCGGTGCTGAAATCCGACGCCACGAAGAACCACGCTTTTGCGATGCGCAGCACCTGGTTCGAACCGGGCGTCGCCGGCTATTTCGGCGCGTCGCGTCTGACACACGCCAAGACGTGGGACGACTTCAAGGCTGCCAGCTTTGCGTGGGGCGCGCCGCCGCTGAACCTCGTCTACGCTGACACCAAGGGCAATATCGGTTGGGCCGCCTCCGGCCGCACGCCGGTTCGCAAGAACTGGGATGGCCTGATGCCCGTTCCCGGCGATGGCCGTTACGAGTGGGACGGTTTCTTCAAGAAGGACATGCTGCCCTCAGTCTACAATCCGGCCGAAGGATTTGTCGCCACCGCGAACGAATACAACCTGCCCAAGGGCTACCCCGCCGAAGATCGCAAAGTGGCGTTCGAGTGGACGGATCCCTCGCGCGTGACCCGTATCAGGGAAGTGCTGGCGGCCGATCCAAAAGTTAGCCTGCTGGACTCGATGCGTATCCAGACCGACGCCACAAGCCCGCAGGCCCGGCGTCTAGCGGCGCTGATCAGGAATGTCCCCGGCGGCACAATCAACATCAATGTCGACCATGCCATCAAGCTGCTGACCTCATGGGATGGCAGCGAAGGCGTCGATAGCGTTCCCGCCGCGATCTACGAAGTCTGGGCCAATAAGTATCTCGGCAAGGCGCTCGTCGCGAAGGTGACGCCCGCCGCCGCGCGCGAGCTGGTTGGTAGTGGCCATCTCGAAGCCGTGCTCACCTATCTCGAAAACCCGGACAATCGGCTGGGCGCCAAGCCCCTCGAAGCCCGGAACGACCTCATCCTCGCCAGCCTGAAAGAGGCGACAGACGAACTCGTCCAACGCCTCGGGCCAGACCCGATGAAATGGTCATGGGGCCGTCTGCATCAGGCGAAATGGGAACCCGCGATCTCTGGTCTCGCCGATCCGCAGCTCAAAGCGCAGATGAGCATTGGCCCGCTGCAAACTCCGGGCTCGGCGTCGACGCCGCGCGCGCAAACCTATCGCAGCTCCGACTTCAACGTCACGGCAGGCGCGTCGGTGCGACTGGTGATGGATGTCGGCGCCTGGGATAATTCAAAGATGATGAACACGCCCGGCCAGTCGGGCGATCCCTGGAGCGCCCACTACCGCGACCTCTTCCCGCTCTGGGCTGAGGGAAGCTACGTCCCGCTGGCCTTCAGCCGCGAGGCCGTCGATCGCGTGGCAGAGCGGGTGATCAGTCTCACACCGGCAAACTAGCCGGTGTACGGCACGCCGTCGCCGATGATGTAGTCATTGATGTGGCCGCGATAGCTGCGACCGCCGAGCTGCACGTTCATCATGTGACCGCGCCACGTATTGCCGACCATCGGGATGGTGTAGGCCTGCACCAGCGTTGCCTCGCCGTCCATTGCGCGCCCGTCCGCCAGTTTGACGTGAAGCTGGCGCACCGGCGCGGGCGGATCCACGGTCACGCTCGTGACTTCGGTCGTCGCGTCGCCTTCCAGCAGATAACCGTCCCGCCGCTTCGGAGCGATCAGCATCGTAGTCGCCGCGCCAGACCCCCACAGTGTCATGTAGCTGAAGGGAGCCGTGAAGCGCTGCGTGGTCTGCCCTTGTTCGTGGAACTGCGCCGGTCCTTCGATCACCGTCTGCCTGCCGTCTATGGTGACGACGGCGCGCGAGCGGCCAAACACTTCCGTGCGTCCCTTGTTGAGCCCGGAGTATAGACGCTCCGGCGAGAACGCGATCGACACATCCATATGATGCTCGCCTTTGCCAAAGGCAGAAGTCGTTGTCCGTCGTGCCAGGCATGTGCCTGTGATGCGCGCTGATGTCGGCTTGTCCACGGCGCCCAGCCGCTCGAAAACCAGCGACTGCGCGTCATCCGCGTAGATGCGCCCGACCGACACAGGCGCTGGCTCACGCGCCGGCGCCAGATGATCCACGTAGGAGAAGAACCCGTCGGGCGTCCGCGCGTGTATCCAGACCCAGGCCAGGCCCAACTCAGGATAGCGGCACAACCGCACCGTCAGCCGCAGCTGGCCATCTTCCGACGCCACGCCCGAATGCACCGACTCACTGAATGTCTCCAGATTTCGGAACCGCGCGTCCAGCGGCTCGCCGGTATGCCCCACTGAGGCGCAGCCACCTGCGGCCATCGCGGAAAAGAAGGCGGCTCGGCGGGTCAACATGATGAAACCTCCCGGTCAGCGACGAGAAAGATAGCCACGATGTTCCGGCGCAGCGATAGCGATAATGGCCTCAGCGCGTGCGCGCTGCGAAAGGCCTTTCAGCCGCGCGACGCCATGTTCCGTGACGATGATGTCCGCGAGCTCCGCTGGAATTGAAGGCGTCGCAAGCTTCGGGACGATGCGCGAGGCTCCGCCGCCAGTCGATTGGAGAGCAATAATCGACAAGCCGCCGCGCGACGCCGCAGCGCCTCGCATGTAGTCGGGAGCGCCGCCGACGCTGCTGATACGTCGCCCAGCTCGCCATTCGAGATTGAGTGCGCCGTCGAGGTCGACCTCCAGCGCGGATCCGATCGAGACAAATCCATCAATCGCGCTCAGCGCTGCATGATCGTGCGTCACGAGCGCCGAGCGGAAGAGGAAGCCCGATTGCGGCAGCCATTTGTAGAACGCCTCGTCGCCCCACGCGACGCCGGTCACATTCTCCGCGCTCGGATCAATCACGCCCGCATCGCAAAGCTGCCTGTATTCCGGCCCGATGATGCCCGAGTGAACCCGAAGTCCGCGATGCAGCCGCAGCGCGGTCATAACTGCCGCTGGTGTGTCCCCAATGCCAGACTGGATGGTCGCGCCATCTGGCACCAGCTCAGCGACAAGCCGGCTGATCTCCGCCAGGGCCGGATTGCTCCGCGCAATGGCTGGCCTGGCCGACAGCAGCGGCGCATTGATCTCGACCACGAGGTCGAGTGCGTCCGCGGGAATTGACTCTGCGTCTTCCAGCGCCGGCATCTGGCTGTTGACGAAAGCGACCTTCCGGCGCGCATTCGGCCACACAAGCGGTCCCATGTCGCACGACACGCCGAACGAGCAATTCCCAGCGCGATCAGGCGGCGCGGTATGCAGCACCGCCACATCGAACTCAGTCGCCGCCATCAGCGCGGCAATCTCGGAATAGGGCATCAGCGTCACCCGCGTCCGCCCCGTCGCGATGGACGCCTCCAGCGCCGTCGACGCCATGAAGGTCCTCAGCGTCACGTCGCCGGGCAGCGCGCCGTAATCGAGCTGGTTGATCCCCGGTATCAGGCACGACCACAGCTCAACGCCGTTCGCGAGACCGGGATTGTCGCGCAGCAGGTTGTAGAACGTCTCGCACTCGCCCGGCCCGCCCTGGAAGTAGACGCGTTGGCCCGGCCGCATCCCGCGCAGGACATCCTCGGGATACCCGATCCTCATGAAATCGGCCTCACGCGATCCCTGCCGCTTTCAGAAGTCGCCGTGCGCGCTCCACCACGGGCTGGTCGATCATCTTGCCATTGTGCGAGACCACGCCATCAACCCGAGCGTCCCACGCGGCGAGAATTCCCTGCGCGTCCGCCACTTGCGCTTCGCTGTAGCCGAAGCTCGCATTCAGCACGCCCACCTGGTTGGGGTGAATGCACATTGCGCCGGTGAGGCCCATGCCGTGAGCGCGCCGCGCTTCGGCGCCAAAAGCGTCGAGCTCAGTGAAATTCGCAATGCCTGTGGCCATCCCGATGCCCATGATTCCGCGTGCCGCCGCCGCATAGGCCACGGTCTGGGCCGCGAGATCCAGCGAAAGCGCCGTCGGCGGCCGCCCCAGCGCCAGCGAAAAATCCTCGCTGCCGAGGGCAATACCGATCAGACGCGGGCCATCCGCAATCGCCACGATCCGCTCCAGCGCACGGGGACTTTCGATAACCGCCACAACGCCTATGGAGAACCGCTCCAGCCCCGCCTCATACTCCAGCGCATCGAGCAGGGCCGACAACTCGTCGAGCGCCGACGCCGTCTCCACCTTTGGCATCACAATGGCGCTCAGTCCCGGCTTGACCACCGCTTCCAGATCATCCGCCAGCAGGGCCTGGTCATTGTTCACGCGCACGGTCACGGTCGCGCCATTTGCAGTCAGATGCTTCACCGCCTCAGTCGCCTGGAGGCGCGCCGCAGCTTTGGCGTCCGCCTCGGTGGAATCCTCAAGATCGACGATGATCGCATCCGCCCCGCGCGCGTGCGCCTTGGCCCAGCGCTGCGGCGAGGCCGCGGGTACGAAGAGCATGGAACGCCAGTTGGTCATCATACGCCCCCGACCTCAGAACGACTTCGGCATGCCCAGCACATGCGTCGCCACATGGCTCAGGATCAGGTTGGTCGAGATCGGCGCAACCTGATAAAGCCGCGTCTCGCGGAACTTGCGCTCGATGTCATACTCCTCGGCAAAGCCGAACCCGCCATGCGTCTGCAGGCAGACATCAGCCGCGTACCAGCTCGCCTCCGACGCGGTCATCTTCGCCATGTTGGCCTCTGAGCCACACGGCTGCCCCGCGTCGTAGAGCTGGGCGGCATGATCGACCATCAGGCTTGCCGCCGTCACCTGCACATGCGCCCGCGCGATTGGAAACTGCACGCCCTGGTTCTCGCCGATCGGTCCGCCGAACACGCTGCGATCCTTCGCGTAGGCAGCCGCCCGATCGACAAAGAACCGCCCATCGCCGATGCACTCGGACGCAATCAGGATGCGCTCGGCATTCATGCCATCCAGAATGTACTTGAAGCCCGCGCCCTCGCGTCCGATCAGGTTGTCCACGGGCACTTCCAGATTATCGAAGAACAGCTCGGTCGTCGCATGGTTCAACATGGTGCGAACCGGCTTGATGGTGAGGCCATTCCCTTTGGCCTCCTGCATGTCGACCAGCAACACGCTCATGCCATCCGACGTCTTGCCCGTCTCATCGCGTGGAGAGGTCCGGCACAGCAACACCATCAGATCAGAATGTTCGGCGCGGCTGATCCAGATTTTCGATCCGTTGACGACATACTTGTTGCCAACCCGCTTCGCGAACGTCTGGATGCGTGTTGTATCCGTCCCGCTCGTCGGCTCCGTCACGCCAAACGCCTGCAACCGCAGCTCTCCACGCGCGATCTTCGGCAGATAGCGCGCCTTCTGCTCAGCGCTGCCGTGACGCAGCAGCGTCCCCATCGTGTACATCTGCGCATGACATGCCGCGCCATTTGCGCCCGAGCGATGAATTTCCTCCAGCACGGCACACGCCGCCGAAATCCCGAGCCCCGCCCCGCCATATTCCTCTGGGATCAGGATCGACAGCCACCCCGCCTCGGTCAGCGCGTTGACGAATTCTGTCGGATAGGCGCGCTCGCGATCCAGCGCGCGCCAGTATGGCCCGGGAAAGCGCGCGCACAGCTTGCGCACGGCCTCGCGGATTTCAGGATGGCTTTCCGTCGTCGCCATGATCAGCTCCTCCGCCGCCACTGTGCAGCGGCGGGAAACCCACGTCATCAGCCAACAAGAGCGCCAAGGCAACCGGTCCGGGAGAGCAGGGGGCCTAGCTCTGCCTTCGCCCCCTCCGGCAGCCCGGCATACATGCGCCGCAACGTCTCCAGACACTTCACCTGGTACTTGAACGCCCCTTGCTCGTAGCTCATGCCCAGCGCTGAGAACGAGAACGTCTCCTTGCCCGCGGCAACGGCCCTATCGTTGGCCAGCAGGAACGGGAAGTAGACCTGTCCCGCAAATGCCAGCAGCTGCTCGACAATCGGCCCGCGCGCCTCGCCGGGCTTGCGCCACCCGCCCTCCAGCCCCGACAGGTCGTCCATCTGTGCCAGCCAGCGGAATGTCAGCGGTGCAATCTTCCGCATCAGCCGTTCCGGCGTCGGATCAACCGCCAGCTGCGAGAACTGGCCCATCCAGCCGAACTCGGCCAGCGAGGGCTGCGTGCCGAACCAGAATTGTGAAACCTTGCACTGCTCTTCCAGCGCTCCGCACAGCAGGCGCATCGTCTCCTCTATCAGCGGCGCATTCCCCGGCGTGCACCCGACCAGCGCCATCCGCCCGATCTGCCGCGCCCGGAAATGATCCGCGAACGCCTGGATGGTTTCCATGCCGCCGCCGCGAAAGCGGTCGTAAGCTAACCAGTGTGACAGCGCCTCCTGATCGTCCGCGTAGAACCAGCGATAGTGAAACATCAGCTTTGTCGCCCACTCGTCACCCATGTCTTCGAGCAGGCAGGCGAAAAAGCGATCGGCGGGATCAAGCGGCACAATGCTGCGCTTGGCATGGCGCGCTTCGAGCTCGAAAATCATCGGGGTCGAATCATTGCGCCATTCGCCGCTCGGATACTGGATCACCGGAATCACAGGGGCCTTCACCTGCTTCATGACGGCGTCGGTGTCGGGTCCGATCGGCTCCCAGACATGGGGCAGCCTGCGATAGCGCATGATCGCGCGCATCTTCATGGAGTAGGGAGACCCCAGCCCGCCTATAACGCGGTAATAGTCCGGCATGCTTGTTCCCCGCCTGGTCTGGACGCACGCTCCAGAGCCTCGTAGAAGACGTACCAAGCAGTAACAAAACTGCAATCGGCGGGAGGAAGTAATGAAACGGCTTGCAATAGCGGTTTGCGCCGCGGCTCTGCTGACTGGCTGCGGCCCACAGACGCCGGCAGCATCAACAGAGGCCGAACAGGCGCCGGTGCCGGCAGCGCGCCCGCCCGCCAATCCGCTGAAGAACGCTTATTTCGGAGATCTTCACCTCCACACCCGGAATTCCTTCGACGCCTATATCTTCAACGTGCGCGCCTCTCCGGACGAAGCCTACGCTTACGCCAAGGGCGGCACGATCAAGCACGCGACCGGCGTCGACATGAAGATGAACTCCGGCCCGCTCGACTTCCTCGCGGTCACGGATCACTCGGAATATCTTGGCGTGCTCCCGGCCATCAACACGCCGGGGGATCCCTACGCCAGCGTGCCTTACGCCAAGGAGCTGTTCTCCACCGATCCGAAGCAGGTCAACACCGCCTTCCGCAAGTTTGGCGACGCCCTGCGCACCGGCCAGCGGATGCCGGAGTTCGCCGACCTTCGGACGGTGAAGTCCGCCTGGCACGACATCATCGATTCAGCGAAGCGCAATTACGAGCCCGGCAAATTCACAACGCTCGTCGGCTATGAGTTCACCTCGGCGCCGGATGGCCGCAACCTGCACCGCAACGTGATATTCTCGGGCGACAACGTGCCCGAGCTTCCCTACACCGCGCTCGAATCCCAGAACCCGGAAGACCTCTGGAAATGGATGGACCAGCAGCGCGCACAGGGCTTCGAGTCGCTTTCGATCACGCACAATTCCAACGGCTCCGACGGCACGATGTATGAGCGCACGATGTGGAACGGAAAGCCTGTCGATCGCCCTTGGGCGGAATTGCGGGCGCGCAACGAACCGCTTGCCGAAGTCACGCAGGTGAAGGGAACCTCCGAGACTCACCCGTTGCTCTCGCCGAACGACGAGTTCGCCGGCTTCGAGATCATGGAGTGGTATATTGGGTCGACCACGCCGATCACGAAGTTCGATGGCGGCTATGTCCGCAAGGCAATGAAGGACGGCCTCGAAATCGAATCCAAAGTCGGCATCAACCCGTACAAGTTTGGCCTCGTTGGAGCGTCCGATACGCACAACGCTGCTGGCTCTTACGAGGAAGATCACTACCTGTCGAAAGTGGGCATCCAGGACGGAACACCCGAACGCCGCGGCTCCGCGCCGCCAGAAGGGAAGACCTGGGCCAACTACAAGCCCGCCGACAACACCGCCCGTTTCTCTACATGGGGTGCGTCGGGTCTCACCGGCGTCTGGGCGCCGGAGAATACGCGCGAGGAAATCTACGCGGCGCTGAAGCGGAAAGAGACTTACGCAACTTCGGGCCCCCGCATGAAAGTGCGCTTCTTCGCCGGCTACGGCATCGGCAGCGCCTCGCTCACCAACGATGAAGGCGTGAAAACCGCCTACGCGAATGGCGTATCCATGGGCGGCGATCTCATCGGCAAGGCCGACGGCAAGCCGGATTTCCTCGTCGTCGCGATGCGCGATGCGCACTCCGCCCCGCTGCAACGCATTCAGGTCGTAAAGGGCTGGCTCGACAAGTCCGGCAAGGCTCAGGAGAAAGTCTTCGACGTCGCGTGCTCGGATGGCGGCAAGGTCGACGCCAAGACGCAACGCTGCCCGGACAATGGCGCCACGATCGACGTGAAGACCTGTGTCTATCCGGAAGACAAGGGCGACGCCGAACTCTCCGCCTCCTGGTCCGATCCGGAATTCGATCCCAAGCTGAACGCATTCTATTATGCGCGCGTGCTGGAGAACCCGACCTGCCGCTGGTCGACATGGGACGCGAACCGCCTCGGCATCGAACCCAATCCCGACCTGCCGAAGACGATCCAGGAACGCGCCTACACCTCGCCGATCTGGTTCATTCCGACCAAGGCTTCGTAGGCTGTGACGGACAGGGCGTCGGGAGTTGTCGCGTTCCTCAAGCGCGCAGTGCGTGAGCCGCTGGTTCACTTCCTGGCCATCGGTCTCGCCCTGTTCATCGTCAACGGGCTGATCCACGGTCCGGATGCCGGCGACACGGACGAGACGGTGGTCATTTCGCAGGGCCGTGTGAACCAGATCGCCGAGAGTTTCCTCCTGCTGTCGGGCCGCGCGCCGACGCGGGAAGAGCTTGTCAGCGTCGTTGATGATTTCGTCAGCGAGGAGGTCGGCTATCGCGAAGCCGTCGCCATGGGCCTCGATGCCGATGACACCATCGTACGCCGCCGCATGCGCCAGAAGCTCGAATTCCTGATCGAGGACGGCGCCGCCAGCGAAGACGCGACGCAGGCAGAGCTCCAGTCCTGGATGGATGCTCACGCAGGCGACTACCGCCTGCCCGAACGCCGCGCCATTCGCCAGGTGACGGTGAGCGCCGACAAGCGCGGGCCCGCCACGCCGGCCGATGCCGCGACCATCCTCGCCGCGCTGCGCGCCGGCGCAGATCCGCTGAAGCTCGGCGACACTTCCATGCTGCCAGCGGCGCTCCCGCTCACATCGGAGGAGGGTATCTCCACCCAGTTCGGCCCGGACTTTGGGAAGGACATTTTCGCTCACACCGGCAAGGACTGGTTCGGCCCCATTCCCTCGCCCTTCGGCGCGCACCTGGTACAGGTCATCAGTACCGAACCTGGCCGCGCGCTGCAGCTCCTGGAAACCATCGACAAGGTCCGCTCGGACTGGATCGAGGCGCGCCGCAATGACGCGCGCGACGCCTTCCACGCCCGCATGCGAAAGCGCTACAACATTCGCATCGAGTGGCCCGAACCTTGGAAGGACCTCCCGGCCACGCCCAACCCGACCCCGAAGACGCGCTCCATCCCTGAGGTTGGCGAGTGAGCGGCCGGCGAGTGATCCGCGTCCTACTGCTCTGGCTCCTCGCGCTCGCTCTCGCGCCCATTGCCTCCGCGCACGAGATCCGCCCGGCCTTCCTGCAGATCCGCGAAGTCGAACCCAACACCTACGACTTCCTCTGGAAGACACCCTCGCAGGGCGAGATGCGCCTCGCCCTCAACGTCATCCAGCCGAAGGACTGCGCCAACGCCAGCGAGCCCCGCCGCACGCAGGTCGGCGGCGCCGTGCTCGATCGCTGGCGCGCGACCTGCGTCGGCGGCATTGTCGGCAAGCCGATCCAGATCGAAAATCTTTCCCACACCCTCACTGACGCCATAATCCGCTTCGAGCCGCTCGATGGCGCCGACAAGACACTCCGCGTCAAACCCGACAACCCCGTCGTCACGCTGCCCGCCGCGCAGGGCTGGACCGACGTCGCGACCACCTATTTCTTCCTCGGCGTCGAACACATCCTGCTCGGCTTCGACCACCTGATGTTCGTCCTTGCGCTGCTCCTGCTCATACCGAATCTCCACCGGCTCCTTGCCGCCATCACAGCCTTCACCGTCGCGCACTCCCTCACACTGGCGGGCACGACCTTCGGCTGGGTGAAGCTCGCCAGCGCCCCTGTCGAGGCGACCATCGCTCTCTCGATCATGTTCGTCGCGGTCGAGATCATGCGCGTGCGAGCATGGCGCAACAGCCTCACCGCGACGATGCCATGGATCGCCTCGTTCGCCTTCGGCCTGTTGCACGGCTTCGGCTTCGCTGGCGCCCTGCGCGAGATCGGCATTCCCGAAGACGCTGCCCCGTTCGCCCTTCTGTTCTTCAACCTCGGCGTCGAAGCTGGCCAGCTCACCTTCATCGCCTCCGTGCTGACGATCATGTTCGCCTGGCGCCGCCTCGCCCCCGCTAAGCTCAACGCACACCTTGGCGATTACAGCTGGCGCGCGCCCGTCTACGTCATCGGCGTCACGGCGGCATTCTGGTTCGTCGAGCGCACGGGTGCAGTGCTGGGGCTTTAAGCGCCCCCGGTTGCCTCCCCCGCAACCCCCGCTATGTTGCCCGCGCTTCTGCAAGGAACCCGCCCATGACCAAGCTTCGCCGCGCCGCCATCGTCAGCCCGCTCCGTACCGCGGTCGGCAAGTTTCAGGGCGCGCTCGCCCCGATGCAGGCAGGTGACCTTGGCGCAGTGATCCTCAAGGCCCTCGTCGAACGCACAAAAATCGATCCCGAACGCATTGACGATGTCGTTTTCGCGCAGGGCTATCCCTCTGGCGAAGCCCCCTGCGTCGCCCGCTGGTCCGCACTCGCTGCTGATCTCCCCATCTCCGTTCCGGGCTACCAGCTCGACCGTCGCTGCGGCTCCGGCCTCCAGTCGATAATCGACGCGGCCATGTTCGTGCAGACCGGTGCGGCTGATGTCGTCGTCGCCGGCGGCGTCGAGAGCATGACGAATGTTGAGTACTATTCCACCGACATGCGCTCCGGTGCCCGCTCTGGCTCCGTCACCATGCACGACCGCCTCGCGCGCGGCCGTGTCATGTCTCAGCCGGTTTCCCGTTTCGGCGTAATCTCCGGCATGATCGAGACCGCTGAAAACCTTGCCAAGGATTACCAGATCGGCCGCGAAGAGTGCGACGAATACGCCGCCCGCAGCCAGCAGCGGGCCGCCGCCGCCTGGAAGGCCGGCAAGTTCGACAACGAACTCGTCTCCGTCGCTGTACCGCAGAAAAAGGGCGATCCCGTTATCTTCAAGATGGACGAAGGCGTGCGAGGCGACGCCACCGCCGCCTCGCTCGGCGCACTGAAAGCAATCGAAAAGGGCGGAGTGGTGACCGCCGGTAACGCCTCGCAACAGAACGACGCCGCCGCCGCCTGTCTGGTTGTTGCCGAAGACAAACTCGATGAACTCGGCTTGGAGCCGATGGGTTGGTTCGTCGGTTGGGCCGCCGCCGGCGTCGAGCCGTCGCGCATGGGTATCGGTCCTGTACCCGCCGTCGAACGCCTCTTCGCCCGCACTGGCCTCACGTGGAAAGACATCGACCTCGTCGAACTCAACGAAGCCTTTGCGCCGCAGGTTCTTGCCGTGCTGAAAGGCTGGGGCTGGAACGATGCCGACAAGCTCAACGTAAACGGCTCCGGCATCTCCCTCGGCCATCCCATCGGCGCCACCGGCGGCCGCATCCTCGCCAACCTCATGAACGAGTTGCAGCGTCGCGAAGCCCGCTACGGCCTCGAAACCATGTGCATCGGCGGCGGTCAGGGGATCGCTGCAATTTTCGAACGGGCCGCGTAGGTTTCGAACCGCGGCCTCGTCTTTCGAGACGATCGCGTATCCCAGCTTTGTCCCCGCTCGTCACGACGAAAGTCTGGAACCCGGGCGGAGGAAAAACCTTGGCCGGCCCTGCTGCTTCAAGCCTGCCGCTCCGGCATGACCGTTCATGGATTTCGACTTTCGTCGGAATGAGCGGTTAGGTTGCGTGCAATCGGCCCGATCAATCTTAGCCTCCCAGTGCCCCGCACCCCTCGGCCTCCCGGCCGCTGGAATTCCGCCCGCATGCCTACTTCGCAGGATAACTTGCCGCGTTTGCGCGCTCGCCGGTCCAGATCGCCTGACCGTTAATCGGATAGGCCGCCAGAACCGACGCTTCGAGGTTCATGTGTTTCTGGCCCTTCACTTCGAATAGCGCTTCGAAGTCGCCTTCCTTCGGCGTTTTTTCCTCGACGCGCGAGAGCCTGTCCATCTGCGTCACCGCTTCGGCGACGCCCATCACGGCTGTGTCGCGCGAGCCCGACAGGATCACGATGCGATTGCCTGTCGGCCCTGCGAAGCTCGAGAAAAAGCCGTAGTCGCGATACATTTCGTCGCTCGGCGCGGCGAGGAAGGCTTCGCTGTTATAGGCGCGACCCGCCTCTACATCGATGATCTGGTCATAGCTCTTGCCGAGCGCGAACCGCGACGTCGAGAACACCGGGTCCCGCAGAGGCCCCAACCCGCTGAGAAGTCCGACATAGATGATGTCATCTGACTTCATCCGGTCGAGCGGCATGTTCGACGACAGTGTCACCTGAACCTTCCGCCCCTCCGGGATCAGTGGCGCAAGATCGGCCAGCGCAAACGCGGCAGAGGCGGGCAGGTACTGCAGGGCAACATCCGAATAGCGGTCGAAATCCTTCGGGTTGCTCCACTGGCTGTTGGCCAGGTCTTCCTTGCTGTTGATCGCAAAGTCCCGGATCAGCCGCTTGAGCTTCGTCCGGTCCTCGTATTCCCCGAACATGTAATAGTCGCCGACCACGATCAGCAGCGGCCGGTTGCTTTTGGCGATCTCGGCCCACATGCCGGACTCCGCCAACTGTTTCGACTCGGCCGCTGGCCGGTTGGCGAACATCGACCAGGCGGCGATGTTCCCACCGATCGCCAGCACGGCCAATCCGGTGGCAATCAGCCCCCAGCGCATCTTCCGCTGTGGCGGCGCCTGGCTCGGGAGTTTCGGCTCGTTTTGCGTCTCGGCCTCGGGCCCCGCATCTTTCGCGTCTCCGCGGTAGCAGGCAATCCGGTAGTCGCCTTTGGGAATGTCCAGCCGAACGCCGTTCGGCATGCCGTGCCGCAGGTAGAAATCGTCGAGCCGCTTGCGCAGCCGGTGGATATAGACCCGGGCGACCGGGTCATCGCGCATGGAATCCGGTCCCGCTTTGCCGAACACGGCGAGGGCAATCTCCGCCTCCTTCGGCGGCCTCCCCTCGGTCGAGCGCTGGGCCAGGAATTCGAACAGTTCCAGCAGCCGCCCCGACCCGCCGAGCACGCCCGACTCACGCACGCGGGAGATCTCCGCAAGGGCTGCGGGAGCGAGAGTCTCCGGCGCTTCAGGGGGCGTAACGGTCATGTAACGTCCAGCAAATCTGGCGGATAGTGTACCGTACCCCGCAGGCGCAGTCTCGCGCATGAAACTTCACGTTGTCGGTACGGACTGCAATTCCCTGAGCAGGCGAGGCCGTTCTCGCAGCACGCCAGATATCGTCAACAGCGCCCGGCTTATCGCACCTGCCTAGA
>JBBATZ010000065.1:0-21253 GCA_040398425.1 Hyphomonadaceae bacterium
GATCAGCAAATCGTCCGTGACCTGCCAGTCATCAGCGATGTGCAGCTTGACTAGGTCGGTCTTGAAGCTTTGGTAGAAATCGCGGCGATAGATGCGGTCGAGCGTGATGGGACCGAGACGAATGTCGAGATAGGGTTTCCAGGCGCGGCTAAAGTCACGATCGAGCCGCTCATACCAGACACCGCCGCGGATGGTGTGATCGCCCAGATCCAGTTCGCCATTGGCGACGAACCCCTTGCGCTGGTGATAGTATTCGCTGTTCCGGTAGGACTGCGCTTGCGGACAGACCTCAACGCCGGCAGCGAAGCGTGGCGTGTTGTCAGCGTTGAAGCACTCCGAGGAACGCACCACTGCTCCAGTGAGATCCGTGTAGATGCGCTCGACGCCTCCGGTAGCGTAGGGAAGTACAGCCCGCCCGGTCGCATTCGCGCGCGTGGTGCGGATTGTCGAGCCGGCATACATCACCTGTTGCAACGCACCCGGATTCGCCGTGTTGACGAAGCGCGGCTCCTGGTAAGGCGGCGCAAACTCGCCGATCCCTTCATTGATCTGAATGTACGGCGTTGCGCTTGCAGAGAAGGCGTCGTTCACCTTCCAGTCGAATTTGAGGTAGCCGAACGTGTTTTCGCGGACAGCAGCCCAGGCATCTGCAAAGTTCTCGTTGCCACCGATGCCACTGATAGCAGCAGCCTGGTTCGGGTTCCAAACTGCGCTGGATGCATCGGTCGTGAAATTCGTTGCGTTCAAGAAAGCGCGCGTTGACTCGATGATCGGATCGTCATCGCTGTCGTTATAAGATCCGTACGCGGTCACGCTCAGCGGGCCAAAGTCGCTGACAAGTTTTCCGGCAGCGTGAAACTGCTCTATGCCCGCCGGCGTCGAGC
This sequence comes from Hyphomonadaceae bacterium, assembly GCA_040398425.1. Classification (GTDB taxonomy): domain Bacteria; phylum Pseudomonadota; class Alphaproteobacteria; order Caulobacterales; family Hyphomonadaceae; genus UBA7672. The sequence continues at coordinate 885 of JBBATZ010000065.1, forward strand.
CCTTGTGTGGCCATAGGTGGCTCTTCAAATCGGAGACCGCGATCATGCCGCGCGTGTTGCCGAACAGTTCCCCTGTCTCGTAGAGAGCCATGAAACGCTGGCTGCCATAGTCGCCAAACGTGCCCTTCACGATCCCGCCCTGGTCCGCAGAAGGATCACGGCTGGTATAGACGAGCGTACCACCCAGCGCGGCTGCAGCCGGTGAACCCACATCAGCCGTTCCCTGGTTCACCTGTACGCTTTCGACCATCTCGTTGATCACGTATTTCTGGGCAGGCGCACCGCCGAGATAGTAGGACGCGTTGAAAAGCGGCACTCCATCTAGCGTCTGGCCGATCTTGGCGTTGCGCAGGTTGACTTCGAAGCCACGGATGTTGATCGCGTAGGTCCAGGGATCGTTGTTGTTCGCGTCAGCCCCGCGCAACTGCACACCCGGCACCAGCTTGATGGCGTCGATTATGTTCTGCGCGCCAGCCAGATTGGCGATATCTTCCTGATCGACGACGTTGTTTGCCCTAGCGACGCTCTCGGCGAGGATCACGACGCGGCTTGCGTCCTCACCTTCTGGCGCATTCTGAGCGAAGGCCGGTGCTGCAAGTGCGGCAAGCCCCGCTGTTGAAAGAATTAGTGAGCGTTTCATGATGCGTCCTCTGTTCCCCGATCATCTGCGGTCGACGCCGCATGCATGATGGACCACAGGTCAGGCGCGCGAGGCCAATTCATTGTCTGCATGCAGCGCATAGACGCATCGCGTGGTATGACGCTTAGTGCACGACAGATTCAAGACAAGCCTCAGCGGAGGCGTCGCAGGAAATAGGCAGCTGACGCAACGGTCAGCACGACACCGGCTCCACTGGCGACATAGGCGCCTGTGGTGAAGAAGGCGAGCCAGTCGAGATCGGCGGCGCCGAGGTTTCGATACAGCATCAGGACGACGCTTCCGACATAACCCGCAGCATCGGCGACATAGATCAGGAAGGCGGCGGTCGCGACCTGCCCTGTGGCGGCGATAAGGCGATCGAATAGCATCGCGTTGAACGGCGTGTAGGCGAAGTAAAGCCCCGAGCCCGACAGAATCATCCACGCAAGGGGGTCCAGCCAGCCAGCCTGGAATGCCAACGTTGACAGGCCGATCAACAACGCCCCGGCAGTGCACACGACATGCATGGCGATGAGGGCGTGGCGGTTGTCGCGCACCAGCATGAGACTTCCCAGCACCACGAGCGTGGCAACTGCCACAGGCGCCTCGCTGGCCGTGAAGACAGACGAGACACTGCCCTGCCCGAGTGCCGTCCAGATCTCCGCTGCAAAGTTGTCACGGAAATCACGGAAGGCGGTGAAAAGCACGTAGGCGGCAACCAGCAGCACAAGGCCAGGCGCATAGGCGGCGAAGAAGGCGCCACGTTCGGCGCCGGTCATGGGCCGGCGTTCGGTTCGCGCGGCGATATCGCCAGCGTCAGGCGGCGGAATGCGCTGAAGGCCCCAAACTGACACCGCCAGCACAGGCAAGAACAGCCCCCCCGTGGCGGCGGGCATCCACGTCTCGCTGACGCCGGCGTCGACCATCAACCAGACGGCGACGGACTTCACCATACCCGATGCTATGATGAAGCTCGCACACAGCATCGCGCCCAGTATCTCGCTGGTCCTGCGGCCTTCGAGGTAGCCGAACACCAGCCCCCAGATCATCCCAAGTGGCAGGCCATTCAGAAACAGGGCCGCGATCTTGAGCGGCGGAGGCGCGACCGCAAAAAGGACGAGCGCCAACCAGGAAAATACGATCAGCACGAGGATAGCCGCTCCGCGGCGGGCCGGCGGCATTTCCGATACGACCTTGACGCCGATGATCTTCGAAAGCGCGTAGCCCGCCACCTGGGCGATGATCAGCGCTACCTTGAAGTCGATCGCCGCCGTCCAGTCGGGAACCGACTCGTAGGTTCCCGCCGTGAAAGGTTTTCGAAAGGCATACATCGAGAAATAGGCAGTGAAGGCGGCGAGCCCACCCCACAACGTGACGCCTATCGCAGACCACCGGGAAGGCTGCGCCGCCGCTGTCATTGCTCAACCCTCCCGGCCAATGTCACACCCAGACGTCGCAGGGCCGATCATGGGGCTTGCTGCCGACGGCCATACGCGCCTCAATCTCCGCTGCGACCTCTGGCAAGTCAGTAATCGTAGCGACCACGAAATCAGCTCCGGCCTCCACGAACGCATCCGCTACTGGCACCATACGTGTCCTGCGGTCGTCGTGAGACAGTTGCATGAAAGCGTCTTCCGTCAGCCCCACCCCGTTGCCGGAGCCCGCCAGGCCGACGCACCAGCACCCAGCATGGTGGCCCGCTTCGATTCCAACCGAAGCATCATCGGCGACAATGACTGAAGCAGCCGGCCAAACGCCAAGCTCGACCAGGCATTTCCAGATCATCAGCGGCGCCGGCCTGCCCTGCGCTGTGTCGCCGGCGCACACGACACTGTCGGGGTCATAGCCCTGGTCCCGCGCAGCTGTCAGAATGTCCGCCATCATCGTGCGCGTGTAGCCGGTGGTGGAACCGATCCGGAGGCCGCGCGCCCGCAACGCGCTGACCGCCGCCGATGCACCGGGAATAAGGGTCGCACAGAGGCTTGCCGCGTTTGCCATTGCAGGTTCGAGTGCGACCATCATGCGGTCCACATCGTGTTCAGACCAGACGCTACCCTTTACCTCAATCCAGCGTTTGGCTGTTTCCGGCTCGGACAGGATGGCTGTCACATGCTCGCGCTTGGCCATGCCCATGTAGCGCCGGATCAGATCCTCGCTAATCGGCAGGCCTTCGCCGCGGAACACGCCGTCCATCGCAATAACCGGCGCACGCGATCCGAAATCGATCACGGTCCCGGCCCAGTCGAGAATAGCGGCTTGGAGTTTCATGTCTAAGCAGCCTCCGACAAGGTCACATTGAGCGCGCGCGAAACTACGCGTTCGGCGATTGCAAATGCGGTCGACATGCCCGCACCGCAGGTCACGACCGTCATGTGCACGCCCGGGCGCACTTCCTCGCTGAACCAGGGAGCGCTAGGCGACGAGGCATAAACGCCGATCCAGCGTTCGACAGGGGTCGCGGGCAGACCCGGCAGCGTTTCGCGCAGCGCCTCAAGCATCAACGCATCCTTGTCTGCAGGCTGGAATGGCGTCGGCGCGTCGCCGTACTCGTGCGTGTCGCCAACAACCAGCGATCCATCCGCAGACTGCACTGCGATAAGGTGAATACCTGCCGCCAGCAGATCGGCCCGCTCGGCTTCAAGCCGGCTGCGAAGGGCGGCGGCGGACGGGAGATGGCTATACCCCTCGTACCGCACGAGGCTGAGATCAGCCATGACGGGCGCTGGCAGCCTGACGCCGGGCGCGGCAAGCCGCAGCATGTGGAGCTTGCAGCGTGTCACAAGATGGCGCGTCATCACATCGGGAAAAAGTCCGTTGAGATCATCACCCGGACACACGAACACGGCATCGGCGCGAAGCCCGCCGCGCGTGGTTTCAATGTTGCCAGTATCGCAGCCGATCACGTCCGCCGGTTCGAGGAAGCGCACGCCTTGCGCCTGCTTCAACCATGACCGCAGTTTCGGAATGGCCTCACGCGCCTCTATCCTCAGCTCGTGCGGGCTTTGCAACGCAAGTTCGAAGGGCGCAACGTCAAGATGCGGGTTGGCGGCTCGCCACCCCTTGTCGGTCACAAGTTCGCACCGTTCGCCCATTTCAGTTTGCATGAACTCGGCAAGCACATCGACGGCCTCATTGCGATGAGCGAAGACGTGGAGGCCCGTCTGGAGCACATCGATGGCGGCTTGCGGCGCCACGCTGGCCCAGATGTCGCGCGCCCGCATCGCCAGCGACCACATCTCCCCGCGCGCCTGGCCGGTCACAGTCACAAATCCGAAATTTCGGATGCTGGCGCCCAGTGCTCTGGCGTGCCGGTCCACCACTGCAACAGATTTCCCGGCTCGGGCGGCGGCAAAGGCGTGCGCCAGGCCAACGATTCCCTGGCCAACAACGACGACATCGAATTCGTGCTTCATGGATCGACTCCCTTGCCTCGGGGTTGCATGAACCGCCTGCAGTGGCGAATTCATTTGTGCCATAGCGTCGATAGACGGCGCGTATCTGCAGAAAATTCGTCACACAGGCCAGATACCTTTCCGGGGTTGGGATATGTGTGATGGCCCTGAATTTTCAGCACTTGCGCGCGTTCTATGCGGTCGCTAGCGACCGCAGCGTAACCCGCGCAGCAAAGCGCCTCGGCGTATCACAGCCGACCCTGTCAAAGCAGGTCAAGGCGATGGAAGACCGCTACCAGGTCAAGCTGATCGAGGGGACGCGCCCCCCGCTTGAACTTACATCTGCCGGCCAGGTGCTTTTTGAACGTGCGCGACAGCTGTTCGAGGTGTCGGACGACATCGAGGCGCTGCTGGGAGACACTCCGCCGGAGGACGGCGGCCTGATCCGGATCGGTACCGATTCTCCACCCTTCGCGGCCGATCTCATCGCGACGTACCAGCAACAGTCTCCAAACCTTGCCTTCAAGGTGACCATCGCCAATGCTGGAGAGACGAATGAGCTGCTTATGGCGGCCTCCGTCGACATAGCAATCGTTTGCGAGCCTATAGGCGACAACGAATACACTTACCAACCCTTCTATGAAGACGAACTGATAGCGGTCGTTCCGGCAGGTTGGCGCGTACCGAACGAGGGACGCTTCGAACTGAACTGCCTAGCAGAACAGATCCTTCTGGTAAGGGAGCCAACATCGCGTACCCGCGCCACCATGAACCGCGTGCTTGAAGCCGCAGACGTGGCGACCGGCCGGGTCATGGAGTTCCACACGCGCGAGATGATCCGAGAGGCGGTGGCACAAGGTATCGGGATCACCTTCATGTTCGCGCGTGAATGCCCGCCGGATGCGAGACTTCTGCGTCTCCCGCTTGATCTGCGGACCCCGGCAGCGAAAATCACGGGCTACATCGCCTGTCGCAGCGAGCGGCGCAGGCATCCGGCGATCCGCAAGGCCTTCGACATTGCAGGTGTCATGGCGAAATTAAGCGGCGAGCCTCGGCAGCTCTCGGCGTGATCGATCATTGCACTGGCCCGTCGCGAAGTCTGGATCGGGCTGCGCCGACACAGAGATAGCCACTGGTGGAACCCTGCACCGCTAGAACAAAACAGACCGCATTTTGTCGGCTCTCAATCTCTCCCAAATGGTTTCCAGAGACCGGCTAGCGGAAGACCGCAAGGCAGGCAGGCGTCCCTGACTTCTTCCCAATAGCCTGCCGCGCATGCTCTGCTCTCAGTTCGATAGACCACCTATCGGACGACTGGTGGCACCGTTTAGGACGCTTTACGGCGACCCACTATTTCGGTTTCAGGACCTTTATAACCTCGCGCCAGTCGATGATCTTGAAATTCTGATCAACTTCCGAGACCGGATTGGCGTCGTCCTGGGTCACGAGGAGTCCCTCAGGAAACTCGGGGAATGCTGCCGACGAAACATCCAGACCGTCTGTGTGGCTGACGCCATCGACCTTGCCGTCAGTGCTGGGTCTGATGCCGATTACGCCGACTAGCGCATGCGGCGGCTTGCGGTCGTAAACGACGAAGCGGTTGGCCGACTGAGCAGATACGATGACATACCCAGCCCCGTCCTTGCTCACGTAAAGCGTGACGCCCTCAACGTCGGCCACAAGGCCCGTGCCGCTCGCCACCGTGTCGACTTGTGTCTTCACGCCTGTCGCAAGATCGACAGCCCATAGGCCGACGTTTTCCTCGCCGACGAACAATCGGTTGGTTTCGTCGTCGATAACGCATCCCTCGATCTGGGTATCCAGCTTGATCGTCCGCACATCCGCGATGTGCACTGGACCCGAACCTTGATCATGCACGTTCCAGATATCGATCGAACCATCCTTGAACGTCGCCGCTACCTCCAGCTTCCCGCCTGGCGCGCCAATGCAGACACCATAAGGCTCGATCCGCTCGAGCTTCGTGTCTCCGGCATGGCTCACCACCGCCGTCACTGGATCGACGCGGAACCAGCTCAGCGCGTTGACGCCATCATTGCTGATCACGGCTAGATTGCCCCGGAGGTCGACATTGTTCGACAGGCCGACCGGAATTGTCTGCAGTTCTTCGCCCGCAAGATTGTAGACGTAGAGGCCCTGATCCTTGTTGGTGCCAAGGATCAGGCTCTTTGCAGCATCGTTCGGATTGACCCATATCGCGGGATCATCCGCCGCATCTCCATCGGCGCCCATGCCCTTCGTTTCGCGGGTAGCAGGAACTACGGACACGACCGTATTGTCAGTTGCGCACGCACCAGCGAGCATCATCAGGGCCGCGGCGGAAAGGGCTTTCATGAGATATCTCGCAGGTAAGGTTATAAACTACACGGCCTCGGCCCCGTATCACCAGAGACGAGGCCGCAGGTAGGCCCGCCCATACATCATAACCAGTCGGGGCCATCAACTGACCGGTCTGGTCCGCCCCCTTTGAAGTGGTCCGCCCTTAGGTATGTCTTCGGACAGGATGGATGAAGCGGATGGCAAGCAAGCGTTACAAGCCGGAGGAGATCGTTGCGAAGCTTCGGCAGGTCAATGTGCTGGTCTCGCAGGGCCAGCCGGTGGTCGACCCGGTGCGGTCGATCGGTATCACGGACGTCACTTACCACCGATGGCGTCCAGAGTTCGGCGGCCTGAAGGCCGATCAGGTCAAGCGGATGAGCCGAAGGGCGGCGTAGCCAACGATCGCGAGTTGGAGAACCAGCGGCCGCGCCAGGCGGTCTCGGATATGACCTTGGACAAGCTGATCTTGTCGGAGGCTGCCCAAGGAAAATTCCAAGCCCCGCGCGTCGCCGCGCCCGCATCGACCATGTCAGGTCGGAGCTGAAATTGCCCCATGCGCCGAGTTTGCCGGGGGCTCGGGCAACACCGCTCAACGCAGCGCAAGCGGCCGCGGGGCCATGATGACGAAGAACGGCAGACCGCCGACATCGTCGAGCTGGCCAGGCAGTACGGCCGCTACGGTCATCGGAAGGTTGCAGCGCTGCTGCGATCGACGGCTGGCTGGGTTGTGAACGACAAGCGGGTCGAACGTATCTGGCGGCAGGAGGGACTGGAGGTCCTTCAGAAGCGGCCATAACGCGGCCGTTTATGGCTCAACGATGGATCGTGCATCCGCCTCCGGGCGGAGCGCCGCAACCATGTCTGGTCTTACGAATTCGTCGAAGAGCGCACGCATGAGGGGAGGAAGTTCGCATGCTCAATGTCGTCGATGAGTTCATCGCATGAATGCATCGCCGTCCGCATTGAACGAAAGCTGAAGTCGATCGATGTCATCGCCGTGCTGGCCAGTCTGTTCATCACGCGCGGCGTGCCCGAGCACATCCGTTTAGACCACGGGCCCGAGTTTATCACGGCGGCGGTGCAGGAATGGATCGCCGCAGTGGGCGCCAAGACCGCCTACATCGCACCAGGCAGTCCATGGGAGAATGGCTTCGTCGAGAGCTTCAATACAAGACTGCGCGATGAACTTCTCAATGGCGGGATCTTCTACTCTCCCGCTGAGGCTCGCGTGATCATCGAGGCCTGGCGTCGGCACTTCAACGCAGTGCGGTCTCACGCCTCGCCCGGATATCGTGCGCCTGCTCCGGAAGTGTTCTAGCCGACGCTAGCCGGGACATGGCCGGTGCCGCGTTGCGCAAGCGCTCCGCCGGCCATGCCCTGACTAACGTCAGAGTTGATGATGAAATAGCAACAGACTTGGACCACTCGGTGGGGGGCGATCAGGGAGCGGACCAAAGGGGCAGCATTACTGCGTTGATGCGTTCATAACCATCCGCAGGATCAAAGCCTGTGAGTTGCCGCCTCGCGGTTTGATATGGAACGGCGGTAGGAGAGGTATTGGAAACCAATTTGCCGGGCGGGCAGCGCGAACTCGGTGATCACGGAGAAGCGCGCATATCTGTCGTCAGACGAGACACCGGCTACCGGAACCGCGCCTGTCAACCAACCCACCAGACCGGTCGCTCGCGATCCAATCAACGACAGGCTGCTCGGAACGCTGGAAATTGGATAGCAGAACATTGATTGTCGAGCATACCAAAAACGCGTCCTCCGCTTTTGCGGCTAGACGAAAGACAGAGCTGCCATTGGTATTGCTAGACTTTATGCCGGTCCAATCGAGCGCAGCGCCGTGTGCACTTATGTCGGCAAATCTGTCACTAAACCTTCGCTTCAACGGACGATGGTTTTCTGCATATCCGTGATTGAGTGCTGCGGGAGGCCAAGATGACGAAACGGTCCTTTTTCATTGCCGCCACTGCCGCGCTTTTGGCAGTGGGGGTAACCAGCATCGGCGCGATGGCGCAGGGCGTAACTTTCGACCGGCAGTTGCTTCCGACAGGTCAGGCAATCACGCCAACTGCGGCGCCTGATGCCAAATTCCAATTGCTAAAGACGAACTACGGACCAAACCCCAACTACGTCGCCGACGGGGCCGCAGCACTTCTTGTTAGCCCGAATGGCCGTGAGATGCTGCTGCTGACGAGCGGCTTCAATCGCTTCAATGCCGCCGACGGAAACCGCGACGTCGTCCAGTCGCAACAGTATGTGTTTGTCTACGCAGTCGACGCGACAGGCGCGGCCCTTAAGCAAACTCTGGCAATCCCCAACACGTTCTCGGGCGTCGCGTGGCGCAGTGATGGCACCGGCTTTTACGTCGCAGGCGGCGTCGACGATGTTGTCCATGCTTTCAAGCGAGGCGCCAAAGGTTACGTGGCAGATGGATCACCGATCGCTCTGGGGCATGCGAGCGGGGTCGGCGCCGACGTGAAGCCGCAGGCCGCCGGGCTCGCGGTCAGTCCGGATGGAAAAAGACTGCTGGTAGCCAATTATTACAATGACAGCGTGAGCCTGATTGACATCAAGCTGCGAAAGGTGATTGCCGAACGCGACTTGCGTCCGGGCAAGATCGACAAAAAAGACATTGGCATTCCTGGCGGGGAGTATCCGTTTGCAATTGTCTGGCGAGATGATGGTCGCGCATATGTGAGCGCGGCTCGGGACCGGGAAATTGTTGCGCTTGATGTTCGTGGAGCAACGATCACTGTCGCAAAGCGTATCAAAACTGTTGGCGAGCCGACGGCGCTTTTGATTGATCCAAAATCAAAGCGGTTGTTTGCGTCCGAGGACAACGCGGACCGCATCGCGATCATAGACACACAGAACGATACCATTGTATCCGAGCCGCGCCTTCGCCTGCCCGATGCCCCCGAAGGTGAGATCAAGGGCAAAGGCCTCAACGTCAACAATCTCGGCCTTGGAGCAAGCGGCAAGCTGCTCGTCACGCTAGGCGGAGTTAATGCTTTGGCTGTCGTGGATCCGACCGACGGTGAGATTGAAGGCCTGATACCTACCGGCTGGTATCCGAGTGCAGTTGCCTCCGTTCGTGACGGGCGCAGGATTTTCGTCGCTAATCGCAAGAGCCCTCCCGGCGCCAACCCTGAAGGCTGCGGCCCCCGTATGGCCGTTGAGCATTCTCAGCCCAACGCCTGTGGCAGTTCCAATCAGTATATTTTTCAGCTGGAAAAGGCCGGCCTGCTTTCCTTCCGTGCGCCGACGGCGGCTGAGTTGAATTCGCTTACCGTTCAGGTCTCGGACAATACAGGCGTGAGCAACGCAGCCAAGCGCGCAGAAGCCGAAAAGGTGATGGTGGAACTCCGCAAACGCATCAAACACGTCGTGTTCGTCGTCAAGGAAAACCGCACATATGATCAGGTCCTTGGCGACCTCGAGGTTGGAAACGGCGATCCCTCTTTGGCGATACTGGGCGAGCGACTGACGCCTAACCACCACGATCTTGCCCGCAACTTCGTGACCTTCGACAATTTCCTCAACAGCGGCGAGCAATCGAGCACCGGATGGACATGGTCGACGGCAGCGCGCTCGACTGACCTTCTCGAAAAAACTGCGCCGGTCGACTATTCTGATCGCGGCCTTTCCTACGAAGCGGAAGGTACGAGCCGCAATATCAATATGGCGCTGTCAATTCCCGAGCGCCGCGCCGTCAATCCGGCAGTGCCGGAGGATCTCGATCTTCTTCCTGGCACGCGGCACCTGACGTCGCCCGATGCTGATGTCGCTGACGAGGACGAGGATAAACTTGAAGGACAGGGCTTCCTCTGGAACGCAGCCATCCGTGCGGGTCTCACGGTCCGAAATTATGGCTTTGCAAACGACTTCATCTATCAGGATGGGCCGGGCGGAGTGCCGCTCGCCCGCGAGCCGTTCAAGGACAAGCAGGTTGTCTATGTCGCTGCCGATCAAGCTCTGCAGAGCCGTAGCGATCCTTACTTCCGCGGTTATGACCAGAAATTCCCTGACTATTGGCGGGTCAGGGAATGGATGCGGGAATTCGGCGATCAGGACGCCACCAACTCCGTTCCGAACTTGTCTCTCGTGCGTATCAGCCACGACCACTTCGGCAGCTTTGACAAGGCAATCGATGGCGTGAACTCGGTCGAAACCCAGATGGCCGACAACGACTATGCCCTGGGCATGATCATCGACCGTATCGCGCATAGTGGCGTGAGGGACTCAACACTGGTCTTTGTCATCGAAGACGATGCCCAGAATGGCGCCGACCATGTCGATGCTCGCCGAAGCCTCGCTTACATTGTCGGACCCTATGTGAAGCACAAGGCGGTTGTCTCGGAGCGATACACGACCGTCAGCATGCTGCGGACCATCGGTGCGGTACTCGGCCTGGAGCCCCTTGGAATCAATGACGCCCTGGCAGTGCCGATGTCGGAAGCCTTCGATCTGAAACAGAAAGACTGGTCCTATGACGCGCGGCCGTCTGAGGTATTGCGGCAAACGCAACTGCCGATTTCCTGGCCTGCCGGCCAGGAACGGGCCGACGTTGGTAGCGCATGCGTCCTGCGTGACGCCGCCTACTGGCAGGCGGCGATGTCGGGCCAGAACTTCGATTTGGAGGACCGACTTGATACGGACGCTTTCAATGCGGCGTTGTGGGTGGGCCTTGCGGGCAAGCCATCGGGCGCTTCTGTCCGCTCCGGTCTGGATCTGCGTGAAAACCGTGATCGGCTTTTGAAACTGTCATCCTTACCCTGCCACACCGGGTAAACGGGAAGGAGCCGGGGGCAGGTCTACGTTCGGAGTTATCAGCTCAATTCCTCAATCGGCGCAGCGCTGCAAAAGCGCGTGATGCCACCAAAGAAACCTGACGTCTTTTCAGGACCGGCTCGCCCTTCCAATGACCCGTTTTTTCGTTGAGCGTTGAGTTATGGCGCTAACCTAACAGTACCGTCACGGGGACTGCTGGAACAACAACAGGCTCTCTTCTGCGCTGATCTCGATGTCGAATTCCGTAGCGAGGAGTCTCTGCAGTCCGGCCCCGTCGCTGATCGTGCGCCGTTGCTCGCCCGTCGGCGTGATGACCCAGTACTCGCGGTTGCGCAGCGAGCGTATTTCGCCATCAAGGATACGGGACGCTACGAGGTTGTTCACAAACACCGCTGCCGGATGCCGGTGGGAGTAGAAGTGCCCGAGTTCGCAGTCGGCCTGCCCGTAACGGGCAAGCTCGAAACGGTAGAGCGAGAAGAACGCACCGTCTTTCAGTGTCTGCAGGTGGAACTCACCGGCCCGGGGCTCGGCCACGCGAAATACGCGCTCCCCACGTGCCACTGACACCAGGGACAGTCCCACCGGCAAGTCCGGACCCAATGGCCCGAAGCCGACATCCACCAGATACCGTTCGCCGTCGAGATGGACCAGCGTAATCCGGTGTGTCAGCCCCGGATGAATGTCCCGGTCATAAACCACGCGGGCAAGATAGAGCGTGACTTCGAAGCCCAGCGCTTCGAGCATCTCGTACAACAATCCATTGTGCTCGAAGCAGTATCCACCGCGGCACCGTACCACGATGCGATCGTGCAACGAGGCGACGTCCAGCGGCAGTGCGTCACCAAGTCGTGGCCCTACGCTGCAAAAGGCCAGTCGCGCAACGTGACGGTGGACGATCTCGCGCAGGAAGGAGAAATCTGCTCGCTGTCGTTTTAGATCGAGCGCCTCCAGATACTGGTCGAGTATCTGGTTGGAATTTATTGCTGTCTCTAATTCGGGGGGGTGGGGAATAGAAATTCGAAACTACCTGTTTATCCGTACGCGACGGTATCGCCGGCGCGAAAAGCGGTCAATGACGCGGTCTTTGGCCGGCTCGGTGCGCACCGGGGCCGCTGACCGCGTCGGATGCGAGCGTCTGTTTCGCAACGACGCTCGCGCCGGTTCTGTCAGGATACCTCCTACAGCCAGAACCCCGGACAAGGCGCAGGATTCCGCTTAAGCGACCGCCCTCGCCCGAACAGCGTCCGACCGTGCCCGGAAGACCAGGAGCGCCGGCCGGCTGATCATGAGGCGCTGCAAATCGAACGTGTTGCAGATCGCGGCATGCGCCTCCAGGAAGCGCCACGCTGATTGCCGCTTTTTTGAACCCCTGCATCTTCCAGTCTCGTCGCCGAATTGTAAGATGCGAACTCTTTGTGCGGGTATTGTGCCGCAATCGGCCAAGATGATGAGGTTCGCTGAGACCCGGTCGCTCGAGCGCAGCACCCCAGGAGCGGTGTTCGTCGGTGACGATCCGCTGCGGTTCGACGTTCTGATTTTTCAACAACCGCCGCAACAAACAAGCGGCTGTAAGATCGCTGCGCTGCTTCTGCACGATCATGTCCATCACCTCGTCCTCGTCATCGACGGTGCGCCAGATCCACACACGCTCGCCAGCGATCGTTGAGACCATCTCGTCGAGATGCCAACGCGGGGTTAGCGGAAGTTTGCGACGACGAAGGTTGGCAGCGCTCTTTGGACCGAACTTCGTTGTCCAATATCGGATCGTCTCGTAGCTCACATCGATGCCGCGATGAGCGAGGATCTCTTCAGCATCACTCAGGCTGGGCATGAAGCGGAAATAGAGCCAGACTGCGTGCAGAATAACCGCCTGCGAGAAGCGGCGCCGCTCGCAGGGAAATCGAGTCATTGGGGCTTCCCGAACGCCAATGGCCACGGCCTTTGCAGAGACTGGTTGGCGTTAGCCTGACAGCACCCCGACCCCAGCTCTCCGCGAAGTCTGTCCGCATCTGCCATGGGGCGCACGGAGCCGAACACGTGAAATCCCCGTGATGAGGACAGATCCTTTGGTAGCCTCTTGCGTCAGCCGGCGAGATGGGCATCGAAGAACCGCGCCAGATCTTGGAAGGCCTCCGCCGACTCCGGGCTCGTGAAGGCGTAGATGTATTCGGCATGGCTCATCGCCTCGTGGACCTCCAGCTGAACCCTCACTCCGGCGCGCTTCATCGACCGATAGGTTCGTACCGTATCGCTGATCAGGATATCGCGCGTGCCGGTGATGAAGAGGGTCGGCGGAAACCCCTTGAAGTCGGCGTGGACAGGGGAGACCAGGGGATGACTGAGCGGCGTGTCTCCTGCGTAGAGAGCCGCCATACCGGCTGCGAACCCGTCAAAGCTGGTGAAGACGCCATCGACCCCCGCGTTTACCTGATAGCTGTCGCTGGATCCCGTCAGATCTGTCCACGGCGTGCCTGCTCCCAGGGCGGCGGGAAGAGGAAGGCCAAGCTCGCGGAGTTGGAGTGTCATCGCCAACGTCAGTCCGCCGCCAGCAGAAGTACCGAACGCGCCCATCGCAGTTGAAGGACGCTCGGCGGTCAGCGCACGCCACACATTGACGGCATCCTCGACAGCGGCCGGGAAAGGATGATCGGGCGGCATGCGATAATCGACAGAGATGACGCGCAGTCCGCAATGATGAGCCGCGATCACCGCCTCGATCGTGCTCGCCTCCCCTCCGTTGAGAGCATAACCGCCCCCATGAAAGTGAACGAGGAGGAGGTTTTCCTTCGCCGGATCAAGACGAGCTGGCGTGACCTCGCGAACTGTGACCCCGGCGATCTCGCGCCTGACCATCGTGTGCGGAAAAAGACTGGCGACGAAAGGAAGCGTGGCGAGAACCTGGCCATCGAGATGCGCGATGATCGCCTTCCATTCCGCCGGCGTCCCTGGAACCCAGGCGGAGGTAGCCCATGCGCCGGCGGACGCCGCCGCCATCTGAGACATGGAGGCCTGAAGCTCCGGGCTCACCGTGGTCGGCGGCGACAGGTTTTTTGCGGGAACGCTGCGGGCGACAACTGAGTTCGGCGTATTGGTCATTATCAGTCTTGCAAGCCTGTGTGGAAAGGAGCGTATTTAGAGCACGACCGAACACGACATAAAAGACGGCTGTCCGCCGACAGTCGCCCGTCTAAGGCTCCATTCTGCTCAGGTCGGCCCGCAATCCTCAGGAGCTCAAGCGCCTCACGGGGTTATGGCGCGTCCGATAATGAAAAGAACCATCTTCGAGGAGCACTGTGGTTCAACGCCGCTGACCTGAATGCCATGCTGGCGCAATGTCGGATCTGTGTGCATGGCGCATGGCCGGCCTGGAATGAATTGCCGGAACGCCAGCAATCCAATGTCGAGCAGCCGCGATTTGGGATGCTCCCGCCTGGAAGTGATTTTTTCAAGGAACGTTAGTGTGGGTCGCCTGTCGATCAGACCAAAACTCGTCTCTCGCGGTCCCACTTGCCACGCCCTGCCCTGCACATGAGAGACCTGCCAGCGGAAGTCTGACAGCACCCGGGCCAACACCGGGGCATCCGACCGATTGGTCCACAACATAGGTGGCTTACCGCGGGATTTTCTGGCCGGGAGTGTCAACCGGCTTGGTCTCAAGGCGCAGATTGCGTCTATCTTCCGCGAGGCAGAATTGGACGAGGCGCATATGACCAGCACGACCAAGGCATTTCGTGTCGCGATCGAAGACAAAACTTTGAATGATCTGAAGGATCGCATCGAACGCACGCGCTGGCCGGACCGCGAGACCGTCGAGGACTGGTCGCAGGGAGCGCCACTGGCAAACGTACAGGCTCTCTGCGCCTACTGGCGGAGCGGGTATGACTGGCGGCGGTTCGAGGCGAAACTGAATGCGCTAGGTCAGTTCACGACTCACATCGATGGCCTGAACATCCACTACCTTCACGTGCGCTCCCCACATCCCAAGGCCCTGCCGCTTCTCATTACACACGGCTGGCCGGGCTCCGTTGCAGAGTTCATGAAGGTTATCGGGCCGTTGACGGATCCGCCCGCGTACGGCGGCTCGGCGAGCGACGCATTTGACGTCATCGCGCCATCTCTGCCCGGGTTCGGGTTCTCGGAAAAACCGGTGGGAACAGGCTGGGGTGTAGCGCGCATTGCCCGCGCCTGGATCGAACTGATGTCCCGGCTGGGTTATTCCCGTTGGGTCGCCCAGGGGGGTGATTGGGGATCGGCGGTCACGTCCGCCCTCGGCGTTGCTCGCCCCGGCGCTCTGGCTGCAATCCACGTGAACATGCCGCTGGTCTACCCGCGTGGGGAACAGCTGAACGAGATGACGCCAGCCGAACAGGCGGCGGTTGCAGCGCTGGCGCAGCACCGCGACAGCGGCATGGGGTACTCGACGCTTCAATCCACGCGGCCGCAAACGCTGGCCTATGGACTTGCGGACTCGCCGGTCGGTCAGGCCGCCTGGATCTATGAGAAGATGTGGGCCTGGACCGATCATCGCGGTCAGCCTGAAGACGTACTGAGCCGCGATGAAATGCTCGACAACATCATGCTTTACTGGCTGCCCGGGACAGCGGCTTCCTCAGCGCGGCTTTACTGGGAGAGTTTTGACAGCTTCAAGACAACAAAGCTCGACATCCCGACCGGGGTCACGATCTACCCCCGGGAGATTTTCCGTCCTTCGCGACGCTGGGCCGAGCGCGTCATGAGCAACATCATCCACTGGAGGGAGGCAGAGCGAGGCGGACACTTCGCAGCCTGGGAACAGCCCGAGGGGTTCGTCAGAGAAATCCGTGACTGCTTTCGCCAAATTCGTTAGCTGTTTGCTGAAAGGCCTAGATGTCGAAACAGGCCAGCATTGCCCTCAGACCTTCCTTGTTCCCGACGGCGGTAGAACGCTTGTCGGTCAAGAGGTCGTCGAGCGGCTTTTTACCGGCGAGGAACTCTGCCCATAGCTCGGGGTCGACCCGCAGGGATATCGATGCCGTCGAGCCATCCGTCGGAACCGCTACCTGATTGCGGACATGGAGGCCACATTCTCGATCACTCCCGAAATCGAAGCGAACATGGACGTCGAGGTCGTCGGCGCGATGGGGATCAAGCATGACCCGGAGTGTCGCGACAGACCCGGCCGGATCTGCGAGGATGGAATCGCGCCGAAACCGATGTTTGCGGTAGCGATCGAGAGAGCCGACACCTTCAAGATCACGCGCCCTGGTGAGGACCCAGCTGCGGATGTTGGCTGCCGGCGTGCGCTGACCTACGATACGCAGGGTGCCCGCGAGGAGATTTCGATCGGTCTGCAGCTCGTCGGCGTTGGTTGCCGGCGCGGCCACCAACCAGGAGGCGAGTTCGATTGCCCAGCGCAGATCGTCTTTCTGTAGCGCCGCCGTTGCTTGCGTGCGGACCACGGAGCGCCCCCCAAACCCTTCGATAAGCCGCGATGCGCGCTCGGCCGGCTCAAGTGGAAAAAGTCTGGCTGGATCACCGTCGAACCAGCCTTTGAGGCCGTTGTGGATCTGACGAACATGATGCTCCGCCACCCCATAGCGTTCGGCCGTGATGTAGTCCGCATCGCAAGTTTGAGGCAATCGCACGCGGGCGGCCAGCTCGTCCGCTGTCCAACCCCTGTTCATGCCGCGGACAGTCTGATCCCAAAGAAACTGAATCGCGTCGCGATACGCGCGCACTCGCGTCACGATCTCGGTGGCGCCGGAAATTGGCGGCCCATGCGTACTTAGAACGTGTTGAGCCCCTAAAGCGAGAAGATCGTCGAGACCTCGTAACAAGACGCGGGGATCCCGGTATTCTTCGCCGCGGATCGGGAAGATATTGAAGAGCGCAGGCCAAACGAGATTTTGAACCGCTGTCTTGAGGGCAGGAAACCAGATCGTCACGGAATCGTCCGCGTCGGATGGAGCAGGCGTGACCTGGACATCGAGGCCCGCGATCCGCCATTCCGTCGGTCGGTTCGTGGTGATCGTTGGAGGCACGAAACCAGGCGTATGTGGCGCATGCTCGGCTAGGCGGAACGTCAGCCCGAGCCCTACGTTGGGCATCGAGTCCAGTCCCGTCGCAGGGAGCGCAAGACCAAACTGTTCGACAAGTCCGCGTCCATACATCGGCGCAATATCGTCTGAGGTGCGCCTGAGGTTGGCCACGACACGATCATGAGCGTAAATGGGAATGTCGGCGCCGAATGCTTGAAGAACTGCCCGTGTTCCGCCGACATAGTGGAAATGAGTGTACATCACCGCCACGACGGGTCTGTCGCAGACCGTGGCAAGTTGCCGGAGAGCCGCCCGCATCTCCTCAACCGACTCCCCCGTATCAATCGCGATGACGCCCTCGGGCCCTTCGATGAAGGTTTGGTTGGACAGACCGTTTCCGACAAAGCACCAGACCCCCGGCGATGGGGCGTAGAGCTTTTGGGCAAGCCGCTCAGAGTGATCAACCAGAAGCCTGTGGGCGGACGCGCCCATGGGTGTGATTATGGATCCTTCGGGGGAACCATCGAAGCTTCGAACGCTGGGTACGGACATATCTGTATCTTCCATTGCGGCAGATCGACGAGGCTGTGTGTCAGCGAGGTCGGTTGTGCTCAGAGAGTAGGTGGATGCAGTGAGGTTGAGCAAGCAGAGGCATTTTCCAGCTGCACGCGGGCGAGTCACCAGATCAAAACTCCGGTCGAAATCGGACTTGGCAAGCCAACGCCTCAAGCCGGATACCCGGGATCTCCAGCAGGACCAGGTCAGGGTGCCGCACTCGCCAAGACGGGGTCCAGACGTGCGGAACAACCGCAGCAGCCCCAACCCCAGAGACCGAGTAGCGGAACGTCGAATCCGCGCACACTTTACGTGGAGCAGGGACACCAGAAGTCATGCCGCGGCGAGAGACCGGCTATCGGACGACTGTCGGCACCCTGCTGCCAGTGCATCCGCGCTCAAGCCGTTGCGAAGCGCGCCAGACGCGTAGCAATGAGAGCGTTGGCCTCAGCCATGATGCGGTCGATCAGTTCTTTGACCGTGGGCACATCATGAATCAGGCCAGCCACCATGCCGCAGCTCCAAGCTCCGGCGTCCATGGTCCCCTCCAGCATGATCTTCGGATAGACGCCTGCGACCTCATCGATGATGTCCTCGAACTTGAGGTTGGGACCCAGCGCCCTCTCCTTCTCGATCAGGCGTTCGACGGCCGCGTTCTTCAGCACGCGCTCGGTGTTGCGAAGCGGGCGCATCACCAGGCGCGTATCCAGCTCGCTGGCGGCGACGATGGCGTCCTTCACATTCTGGTGCACCGGCGCCTCTTTGGTGGCGATGAAGCGTGTACCCATGTTCATGCCCTCGGCGCCCAGCGCCAGCGCGGCCACCAGGCTGCGCCCGTCGGCCATGCCGCCGCTGGCCACAAAAGGGATCTTCAATTCATCGGCCGCGCGCGGCAGCAGGATGAAATTTGGAATGTCATCCTCGCCCGGATGGCCGCCGCACTCAAAGCCATCGACGCTGACCGCGTCGCAGCCGATAGCCTGCGCCTTGAGCGAGTGGCGAACGCTGGTGCACTTGTGGATCACCTTCACGCCAGCCTCGTGAAGCATCGGCAGCCACTTCTGCGGATTGTTGCCGGCAGTCTCCACCGCTTTCACCCCGCCATCAATGATGGAACGAATGTAACCCGGGTAGTCGGGGCTGCTCACGGTGGGCAGGAAGGTGAGGTTCACCCCGAACGGCTTTCTGGTCAGGGTGCGGCACTTGGCGATTTCCTCGGCCAGTAGCGCAGGTGTCTTCTGCGTCAGACCGGTGATGACGCCTAGCCCGCCCGCATTGCTGACAGCGGCTGCAAGTTCGGCGAAGCCGACATAGTGCATGCCGCCCTGGATGATGGGGTGCTCGATACCGAACAGTTCAGTGATGCGGGTCTTCATGGAGTCATCTCCGGGTCAGGACTGGCAAGGGGATACGGGTCAATGCTCTTAGCGAGGCGGCAGCCCCCGCACCATCGTCAGAAACTCCAGCTGCGTGCCGGCGCGACGATGGGTAGACAGCATCTGGTACTCGGGATCGGCATACCAGGCGCGGGCCTGTGCTTCAGACGGAAACCTGAAGATGATCATGCGGCCCGTTCGCGGCGACGTACCCTCCAGCGTGAAGGCCGCGTCGTCGAAAGTGACGAACTCCCCGCCATATTTCTGAAGTAACGGGAAGAAGCCCTTCTCGTACTGGCGGTAGACCGCGGCGTCGGTGACGGTCAGGTTGACGACGGCGTACACAGGAACATCGGGCATGTTCAAGTCCTTCCGGAAAGCTTGGAGAGCCAGGTCGCCACGGTCTGACTAATAGCTGTGACGAAGTCTTCCTGGATGAAATGCAGGCCTCCAACCGTAATCTCGGATTGGTTGGCCCGGGTTCGACAGAGTTCCCGCTGGCGACCAAACAGGATCGCCCTGGGATCGGTATTGATGAACTGCCTGGGCGGCAGATCTGCCGGAGCGGTCATGAGATGGCGCTCCGGATCATCTGGAAAGTGGTGGCGATCGGCCGCATGTGTTGCGCGTCGGGCAGGCGGCGGCGGCTGGACACACGTATGCCCTCGTTGACCAGCATCAGCATTGCGGCCAGGTCTTCAGCGCGCGACGGCGTCGCGCCGGCGTCCTCCAGGCAAGCCTGAAAGAAGCGCTGAATCACACCCAGGTGTTGGCTGGCGCGTGCGGCGAGCTCGTCATCGACACCGGCCATCTCGAGCACCGTGTTCACCAGCATGCAGCCCCAGTGCCCTTTTGCGCTGCGCGCGCCAAGCAAGTTGCCTTCGAAGAAGCTCTGCAAGGCGTCGACTGGCGGCATCTCCGCACGAGAGCGCTCCAGCATCTCCAGGGTGCGCCCTGAAAACCGATCAAGACACTCGATGAAGAGACCACGCTTGTCGATGAACGCGGCATAGAAGCTGCTGCGACTGATGCCCATCGCCGACAACAGATCTACCAGCGACGTGGCCTGATAGCCCTGACGCCAGAACAGAACGAGCGCCCTGTTTACAGCTTTCGAGCGATCGAATCCAATGGGTCGCGCCATGCTTGCATTCTGGACTGCACAGTTCACAATGACAAGCGATCTCGACCAGGGACAAGACCATGACCAAACCCGTTTTGCTGGTAGTGGGCGCCGGCGCCGGCATCGGCG
>JBBATZ010000066.1:0-20453 GCA_040398425.1 Hyphomonadaceae bacterium
AGTCTGGGCCGTGTCTCAGTCCCAGTGTGGCTGATCATCCTCTCAGACCAGCTATAGATCGTAGCCTTGGTGGTCCATTACACCGCCAACTAGCTAATCTAACGCGGGCCGATCCTTCGCCGATAAATCTTTCCCAATACGGCGTATCCGGTATTACTCCCAGTTTCCCGGGGCTATTCCGAAGCGAAGGGCACGTTCCCACGCGTTACTCACCCGTCTGCCACTCCCCTTGCGGGGCGTTCGACTTGCATGTGTTAAGCCTGCCGCCAGCGTTCGTTCTGAGCCAGAATCAAACTCTCAAGTTGAGGTCCGATCCCGACGAAACCTCATCCGTAATGGATGCGGTCGCTGCAAAGCATTTGCGTATATTTGACGGGAAACCCGTTCACATGAACCCAACTCACGTTGGGCCCGTATAAACTGGCTTTCCTTAGATAAACGCAAACCGTCGATGTCGATTATTGGGTTTCATTCAAGCCGAAGCCTGTTTGAGAACCCTGCAAGCAACACCGCCGCCCGCGTTTCTCTTCCACTCACAATGTCAAACATCTCGCAGATAAATGGGCTTTCACCCGGCTATCCGCCGCATCCGTTCTGGCCACTCAGTGGCCGGCCCCGTTTGCGAGAGGGCGGGGTATAAGACCCAGTCCTCTTTCCCGTCAACCGCCTTTTTTGAACTTTTTTCAGCGACCCGAAGGAGACCGAAAAACCTCAGAAAAGAGCCGACGAAGGTTTCCTCGGGCCCATTGCGGGGCCCGCGAACAACCAACTGTGGTCGGCGGGAGGAGGCGATATACGCTCCACCTATTCGCCACGCAAGCGGTTTTTGGTCGAAAATTACGAAACCAGGGGTTTTCCACAGGACAGGCTCGCCTGCCAGCAGAACGGTGGATTCAGGGAATTGCGGGCATGAGTTGATCGCGGAGCAGGCGCCGGCGTCATTTTATGAAGGCTTTTTGGACAATCTCTGATCAGCCGTCCGCAACGCCATGCCCTGAGAGCCCTTCGCGGACGCTTGGGAAACCCCGTAAATTAGGCCGCCAAGACGCCGCAGGCGCTGTTTTTCAGGAGCCCCCATCATCTGGTCGCAGCGAGCCGTTTGGCTGGGAGTCGCCACGCTGAATCGCCGATTCTTCGCTCCCCTTCCCCGCTCGGCCGAGAAATTGCGCTGCTGGCTGGCCAGAATAATCGCCATCGACGGGCCTACTTGGCTGTTAGTCGATGCCGAATTGCGGGACGGGGCCCCGAAAATCAGGGCTGAATATACGACCGGATGGCCTCGACCTCGGCATCGACCTCGGCCAGGCGCCATTTCACGAGGTCGCCAATCGACACCACACCGATCATTCTTCCGCCTTCCAGCACCGGCAGGTGTCGGATTCGCCGGTCCGTCATCCGGCTCATGGCCGATTCGACCGTATCGCGCGGTCGCGCAGTCAGAACCTGACGCGTCATGACCTGCCCGACCGTCGCCGAAAGCGCTGCAGCGCCGATCTTCGCGATGTTCTTGACGATATCGCGCTCTGAAATCACCCCGATCAGCCCGCCCGCCTCGTTCAGAATCACCAGTGCGCCAACCTTGCGTTGCTCCAGCAGCTCCGCGCACTCCTTCAGCGTCGCCGACTCCGGCACCGAATAGACCTGCGCACCCTTTTCCTTGACGATTTGCTCCAGAAACATGCCGGCCTCCCTGTTGTGCCTGCGTGGAGCTCGAAAGGGTGCGGCAGGCTGCCGCAGGTTGCAACTGGGGATTCGATCCGCAGCCACGAATTGCTGCGATTGCGCTGGCCCGGCCTCCACTGTGAAAGGCCACGCGAGCGACTAACCATCCCGATCAAGCGCAAACAGCCGCGCGTCAGTCGGCCCATCCACGCGAACTCCGCTTCTAGGCCAGCAGCACCTTCATCGGATTCGCGTTGCGAGCGGATTGTGTGCCAACCCGAAACAAGACTCGCGGCGAATGCGTATTTTGTGCGTGTTCTTGGGAACTTCGCCGACCTTTCCCTGATCGGGCGAGCGCCAATCCCTGATGGCGGGTGTCTGGCACACCGGTTGCAAACCTCGGGTTCAACTCAACTCGTGGGATGCATCTGACGATGTCCTTCAAACGCAAAGGCCCCGGAGTGCTCGTCTCCGCAGCGATGGGCGCCGTTTCCGGCGCGCTGCTGATCGGCGCCGCCATCACCCTGCTCTCCTTCCCGGCATTCGCCCAGACATCGAGCCCGGCCGCACAGGTCTCCGGCGAGTTCGAACGGCCCTATGGCTACGGCTACGGCCAGGAGCAGGCGGCATTCGACGCAAACACGCGCGACGCCTCGGGCAATCGCGTCATCCTCGATGGCCGCATCATGACCGGCATGGACCAATCCAGCCTCTCCACCTCATCCGGCTCGGCCGGTGGGTGGTCGCAGGCGACCGCTGGCGCTGGCTATTCGTCAGGCCAGGCCATCGGCAACCAGCTCAACGTGATCACACAGGGCAGCTGGAACACCGTCATCGTCAACTCCACCCAGATCAACAACGGCGACCAAACGACCGTCCTGAACGGAAAGCTCGACCTGCCATGAACCTGCGCATCAAACTCGCCGCGGCGGCCGCCAGCATGCTCGCCCTCACCGGCTGCGTGACGCCGTTCGCCAACGATCAGGGACTGTACGCCAGCCCGATCGGCAGCGCGCCGGTCACCGCCAACCCTACGCCCTATTCGACGGCGCTGGTCTGCATGGCCAACTACGCACGCGCGACGAACAAGCCCGCGCCGCGCATCGCCGTCGGCCGCGTGCTCGACTACACGGGCAAGGAAGACGTTGAAGGCGGCCGCAAGGTCACGCAGGGCGCATCCCTGATGGCGATGTCCGCCTTCTCGAAAGCTGGCGCGAAACTGGTCGAACGTTTCGACACGTCGGTTTCCGAACTCGAGCTGAAATACGCCAACAACAAACTCATCGGCGCTGACGGCGGCCCGCAGGGCGACTCCGACTTCCGCCAGATCCTCGCCGGCGAAATCCCGGGCTCGGACTACTATTTCGTGGGCGGCATCACTGAACTCAACTCGAACATCCGTTCGCTCGGCGCTGACGCTTTCGTCGGCGACCTCGATGCGGCTGACATGAAGGGCCATGCCGGCTTCAAGCTGTTCGTCATCAATGTCGGCGTCGACCTGCGCCTCGTGAACACCAAGACTCTCGTGGTCGAGGATGTCATCTCCTACCAGAAGCAGATCATCGGCCGCGAAATCTCCGCCGGCATTTTCGACTTCGCCAACGGCAACGTGTTCGACATCGGCGTCGGCGAACGCGCCATGGAGCCGATCCAGCTCGCGGTGCGCTCAACGATCGAGCGCGCAGTTCTCGAGATGACCGCCAACCTCTACGGCGTCGCCAACGCTGATCCGTGCGCCGCGCTTGCGGAGGACGCTTCCGGCATGAACACCGCACAATCCATCACCGGCTCGGCCATCGCCCAGCGCGACGGCACGCTGGCGACTGACGGCGGCGAACGCGCCGATCCGAACCGCTGGAACGCCAACCGTGATGAAGGTGTCAAAGCAACGCTGCGCGGCCGTAAATCGTAACGCGACGGTTCGGAAGAGACCCCATCATGACGCTCATCACCCGTCTTGCAGCCACCGCCAGCCTCGCCTTCGTGCTCGCCACGCCGGCTCTGGCCCAGACCTCGACTGCCCTCAACGGCCAGATTCAGTGGGGCGACGTCGTCGCTGACATCAACGTCGCCTCACAGGCCGACGCGCACACGGCCAGCGCCGTCGCCACCGCCGCCGGCAACTCAGTCTCCGGCGCGAGTATCACCGGCGGCCTCGACGCCAACAGCGCCCAAAAGATTACGGGCTCGACGTCCTCAACGGCGACGCTGCGCACCGGCAAGGTCATCGGTGCCATCGCGCTCTCGACCGCGCAGGCAAACTCCGCTCAGGCCCAGATGGTTGATGGCGACCTGAAGTTGAAATCCTATCAGTCGGCGCGTGGTGGCGACGTGAACGCCCGCACCACCGTGCAGTCCGGCAACGCACGCACCATCTCGGCCGCCTCCAGCGCCGCATCAAACAACCTGGCCACCGCCGCCGACCATGGCGACCTGGATGGCGACGTTCAGCAATTCGCGACGAACTCCGTCCGGGCCGTCACTGATGTCGACGCCTGCTGCTCCGGCCGCACCGTCGCCGGCGCCTCCTCGGCCGTGAACGCCTGGAGCTCCGCCTCCACCACCTCGACGGTCAACGCCAGGTACGACCAGCAGTCCTGGGGGCCTGCGTCGGAAGCCATCACGGACGTTTATCAATATCGCGCCTGGGACGTCACAGCCGCCGCCACCGCCGCCGCCAACTCCGCCTCGATCGCCAACCAGTGGGGCTATGCCGACATTCGCGGCCGGCAGACATCGGCCACCGATGTGAAGGCAGACACGCGCGTTACGCTTGGCGGCTGGTCCGGCACGGCCAGCGTCTCGTCCTACGGCGTCGGCAACAGCACACTTGCCACCAATGTCGGCTCCGACATGGTTCTCGATGTCGCGCAGATCAACACGGGCGGCGTCGAAGCCAACGCGCAGTTCAGCGGCGCCTCCACGGATCACGGCGACGTCGTGCTCGCCTCCACCGCCATCGGCAATGGCTTCACCGGCTATGTCTGCTCGAAGTGTGGCGACGCCTCGCTCGGCGCATCGGTCAGCCAGACCAACGCGGGCAACATGCTCTCGACCGGATCCATCACAACCAACGGCGCAGGCATGATCGTCGGCTCGGCTTCAGCCATCGGCAACTCGGCCACCTTCGTCACCACACAGAGCGGACCCTGATCTCCGAGGCGGCCCAACCCGGCCGCCATGGCCCGCGTGTAAGAGTTAGGCCCGTGGCGGGGGGCAGCGTAGAGTTAGTAGTGTAGTGTTGAGTAGGCGGCGGCGACTTTCCACAACGGAGAGTTGCCGCCGTCGTTTTGGGGGAACCTCGCGCTCATCTCGCCGTTACGCGAGCATGCATCGCACCGTGATCTCCCTCTGCGCCGCCCTCGTGACACTCTCAGCGTGCGGCGACCCAGCGCCAGAACAGGCTGTGGAACAGGCGGTCCCCGGCCCCTATGTCGAAACGCCGGCGCCAGCCGGTCCTGCTGTCACGGAACCTGCGCCCGCGCCCGGCGAAACACTTCCCCCGTCCCAGACCACGCCCGGCCCGATCCCCCTCGATTTCCGCCATGTCTGGGCCGTCGATAAAAGGGATTGCAAGGCCGAGCCGGCCCTCACACGCATCGCCATCGCACCGGGCGCCATCCGCTTCCATGAAGGCCGCGCCGTCGTCGTAACTGCAAACACGAACCTCGAAGGCACTGTCGCTCTGGAGGTCGACCACACTTCCGAAGGTACAACCAACCGCGAGGCGCACACGCTCGCGCTAAATCCCGCCAAGACGACGCTCACCTACGACCGTAATGGCGAGGCGATCACTTACGTGCGCTGCGACTGATCAGTTCGACCCATTAGTTCTCGAGCGTAAACCGCAGCCCGGCATTTGCCTCCAGCCGCGCGATCAGCTTCCGCCCCAGCGCCGCGCCCGGCGTCCATACACCACCCGGCGTCTCGTCACGGCCAACATCCTGCACCAGACACAGCGCGCTCTCGGAGATCATCTTCGACGTCGAGCCATACCCCGGATCCTTGTCGCCTTTCACGCTCGCCCGCAGCGTACGACCGTCCGCGGCCTCGCCATAAAACCCGACCTCGTAGAACCCCGTCTCGCGCTCATCCTTGGACGGACCCTGCCCCGGTTTCGGCAAAGCGAACTGGCGCAGCAACAATCGCGTCGGCACAAATCCCAGCAACGCATTCTGGATATTGCCCGCACGCCGCACGCCCTTGGCGCGCTTCTCGCCGTCGGGACCATCGCCCGTGAGCATCATCTCGTCGTAGACAAAATCATCGCCCCAGGCGCGTCCCAGCAGATGGTTCGAGCGATGCACATTCTTGGTGTTGATCGTCGCCATCACGAACGGCGCCGCCCATTGCCCAGCCGTATCGTCACGCTCGACCGTCTCGCCGGAAGGCTGCGCCGGCCCTTTAAAACCGGGGGTTAGCGCAAACGGATCCGCCAGCGTCTTCAGGATCGATGGATCACGTTGCGAGGATTCCAGCGTCTCCATCAGGCTCGCGATCGTGCCGCCCGAGAAGCCGCCCTTCATCTTGCGCACACGTCCGCGCACACGCCTCAGCGGCACACCCAGCCGCGCCTTCGCTTCTGCCTGCAGATAGGTGACGCCGAGATCGAACGGGATCGAGTCGAACCCGCACGAGAACACGATCCGCGCGCCCGAAGCCTTCGCCTTGGCATCGTACTTGGCGATCATCGCCGCCATCCACGCCGGCTCGCCGCAGAGATCGACATAGTCTGTCCCCGCCTCGACGCACGCCGCCACCATCGGCTCGCCATAGAGCTGATACGGCCCCACCGTCGTGATGATCGCCTTTGTCGACTTGGCCATCGTCGCAATGGAAGCCGGATCGCCGGCATCCGCGATCACTAGCGGCAACTCCGCCGGCGCGCCGATCTCGTTGCGCACAGTCTCCAGCTTGGCCTTGCTACGCCCCGCCATGGCCCACCGCACATCCTTGCCGACGCCGTACTTCGCCAGCATGTGCTCCGCCACGAGCCGCCCGGTAAACCCGGTCGCTCCATAGACGATCACGTCAAACGCACGCGCCTCCCGCACTCTGATCTCCTATTGCGTCTGGAAAAGGATGGGCAGCTTAACTGCACTCGGATGATCCGCATCCATGTAGATCGTGTTCTTCGCCACCCGCGTCTTCACGCCCGGCCCCGGATTGGCGCCGGTGTTGGGGTTGGTATCGAAGCGCGGCGAGTTCGAGCTCGTCACATGCACCGCGATCTTGTGGCCCTTCTCGAACGTGATCGCCGTATCCCAAAGGTCGATAGTCAGCTTTGTCGGCGCGCCCGGAATCATCATCTTGATATCATCGATACCGCGTCCGTCACGATACCGCGTACGGATCGCGCTATCGAGCACGATAGCTTCGTAGCCATCTGGATAAACGTCCACCAGCTTGACCATGAAGTCCGTGTCCGGCCCATCGGTCGAGGCCCACAGGTCAACGCTTACCGGCCCGGCAATCGCCACATCCTTGTCCAGCACCGGCGTCTCGAAGCGCAGATAGTCCGCCCGCTTGCCGATCGGACGCTGGTCCATCGGTCCGCGCTCGAAGGTGAGGTTCGCCCCGCCGATCGATTGCACCGGATTCTTCGGATCGAATGCATACGTCTTCGACGCAGACGCGCTTGTCGGCGCCTTCACCGACAGCTTGCCGTCCAGCCCAAGGAAATAATCCACCGTCGAGGGCGCGGGCGGCCAGTCGCCGAACGACATCCAGCGGTTCTTGGGGCTGATCGCGCCCTTGCGCGCCGACGCCATCATATACGCCTTCACCGGCGGCTCATTCATGATGCCGTTGTCGATGCCCTTGAGCCAGTAGTCGAACCAGCGGATCTCGGTCGGGTTGCCACGCAGCCCGCCACTGTCCGGATACTCCGTGTCGCCCGACAGCTCGCCATGGCCGAACGGGCCCATCTCCAGCTTCTGGTTGCCCCGCGCGCCCTTGGAGCCATGGTGCTGCAGGTACATGAAGTTGCGGACATTCCCCTCGTTGAAGATGTCGTACCAGCCGCCGAGATTGTAGATCGGAATATCGATGAACTCAGCGTTGCGCTGAATATCCAGCGCTGCGTACTCCGCGCTCGCGGGATAGCTCGCGGCATTCTTGGCGATCACGTCCTCGGCGACGCCCTGGTCGCGGCTCCAGTCGCCCGAATCCTTCTGCTTGAACGCGCCGCCGATGAAGCTCGCATTCTTCAGCGATGTCGGCGCCACCACTACGAACGCCGCCGTCAGGTGCGGCGGGTTGGCGATGGCCGCAAGGTTGCCCGTGATGCCCATGGCCGACGGGCCGGTGATGCCCACCTTGCCCGTGCACCAGCTCTGCTTCGCCATCCACTCAATGGTGTCATAGCCATCGTCGCGGTCGTTGACGAAGGCCTGATAGAAACCTTCCGAATGCCCCTTCCCGCGCGTGTCCTGCACCAGATAGGCATACCCTGCCGCAGTGTAGCCCTCGGCCCCACGCGGATCCTTGTACATCTCATCCTTGCCATACGGCGTGCGCGTCACGATGCACGGGAAGGGGCCTTTGCCCTTCGGCAGGTAGAGATTGCCCGCCAGCTTAACCCCATCGCGCATGGGGGCGAAAACTTCCGTCGCGCCCTCCGCCAGCGGGTTGGAGGCGCTTCCGCGCGCCGCCGCCTGACCTGATTGCTGCTGTTGCGCCAGCGCGCCCGGCACGAGCGATCCCATGCCCAGCGCCACAACCGAAACCGCCGCCAGCGCGGCCACTGTCCACTTGCGCATGCTCTCTCCCTTGCGGCTTGTGCCAGCCGCTCGCGCGCACATTCACCCTGCGCCTGATGCCGGTCAATCCGTGTCGCCTCGACGCGAACTCTGCCAGGCAGACGTTGAATAGTTGCGTCAGAGAACTCCTGGATCACTCGCGCGCAATCTCGCGGACAGGAAACATATCCCGGCGGCATCCGACGCCACTCGCCGTTGTCAGTGATTCCCCATCGCTCATCCAGCTTTCCGCTCTTCGGAACCTCCGCCCACCTGAGGCATTCCTCTGAAGCAGCGCTCGTATTCCGGGCGCTTTGGCCGCTGGGGTGAGCCGAATCGGCTGACAGGCGGCGGCTCGAGAGGATCCCGACCCGATGTCGCTTTCCGCACAACGCTCCCTCGATACGCCAGATCTGACGACAGGGCTCGCCATTGTGTCATCCACCGCGACCGGTCCCGCCGATTCGCCCCAGCCAGCGCCGCCGTCAGTTTCAACCGACGCAGCCCCACAGCCGCACTATGTCGTCGTGGTGAACAGCAACGCTGGCAGCAGCTCGAAGTTCAGCGAAGACGCCCTGAAGGCAGCCTCCCCCGATGCGACCTTTGACATTCTCTCCGTCGCGCCGGACGGGCTTGACGCTGCCTTCGACAAGGCCTTCGGCGAACAGCCCACCGCCGTCATCGTCGTCGGCGGCGATGGCACGGCCCGCACCGCCGCCGTTCGCGCAGTTCAGACTGGCGTGCCCATTATCCCCATGCCCGGCGGCACCATGAACGTGCTGCCGAAGATCGTCTTCGGTCACGGCGACATGACCCGCGCTATCGCTGACCTGCCCCGCCTCAGGCCGATCGGCCTCGATGTCGGCCGCGTCAGTGGCGAGATGTTCTTCCTCTCCGCCGCCTTCGGTCTCGCCGGTCCCATGGCGCGCCTGCGGGAAGCGACACGCTCCGAGCACAAATTCGATCGCGTCATGAAGGCAGCAGGCGCCCTGATGAAGAGCATCCGGCCATCGCTGGAATGCCGCGTCCGCTGGCGGACGCCGAACGAAAAATGGCGCAACGCCCACTCGCTCATCGTCGCGCTGGGCGACATCGAGCGTATCCTGTCTCCTGACAGCGAGGATCATGGGTCGCGCCTCGAAGTCGCCGCGCTCAAGCTGCGCTCCGTCTGGCAGATGTTCGCCTTTGGCGCGGCGTTCGTGTCCGGCGCGTGGCGCAATTCGAAGAACCTCAAAATCGTTCGCGCTCGGGAGGTCGAGATCATCGTGCCTAGCAAGCGCCCGCTCATTGTCCTCGACGGCGAACCCGTACGCGTCTCGCGCGTCGGCACGGTCACCCTCGAACGCCGCGCGCTTCCCGTGCTCGCCATGCCGCTCGACCAGCAGGATTCTGCCACCGCACCCGGCGCCGGCAAGTGAGCGTCTTGCCGGGCGGCACGCCTATGCCCAGTGCGGACTCGTCAAGGCCGGACTCGCCCAGGCCAGACACGGACGATAGGCCACTGCGCATCATGCACATCACCGATGTCCACTTCGGCGATGCGGATCCCGGCCGCCTCGAGGCAGCGCTTGAGGCCATTGACGTGCTAAAGCCAGACTGTGTCGCCCTGACGGGCGATCTCACGCAGGCGGCGCGCAAGCGCGAATTCCTCCAGGCAGGCGAATGGCTTCGGAAGGTCAAGCCGCCGATCGTCGCCGCGCCCGGCAATCACGACACCCCGGTCTATAACCTGCCGGCCCGAATCCTCGACCCGTTCGGACGCTACGCAGATCTCGGTCTCGGTGACTTCTGGACCGGCCGGGAAGGCCTCGCCGCCGTCGCCTCGGTCAACACCGCGCGCGGCCTGCAACTGCGCAAAGACTGGTCGCAAGGGGCGTTCGACCTCGAACACGTCTCCACCGCCCAGACGCGCCTGCACGCCTCCGCACCCGCAGGGTGGCGCTTCCTTGTCTGCCACCACCCCCCATTTACGCCAACGGAAGCCCTGGTCGAATCCAGCACGCGGCGTTCCGCCAAGGCGATGAAAATCCTGTCGCCGCCGTCCCGTACAATCGTGCTCTGCGGCCACGTTCATGGCTTTTTCCTCATGGAAGACCCCTCCACCGGCGTCCGCATCGTCGCCGCCCCCTCCCTCTCCTCCTCCCGCGAACGCGGCGCCGGCGCGGGCTTCGTGATGATCGACGTGACCCCGGAAACGCTCGCCATCCAGCGCTGGCGGCACGAGGGCTCGGCCTTCGTCCCAGATGCGACAATCGCGAGCATCGCCGCCGTCTAGCCCCGCTTCACATCCCGGCCGCGCCGTGCGACCCCTCGCGGCCATGGATTTCGTCAAACCTACAATCTTCGCGATCCCCTTCTTCATCCTCACCGTCGCACTCGAATGGTGGGCGGTGAAATCAGGCCGTGCAAACGGCCGCTACGAGACGAAGGACGCCATCACCTCTCTCGTCATGGGCATGGGCAGCGCGGTCGTAGACACGCTGCTGGCCTCGGTCGGCCTGTGGATGCTGATGCTCTTCTGGCCCTACCGCCTGCTTGAAGTTCCCGTAACCTGGTGGAGCTTCATCCTTGTCTTTTTCGCGTACGACCTGATCTACTACTGGAAGCACCGTTTCGCGCATGTTGTGCGCTGGTGGTGGATCGAGCATCACACCCACCATTCCTCGCAGCATTACAATCTCACTACCGCGCTGCGCCAACCCTGGTTCGGCCCGCTCACCGGCCTCGTCATCATCGCGGCGCCGCTGGTGCTGCTCGGCTTCCACCCGGCCTTCATCGCGTTCTCGGCGGGCATCAACCTCGTCTACCAGTACTGGATCCACACCGAAGCCGTCGGCCGCATGCCGGGCTGGTTCGAGGCCGTGATGAACACGCCGAGCCATCACCGCGTCCACCACGCCACCAACCCGCGCTATCTCGACTCGAATTACGCTGGCGTCTTCATCATCTGGGACAGGATGTTCGGCTCCTTCGTTCCGGAACTGGATACCGACAAACCCGTCTACGGCACGGTGAAGCTGCTGGAGACACATAACCCCGTCGTCGTTGCGTATGGCCAGCTGGGCGCACTGCTGCAGGACTGCTGGAACGATGGCCCGCGTCCCTGGCGCTGGGTCGGCCGCTTCGTCAACAAGCCCGGCTGGTCCCCTGACGGACAGCACACACGGTCGCCAGAGCTGAAGGCCGCCTATCTTGCCCAGCACCCCGAACAGGCCGGCACACCCGGCCTCCCGCGCAGGCTTCTGAAATCGCAAGCGACGAATCCGGCGCGCGTCCCCGCTGAATAACTAGAGCCGGATCGCCTGAGGTGGAATCGCCATCGGCGTTCCAGCGAAGGCGTGAATCCGACTCTTAACAAGGAATCTGGAGCGCTGGAGCGGGTTTCGATGTTTCCAGCGAGACTGACTGCGCTCTAGGGCTTCACGCAGGCCTTGTCGGCGGCTGCCATCACGTCCAGCAGCGTTTCGGGATCGCTACCCGGCTGGCGCTTGGCCACCTGCGCAAACACCTCAGGCGACAACTTCGCCTGCAATTCCTTCGTGGTGCAGTCGCAGTAGGACGCAGCCCCGCCATTGGCGGTGCAGATGTCGTGCACCGCTTTGGCGTCGCCCGTCAGCGCACTACCGCCGCATCCGGCCAGCACGCTCGCCAGTCCAACCATAATCGCCAGCCGCATCACGATGCCTTCGTCCGTTCGATCCACTGCTTCACCCGCGTCTCCAGGATCGGCAGCGGCAATGCGCCTCCGCCCAACACAGTGTCGTGGAAGCCCGCCATCGTGAACTTGTCGCCAAGTTCTTTCTGCGCCAGCGAACGCAGCTCCTGAATCTTGATCATGCCGATCTTGTAGGATGTCGCCTGTCCCGGCCACACGAAGTAGCGGCGGATCTCAGCGCGGATGGCCGCCTCCGGCGTCGGGCTGTTGTCCATGAAGTATTTGACGGCCCGCTCTTCGCCCCATCCCTTGGAGTGGATGCCGGTGTCGACGACCAGCCGCACCGCACGCCACATCTCGTTGTTGAGGCGGCCCATGTCCGAATAGGGGTCGGTATAGAAGCCCATCTCCTTCGACAGCAGCTCGGTATACAGCGCCCACCCCTCTGCGTAGGCAGTGAAGCCCGCCTGCGTGCGGAAGATCGGAATGTCGGTCAGCTCCTGCGCGATCGAGATCTGCATGTGATGGCCCGGCAGGCCCTCATGATAGGTGGTGCTCTCAAGGTCCCACAACGGCATCGCTGTCATGTCGCTGAGGTGTGCGTAGTAGATGCCCGGACGCGAGCCATCCGGCGTTCCCGGATAGTAGTGCTGCACGCCGCCCTTCTCTTCGCGGAACGCCTCGACACGCTTCACGATCAGCGGCGCCTTCGGCAGGCGTCCGAAATACTCGGGCAGCTTGGCGCGGATCCCGTCGAGATAATCTTCTGCTCGCTTCAGATACCGCGCGCGGCCTGCATCCGTATCGGGATCGTAGAACTGCTTGTCCTCGCGCATGTATTTGAACATCGCTGGCAGGTCGCCTTTGAAACCAACCTTCGCGCGGATCGCTTCCATCTCGCTGCGCACGCGCGCGACTTCCTTGAGCCCCAGCTCGTGGATCTCGTCCGCCGTCATCTCGGTCGTCGTCTGCGCTTCCAGCATGGTGTTGTAGAACGCCACGCCATCCTTCAGCGCGCCCACACCCTGCGACTGCTCGCTCGTGTTGGGCTTGTCCGCGATCAGCCAGGCGATCAGGCGATCATAGGCTGGCTTCACCTTGTCGATCAGCGCCGCCTTGGCGGCAGCTTCCAGCGCCTTGCCTTCGTCGGCCGTCGCCTTGCCGCCATCAACCAGCGACTTGATCTTGGCCTTGGCGTCCGCCCACAACGGTGAATCCCTGCCGGAGCCGAACGGAGCGCCAGCAATGACGTTGTTCGATTCCGAGATCACCTGATCATAGGCAAAGCGCGGCGGACGCGTGCCAGCCTCGACGCCAATCTTCGCCTGATCAAGGTTCTGGTCCAGCGCCCGCGCGACTTCGCCAAGCCGGGCAATATACGCGTCCATGTCCGACTTCTCAGCCACCGCGTGGAAGCTGATCATGAAGTTGGCCAGGAACGAGTGCGGCCCATCCTTGATGAAGACATACCCGTCGCGCCGGAACTTCGACGCCTTTTCGTCCATCTCCGCCTGCAGCACCCACATGTCGAATGAGGTCTGCGATTCCTGATCCAGTTTCGCACGGTCGAACGTCTCTTTCATCTCAGCGACGCTCGCCTTTTCCCAGGCAAGCTTTTCGTCGGCTGCTGCATCGGTGAACTGGTCGAGCTTGTCGTACTGCTCCTTGCGGCCCAGCATGGTGAGCTGCAGCGGGCTTTTCTGCAGCGCCTCTTCATATTTCGCATCGAACCATTTGGTCATGTCGCTGCTGGTCTTTTCGATCTCCGCCGCTGTCGGGGCGGGCGGCGCGGCTGGCGTGCAGCCCCCAATGCCAGAAAGAGTGACAAGAGCCGCAACCGCGGCGGAGATCCACAAACGCATGACGTGTTCCTAGGCCTTGGTTTTCGTTGCTTCGATCCAGCGCTTCACACGCGCCTCAAGCACCGGCAGAGGCAGAGCGCCGCCGCCGAGCACGGTGTCGTGGAAGCCGGCATGGGTGAACTTATCGCCAAGTTCCTTCTGCGCCAGCGCCCGCAACTCCTGGATCTTGATCATGCCGATCTTGTAGCAGGTCGCCTGACCCGGCCACACGATGTAACGGCGGATCTCGGACCGCACGGCGCCTTCCGGCGTCGGGCCATTGTCGAGGAAGTATTTCACCGCCTGCTCTTCGCTCCAACCCTTGGAGTGAATGCCGGTGTCAACAACGAGCCGGATCGCGCGCCAGATTTCGGCCGAGAGACGACCGAAGTCCGAATAGGGGTCCTTGTAGAAGCCCATGTCCTTGGCCAGCGCCTCGGAGTAGAGGCCCCATCCTTCCTGGTACGCCGTATAGCCATACTGCGTACGGAACTTCGGAATACCCGTCAGCTCCTGCGCGATCGAGATCTGCAGGTGATGGCCCGGCACGCCCTCGTGATAGGCGATCGCCTCAAGCGAGAACGTCGGCATCGCCTTCATGTCGGACAAGTGGGCGTAG
Source organism: Hyphomonadaceae bacterium (assembly GCA_040398425.1). GTDB lineage: Bacteria > Pseudomonadota > Alphaproteobacteria > Caulobacterales > Hyphomonadaceae > UBA7672. Next base: position 14,518 of record JBBATZ010000066.1, read on the forward strand.
AACACGCCCGGACGCGCGCCATCCGGCGTGCCCGGAAAATAGTGCTGCGCGCCGCCCGGCTCCTCGCGGAACGGTTCGACACGCTTCACGATCAGCTTCGCCTTGGGCAGCTTGCCGAAATACTCCGGCAGCTTCGCTTCCATTCCACCCAGGAAGTCTTCCGACATCTTGATGTACTGCGCGCGGCCAGCGTCGTTGTTCGGCAGCTGGAACTGCTTGTCCGTCCGCATGAACGCGAAGAACTCAGGCAGCGCGCCCTTGAAGCCGACCTGCTCCTTGATCTTCTCCATCTCAGCATGGATGCGCGTGACTTCGCTGAGCCCCAGCTGGTGGATCTCGTCCGCCGTCATCGTCGTGGTGGTCTGAAGCTCCAGCGCGGTGTTGTAGTAGGCCGCGCCATCCTTCATCAGCTGTCCGGCGCCCTGCGCTTCAGCAGGCGTGTTCTTCACGTCCTCGGTCAGCCACGCAATCAAGCTGTCATAGGCCGGCTTCACGCTATCCTTCAGCGCCTTCTCGGCCACAACCTGCAGGGCCTTGCCCTCCTCAGCGGTGACCTTCTTGGCGTCGACAAGACCTTTCACCTTGGCCTTTGCGTCGGCCCACAGCGGCGTGTCCTTGCCGGCGCCGAACGGTGCGCCAGTAATCACGTTCTTGGATTCCTGGATCGCCTGCTCATAGGCAAAACGCGGCGCATGGTTGCCTTCCGCCGCCGCAGCTTTCGCCTGGTCGAGAAGCTGCCCCATCGCGCGGTTCAACGCGTTGAGGCGCGAGACATACGCTTCCATGTCACTCTTCTCTTCCACATTGTGGAAGTTCATGAAGATCTGCGGCAGCTGAATGTGCGGGCCGTCCTTCACAAAGATGTACGGCGTGCGGCGGAACTTCGCCCCCTTCTCTTCGGAATCCAGCGCCTGCGCCCAGACGTCGAACGACGTGTGCGCTTCCTCATCCAGCTTGGCCGGATCGAACTTCGCTTTCATCTCCGCAACGCTCTTGCGCCGCCAGTCGAGGTGCTTGTCCTGCGCGGCTTCGCTCATGTCGTCGAGCTCGCCATACTTGTCCTTGCGGCCCTGCACGGTGAGCGAAATCGGGCTCATCTGCAGTTCCTGCTCGTACTGCTCGTCGAACCATTTGTTGATGTCCGCACTCGCCGTGGCGATCTCCGCCGCCGTCGGCGCAACAGGCTTCGCAGGCTCCGTCGGCGAACACGCCGCCACCACGACCAACAGGCCGGCTGCCATCCAGTTCCGCATCACTCTCTCCTCACGTCTTTCTGGCCTCACGCCTTTTTCTGTTCTGCAATCCAAGTCCGCACGCGCTGCTCCAGGATCGGCAGAGGCATTGACCCTCCGCCGATCACCGTGTCGTGGAAACGCTTCCAGTCGAAGGTGTCGCCCAGCTCAGCCCGCGCTTCATCGCGCAGCTTCTGGATCGCGATCATGCCGATCTTGTAGGTCGTGGCCTGCGCCGGATTCAGCAGGAACCGCTTTACCTCGCTCTTGATCGAGCTTTCCGGCCGCGCCGAGTTCGCCATCGCCCATGCCACCGCCTCGTCCTCGGTCCAACCCTTGGCATGCAACCCCGTGTCCAGCACCAGCCGCACCGCGCGCCACAGCTCCGAGTTGAGCCGCCCGAAGTCGTTGTAGGGATCGGTGAACATACCCATCTCCTTGCCGAGTTCCTCGGCAGAAAGACCCCAGCCTTCCGCGAACGCCGAATAACCGTACTGCGTCCGGAACACGGGTATGTCCGTCAGCTCGTTCTGGATCGCGATCTGCATGTGGTGGCCCGGCACACCCTCATGGTACGCCAGGCTTTCCAACGCCCACAGCGACACCGCGCTCATGTCCGACAGGTGCGCGTAGAAAATCCCCGGCTGCTTCCCGTCCGGCGTCGGCGAGAAATAGTGCGCCGCGCCGCCCCGCACCTCCCGGAACGCCTCGACACGCTTCACGATCAGCGGCGCTTTCGGCAACCGCCCGAAATACTCGGGCAGCTTCACCTTCATCGCATCGAGATAACCCTCTGCCGCCTTGAGATACGCCGCACGCCCCGCATCCGTATCCGGCAGATAGAACTGTTTGTCCGTCCGCATGAATTCGAAGAACGCCTTCAGGTCGCCCTTGAAGCCGACGGTCTCACGGATCGCCTCCATCTCCGCATGAATGCGCTTCACCTCGGAGAGGCCCAGCTCATGGATCTCATCCGCCGTCATCTTGGTCGTCGTCTGCAGCTCCAGCGCAGCATTGTACCAGTCCGCCCCCTTCGGCAGCGTCAGCGCCCCGACCTTGCCGGACTGCGCGTTGACCATGTCCGTATCGAGCCACGTGATCAGCCGCTCGTACGCCGGCTTCACCTGCTCCTTCAGCGCTTGCTCAGCTGCGGCTTTCCACGCCGCCGCCTGCGCATCGTTCGCCCGATCCGACGCCAGCAGAAACCCGATCTTCTCATTCACATAGGCCCACAGCGGAGAGTCCTCGCCCGCCTCAAACGGCGCGCCCGTGATGATGTTCTTCGCCTCGCTCGCCGTCCGCTCATAGCCGAACTTCGGCGTCCGGATCCCATCCGCCGCAGCCAGCTTAGCCCGCTCCGTCGACTGATCCAGCGCCGCTCCCAGCTTGCCGATCCGCGCAATCAGCGCGTCCATGTCCGCGGGCGTATCCACCTTGTGATAGGTGAGCAGGAAGTTCGGCAGGTCCGTATGCGGCCCGCCATACCCGAACACATAGCTGTAGCGCAGCCATTTCTGACGCAACTCCGCCCGCGCCAGCTCCAGGTCCCAGATATTCCACGACGTCTTCGCGTCATCGTTCAGCTTGTCACGGCTGATCTGCGCCTTCATGTCGGCAACGCTTGCGCGTCGCCACTCCAGCTGCTTCAGCTGATCCTCCTCCGAGAAGTCGCCCAGCTCGTCATACTTCTCCTTCCGTCCCATCGACGTGAGCTGCAGCGGGTTCATCGCGAGCTCTTCTTCGTACGCGGCGTTGAGATAGTCAGTGAGCTTCTTGCTCTCCGCCGCGATCTCCGTTGCACTTGGCGCGACGGGCGCAGTCGGCCCGCACGCAACCAGCAGCGTCGCCAACGCAGCTCCAAACAGAACTCTCATCGCCATCTCCAACATTTCTCTCCCCGCTCATCCCGACGAACGTCGGGATCCAGGGACCGTGCAGACCCTTGTTCCGCCTTTGGGCTGCAGCCAAAACTCAGGACAAGCTTCGAAGTCCGCCCTGGGTCCCGACGTTCGTCGGGACGAGCGGTAACGTTGAACGCTTAAGCCGCCGCCTTCTTCTGCGCCTCAATCCACCGATCGATCTTCCGCTCCAGCACCGGCATCGGCAGGGCGCCGCCGCCAAGGATCTGGTCGTGGAAAGCCGGGTAGCTGAACTTGTCGCCCAGCGCCGTCCGCGCCTTGTCGCGCATCTGCTGCAGCTTGATCATGCCGATCTTGTAAGCCGTCGCCTGCCCCGCCGTGGTGATGTAGCGGCGCACTTCCGAAGCAATCGCGCCCTCCGCGATCGAAGAGTTGTCGGTGAAATACTTCACCGCCTGCTCTTCGGTCCAACCTTTCGAGTGGATGCCCGTGTCCACTACGAGGCGGATTGCACGCCAGATCTCGCCCGAAAGCTGACCGTAATGGCTATAGGGATCCTTCAGGAACCCCATCTCGCGCGACAGCGCTTCCGAATACAGCCCCCACCCTTCCGAGTACGCCGTATAGCCATACTGCGTCCGGAATTTCGGCAGCTTGTTCGGCCCCGTCTCGGCTTCCAGCTCCTGCTGGATCGAGATCTGCATGTGATGGCCCGGCAGGCCTTCATGATAGGCGATGTCTTCCAGCATGTAGGTCGGCATCGCGTTCATGTCGGAGAGGTGGGCGTAGTAGATGCCCGGCCGCGATCCATCCGGCGTTCCCGCCATGTAATGCTGCGCGCCGCCCGGCTCTTCCCGGAAGGGCTCGACCCGCTTCACCACGAGATCAGCTTTCGGCAGTCGGCCGAAGTATTTCGGCAGCGCCAGCTTCATCTCGTCGAGATGCTTGGTCGCGAGATCGATATACTGCCTTGCACCCGCGTCATTGTTCGGCAGGTAGAACTGCTTGTCCGTCCGCATGAAGGCGAAGAACTCCTGCAGCGTGCCCTTGAAGCCCGCCTCTTCCTTCACCTTCTCCATCTCGCCCTGGATGCGCGCGACTTCCGACAGGCCAAGCTGGTGGATTTCGTCCGCCGTCATGTCCGTCGTCGTCATCAGGTTCAGCATCGCGTTGTAGTACGCCTCGCCATTCGGCAGCGAACCCGCTCCCTGCGGCGTCGCCGAGGCATTCTTCTTGTCCTCGGCAATCCACGCCGACAGCCTGTCATAGGCAGGCTTCATCTTGTCCACCATCGCAAGGCGGAGTTGCTCTGTCAGCGCGACGGCCTCTTCCGGCTTCAGCTTGCTCGCTTCGGCCAGCGCCTTGATCTTGGCCTTGCCGTCAGCGAACAGGGCCGAGTCCGTCCCCGGGCCAAACGGCGCACCCGTGGTCACGCGTTTGATCTCGTCAGCTGTCTGGTCATACGCAAAGCCCGGCATGCGAATGCCATCGCCTGCAGCCCGTTTCGCCCGCTCGATCAACTGGTCCAGTGCGCCACCAATGGCCCCGACGCGTGAGATGTAGGCCTCAACGTCTGACTTCTCGTCGACGCGGTGCTGGTTGATCATGAAGTTGACCAGCCCCGTGTGCGCGCCGTTGCGGCCGAAAATGTAGCGATGGCGGCGGAACTGGGTCGCTTTCTCAGCGCGACCAAGCTCCAGCTCCCAGATCTCGTAGGACAGCCGCGCATCCTCGCTGAGCGCGTCCGGCGAAAACTTCGCCTTCATGTCCGTCACGCTTTCCCGACGCCAGGTCAGCTCCTTGTCGAACGCCGCTTCCGAGCGGTCATCCAGCTCGCCATACTTGTCCTTGCGACCTTGGGCGGTCATCTCCTGCGGCGAGAGTTGCAGCTCCTCCTCGTACTCGGCGTCGAGATACGCCACGAGGTCCGCGCTATTCTTGGCAACCTCCTCAGCCGTGGGCCCCGCCGGGGCCGCCGGCGCACAAGCGCCCAGCACCGCGAGCATCACTGCCGCGCCAAAGATTGCCCGCATTCTGAACTCCCCGTAGCAAGTCTTGTCCTTATCGACTCCCGATATAGCGTGATCATTCCGCCGCTGTCATCCGCAACCGACGATAAGGCGACCCGCGCAGCGCGACCGCCGCAGAAGTCATCAGCGACTTACACCACATTTTGTTGGAAGGCCGCGCGTGCAGATTCGGCGGACAGCCGGAAATCTTCGCGAGTAGTTTCAAGCGCTTGGCGCAAAAAACTGCAGGACGACTGAACTGCAAATGTAGAATTCCACGCCTCGCCGTCCTACCCCCACTCCGGCGACCGTACATTCGTCCGCATGAAACGCGCACGAACCGCATCATACGGACTGGTAACCCCGCCGCCTCTCTATCGCTGGATAGATGCGGTGCTGATGCTGTTCGCCGAGCTCGTGTCCAACGCCGTCTCAACCCTCCAGATGGTCCTCGTCCGCCGCACACGTGAATGCCACACGACAGCTGCGCCCGAAGTCCTGCCCCGAGCGACGAGCGGCCTTCATCAGGAAACAGATCAGGCCGCAGCAACCGGCCTCTCCACTGGAAGCGGCCTTTCGGCCGCGTCCCCGGCGAAGGCCGGGGTCCAGACTCCGCACATCGTGCGGACACGCAACCCTGGGGCAACGCGCAAGCTCTCTCTCCGCTCATCCCGACGAACGTCGGGATCCAGGGCGAGTGGCGAACCGTGTCCCACCTTGCAGCTTCAAGCCTGCACCCGCGTGCAAACCGTTTTCGGATTTCGGCGGCTCATCCTGAGCCGGTCGAAGGACGCCAGAATGAGTAGTCGAGGCTGCATAAAATCCGCCTGACCTAG
>JBBATZ010000067.1:0-20147 GCA_040398425.1 Hyphomonadaceae bacterium
CTAGCGCCATCCAGCGCAGGCGGCGGCGTGTCCGGAGTGACCGGCGTCACAGGGGTGACGGGCGTCGGCGGTGTAGGCACCGCCATCGCCGTCATCGAGGTCGGCCTATAACGCGCGGGCGGAGCCATCGGCGCGATCATGCTCGGCAAGAGCGGGGCAAGCGCAGCCATGGGAGCGGGCGGCGCAACGGGAGCAACCGGCGAAACAGCGTCGACCGGTTCAGGCGGCGCCGGCGGTGGTGGCGCGTCCGACAGCTTCGTCGGGCTAGCGGCGTCGATATTGTCCGAGCACTCGACGCGAACGCTGAAGCCGATCCCGTTGCGATGCTTGCCCACCGGCTGAGCGCGAACCACGCTCTGCCCTTTGGCCACAGCCAGCTCACTGAGACCCGACGCCTCGATCAGGCAAAGATCGCCCTCATCCGTGCGATCCGTGCTGATCAGCGTGAGAGAGTAGCCCTTCGTCGCGTTGCCCCCCGTCGCTGTGACCTTGCCGGCGAAGCTCGACCGCACGACGCCATCCGGCGCGACGTAGAGACGGAGCTGGTCGATCGGAGGCACAAGCGCGACGGGCTCAACCGGTGTAACAACCATCGGCGGCGGAGGCGGAGGCGCGGGCACGGCCATCATCACCTGCGCAATGGCGATTGGCGTCGCCACCAGACCCAGCAGGCATGCCGCCACAATCGCGATCCGCGCCGGCCTCTTGCCGGCATGCGCCAACGTCCGCGACACGCGCATCATCAGATTGCGTCCACCCGGCAGCGACATCGATGCAGCCGGGGCGGCGCGCGACAGGCCAGCGGCAAAGCCCGCCACATCTCGGAGCGTTCGTGCATAGGCGACGCGGGCTTGCGACATCGCCAGTACGGCTTCGTCGACCGCCAGTTCGCGCGCCACATCCAGCTCACGGCGGATCAGCCAGGCGAACGGGTTGAACCACAGAATATCGGCCGTCACGCGCTCGACCGGACGCAGCCAGCCATCGCCGCGCGCGATGTGAAGGCTCTCGTGACCGACAACCAGATCGAGCGAGTCGCGGCTGAGCTTGTCTTCCATGCCCTCCGGCACACAGATGGTGGGGCGCAGGATGCCGTACGAGAATGGCGAGTGCTGCTCAGCGACAATCCGCAGGCGTGGCGCCGGGCGCAACTTGAGGCGCGTTGCCCACGCTTGCACGAACCCTTTCGCAACGCCCGGCTCAGCTTCACGCGACACATTCACGATGCCGAGTAACGAGCGCACGGCCAACTGCGCCAGCACGAACCGCACGATCCATCCCGCAATCAACGCGACAATGAGCAATTCGGGCAGGCTCGCCTGCCCCAGCCATGCCAGCACGCTGCCGCCGTTTGAAACGACGACTGCGCCGACAGGTCCAGCATCCATCGTGGGCGTAGCAGCCAGCGTCTCTGTCGTCGTCGTCACGGCCGTCGTGACGCTCTCCGCTGGCGCAAGGCCGAGGCCGAACACGTCCACGAAAGGCGCAGCTATCCACGGCGCCAGCAACAGCAAGGTCGCTCCGCGCCAGATCCACTGGCGCAAGGCGCCCGGAGCGTTGGTCGCACGCTGCAACAGCCGTGCGGAGATCCACAGAACACCGCCCCAGACGAGAGATGTAGAGGCAAGCCAGATCAGAAGTGTCATTGTTTTGCATCCGTATCATTGGCGTTGAGGATGGCGTCGAGCTCGGCCAGCTCGTCGCTCGAGAGGTGCGGGCTGTCGGCGAACATGGAGGCCGGCAGCGCGCCCTTGATGTCGAGCACGTCGCGCGTCAGCTCCCGCGCCATCGCGCCCAGCACAGCCACGCGAGACAGCGCCGGCGAATAGACAGCAACTCCATGCACGTCGGCCTTGGAGACGAGCCCCTTCTCCTCCATGCGGGTCAGGATTGTGCGGGTGGTGGAAAAGCTCCAGCCGGTGTCCGTGCTAAGTGCGTCATGCACCTCGCGCGAGCTCATCCGCTTTCCCGACCAGAGCTGTTTCAGGACCGATAGCTCGGTCCGTGTTGCGATTGGCGACATTGATCACCGCTCCTGTTTATGTTGAGCTACATTTGTCGCTCGTCGGCTACGGCTGTCAACAGAGCCCGCATTTGAGGCGTTTTGCGATCGCAAAAAAGAGATGACCGAGGCCCTTCCAACTCCAAATTCGATGCAGATTTGGGCAATCGCCAGAATTTACGCTCTCAATTTGGGCGTTTTGCATGACGGAGCGCGAACACGCGGCCAAGTACGCCCAGAATCGCGCCGCGCCGCCTAATAGGCGCGCAACACCGCGTCAGTCGGTGAACCTGTGAGGACCCCATGACCCTGCTGAAATACGGCCGCCGCGCGGCCGTGGGCGTAGCTTGCGCCCTGTTCGCCGCTCCAGCCGCCTTCGCCGAAACCAACTCGGGGGACACGGCTTGGATGCTGACCGCGACGGCCCTTGTGTTGCTGATGACCCTGCCGGCGCTAGCGCTGTTCTACGGCGGACTGGTGCAAGCGAAGAACGTGCTCTCCGTACTCAGTCAGTGCGTCGTCATCGCATGCCTGATGTCGCTGCTCTGGTTCTTCGTGGGGTACTCTATCGCCTTTGGCGACGGCGGCGCAGCGAACGGGATGTGGGGCGGCCTCGGCAAGGCGTTTCTTTCCGGCGTCACGGCCAGCAGCGAGGTCGGCACGATACCCGAGTCCGTCTTCTTCATGTTCCAGATGACGTTCGCGATCATCACGCCGGCGCTGATCGTTGGCGCTTATCCCGAGCGCGCAGGCTTCGGGTTCGTGCTGATCTTCTCAAGCCTGTGGATGCTGCTGGTCTATGCGCCGGTGTGCCACTGGGTGTGGTCGCCCGGCGGCTGGCTGTATGAGCAGGGCGTGCGGGATTTCGCCGGCGGGCTCGTTGTTCATGCGACGGCGGGATCATCTGCCTTGCTGGTCGCCGTCATGGTCGGCAAGCGCAAGCATTTCCCGCACGAGATGCGGCCGCCGCACAGCCCCGTGCTCGTGATGATTGGAGCTGCGATGTTGTGGGTCGGATGGTACGGCTTCAACGCAGGCTCGGCGTTAAGCGCGGGCCAGTCGGCCGGCAACGCGATGCTGGTCACCCACCTGTCGGCGTCGGCGGGGGCGCTGACATGGATGGCGATCGAATGGATCCGGTTCCGCCGCCCCGGATTGATCGGCACAGTCACAGGCCTCATTGCCGGCCTCGCCACGATAACGCCTGCGGCTGGATCGGTCGGGCCTCTCGGGGCCGTGATCATCGGCATCAGCGCCTCGCTGATCTGCTTTTACGCGGTCAACATGATCAGGAGCGTGTTGAAGATCGACGACAGTCTGGATGTCTTTGCCGTTCATGGTGTTGGCGGCATTCTGGGCACGCTTGTGTTGCCGCTGCTCGCGACTGTCGGGCCGCTGGCGCCCGGGCTCGGAGACGCCTCCGCCGCACAGCAGGCATGGGTACAGATCCAGGGCGTTGTGACAGTTGTGCTCTGGTCGGTGGGCGTCACTTACGGAATCACGAAACTCGCAGGATTGCTGGTGAACCTACGCGCGCGGCCGGAGGCAGAGATTGAAGGACTCGACATGCATGTGCATGGCGAGCGGGCGTGGCACGGCCTGAACTAAAATCGTCCGTGCTACAGTCCAACGCCCCGCGCGCGCGGCGACATCGGGCGCTTCGCGGCCGTCGGCGCCGCCGCCAGCACACGCGCATGGCCGACCCAGTCGTCGCGGCGGATGCGGCCGCGGAAATGCATCAACTTGCTCTCGACCCAGTCGATCTCCTGCGGTGACCATTCGGCGACCTGCCAGAAATAGTAGACGCCGAGATCATGCAGCAGCGCGCGCAACATGGGCCCCACACCATCGATCGCTTCGAGATCGTCAGGCTGCCCGAAGGCTGGTTCGACCAGAAGGTTTGCCTGGTCGTCAGCGCGCCGGAAGGTGTTGATCGGATCAACGTCGCGATCCGGCTTTGCCGGGGCGGGTTGTTGCTCAGGCACGCGCACGACCTGCAACGGCGGCGCGATGCGGCTCTCGACCGCCTCGCCACGCGGACCTTCGGCGCGAGACCTCAACATGTGATGCAGCGCCGCGAGACCATATTCCAGCGCGGTTAAACGACTCTCGACCGCGACCAGATCGTTGCGGTTGTCGATGGCGCGAACGGCTCCGATGACAGGCGACAGATCCGGTCCCGGCATTGAGCCGATGGCTTCTTCGATGCTCGCAAGACGGCGGTCGATCGGCCTCAGCGCCTTGGCCTCGCGTACGTCGGCCTGCACGCCAAGCAGCGCCGCATCGAGCGCCGTGAGACGGTTGTAAAGCGGATTCAGATCCTGCGGCGGCTTGTCGAGCGCGACGACGAAGGTTTCGAGATCGGAGAGAGCGCTGCGCAGCGGTTGAAGGTTGGGCTGCGGAATGTTGGCGACCGCCGCCTGCACTTCGCCGATCCGCGTCTGCACGGGCGTGAGGTCCGGCATGCGAATGTTGGCGATGGCTGCCTGGATTTCCGATAGGCGCGCCTGCACCGGACCAATATCCGGCATGCGCAGGGCGGTGATCGTGTTGGACAACGTCGCGAAGCGCGCCGCCAGCACGTCCATGTCATTGCGGCGGCCAGCCTCGAGTTTCGCGCCGAGATCGCTGACCTTGGGCTCCAGCGCGCTGACCGAAAGGCCCAGCGTTGCAAGACCCGCATGCACGGGACCGAGATCAACTTCGGGAATCTTCAGGTCGCGCAGCATCGTCTCCAGACGCGCCAGGCGATCAACCAGCGCCGGCTGCACCTGCGAGACCTGCTCGCCGACGTGCGTCACGCGCGTGATGACGGGCTCAAGCGAGAACGCAGCAAGCCGGGCCTCCATCGCATCGATGCGGCGCTGGACTGGCGACAGATCCAGGTCAGGCATGCGGATGGCCGAGATCGCCTGCTCAACGGGCTTCAGGTCGACAGGCTTCTGCCCGGCGATCGCTGCCGTGACTTTAGCGATGTCGTCGCGCGTCGCCATGGTCTCGATGCGGTTGGCCTGCGCCAGCAGGCGCTCGCGGCTCTCGGCCACGGACTCATGCTTGCGACTGAGCCACCACCACATGAGCGCGGCGCCAAGCGCCGCTGCGAGCAGCATCAGGATGAAGATCTGGAGAAGCAGGAACCACATGAGATTTACCGTCAGGTCGGCGGTGGACGAACGGATCGGATTTCGATCCGGCGATTGCGGGCTCGGCCATCGGCCGTCCCGTTAGTTGCGATAGGGCGGCTGTCGCCAAAACCTTCGGCGACGAGTCGCTCGGGGGCTACGCCGCGCGAGATCAGGGCTGCGCGCACGGCTTCAGCGCGGCGGAGGCTGAGCGGCGTGTTGCGGCTGTCGGCGCCAACGCCGTCCGTATGGCCTTCGATGCGCAACACGCCTTCACAGGCGGACGCGGCGCGCGCGATGGAGTCCAGCAGTGTCGCGCTTCCCCGCCCCATGTCGGCGCTGGCCGTCGCGAATTCGATGCGGGCGCTTGAGAGCAGCGTCGCCATCGACTGGTCGCAGGCTGCTGCCGCCGGACCAGCCGCCAGCGGCGGGGGGGCGGGCGTATTGCGGATTATGTCTCCGGGCCTGAGCTGATCCTCGGTCCAGGTGAAATGGTCGATCACCCAGGTCACCGGCGCAGCCGCGCCAAAAAGCGTGTCAGCCCGCTCCGCCTTGACCACGGCGATGGCCTCGGCGGCCGCCTCCAGCGACGGCGGTTTCCCCTCCAGGACGATCCACTGGCCGGAGACGCTGGCATGGGCCCAGCCCGCGCCTGACCGGTCGAGGGCTTTTTGGGCGGCAGATCCGGCGACGGCTTCGACCTCGCCGAAAGCAAAGGGAACCAGCGCCACAAACATCAGGGCGTTCAGGCCGATAAGCGGCGCAAGTCCATACGGAACAAAGGGATAGCGCGAGCCAGCCGGCGCCGGGGGCGGCGGCTGCTTGACGAGGCTGTTCCGGCGCGGTGTGCTCATCAGCTGCCATCCAGGACCGGTCGACCGGTCAGGCGAGAAGTATGCCGCACTCCGCGGCGGAATCCGATGCCTCACGCGCTGAAGGGGAATCCCGCCGAATTAACGATCAGACACGCCGAAAATGCCCGGAAACGCAGCTTGCCGGGCCCAGACCGCTCCACTATAAGCCTCGCTTCCCGAAAGGCAGCGATAGGCGCTGCCTGTGTAGTCAGGGTGTCACCCCAGAGCGGGCCGGACATCAGGACGAAAGGAGACTGCAAATGTCCAAACCCCAGATCGTTCTCAATGTCGACGTCCGCGAAGGCATCGGCCGCGGCGGCGCGCGCGAAACCCGCCGTCAGGGTCGCGTCCCGGCAGTCCTCTACGGCGGCGACAAAGCCCCCGTTCCGATCTCGATCGACAAGAAAACCATCGTTGCCGCGCTCAAATCCGGCAAGTTCATCTCGCACACCATCACGCTGGAATACAAAGGTGAGCGCCAGCTGGTGTTCGCGCAGGACATCCAGTTCCACCCCGTTTCCGACGAGCCGACCCACCTCGACCTCTATCGCGTCGAGCCGGGCCAGATGATCCGCGTCGCTATCCCGGTCCACGTCACCGGCCAGGGCGTTTCGCCGGGCGTCAAACGTGGCGGCGCGATGAACATCGTTCGTCACGAGATCTGGTGCTATGCGCCGGCTGACGCGATCCCGGAACACCTGGAAGCGGATGTGTCGGGTCTCGACATCGGCGACTCGCTGAAAATTTCGTCGATCGCGCTGCCGGAAGGCGTCCGCCCGACGATCGCTGATCGCGACTTCACAGTCATCACCGTCGCCGGCCGCAAGGCCAAGGACGACGTGGCCGAAGAGAAGGCTGCTGACGCAGCTGCTCCTGCCGCCGCTGCCGCTGGCGCCAAAGCCGCTGCTCCGGCCGCTGGCGCGAAAGCCGCCGCCCCCGCCGCCGGTGCGAAAGCAGCCCCGGCAAAGGCTGCCGCCCCCGCTCCTAAAAAGAAGTAAGAACTTAGAGCTGGCGCTCCCATGGGGGCGCCAGCGCCTCCTTCGGGACGGCTCTGATGCTGCTCATCGTAGGTCTCGGAAACCCCGGCGCGAAGTACGCCGGCAATCGCCACAACATCGGCTTCATGGCCGTGGATCGCTTCGCGTCGAAATACGCGTTCGGTCCCTGGCGCAATCGTTTTCAAGGCGAAGTTGCGGAAGGCTCGTTGATCGCGCCGGACGGAACGCGTGTGAAGGCGGCCCTGCTCAAGCCGGAGACCTTCATGAACAATTCAGGCCATTCGGTTGGCGAGGCGATGCGCTTCAACAAGATTACGCCAGCTAACACCATCGTGTTCTATGACGAGATCGACCTCGCCCCCGGGCGCTTCCGCATGAAGACCGGCGGCGGCGCGGCGGGCCACAACGGCATCCGCTCAATCATCGCTCAGGCAAGCCCCGACGTTCGTCGCGCGCGGATGGGAGTCGGTCATCCGGGTGACAAGGAGTTGGTGCACGCCCATGTGCTCTCCGACTTCGCCAAGGCCGACCAACCCTGGCTCACTGCCCTGATCGACGCGTGCGCCGAGGCCCTGCCCCTTCTACTGGCCAACAGCGACGACAAGTACCAAAACGAAGTGATGCGGCTTGCGCCCGCGCCGAAGAGCGACCCGCGCAAGCCGCCTGCTGACAAGGAAGAAAACTGATGGGCTTCAAGGCTGGAATCGTTGGTCTGCCGAACGTCGGCAAGTCGACCCTGTTCAACGCCCTCACCCGCACGGCGGCGGCGCAGGCGGCGAACTATCCATTCTGCACGATCGAGCCGAACGTCGGCGACGTGGCGATGCCTGAACCGCGCCTCAACGTGCTGGCCAGTATTGCTGGATCGAAAGAGATCATCCCGACGCGGATGAACTTCGTCGACATCGCGGGCCTCGTCAAAGGCGCGAGCAAGGGCGAAGGCCTCGGCAACCAGTTTCTCGCCACCATCCGCGAAGTTGACGCCGTGGCCTACGTGCTGCGCTGCTTCGAAGATGACGACATCACGCACGTTTCCGGTAAGATTGATCCGCTCTCCGATTTCGAAGTCGTCGAAACTGAACTGATGCTGGCCGACATGGACTCGCTTGAGAAGCGCCGGCTCAATGTCGAGAAAAAAGCCAAGGGCGGCGACAAGGAAGCCATCCAGACGCTTGAGCTGCTGAAGCTCGCGCTTGAACAGCTCAACGATGGCAAGCCTGCGCGCCGCGCCAAGATCGCAGCCGAAGACCAGAAAGCCTGGAAAATGCTCCAGCTTTTGACCTCGAAGCCGGTCTTCTACATCTGCAATGTCGACGAGAACTCCGCCGCGACCGGAAATAAATTCTCCGACGCCGTCGTCGCCCACGCCAAGGCGGAAGGCTCTGCGGCCGTTGTGATCTCCGCCAAGATCGAAAGCGAGACCGCCGTCCTCACGGACGAAGAGCAGAAGGAGTTCCTTGACTCGCTAGGTCTCGAAGAGCCCGGCCTCAACCGCGTGATCCGCGCAGGCTATGAACTGCTGGGCCTGCAGACTTACTTCACGGTCGGCCCCAAGGAAGCCCGCGCCTGGACGATCAAGAAGGGGACCACGGCGCCGCAGGCGGCCGGCGTCATCCACGGCGACTTCGAGAAGGGCTTCATCAAGGCCGAGACGATCGCCTACGAGGACTATGTGAAGTTCAAGGGCGAGAGCGGCGCCAAGGAAAACGGCAAGGCCCGTCAGGAAGGCAAGGAATACGTCGTCCAGGACGGCGACGTAATGCACTTCCGGTTCAACGTCTGACGCACAGAACCCGAGGGCCTTACTTCTGGGCCTGTTCGCGGCGTGCACCTGAAAGCATGCCGATCATCGAGTAGTTTCCTTCGTGGCACGCGAACTCATAGAGCTCCTCTGTCGTGCGTACGAATGAATACTCGGCGGTCCAGGGCTTCGAATAGTAGGCCGGGTCAGTCACGGTGTAGCGGTAGATGAGCTCATCGGGCGACGCGAGTTCGAAACGCTCCACGATCACGGCGGCAGGGCTTTTGACCGTAACGATGCCATGGGTAGACGTTTCTGGATCGGGATTTCGCGTCACGACCTCAAGCGCGTCGCCGTCCCAGCGCGCCACCGAGTCTCCTCCGACGGGCTTCATTTCGCTCGGGCGTGCCTTGCCATCAATCGGCAGGATGCGCGTGTCATCATAGGCTTCCGTCTGCATCACGACATGGCTTGGCGTCTGAATGATGCGATGGATCATCGAGGCGCTGCGTATCTGCAACGGCGCCCATCCCACGCCGCCAATGCACCGTTCAGTCGTCATACGCTGCTCAGGCCCGTCCAGGCCGCCGATATACTTGCGCGCAGCAGCGCGTCCGGTCTCGTTGTAGGGCAGCTTCCCGTCTTCCGGAGAAATGATCAGGGACGACCGCGCTTGTCCCCGTACGACCGCCAGCGACGTCGCATCGGGCCAAGCCAGCTCCGGATCGAGTGGATTGCTCGCCTCCGCACGAGCAAGTATTTCAGACTTCAGTTTCTCAGCCTCGGCCGCGTCAAGGTTGAGTTTCCCTGTGCTGGCTGGCCGCTCAACTGGCGTCAGCCACTTGCTCGACCAGTTTCCATGCATGTCAGGACGACCGTCAGCCGTGCGCGGCAAGTTGGAAGCCTGCGCACAAGCGGCTTGCACAAGTGCACAAGCAACAGCAACAAAGGCCGCCGAACGCCAAGCATGGCCATAAAAACCGGCACCGGACGTCATGTGCGACTCTCCCTGATTTCTGTTGTCGACAGGCCCTCCAAAGAACTGCGTAAGCAATGCTGAGTGCGGTCAATAGATTGTGACGCTCGCCCCTATTCCCAGTAATATGGCGGCTTCTTAGTATTGCCCGGGGCGATCTCGTTCATCGTGACCGGTTCGTACAGACGGCCATTGACCATCACGCCGGAGATCTTGTCCGAGTTGCGGATCTCGTCGAGCGGGTTGCCGTCGAGCACGACGAGATCGGCCAGCTTGCCGGCTTCCAGCGAGCCGACGTCCTTCTCCATGCCGATCTTGCGCGCCGGCATGATGGTAGCGACCTTGAGTGCATCCAGCGGCGAGAAGCCGCCGCGCACGAAGGACCACAATTCCCAGTGCGAGCCCATGCCTTCTTCCTGACCATGCGCGCCGATGGTGACGACCACGCCCCGATCTAGCAGTTTCTTGGCCTGCGCGGCCGACTTGGCGTCGACATAGTCTTCATCGGGGGCTTGCGTGCGGCGAACATTGTTCGGCTGCAGGATATGCGGCGGCACGTGCTTCGACAGTATCGGGTGACGCCACACGTCCGTGTGCGAACGCCAGTAGGGATCAGCCGCCAGACCGCCATAGGTGACAACCAGCGTCGGCGTGTAGGCGACCTTGGTCTGTGCGAAGAAGCTGATGACGTCTTCGTACAGCACGAGTTGCGGAATATTGTGCTCCAGCGCCGTATTGCCGTCGGCGATGAGCGCAATGTCCTGTGCGAACAGGGACGCGCCCTCGGCCACCGACCGGATGTTCTCGGCGATGGACGCGGCAACGACCTGCTGTCGCTGGTTCCGGCGCGGCTGGTTGTAGTTCTTGATGCCCGCAGCGCCCTGTACCTTGAGGCGATGCACATGCGCGAGCGCATCGTCATAGTCCTTGATGTCGTTCAGCGTGCCGCGACTGCGGGCCCCGTAGACGATCTCGCCTGTCGAGAATGTGCGCGGCCCGAGGATCAGGCCAGCGCGTTGCATCTCTTCCGAGACGAACGCCTCGCTTGCCGCATTGGACGGGTCGAAAACTGTCGTCACGCCCAGGGCGAGGTGCGCGATCGCGCTCCAGTTCTGGTTCGGGATGATATCATCGTCGCCCTGCGGACCGTGCGCGTGCGCATCGATCATGCCGGGGATGATGGTCTTGCCCTTGAGATCCAGTACACGCACGCCGGCCGGCACAGGCACGGAGGCCGACGGCCCGACACTCGTAATGCGATTGTCGTTGATGACGATCACGCCGTTCTCGATGACGCCGCCATTGGCGTCCGCCATTGTGACGATGCGCGCGTTGGTGAGCACCAGCGTGCCGCTCGGCTTGGCGGAGGTGACCGGGATCGACAGATCGACGCCGGATTCCGGCGGCTTGTAGGTGGGTTTCTCATCCTCCTTCGCCGGCGCCGCTGGCATCATCGCGTCAACCGAGGCGGAGTATAGAGTCGGCCCGAGGCTCCAGTTCAGTTGGCGCCCGCCGCTGGTCCAGGAGAGATAGGTCGCCCCACCCGCGCTGGCCTTCACCACCGGCATGGCCGAGCCGCCCTTGCCCGCGCCGATCTCCTGCGGTCCGGCAGCGAGCGGCATAACATAGGCGGCAAAGTTATCGCGGAACGCCATCATCGCGCCTTCGGGTGATACTTCGTAACTCGCGACCATCTCGCCGGAGGCATGCGTGCGCAGCGCCTCACCGTTGAGATCGGTCGACACCAGAACGCCGGACTCATCCTTGCCGCGCGTCATGAAGATGCGGTCGTTGGCGAGTCCAAACTGGGGAGACGCGCCGTCGTCTGTCACCTTGGTGATTGTCCCGCCGGCGGCCGGCACACGATAGACCCCAGGATTGTCGGAGCGGAGCTCGGACAACAGGTAGCCGCCGCGCCCCTTCTCGAACACGATGGTCTGACCATCGGGCGAGAAACGCGGGCGGCGATAATGTCCCGGATCCGCCGTGACGACTTTGGCGGCGCCACCGTTTGCGGCAACCGTACGGATATGGCCGAGGCCGACGTCGGTCCATTCGACATAGACAAGGCGCTGCCCGTCGCGTGACCAGGATGGGAACAGCTCCATCTCCTGACCCTTGGTCTGGGTTAGGCGCGCAGGCGCGCCATTTGGGAGTTGCTTCACATAGAGCTTGCCGAGGCTTTCAAACACGACGCGTTTGTTGTCCGGGGACACAGAGACGAAGCGCGGCATCCTGGTACGGAATGAATCGGGCGCGACCTCCATCTTGGGCTGCGGCGGGTCGATTACCACGCGCGTATCATTGACGCGGAACGGTATGACACTGGTCCGACCTGCCATGTCCACGCGACGGATCTTGCCGCCGGCCCAGAAAATGACAGTCCTGGAATCCGGCGTCCAGTCCATGCTGGGGTAGAGCCCGTTGACGGCCCACGTCTCCTGCTGGTCGGGATCGAGTGCGTCGTACAGCTTGGTCAGCTGGCCGGACTCAAGATCTTTCACATACAGCTTCGACTGGTTGCGCTCGCGCCGAACGAAGGCCAGCTTCTTGCCATCCGGCGAAGGCGTCGGCCGCGTCGCGCCGCCCGCCCCCTGCACCGCTGTGCTGACCTCGCCCGTCGCAAAGTCATACTTCTCGATTTCAAACAAGCTGCCGTTGGAATCCTGCGCGTATTCGAACGTATTCCCGCGCGAGACGTTGCGCGTGTAGTAGATCGCCTTGCCATCCGGCGAGTAGATCGGCTCGCCGAGCTCCTTCTGGAGCGCCTCGCTCGCGCGCTTGACCGCGACATAGCCGTCGCCGCCACCGACATGGTAGATCCAGATCTCGCCCGTCCCGAGGGAGCGCGATGTCGTGAAATGCTTGCGCGCGGCGACGAAGCGGCCATCAGGGCTCCAGGCCGGTTCGTTCAGCAGGCGGAACTCTTCCTTGGTCAGCGGACGCTTGTCCGAACCATCGACATTCATCACCCAGATATTGTCGCCGCCGCCGCGGTCGCCGGTGAAGGCGATGCGCTTGCCATCCGGCGAGAACCGCGGCTGCATTTCGAAGGGCAGGCCTTCGGCAATGCGCGTCGGCGTGCCGCCCGCAATTGGCATTGTATAGATGTCGCCGAGAAGATCGAACGCGATCGTCTTCCCGTCCGGACTGACGTCGACATCCATCCAGGTGCCTTCGTCGACATTGATATTGACAGTCCGCGTAGGCAGAGGCGGCGCCGCCACATCCCACTTGGGTTTCTCGTCCTTCGCCGCCTCTACGGCCGCCTTTTGTGGTTCCTGCGCCATCGCGAGCGTAGCTGCGCCAGCAATCCCCGCCAGCGCGGCGCCAGCCAATACACGAAACTTCATCAGAACCCTCCGGCCACTGAGCACAGCATAGACCTGCCTTCCGACCGTGCGAAAGTCCCTTCGGCCTCCCGAAGTTTAACGCGATGACGCAAGTACGCGCCCTACCCTTGGCGGAAGAACCTCGCTACACACCCCGAACAATCCCGAAGTGAGCAATCCCACCGTGTCCGACGCCTCGTCCCAGTCGGCGATTTCAACGCCCGTCCGCCGGCTATCGCTGCCGGAGTTCGTCGGCTTGACGGCGGCTTTGATGGCGCTGAACGCGCTCGCCATCGACATCATGCTGCCAGCCCTGCCCGCCATGGGGGCGGAATTCAAAGTGCCGACGGAGAATGATCGGCAGCTGATCATCGTCTCCTACATGCTGGGGTTCGGTGTCTCGCAGCTATTCTATGGACCGCTGACCGACCGCTTCGGCCGGCGCAGCGTGCTGTTCATCTCGCTCTTCTTCTACGTCGTCGCAGCCATCATGTGCGTCTACGCGCCGAACTTCGAGCTGTTGATTGCCGCCCGGGCCTTCATGGGAGCCAGCGCCGGAGGCTCGCGCGTGATTGCAGTCTCCGCCGCGCGCGACCTCTATGCCGGACGACAGATGGCCAAGGTCATGTCGCTGGTGATGATCGTCTTCATGTCAGCGCCGATCGTCGCGCCGTTCTTCGGCCAGATGATGCTGAAAGTGATGAGCTGGCACGGCATCTTCTGGGCGCTCGCCGTCTTTGGCATGGTCATGTTCATGTGGGTGCTCATCCGCATGCCGGAAACGCTGCCGCGCGAGCGTCGTGTGCCGCTGAACGTCCCCACCATGCTGCGAAACTACGGAAAGGTGATCCGCACGCGCGAGGCGTTGGGCTACACCATCGCCTCGGGTTTCCTGTTCGGTGGCCTGATGAGCTACATCTCGGCGTCCGAGCAGCTCTATCATGAAGTCTACGCGACCGGCGACTGGTTCGCCCTTTGGTTCGCGGGCGCCGCCGTCGCCATGTCCGTGTCCAACCTGATCAATTCGCGCCTGGTCGAGCGCATCGGCATGCGACCAATCTCGCACTTCGCCCTTATCTGCTTCGTTATCGTCAGCATCGTGCACGCCGTCATCGCGATGCAGGGTCCTGTGCCGTTCCCGCTCTTCTATTCGCTGGTGATACTCGCGTTCTTCTGCATCGGCTTCCAGGGACCGAACTACAACGCTATCGCCATGGAGCCGCTAGGCGCGCTCGCGGGCTCGGGCGCGGCGCTGATCGGCTTTGCCTCATCCTTCGTATCGGCCTCTATCGGCGGACTGGTTGCCCGACAGTTCGACGGCACCGTCACGCCAATCTTCATGGGACATGCCGTCGTGGGCACGCTGGCGCTGATCACGATCTTCATCACCGAGCGCGGCAAGCTGATGAAGAGCCACAATGCCCCCGGACACACGCCTCCGCCCGAAAACGCGCATCCTTGACGCCTGATCCGGGCGCGCCTCATGTCCGTACACGCTGAGGAACCCGTCAATGATCACCGTCCACCACCTGAACAATTCCCGGTCCCAGCGGGTGCTCTGGCTGCTGGAGGAGCTCGGCCAGCCCTACGAGGTGAAGCGCTACCAGCGTGACGCCAAAACGATGCTGGCGCCGCCTGAGCTCAAGGCCGTACACCAACTCGGAAAATCGCCGGTCATTACCGACAATGGCCGCACCATCGCCGAGACCGGCGCGATCATCACCTACATCATTGACGCCTACGCCGATGGTCGTCTCATCCCTGCCAAAGGGACGGACGAATATCTGCACTACACCTACTGGCTGCACTACGCCGAAGGTTCGGCGATGACGCCGCTGCTGTTGAAGTTGATCTTCAGCGCCATTCCCAGCAATGCGCCTGGCCTTGTTCGCGGCTTTGTCAGCGGCATCATGAAGACAGCGCAGCAGCGCATCTCTGATCCGCAGATCAAGATGCATGTCGACTACTGGCAGGCGGAACTGTCGAAATCCGAATGGTTCGTGGGCGATAAATTCACCGCCGCCGACATCATGATGAGCTTTCCGATAGAAGCCGCAGCCATGCGAGGTGACGGTCGCTCACGCCCGAAAGTTGCGGCCTTCCTTGACCGCATTCACGCGCGACCAGCCTACATCGCGGCGCTGAAGCAGGGCGGCCCCTACAACTTCGCCACCTGATCCGGATGCAAGCCAACTTCACTGAATTTCTGCTCGCCGCCATCGTGATGGAAATCACGCCGGGACCGAACATGACCTGGCTTGCGCTGCTGTCGGCGCGTGAGGGCCGCACAGCGGGCCTGATGGCGGTTGCCGGCATCGCCTCCGGCCTAGCGCTCCTCGCGCTGGTCGCAGCCATGGGCGCGGCCGCGCTTATCACGGCATGGCCTCCGCTCTACGAAATTCTGCGTTGGGGCGGCGTGATGTTCCTGTTCTACCTCGCTTACGAAGCCTGGAGGGGCGAGAAGAATACCGGCTCAGCTGACCTCGCCGGAAAACACTTCTGGCGCGGCCTGTTCGTCAACCTGCTGAACCCCAAGGCAGCGGCCGTCTATATCGTGATGATTCCCAGCTTCGCCGGTCCAGCCCCCGCGAGCAACGGTGCCCTCCTCACGATGACCCTAACCTATCTCGCGATCGCCACTGCGGCGCACGCGCTGATCGTCCTCTTCGCCGCCACCTTCCAGAAAGCCCTCGCCGACCCGCGCCGCGAACGCATCGTGCGCCGCATCTTCGCCGTCATGCTCGCCGCAATCGCAATCTGGTTCGCGTTCACCAGTGGACGTGCACTCCCCTAGGTTACGCCCCCTCCGCTGGCGTCAGCACCCGCCACCCCGCACCCGGGCCCTGCTTCATCAGCTCGCACAGCCACGGCATCACCGCGCGCAGGTGTTCGGCGACGCCGAACGGCGCGTTGGCGATCACCACGCCAGCCCCAGACAGCGGCCCCTCGCCGATCTTTCGCACCCACAGGTCAGCGACCAGCACCTTCTCCGGCGCGACGCCCCCGGCCTCGATCAGCATGGACGCCAGCTCTCCATCGAAATCCCGTACGGCGGCGACATCCTTGATCGGCCGCCAGAACACATAGACGCCCTGTGGCCAGCGCCGGATCGCGGCACGCGCTGCTTTCAGCATCCAGTCGAAATCCGCCTTGCGCTGGCCCAAGGCCACCTCGAACGGCGGATCGACCAGCACGAGCCCGCGTCGCTCCGGCGGCGGCAGGTAGGCGGGCAGCGCCTCGAACCCGTCGCGCTGTTCGATCTTCATGCGCTTGTCGCGTCCCATCGCCTCGCGCAGCAATGCGGCGCTCGGATCATGCAGTTCGCACAGCCGGATTGCGTCGATGTCGCGCAGCATGCGTGAGGCGATCATGGGGGAGCCTGGATAGTGCCGCAGCCCGCCCGAATTCATGCTGCGGATCACGTTCAGCCATGGCGCCAGCGCCGCGCGCACGGCTTCCGGCGCCCCGCGCTCCGCATCCCACACACGCCCGACGCCATCCTTCCATTCCGGACTACGTTCTGCTTCGTCGCCTTCAAGATCGTATTCGCCGATGCCCGCATGCGTATCGATGCAGCGATAGGGCGTCGGTTTGGCGTTCAGCCGGTCGAGACACAGGGCCAGCGCAACGTGCTTCACCACGTCCGCAAAGTTGCCGGCATGAAAGGCGTGGCGGTAATTCAGATTACGCTCCGGCTCTGGTCACACAGTTATTATCCGCCTCGCACAGAAACAACTTGTGTAACCTGACCTACATCCCATGTGTGCTGCGTAACAGTCCCCCGGGGAGTAACACGTGCCGCTTTTCCTATGCCCGAACGACAACTCGCAGATGCAGAAGATCACCCGCGAGGGCGTCGATATCGACATATGCCCCTCGTGCAAGGGCGTCTGGCTCGACCGGGGTGAACTCGACAAGCTGCTGGTCGCCGAGCGCGAGGAATCCGAAAAATCGATGCAGGCGCACCGCCGCTTCCAGAGCGAGGTACAGAGCTTCGAGAGAGACCCGGACGGCTGGAAGCGCGACCACAAGTATGACGAGAGCCAGAAGCGCTATCGCTATGACGGTGACGACGATGACGACCACCGCCGCGATGGCCGCCGCAAACGCCGGGGCGGCTTCGACCTGTTCGACATCTTCGACTAGCGAGCGCTAATCCCCGAAGCCCGGATCGGTGTGCTCGCGATTGAAGCCGAGCCGACCGACGATCGTGTTGGCGCCGCCAAGGCTTGCCGCACCGCCCGCCATGGGCGTGCCGACGCCGGTATCGCCTGCCGAACCCGGTGGAGCCTTGCCGACGCCGCGTGTGCCGATCGAGGAGATCCACTCACCGCCCTCGCAGCCGACGCGCATGGTGCACTTCGGCATGAACTCTCCGAAGAATTGCGCGAGCTGTTCCTGCGGCCGCGGCATCAGCGAATCCATGCGTCCGGTGCGTTTCGCGAGATCGCGTCCGACGCACTCCTTGGCCTTCGGCCCATAGCGCTCAACGCAGGGATCATCGCCCATCATGCTGGCAAGGCCCTTTGCAACGCCCGTCGGAGCGTCGGGCAAGGGCGGCACGTAAAACGTATTGTCATCGACCGCGCCCGCATCGGGCGGCGCAGAGCTCACGGGTGCATTCGTCCGGCGCTTGTCAGCGGGCGTAATTGGCGCAGGTCGCTTGGGTGCGGCTTCAGGCTTCGCGCGCGGCGGCGGCGTTATGCCCGCCTCGATCGGCGCCTCGGGCAATTGGATGAGCTCGACTGACATGATCCGCTTTTCCAGTTGCGGACGTGGCGCATTCTCGGCCATCACATTCGGCATCATGCCGGCAATAACCGCGACCACGGTCACGTGCGCCACAACGGAGCCTGCGGCTGGCGCATGCTTGCGCCAGCCGGGCCGGTCAAACCACCGCTGGATCAGTTCCCGCCAGTTCATGGTCGGGGATTATGCCCCAGAACATGCCCCCTATGGAACGATGAAATCCGCCCGGCGTCAGAGGATTTCGGCGTGCGAGGTCACAATCTTGCCCACAAGACCGTAGGCTACGGCTTCTTCCGCGCTCATCCAGTGATCGCGGTCCGTATCCTTCTTGATCCGCTCAACAGTCTGGCCGGTCGCCGCGGCGAAGATCCTGTTCAGGCGCTCGCGCATCTTGATGATCTCGCGCGCCTGGATCTCCACGTCGGAGGCCTGACCGCCGACGCCGCCACGTGGCTCGTGAAGCAGGAAGCGGGTGTTGGGCAGGGCGAAGCGGTTTTCCTTCTTCCCCGCCGAATAGATCAGCGCGCCTGCAGAGGCACACCAGCCTGTGCCCAGAATTTTCACCGGCGCGCGCACGAACTTGATCATGTCATGGATCATGTCGCCGCTTTCGACGTGTCCGCCTGGTGAGGACAGAACGAGGAGGATCGGCTTGTCGCTGACCGCCGAATAGGCCAGCAGCTGGGCCGAAACCGAGCGGGCGATCTTGTCGTTGATGTCGCCGGTCAAAAGGATTGTGCGCGAATCGAACAGCGCTTTTTCCATCATCGACGAAGCGGCTTCCTCTTTCTTGCCCTCGGGGGCTTCGTCCTCTTCGTCGTCAAGGCGGAGAAATTCGGGGCGATTCGTCATGGAAACTCCAATTGGTCGAGCCCGCCATAGGTGGCGTTCCGGGCGCGTCGGGTCAATGGCTGGGGGGCCGGCAGCCGCTTGGCAACCTGCACCGGGGGCCGTTCCAGAAAGGTAAAAGCGCCAGAACCTCATGAATTCAACATCTGGCGCACTTTCAGCGCCTGCTGGTCGATGGTGAATGGCTTGGAAAGATACACCGTTCCGGGGTCCAGCAGGCCGTTGCTGAGCGCTGCGTTGCCCGTGCACCCGGTCGTATACAGAACCTTCAGGCCCGGCCGTAGCCGGGCCGCCCGCTCCGCGAGCTGCCGACCGTTCATTTCGGGCATGACCACGTCCGAAAACAGCAGCGACATCGGCATGCCGGATTCGATCATGCGTAGCGCATCGCGCGGCGAACTCGCCTCAACCACCGTGTAGCCAAGCTCCTTCAGCGTTTCCACCGAATTAGCCCGCACGCGCTCCTCGTCCTCCACCACCATCACGACTTCCCCGGCCCCGCCAGAGACCTTGCCCGTCGCCTTTTTGGGGGCGGCAGTCGGCACATCCGAACGGCCGCGGGGCAAGTAGATTTTCACGGTCGTGCCCAGGCTTGCCTCGGAATAGATTTTCACAAACCCGCCGGATTGGCGGATGAAGCCGAACACCTGGCTCAGGCCCAGCCCTGTCCCTTTGCCGAAATCCTTGGTTGTGAAGAACGGATCGAATGCCTTCGCAATGACGTCCGGCGTCATGCCCGTGCCAGTGTCGGTCACGGCAAGCAACACATACTCGCCCGGCGTGATCGCATACTCAATCGCAAAGGCACCATCGATCGGCGCGTTTGTGGTTTCGATCGTAAGCTTGCCGCCATGCTCCATCGCATCACGCGCGCTGACGGCGAGATTGAGGATTGCGGACTCCAACTGGTTCGCATCCGCCAGCACAGGCCACAACCCGGTCGCCAACACTGTTTCGACGCGGATCGCTTCGCCAAGCGTGCGCGACAGCAGGTCGAACATGCCCTGCACCAGCTTGTTCGCATCCAGCTGTACCGGCGCCAGCTGCTGCTGACGCGAGAAGGCCAGCAGGCGGCTGGTCAGCGCAGCCGCACGTTGCGCGCCCTCCATGGCGCCTTCGATGAACTGGTCGACATCGGTTTCGCCACGCTTCAGCTTTCGCTGCAGCAGGTTCAACCCACTCATCACCACCGCCAGCATGTTGTTGAAATCGTGTTCGATGCCGCCGGTCAGCTGGCCGATCGCTCCCATCTTTTGCGACTGCCGCAGCAGGCTTTCCGCATGCATGAGCTTGTCTGTGCGCTCGACGACGGCCGCCTCGAGCTCTTCACGCGAACAGCTCAGCACCTCACGCGCTTCGACGATGTCCCCGATGTCCGTTCACGTCCCGAACCAGCGCACGATTTCCCCGGTCACATCGCGCACGGCCTGCGCTCGCCCCAGCACCCACCGATACTGACCCGTGCGATGTCTCAGCCGGTATTCGATGCGGTAGGGCTCGCCCGTCTCCAGGCACGCGCGCCAC
>JBBATZ010000068.1:0-17596 GCA_040398425.1 Hyphomonadaceae bacterium
CTGAATCATTCCCACTCGATCGTTCCGGGCGGCTTGCTCGTCACGTCATAGACGACCCGGCTCACGCCCTTCACCTCGTTGATGATCCGCGTCGCCGTGCGGCCGAGGAAGTTCATGTCGAACGGATAGAAGTCCGCCGTCATTCCATCGGTCGATGTCACCGCGCGCAGCGCCAGCACGCTTTCATAGGTCCGCGCGTCGCCCATCACCCCGACCGAGCGCACCGGCAGCAGCACGGCAAACGCCTGCCAGATCTTGTCGTACAGCCCCGCCTTGCGGATCTCGTCGAGATAGATCGCATCGGCCTTCTGCAGGATCGCTACGCGCTCCGGCGTGATCTCACCCGGAATGCGGATCGCAAGCCCTGGCCCCGGAAACGGATGACGCCCGACCAACGTCTCGGGCATGCCAAGCTCTCGCCCCAGCGCCCGCACCTCGTCCTTGAACAGTTCGCGTAGCGGCTCGACCAGCTTGAGGTTCATCTTCTCCGGCAGCCCGCCGACATTGTGGTGCGACTTGATCGTCACCGACGGCCCGCCATCGAACGACACGCTCTCGATCACATCGGGATAGAGCGTGCCCTGCGCCAGAAACTGCGCGCCCTGCACTTTCTTGGCCTCGGCCTCGAAGATGTCGATGAAGGTCTTGCCGATGAATTTCCGCTTGGCCTCCGGATCGCTGACGCCAGCCAGCCCGCCAAGGAACGTCTCGCCAGCATCCACATGCACCAGCGGAATGTTGTAGTGCCCGCGGAACAGCTTCACGACCTCGTCCGCTTCGTTCGCGCGCATCAACCCGGTGTCGACAAAAACACACGTCAGCTGGTCGCCAATCGCTTCATGGATCAGCACAGCCGCCACAGATGAATCAACGCCGCCCGACAACCCGCAGATCACCCGCCCGGTGCCAACCTGCGCCCGGATGCGCGCGACCTGCTCGGCGCGCAGCGCGGCCATGCTCCAGTCGCCCTTCATGCCGGCAATGTTCTTCACGAAGTTGGACAGCAGTTTCGCGCCATCCGGCGTATGAACCACTTCAGGGTGGAACATGGTCGTGTAGTAGCGCCGCTTCTCGTCCACCGCGATGGCGAACGGCGCGTTCTCGGACGTGCCAATCACCTTGAAGCCTTCCGGCAATTGCGTGACGCGGTCGCCATGGCTCATCCACACGGGATAGCGCTGGCCAACCTCCCAGAAGCCGTCGAACAGCGGCGAGGCTTCCTTGATCTCCACATCCGCGCGGCCGAACTCGGCCGCATGGCCGCCCTCCACGATGCCGCCTAATTGCACGGCCATCGTCTGCTGCCCGTAGCAGATAGCGAGGATCGGCACGCCCAGATCGAACGCAGCCTGTGGCGCGCGGGGAGACTTGTCGCGGGTCACGCTGTCCGGCCCGCCGGAGAAGATCACCGCCTTGGGATTGAACCCGGCTTTGATAACAGCCTCGGCCCGGTTGTAGGGGTGGACCTCGCAATAGATTCCCATCTCGCGCAGCCGCCGCGCAATCAACTGCGTGACCTGGCTGCCAAAATCGATGATCAGCGCTCGCTCATGAGCGTTGGAATCAAAGGAAAGGGGTGTGGGGGTGCTGCTCGCCATGGCGGAAATAGAAGGGCTTCGGCCTTGGCGTCAATCCTGTCCTTTATCCACAAGCCCACGCGCCCGCCCCCGATACGTGTTCATGAGGTCGGCCAGGTCCTCGGCCGTAAGACCAAACGTGTCCGGCAGCATGCCCGTCGCCCCGATCATCGCGCGGTTGGCGGCGGCAAGGTTCGGGTGCGCCGCCTCGTCCTGCTCCGTTGAGAAGCCCACGAACTTCCGGAGCCCCATGCTGACCGGGTAGAAAGCCGAGCACTCCCGCCATTCCCGCCGGAACGACTTGAACAGCGTGCGGCAGGTAAAGCCCTTGCTATCCAGCGTCAGTGTTGAGCCCACACCGAACATCAGCGGCGCCGCAATCAGCGCGCACAACAGAAAGAACCCGCCCCCGCCCCAGAACAGCAGCGGGTCTTCATTGGGTCCCATCCACACAGCGATCCCAACGAAACCAATCGAGATCAGAAACACGAACAGCCAGCGCAAGCGGTCCGGCTTCAGCGTCATGCTGTCGGGAAGCGGCTCATCCAGACCGTCATCGTCGGTCATGCGTCTGCCCCAACTCCAAAGGCGCAATCTCGATATCGATTCACAATCTCGATATCGATTCATAAGGCTGGCCAGCTTGGTCGGGGCAATGGCGTATCGATGGGGAAGATATGTCGTATGACGGATCGATGGCCCGACCTTGTGCGGAGGTAGTGGCGCCGCCGATCGGCCGCTATATTGCGTGAACGCTACATGAGACGCCCAAAAAACACGAACGACCTCGAAAGGCTTGCACTCGGTCCATAGGATCCGGCGGGACGGGAGTATTCCGCGCGTCTGGAAACCAGTTCTATTCAGGTGAAGCGACACCAACGGCGCACGCACCGCCAGAAGGACTACAAAAATTGTCAGCATGCTGATGAGGCCGGGGCGAGAAGCCTCTAGCTCCGTAGTTGCGAGAATTAAGGCGACGACCGCCAGACCCAAGAAAACGTAAAGCCATTTCATCGCGTTGCCGCGAATAGAGATACTGTCGGGTAGCGGCCCGTCGCTCACCCAACTCTCCGCATGACCGCCATGTAGAAGCCGTCGGTCCCCGCCGTGCGCGGCGTCAGCCGAACAGAGCCATTCGGCAGGCGACACTTGCGAACCAACGCCGCCCCCTTCTCCGTCAGCTGCCCCGACTTGGCCGCAGCTTCAGCGGCATCCTCAGCCTTGAAGTCTTTCCGGTCGGCCAGAAAGCTCGCGACCTGATCCTCATTCTCTTCCATCAGGAATGAGCACGTCACATAAACCAGCCGCCCGCCCGGCCGCACATAGTTGCACGCCTGCCGCAGGATCATCGCCTGATCACCAATGCGTTTCTCCAGGGCATTGGGCTGCACCCGCCATTTCGCATCCGGCTTGCGCCGCCACGTGCCTACGCCCGTGCACGGTGCATCGATCATCACGAGGTCCATCTTGCCCTCGAGATCATCCAGCGACGCATTCTCCTTCGGATGACGCAGTTGCACGTTGCGAATGCCCGCCCGCTCGATACGCGGGATCAGCGCCGAGAGCCTGCGGCCATCGATGTCGTGGCTGAAAATCTGCCCCTTGTTCTGCATCATTGCGGCCATGGCGATCGTCTTGCCGCCGCCGCCCGCGCAATAGTCCAGAACCTGCTCGCCCGGTGCCGCGCAACTTACCGCCGCCGCGATCTGACTGCCCATGTCCTGCACTTCGACCCAGCCCTTGGAATAGGCCGGGATCGCCTCGACCGCCTCGCCGCGCTCGACAGAATCTGCCGCCGGGATCCGGAACCCGTTGTGCAGCTCTGGCACCTGACGCGCCTTCACACCCTCCAGCGCCCGCCCCGCCTTCTCAGCATCCGACTTCAGCGTGTTCACCCGCAGGTCGATCGGCGCGCGCGTGGCCATCGCCATCGCCTCGGGCACGGCATCCGGCCCAAACGCCCGCTGCAGATGCGGCGCGAGCCATTCCGGATAATCCCCACGCACGTGCGGCGGCGCAGACGGATCCGGCGCCAGCAGCACCCCCTCGCGCTCCTTGGCGTTCATCGCGGCCGGCGCATGCTCGTCCTTCAGCGCCTCCTCGATCTTGCGAACATCCCAGCCCCACGCATGCTTCAGCGCGCCAAGCGCCAGCACGCGCGCGCCGGTCCCGACCATCGCATATTCGATCGAGTTCTTCTTCCGCAGCGCATCGACCACCAGACCGGAAATCCACGCGCGATCCCGCGCCCCTGCAAACCGCGACTTCTTCCCCCAGTCCCGCACGGCTTCCTTCACAGGCGTGCGCCGCTCCAGCACATCGCGCAGCACCTCGATCGCCGCCTGGATCTTCCCGCCGTCCCTCATGGGTGCGGCCCAACCCCGCCATGCCGGCTCATCAGAGCCCGGCCGATCGCGCGTACATCCTGCAGGATCGCGTACTCGCCCACGATGATCGCGTCGCCCGGCGCGCGGTCCTTGTCCATCACCAGCATGGGACAGCCCTGCCAGCCAGGCCCGACCAGATCGATGATCTGCTGACGCGGCCGCGCGAACCCTATCCGCCGCACGTCAATCTTGTCGGTCCAGTGCGGATTAACCAGTAGCGCGCCCTCCAGAGTCGCGCAGTCATTGCAATACCACTCGAAACCGCCATCGGCGAACGGTGCAGCGAGAATGAACAGCTGATCTTTCATGCCGCCCTCTTAGCCGGACGCGCCCGGCGACGCCAGACGGCCGTCAACCTCACCCGTTCTGCAACGAATAGTTCGGCGCCTCGCGGGTCATCTTCACGTCGTGGACATGGCTCTCGCGCAGGCCCGCGCCGGTGATCTGGATGAAGTTCGCCTTCTCGTGCAAGTCGGCAATCGTCTTCGATCCCGTATAGCCCATCGCCGCACGCAGGCCGCCCGCCATCTGGTGCAGGATCGGGCTGATCGGCCCCTTGAACGGCACCTGCCCCTCAATGCCTTCCGGCACCAGCTTCTGCGCCTGCACGTCCTTCTGGAAATAGCGATCCGCCGACCCGCGTCCCATGGCGCCCAGCGAGCCCATGCCGCGATAATCCTTGTACGCACGGCCTTCGTAGAGGAATACTTCGCCCGGCGCTTCTTCCGTTCCGGCCAGCATCGAGCCCATCATCGCTGACGACGCGCCCGCCGCCAGCGCCTTGGCGAAGTCGCCCGAGAACTTGATGCCGCCATCGGCGATCACCGGCGTCTTGGTGGATTCCGCCGCCTTCGCGCAATCCGCGATCGCGGTCAGCTGCGGCACGCCAACGCCCGCGACAATCCGCGTCGTACAGATCGAGCCCGGGCCGATCCCCACCTTCACCGCATCCGCTCCCGCATCGATCAGCGCCTTGCAGCCATCGCCCGTGGCGACGTTGCCCGCGATCACCTGCACCCGGTTCGACAGCTTCTTCACCCGCTCAACAGCGTCGAGCACCGCACGCGAATGGCCATGCGCCGTGTCGATCACGACAGCGTCGACGCCCGCATCAATCAGCGCCTGGCTCCGCTCGAAGCCAGCATCGCCCACCGTCGACGCCGCCGCCACGCGCAGCCGCCCCTGCTCATCCTTGCAGGCATTAGGGTTGGCCTGACTCTTCTCCATATCCTTGACGGTGAGCAAGCCGACGCAACGCCCCTCATCATCGACCACGATCAGCCGCTCGATCCGGTTCTTGTGCAACAGCTTGCGCGCCTCCGCCGGATCGGCCCCAACGCGAATGGTCACAACCTTCCGCGTCATCAGCTCGGACACCGGCATGTTGTCGTCATCGGCAAACCGCACGTCGCGGTTGGTGATGATGCCCAGCAACTTGCGCGGAACGCCCTCCGGCCCAGGCTCCACCACCGGAATACCGGAAACCTTCAGCCGCTCCTTCAGCACCCGCAACTGGCGCAGCGTGTAATCCGGCGTCACCGTCACCGGGTTCACCACCATGCCGCTCTCGAACCGCTTCACGCGGCGCACTTGCTCCGCCTGCTCCTCGATCGACAGGTTGCGGTGGATGACGCCGATGCCGCCAAACTGCGCCATGGCAATCGCCAGGCCGGCCTCGGTCACCGTGTCCATGGCGGCCGAAATGATCGGCACGTTGAGGGCGATGTCCCGCGTCAGACGCGTGCGGATATCCACCTCGCCGGGGATAACCTCGGACGGACCAGGCTCCAGCAGCACGTCGTCGAACGTGATGGCCTGGCGGATTCGAATTGAAGAGGGGTGCTGTTCCATAGACCCGTCTAGCGATTCTCGCCGGCCTTGGGAAGTGGGCCTGGCAAGCGCAAATGTCTCAGCCCGAAAGTACCCGCCCCGGCGTGACAAGCCCTTCTCCGGCCCGATCTCGCGCCCCCACCGCTAACGCCGAAAGCCATATCATTAACCTTTGAGGAGGCTAGCTGCCGGTCTGGAAGGCGGGAGTCGCCGCGATGCTTGCTCAGAATGCGAAAGGCGATGGGGCGCTGACTCTCGCAATTGCCTGCTATGCGCGGGGTGAAATGGCGAGGGCCGGAAACCTCTTTCGCAAAGTCCTGCAGCAAGACCCGAAAAACGCGATCGCAAATCACCAGCTCGGCCTGCTGGCCTTCGCCGACGGCGATACGGCGCTCGCGGCAACCCATCTGCAATGGGCGACTGAAGCCAATCCGGGGGACGGCGAATATCAGAACAATCTCGGCGTTGTCCTGCATGCCCGCGGCGATTTCGCGTCGGCCCGCACCGCATTTGAAGCAGCAATTTCGTTAGACGCCCAGTCGCCGCACACGTTCAATAATCTTGGCGCGTGCCTCGTCGCCCTCAGCGATCAGGCTGGCGCTATTCGCGCGTTTCGCCGGGCGATCGCAATGGACCCGGGCTTTGTCGAGGCGCGCGATAATCTCGATCGCGCCTGCCTGAGCGCTGCCCCGGCCTGGCACTTTCCCATGATGGCAGATGCCGCGCGCAATGCCGCCTACGACAACGCGCTCCGGAAGGTCGCCAAGGATCGCCAAGTCCTCGACATCGGGTCGGGCGCCGGCCTTCTCGCCATGATGGCCGCTCGCGCGGGAGCAGCAAGCGTGACGACATGCGAGGTCGTGTCCGCTGTCGCGGCCACGGCGCAGGCCATCATTGCGGCCAACGGATTTTCCGACACGATCGAGTCCCATGCCAAACGCTCCGACGCGCTCACGATTGGCGTGGACATGGCCCAACGCGCCGACGTCCTGGTGACCGAGATATTTTCGAGCGGCCTTCTCACCGAAGGCGTGCTGCCCACCCTCGCCCACGCGCACCAGAATTTGCTGGCCCCGGATGCCGTCGTAATTCCGCAGAGAGCGGTTGCACGCGGCTACCTCATCGGCGGCGACGCTATTGAATGCCAGGCGTCTGCCGCAAGCGTCGCGGGCTTTGATCTCTCGGGCTTCAATGTCTTCGCAACGTGCAAGTTCGCCCTGCACCTCGACCGCTTCCCACACGATATCCTGTCGGATGATTTTGAAATTCTCGCATTCGACCTTACGCGCGCCGGCGTTCCGCCCGGCCGCCGCGAGCTGGTCGTCACAGCACGCAAGGCGGGACGCTGCATGGGTGTCGCCCAATGGATCAAGCTCGATCTCGACGCCGAGATTACCTATGAGAACCGCCCGACAATCAGCGCAGGCGCCAATGGCTGGATGCATATCGTCTACAGGTTCCAGCAACCTGTCGACCTCAAGCAGGGAGATGTGGTGCGCCTGATCGCCAACCATACTGCAACCGAACTGACGGTTGCGCTCGCCAACGACATGTGACGGTCCAGGGCAGGCTTACCCCCTCGGCTATTGCAGGAGGCCTTGCCGCAGGACATGGCTTGCGTCACCACTTCGGCAGGCTCTGAAGGGTCACCAATGCCAACCGGTGTTTTTGCCGCCATTTTCGATCTCGACGGCGTCCTGACCTCCACCTCGGTCCGGCACGAACAGTCATGGGCCGACGCCGCCGCCCGCTTCGGCGTCCCGGTTTCCGAAGCGGCCCTGCACGCCACCCGCAGCGTCCCTCGCGCCTCGGCGTTGTCCGCCCTGCTGGATCATGCAGGCATCACCATGCCCGCGTCCGACCGCGAAGCCCTGATGGCGTTCAAGAACGAACGCTATCACCAGTTGATCGAAAGCCTCCAACCAACTGACGCCTTTCCCGGCGCGTACGCTGCGCTGACCCGCTGCCGCGAATTGGGCATGAAGATCGGCATCGCCTCGGCCAGCACGAACGCCGCCCTGGTGCTGGAGCGGATCGGCCTTCAGTCCCTCGTCGATTTCGTCGCCGATCCCGGCAAGGCGGCGCCGAAACCAAGCGGCGAAATCTATTCCCTGGCCTGCACTGCACTGGGCGCCCTGCCGCAGCACGCCCTCTGCATCGAAGACGGCGCCGCCATGATCGCCAACCTGCGCGCCGCGAACATGTACACAGTCGGCATCGGAGACCACCCTCTCGGCGCCGATGAACAGTTTTCCACCGTGGCCAAGTGGAATGTCGAGGCAACGCTGACGCGCCTCAAACACCGCGCCTGATCCTTCGCACAGCGGGGAGCCCTCGCACCCTGAGGAGTCGCCGCATCTCCACTCGCTCATCCCGACGAACGTAGGGATGAGCGAGTGTTGGGCCACATGCTCCCGCCAAAATCGGCCGATTCTGCGGACGCGTTTTGAAGGCTGATGCGAACAATCTCAACGCACTGCGCCGGATTGCAGACATAATCTCCGTTGTCTCGCCCCCCCACCCGCAGCCCCGTGGGATACTTACTGCATCCATCACGCAGGAGGGCAGCTGATCACTATTCAACGGCGCGGGATCGGACACAGATGAGCGTGAAGAGCCCGTGCGTGTGCTGTATGGCTAAGTTCGGGAGTGTTCGAGGGATCGCGGCTGAACATCCGCGACCTCCACGTCGCCGGCGACAATAGGCGCAGGCGGGTGAAAAAACCCGATGCTTCCCCGCCACCTTAGACCATCTGTCGGGAACGCGGGATATCGCGTTGCTTTTTTCTACCGGTAGAGCCGAAAGGTGCTGCCCAA
The DNA here is from genome assembly GCA_040398425.1 of Hyphomonadaceae bacterium. Taxonomy (GTDB): domain Bacteria; phylum Pseudomonadota; class Alphaproteobacteria; order Caulobacterales; family Hyphomonadaceae; genus UBA7672. Next base: position 8,612 of record JBBATZ010000068.1, read on the forward strand.
ATTCACCCGGGGCATCCCGCGTCCCCGGGCCCGCCATCGTTTCGGAAACCCAGAGCCAGGGCATCCCGGACGGTGCTAGCCGGTCCGACTGCGGACCTACGGCCTGCCCTTGAAGCCGCGCGCGATGACGAACGTCTCGGGGCTCTCCGGCCGGCTCGCCGGCGGCTTCCAGTGGCGGACGTCGGTAAAGTTGGTCTTGAGCAATTCGAGCAGTGTGCCCTGCGCGCCACCCTGGAAGACCTTGGCGATGAACGTGCCGTTCTTGACGAGGTTGTCGACAGCGAAATTCGCTGCAAACTCGGCAAGCCCCACCGTCCGCAAGTGATCGGTCTGCTTGTGGCCAACGGTGTTGGCCGCCATGTCGGACAGGATAAGCGTTGGCGTATCACCAAGGGCCGCGAGCATCTTCTCGGTCATGCCGGCTTCCGCGATATCGCCCATGAAGATGGTGGCGTTGCCGACGGGATCCACGGGGAGAAGATCAATGCCGACAACGCGCGCGGCGCCCTTCTCCTCGACCACCTGCAGCCAGCCGCCAGGCGCACTGCCAAGATCGACCACACGAGCGCCCTTCTTGAGGACGCTGAACTTCTCGTCGATCTGCTTGAGCTTGTACGCCGCCCGCGCGCGGTAGCCCGCTTCCTGCGCAAGCCGCACATACGGATCACGCAGCTGACGATCGACCCAGTCGCGCGAAGATTTGGAAAGCGTCTTCTTCTTGACCTTCTCCTTCTTCGCCGTCGTGCGCTGTCCCATCTGCGGCCGCGTATCAACCGGCGGCTTCCAGCGGCGACGGCCCTTGCTGTCTTCTTCGACGGTCATTCGGGCGTTCCTTGCGGGGCAGGAGCAGCGGGCCGGCGCGGACGCGCACCGTTGCGGCGCCCGCCTGGCTTGCGGGGCGTATCGGAGGGGCCGTGCATCATGGAGAGAAGAATGCCTTCGCGCAGACCACGATCACCTACGCGCACGCGGCTGGATGGCCAGGTCTCGAAGATCGCATCCAGGATGGCGAGACCCGGCAACATCAGCTCCGACCGGCCATCGGCGAGGCAGCGCTCGTTCGCGCGCTCCTCCGGAGTCGCGTCGGACAGCCGTTTCATGGTCTGGCGAAGTTCGACGCTGTTCACCCAGGAGCCATCGACGACGGACCGGATATAGCGATCGAGACCCAGATGAACCGCAACCAGACTTGTCACCGTGCCGGAATTGCCGATCAGTTGTCCGCGCCCCGCCCGGAACAGCGGACCGAAGCGCGTGGCCGCATCATTCGCGCGCATCATGGTGGTCACATGCTGGACCATCCGGTTGTAGCGATCATCGCCCGCGATGCTCTCGCTCAGCGTGACAACGCCAACCGGGAAGGACGCCCAGCCGAGAATAGGCGGACGTGTGGCGCATCCCTTCACGCCGCGCGCGGTGGCCGACTTCGCATCGATCCACGACAGCTCCGTCGAGCCACCGCCGATATCGATCACCAGTGCGAAGTCATAGGCGGGGTCGACAAGATCTAGCGACCCAAGAAGCGCGAACTTCGCCTCCTCCTTCGGCGAGATCGTCTCCATCGGCAGGCCAACCGTGCGGCGCACTTCGCTGACAAAGGCCCGGCCATTGCTGGCGGCGCGGCAAGCCTGCGTCGCGATGAAACGCGACTGCACGGGGCGATGCTTCTTAACCTTGTCGGAGCACTTCCGCAGCGCATCGATCGCACGCTGCATCGCTGCGTCAGACAGCTGTCCGGTCGCAGCCAGGCCTTCGCCCAGCGCAACGATCTGCGAGAAGGAATCCACAACGCGCAATCCGCCGGACGCCGTACGTTCGGCGACCAGCAGCCTGCAATTGTTCGTTCCAAGGTCCAGGGCGGCGTAGGTTCGATTTGCGCCGCCGGACCGGCCCGTCGCCTTTCCGCAACGGGAACGGGGTGGCTTCGCCATGGGGTAATCCGTGATCTTGGTGCGACAGCCATAGCCCGATCCGCAGGCGATGGCACGCCTGATCATCCGTTTACTGTCATGTCCTGTTGCGGGGCCGCCTTTACTGCTTCAAATGGGCTTGAGGTGCTGGTGAAGCCGGTCGCGACACGTGTCCGCGAACGCGAATCGCTTGCATCTGCTGGGAAATACGCGGGCAAGCATATCCAGGGGCGCCGTGACCATGGAACTCAACAAGGCAGCCAAGTTCGGCATCGGGCAACAGGTGCGACACCGCATCTTCCCGTTCAGGGGAATCATCTTCGACGTGGACCCCAAATTCGCGAACACCGAGGAATGGTGGGAGTCGATTCCGGAAGAAATCCGCCCGGTGAAGGACCAGCCCTTTTATCACCTCCTCGCCGAGAACGAGAGCTCGTATTACGTGGCCTACGTCTCAGAACAGAACCTCCTGATGGACGACACGCCCGAGCCCGTGAACCATCCGCAAATCCCGGAAATGTTCGAGATCGACGATCACGGCATGTACAAGATCCGGACGACACAGGCCCACTAAACCGGCGGGCGTGACCTTTCGGGCGGCGCGCCCTACATTCCGCGGATGAGCAGCCACGCCGTCGTCCGGGACGATGACTATGTCATCGATCAGAACTGGTCAGCCTACACGGCGGACGAGCATGCCATCTGGGACTTCCTCTACCGCCGCCAGCGCGAAATGCTGCAGGACCGCGCCGACCCCGCCATGCTGCGCGGTCTGGAAACGCTGGATCTCAATCGCGGCGGCATCCCGGACTTCGCGCGGATCAATGTGGAGCTGAAGGCACGCACCGGCTTTGAAGTCGTCGCGGTGCCGGGCCTCGTGCCGGATGAGGTGTTCTTCAACCACCTTGCCAACCGCCGCTTCCCCGCCGGCCAGTTCATCCGCACGCGCGCGCAGCTCGACTACCTGCAGGAACCAGACATCTTCCACGACGTGTTCGGGCATGTGCCACTGCTGACCGATCCGATCTTCGCAGACTACATTGAGGCCTATGGAAAGGGCGGCCTGCGGGCGATCAAGTTCGGCCGCCTCAGGAACCTTGCTGCGCTTTACTGGTACACGGTCGAGTTTGGCCTGATCGAAACGACGAAAGGCCTCCGCATCTATGGCGCAGGCATCTCCTCCTCGAAGGACGAATCGATCTTCGCCCTCGACGACCCCTCGCCCAACCGCATCCGCTTCGACCTCGAACGCGTCATGCGCACGGGCTATCGGATCGACGATTTCCAGCAGACCTATTTCGTGATCCGCTCCTATGACGAATTGTTCCGCGCCACCGTGGATACCGACTTCGCCCCGCTCTATAGCCGATTGGGCGATGGCGTTGGTTACAGCGCTGAGAACGTACTAGCGGCAGACGGGGTCGTTGCCAGGGGCACGCAAGCTTACTTTAAAGCGAAATCAGAGGGTTGATCCATCCCGGAAGCCCCTGCGTAGACAGGCCGACATCAATCTGGCCAGCGAGTGTTCTTGCCCAATCGCCCCGCCCTTTTCTGGTTTCGCGACGACCTCCGGCTGGCGGATAATCCGGGCCTGGCGGCCGCCTGCGCTAGCGGCCTCCCGCTAGTTCTCCTTTATGTGCTGGATGAAGAAAGCCGCGAGTCGCGCATCCCTGGCGCTGCAACCAAGTGGTGGCTCGACAAATCGCTACGGGCGCTGGCCGAGCGGATCACAGCAAAAGGCGGACGGCTTGTACTCCGGCGCGGCGCCGCCGAGGAAGTCGTTGCCAACGTTGTCAAGGAGACAGGCACCGAAGCCGTCTACTGGAACCGTCGCTATGGCCCAGCCCGGAAGCTGGACGAGCGGATCAAGGCAACGCTCAAGGCTGCAGGGATCGAAGTCGAGAGCTTTAACGGCTCGCTGCTGGCCGAGCCCTTCGCGATCAAGACCGGCTCGGGTGGGGACTTCAAGGTCTTCACGCCGTTCTGGAAGGCTCTGCAGGCAAGTCTTGTCATCGGCGATCCGTCTCCGGAACCCAAAGCGATCGCGACCGGCCCGAAGATCGCATCGGACGATATCGATGACTGGGGTCTGCATCCTGCGAAGCCTGACTGGTCGGGCGGCATAGCTGACATGTGGACCCCCGGTGAAACTGGCGCGCGAAATCGGATGCGCGATTTCTTAAGGTCCGGCGTCGATGGTTATGCTGAGGGACGCGACCGTCCCGATCGCGACAACACTTCGCGCCTGTCGCCCTACCTGCACTTCGGCGAGATCAGCCCGCATCAGGTATGGCGTGCAACAAAGCATGCGATGGACGCGGGCGAAGCCTCGGCGCGTGATGTGCAGAAATTCCTTTCGGAAATCGCCTGGCGCGATTTCTCGCATCACCTGCTCTACCACGATCCACAAATGGGCCGGCTAAGCTGGCGCCGTCAGTTCGATGCAATCGAGTGGCGCAAGGGATCGAAAGCCGAGCTCGATGCCTGGAAGCACGGCCAGACGGGCTATCCGATCGTTGACGCCGGCATGCGGCAACTCTGGACCACCGGCTGGATGCACAATCGCGTCCGCATGATCGTTGCTTCATTCTTCGCCAAGGACCTGCTGGTTCACTGGCGCAAGGGCGAGGAATGGTTCTGGGATACGCTGGTGGACGCAGACGAAGCCAACAACGCTAACGGCTGGCAATGGACAGCAGGAACCGGCGCGGACGCAGCCCCCTATTTCCGCGTTTTCAATCCCGTCCTGCAGGGCGAAAAATTCGACCCCGACGGCGACTATGTCAAGGCCTGGGCGCCGGAGCTCGCGCGCCTGCCGTCAAAGTGGATTCATCGTCCGTGGGAAGCGCCAACCGCCGTGTTGACCGATGCTGGTGTGACGCTGGGCGAGACCTATCCGCGACCGATCATCGATCATGACTTTGCGCGCAAGCGCGCGCTGGAAACATACAAATTCTCGAGCCAGGAAACGCCGGCATGATCTCTCGTCGCAAACGCATTGCGGTCATCGGCGGCGGCGTCACTGGCCTTGGAGCGGCATGGGCGTTGCGCGAGACGGCGGACGTCGTCCTGTACGAAAAAGCCGAGCGCTTTGGCGGGCACGCGTGGACCGTGGACATCGATCATGGCGGCACGCCGATGGCCGTCGATATCGGCTTCATCTGCTTCAATCGCCCGAACTATCCCAACTTCACGGCACTCCTTAAGCATCTTGATGCGCCGACGGCGTGGACCGACATGGCTTTCGCTGTTTCGGACCCGAACGGTTACGAGTGGTCTTCGGACCCTTGGGGTCTGTTCGCGTGGAAGCGCAACGCACTGGACAAGCAATTCCGGGGCATGATCGGCGAGATCATCAGCTTCAACACCGTTGCCCGCGCGCAGCTGAAAGGTGGCAGCGTCCCGGACATGACGTTGGGCGACTGGCTCGACAAGCACGGCTACTCGCAACTGTTCCGCAAGGCCTACCTCATGCCCATGAGCGCGGCGATCTGGTCGACGCCGGAAAAACTCATGCCCGACTATCCAGTCGACAGCTTCCTGCGCTTCTTCGACAACCACAAGCTGATGCACACCGTTCGCCCGATCTGGCGCACGGTGAAGGGCGGCAGCCGCGCCTATGTCGGCAAGTTGCTCGAGCAGCTGAAGCCGATGCTTCGGCCAGCAACTGACATCCAGACCGTTCGTCCCAGCGCGCCAGGCAAGACGCAGGTGATCGAGCGCAATGGCAAGACGGAGACATTCGATGCCGTGATCTTCGCAAGCCACGCCGATGCCTCGCGCAACATGCTCGACACGTCCTATGAAGATCAGCGGCTCGCCCTTGGGTCACTGCGCTTCTCGCAGAACGTGGCCTACCTCCACCAGGACACGTCACTTATGCCTACCCGCAAGACGGCGTGGGCGTCCTGGAATGTCGCCAAGGGTGATGATGACAAGGTATGCGTCACCTACTGGATGAACCGCCTGCAACACCTCGACAAATCAAAGCCCGTATTCGTGACGTTGAACCCGGTAAAGGAACCGGCCCGGGACAAGACATTCGGCGTCTACGAATTCGATCACCCGATGTACGACACCGCCTCCGCCGCCGCCCGCCGCGCCGTTCAGCGCGTGCAAGGCAAGGACGGGCTGTACTTCGCCGGCGCATGGCTCGGCGACGGCTTCCATGAGGCGGGACTGCGCACTGGCCTGGAGGCCGCGCTCGCGCTTGGTGGCCAGGTTCCTTGGCAGGTCACGACGCAGCAGACCCACGCTCCTGCGCATTGGCAGCAAGCCCAGCCGGCGATGGCGTCGCTTGAAGTCGCACAGACATGACCCGCCCGGCGGCTCAACTGTGGTTTGGACGTACGGCCCACACACGCGAGCAGCCGTTCAAGCGCAGCTTTGCCTACCGCATCGCCATGCTGGAGATCGACATCGACCGCATGGCGGAGGCGGATGGCTTGGCGAAGCTGTTCTCCGTCGGCCGCAGCAACATGGTCGCCTTCCGCGAGACAGACCATGGCGCGCGCGACGCCTCCGTGCCGCTGCGTTCTTGGGCGGAGGCGCGGTTTGCCGAATCCGGCGTTGATCTCGGCGGCGGCCCGATCCGCCTGCTCACCTTCCCGCGCGTGCTGGGCATAGGCTTTGCGCCCATCTCGGTCTGGCTAGGGCATTCCGGAGACGGAGAGCTGCGCGGCGCCATCTACGAGGTTCACAACACGTTCGGTGAAACCCACTCCTACGTCAGCGCGTTGAATCCCGTTGGCGGCCGTCAAACAGCGGAAAAGGAGTTTCACGTCTCCCCGTTCTTCGATGTCACCGGCGAATACAGGTTCACGCTGAAACACGCAGAAAGCATTGCCGCCCTTACGGTAGAGAACGTCTCGGCCGGCGGACGCAGCCACGTTGCCAGCCTGACAGTACAGCCGCGCCCCCTGACGTCGGGCCAGCTTTTGAAATGGATGGCGATAATGCCCATCTCAGGCCTTGGCGTGATGTTCGCCATTCACTGGCAGGCGCTGATCCTGCTGCTGAAGGGCGCGAAGTACCGTGATAAACCTGACCAGCGCGCGAAGCGAACCACGCTGGCCAAGCAGGAAACGGCGAGACTGGAAAAGACGTCCGCTGACGTGCAGGCCTATCCGAGGAAAAGTGCATGAGCCGTGTCGACAGAATGGTGTTGGACATCAAGGGACCGGGCGACTTCCAGAAGCTGGACCGCCTCCCCGCGAGCATGCGGTTCGGCGCCATGATCATCGCCCGCTTCAAGAAGGGGCGTCTCGACATGGTGCTGTCCGACGGCCGCACGCTGCGCTTCGAAGGCAAGGAGCCGGGCCCGTCGGCTGAGATGATTGTTCACGACGACAAGTTCATGCGGACGGTGGCCGCCCGCGGCGACATCGGTTTTGCCGAAGTTTTCATGGATGGACAGTTCGACAGCCCGGACCTCGCCACGCTGCTTGAATATTTCAGCACCAACTGGGATGACGCAGGGCAGCTCGTGCTTGGCACAGCAATCGCGCAGTTCTTCGCAAACCTACGCCATGTCAGCCGCGCAAACACCAAGAAGGGCTCCAAGCGGAACATCCTCGCCCACTATGATCTGGGCAATGACTTCTACTCCGCCTGGCTCGACCCGACGATGACCTATTCATCGGCCATCTACAGCACGAAAGAAGAGCCGCTCCAGGATGCTCAAGTCGCCAAGTACCGTGCCGTCGCACATAACCTGCGCTTGAAGCCGGGCGACAATGTGCTCGAGATCGGATCGGGCTGGGGCGGATTTGCTGAAGTCGCCGCGCGGGAATTCGGCGCACGTGTCACGTCGATCACCATCTCTGACGCTCAGCACGCTTACGCAACCAAGCGCATCGAAGATGCTGGTCTGTCCGACCAGGTCGAAATCGTGATGCGTGACTACCGCGATGTCACCGGAAAATTCGATGCAGTCGCTTCAATCGAAATGTTCGAGGCTGTCGGTCAGAAATACTGGCCGAGCTATTTCGGCAAGATCGCGGAAGTCCTCAAGCCCGGCGGCCGCGCCGCACTTCAGATCATCACGATCGACGGCAAGGAGTTCGACAACTATCGTAAGCGGGCGGACTTCATTCAGATCTACATCTTCCCAGGCGGCATGCTGCCGTCGGTGACGCGTCTTAAGGAAGAAGTACTACACTCCGGCCTCGACTTCAGTGTGAACCAGATGTTCGGACCGTCCTACGCTCTGACGCTAGATGAGTGGGCGCGTCGCTTCGAGCTGGCGTGGGACAAGATCAAGGGCGGCAAGTTCGACGAGCAGTTCCGCCGCCTATGGCTCTACTATTTCGGATACTGCTCGGCGGGCTTCCGTACCGGACGGATCGACGTCGGCCAGTTCGTGTTGACCAAGCCGGAGCAGACTTAGCGCCTGATGAAGGGCTCGCATGCGAGCCCGTCGCGGTCGGCGTCAAGCGCAGGGCGATAGCCAGGCTCGCCACGGCGAATGTTCGTACGTCCGTCCTGAAACGCGTCGCGGCAGGTTTGGTAGTACATCTCCTGGATCGGGAACGTGACTGCCACGGCGCGCGACGCAGGCGGGTTCAGCAGATCGAGCATCACGAAAGCGCCGCCGCCAACAAAGACGCCCAAACAGATGAGGACGGCATTTCGACCAAGGTCCCGGACCAGTCGCCGAAAAGCGTGGGACCGCCCGAAGCGCATCGCGCGACCTAGAGCTTCACATACTTGGCGATGAGCTCATGCGCCTTCGCCGTCCATTCGGCGGGTACGATCGTCGGATCAAGAGCATAGGCAACGCCCCCGACGACGAGACCTACCAACAGGAGCTGCCCGAACAGGCCGCCGCTCTTGCGCTCGGCCCGCTCGCCGGGGCGCACATAGCGCTTGCTGGACTTGCCGCCAGCAAGCAGCGAAGTCGTGTGTTGGGCAAGAGCCTGCTTCTCGGCCTTGATGGCGCGATCCTCTTCGGACTCTCGCTTGACGTCCTTGCTGCGCTTGGGGGGCTTGGGCGGGACAGACACGTCACGCGCGGCCTCGCGCTTGTCCAGGCGCACGCTTGCCCGCAGGTCCGCGACCCGCGTCGACCGACTAG
>JBBATZ010000069.1:0-17370 GCA_040398425.1 Hyphomonadaceae bacterium
GCCAGCGCCAGAGAGCGACGAAGCCGCAACTCGTGCGATTGAAGCCCTCCGTACAATCGTCATGGAAAGAACCCTACATTTTCTCTGACGCCGCGGCGGGGCGATGGTCTTCGATCGCCAAGTCGGTTGGCGAAGACATTTTCGGGCGGACGTCCGCATCACGATGAACACGCGAGCCGTCGCTTGTCAGCAGAATAGGACGAGAGCCAGGGCGGCAAGAGCGGCAGCGGCTCAGGCTGTGCGGGGCGGTGACAAACCAGGGGTACCGTCAGACCAATGCCACCGGTCTCCGTCAAGGCTGAGACTATCGGCCTTTGGAGGGGCCCTGGTCTGAGCCGATCAGAAGCTGCTGTAGAACTGCAGCATACGCTGGCAGCGATATGGACCGGGAAAGTGAGTCCAGTCGCCGGGAGACATCAGAACTGATTGGCAGATCTGTTGGAGACCGAGGGGCGATATCCAGCCTTGCTGCTTACCCATCTGCAGGGCGATGCCGTCTGCAGCATCTTCGTCCATCTGACCCATGAAATGGGCGCACTCGTGTGCGAACACGAAGCCGATGACTTGCACGGGATAGCTTGTGAGTGATGCATCCAGCGCCAGAAACTGACCCGGCGCAGCCTTGCCCATGTCGCCCAGGTTGTAGACGACCGAGACAACAGCGTTCCCACAACTGAAAGGGTAGCCGCCGATTTGGAATGTTCCAGGCGGGTATTGACCGACCTGCGCACTGGCGACGGGGCTTGCAGCAAACAGGGTCAATACCAATGCGGCTAGTCGCGCGATTGGGCTTCGTATCATGTCGTCCCCTGCATGCCGGTCGCCCAAGAGAGAGCTTTCGATTTAGACGCGAATACTGATCAAGTGCAATTTCGCGTCTGCTTGCCACGTCTGATGTCGTTCCGAATCTGGATCTGGTGACTCGACCGCATGCACCTGGAAACGGCTTGTACTCGCTCAACTTGACAGCACCCCGATCACGACGACAGCAGACGCTCGTCATCCGCAGGCGAAACACCTGCCTCTCACTCTTCGCTCCGAAACTGGCTGCTGTCTGAGGGCTGACTGCTACCCGCGTTCGTCCGCCCCATCGCGCCCACGCGGATCTGCCAGGGAATATCTTCAGGCGGAGCTCTGCCGATTACCCCTGCAGTCTTTGTCGACAGCGCTGGTTGGCTTCCGCCCCGCCGGACGGGAATTCTTTGCAAAAACTCCTGGCTGCCTCCTGCTGGAAGCAACGTCTTCGCGTCCAAGGTGACGCTGCTGAGAGGCAGGCCGAAGCGATCGATAAGAGCAATGAGCAGGGCGTCAACGCTACGCGCTTCTGACGCCCCGTTGTTTATGCGGCCTGCAACTTCCAGGTATAAACCCGCCGAGTCGAGCTTCATTCTGGATGCCGTGACCTCGACGACAACGTCGGGAACACTGCTCCCGGCCCGTCGCAGAGCAACCTCCCCAAGCGCTGAGAGAGCCCTGATCGCATTTCTTCGAACCTTGTCTGCATCTGCCACTGCCGAGGATGCTAGGGCTTTCTCGGATTGCGTCCTCTCGATAGCCTTGAACGCCTGGACCGCATCCCAGGCCTCGTCGGCCGCCTCGGCGATCGCAAACATATCTCGCCATTGCAGCCGCTGATCTGCGCCAGCGCATTCGGGTTTTGTTGACTCCCGGCAGTCCCATGCCCAGGCGGCTTCACGACGAAAGTATCGCGTGAGCGAATTGAGTTCCGTTGCCGAATAGGTATTGGCAGCCGCCCCCTCAGCCAGTTCGGGCGTTTTGGCCAGGGTGTATGCATCGAGCTGGTCGTCAATGATTTCCCACACTGACTTGGACTGCGATGCCGGCAGCTCAGCAAGCAGGCCATCGGACGGAGACGTTGCGAGATCGAAGAAGGCACAGTCGCGCGGCCATCTGTAACGGAAGGGCGGCGCGAAATGCACGTAGACGTCGCTGGTGTTCATGGGTGGGTTGAGCAGGCGCATATCAAAGGATCTTGATTCACCAGGCTCGAGATACTGGAAAGGCAGCAAGGACGACTGACCGGACAGGACGAAATCCCAGCGATCCAGCGCCTCCAGAGTGAGCGGAGGCATCTCCATCTTGTTCTTGCCAGTATTTCGCGCTGCGCCCGAAACCACTGTTACCTTCCTTCCATTCTCGAAGACGGAAACAAATGTGATGTCCTCAAGAGCGACCCCCTTGTAGGATGGCTGGGGCAGGTCCCTCTTTCGGACGATTGGGCTGAAGAAGAGGTCCACAATCGGTATCGGGCTAAGAGCACTCTGAACGGCGTCCTGGCGCCTGCGCTCAGCTGTTTCGCTCTCAGCTTGTGTCGCCCGGCCTGCCATCATGGCTACCCGTGTATCCCGCGCGACCAGAGTCGCCTCGTGTGCTTTACGTGCATTTCCGTCATCAAAACCAATCTTCTGCATCAGGCAGATCAAAGACGCCGTCTCATCCGGCGAATAATCTGGCACGCGGCGAGATGCTTCTCTTCGCCCTGACACAACGACGCGATCACCCTCCGCAGAAGCATCATCCCTGATTTGGGCATTCCCTTCGCCAGGAAGCCCCTCTGCACTTACAGCGCTGACCAGCTGATCCGGCAGTAGCTGCTGCTCCGGCTGAGCTTGCGCAACGCTGTGATCAGCAGTCTCCGAGGGGGACGGCGTTTCGGCAGCGGCCAGGCCGAGGCCGCTTGTCATCTCCCCGCTGATACGAAGTTGCTCGGCGGGTATGTCGAGCGTAAACGGCTTGGCGTCAAAGCTGAAGCAGGCCGACAGGGGGAGCAGCGCTGCCCCGACGAGGGCTCGGCCGATGTAATGCCGAATACAGAATTCCATGAGCAGCTCCAGCTAGTTGGTCAGCGCAGCAAGGCCCCTGCCCGAAAAGGCGCCCGGTGACAGCCCGCAGGATGTAAGTTGTTCTACGATCGTACGCGACTTACAGATCGTGCGGCCCGGTAACATTGCGGAACGCGGAAGGCAGGCAAGCAGACGTATTGAAGGAGCAGAGGGCCACAGGGTGCCGACAGTCGTCCGCTAGTCGGTCTGTCAGGTTCAGGGCAGGTCACAGCTACGATCCGACAGGGCCGGAGCTCGGTCGATTTTCGTCCTGCCTGTCAGAGCTGCAGAGAATTTGGTCTACTTGGTTGATTTGACACCGCCGTTGCGGCCCAAGCCGCCCCGCAGTATCGCTTCCAAAGAGTATCGTGGATCGGGGAGTCGATATGCGGCGCTACGTTTCTAGGCTGACGGTACTATTGGGGGCCGGCTGGATTTTGGCGTCGTGCGTCTCGCCCCAGGTCGAGGAGAAGGTTGCTGTCCGACCAAACGTGATCGTCATCCTCGCCGACGACCTCGGCTACGGCGACACGAGCGTCTACGGCAGCAAGATCGTGAGCACCCCGAACATAGACGCTCTTGCCGCCAGCGGTGTCAGGTTCACTCGGGGCTATGTTAGCCACCCTGTCTGCGCGCCGTCGCGTGCGGCGCTGATGACCGGACGCTACCAGGTCCGCTTCGGGTACGAATTCAATCCAGTTGGGCGTGACCGGCAGGGAGGCGTGGAGCCGTCGGAAGTGATGACGCCAGCCTTGATGCGGTCGGCTGGTTACCGGACAGGCATGATCGGGAAGTGGCACCTTGGTCAATCCGAGGGCTTTCATCCCCTCGATCGAGGCTTTGACGAGTTTTTTGGCATCACTGCGGGCGCGTCGAGCTTCATGCTCGATATGAAGGAGGGCGACGACGCCTATACGCCGCCCGGATCAGAAGACACAGTGCGCCTGCCGGGCACTCGCGATCCATCCGTCCAGCTGACGCCGGTCGAGGAAATGAGACAGATGCGCCGTGCCACTCCCGTGACGCGTGGGCGGCAGGTGGTCGAGGAACCCGCCTATCTCACCGAAGCCTTCACTCGCGAGGCCGTGGACTACATCGGTCGGCACAAGAGCGAACCATTTTATCTCTATGTGGCGTACAACGCGCCTCACACTCCGCTTCAGGCGACCAAGAAGTATCTGGACCGCTATCGCCATATTCCGGATCGCGGAACGCGCATCTATGCTGCGATGGTCTCAGCCCTCGATGACGGCGTCGGCGAAATCCGTCGCAAGCTGGCGGCGGAGGGTATCGACAAGAACACATTGATCGTCTTCCTGAGCGACAATGGTTGCGCCGGCTACATCCTCGGCGCCTGCACCAACGCTCCACTCAGCGGCTTCAAGGGCGAACACCTTGAGGGTGGCGTTCGTGTTCCCTTCATAGCCAGTTGGCCTGCAGCGCTTCCTGCAGGGCGGGTGGACGATAGGCCCGTCTCAGCGCTTGACATCCTGCCGACTGCTCTAGTTGCTGCTGGCGCAGTTCCGCCGCAGAACCTCGATGGCCGAAACATGATGCCAATGTTCGCGGGCCCAACGTCCTATTCCCCGCGCCAACTGTACTGGCGCGCCGGGCCAACACACGCGGTGATCGACGGTGATTTGAAGCTTTGGACATCCGAGACGCTGGAAGCTGATGGATCCGCAGGAACCCACACCATGCTCTTTGATCTCGAACGTGACCCAGAAGAGCAGCGAAACCTTGCAGCACAAAATCCCGCCGAGGTTGAGCGTCTCCGGAAGATGTTCGACCAGTGGTCAGCTACAATGGCCGAACCGCAGTGGCCCAGCATGCGTCAGGCAGTGCGGCAGTACGACGGCAAGAAGCTCAAGGTCTATAACTGATCGGCGCCAACAGTCGTCCGATAGCCGGTCTCTCGAACTGAGGGCAGGGCGTGCGCAACAGGACCGTCGGGAACGAGTTCGTGCCGCCTGCCTGCCTGCGGAAATTCTCGCGCTTCAATCAAGTCGTTTTTCAAAGATCAGGGAATTCACGCGTTTGGCGTCGCCATACCCCCAGCCTGGAATGACGTTGTGGGACGGCACTGTCATCTGTGGACGCTACCGGACCATTCAGTCGCGGCGGCGCGGCTGCTTGCCGTAGAGGCAGCTCCATCTCGGTTCATCCAACAAAAGGAACAGACCCGAGGATCTGTGTCTGTTTATCGTCCCTTGAATGGCAAGGTCTTTGTCCACGCTTGGCGGACCAACTCGACACGTCGCCGCAAGCCGGGTTTAATTCCGCTCTATTGCCTCCAGTTTATCCCAGAGTTGTCGTATGGTCCCAGTATCGGGTAGTGCACCTCCCAACATGCCCTTACGAAACCGAGGCGATATCTGCTCTTTCTCATTGGCAAGGTTGTTGCTTTTGCGCGGGAATTCCGTAGCGATACCCCGCAGTCTTCCGGTTATAGGTGATTGCTGGCCTTTCCTAAGCGCGTGGGCTCTGCGCGCGAGTGGGGCTGCCCGTATTCTGTTGCGGGTGGCATTTGTGGGCGTCACGCTCGTTCCCACTTTCGCTCTTCCAGCTAAAGCCCAAGTCATAGAAATCGGGCCGAAAGGGGCTTCCGTTATCTCGGTCCCCTCCGTGACCACCGTCGAGGGGCTCCAGCCAATCCTTCCAACCCGCCCGGTCACAAACCGGCCGAGGGCGCCTCGCGCCGCCCAACCCATCCTCGAAACGGCCGGCCAGCTCAGCGGACTTTCTCCACGCCTGCTTGAGGCGGTTGCCTACGTCGAATCTAGGTTTCGCGAGGACGCCGTTTCTGCGAAGGGAGCGCTGGGTATGATGCAGTTGATGCCAGCCACGGCGAGCGGGCTGGGGGTCGATCCTTCAGACCCCGCCCAGAATGCGCAGGGAGGGGCGACGTATCTGCGCCAGATGCTGGCAACGTTCGACAATGACTTGGAGCTGGCTTTGGCTGCTTACAATGCGGGACCATCGGCCGTCATTCGACACGGCGGGGTACCGCCCTACGCGGAGACCCGCGCTTACGTCGCCGCCGTAATGGAGTATCTCGCCAGCACCAGCGTACCGGAGATCAAGTGATGCGTTTTGCCCGAGTCATCGTTTCGTTCCTGACAACCGCTTTTCTTGCGGCGGAACAGGCAGTCGCCCAGGGAGGCGCCCCCCCAGGCTCAGGGCCAATCCTTGGTGCGGTGAACTGGGTCCGCGGGACCATGGAAGGCGGAATTGCAACCGCCGTTGCGGTGATTGCGGTAGCCTTTGTCGGATTCATGATGCTGACCGGGCGCCTGAACTGGAAGCACGGAATCACCGTGATCATAGGGTGCTTCATTCTGTTCGGTGCGGCGACCATAGTCGGCGGCATTCAGTCGGCCGCGCAAGCCTCGGCGGGTTAGTCGCATGGCCAGCCTTGAGCGCGATGTCGTCTTCTCTGCCCTGACGCGCCCGCAAATGTTTGCCGGCGTGAGCTATTCATTCTTCGTCCTGAATCTTGTGATCACCACCGAAATGTTTCTGATCACCAAGTCGTACTGGGCGATCGTGACCGCCCTGGCGTTACACGTTTTCGGATACCTGATGTGTCTGCGTGAGCCCCGATGGCTCGACCTGTGGATCCAGAAGGTCAGCCGCTGTCCGCGCGTCCCCAACTTCTCTCACTGGCGCTGCAATTCTTATTCGCCATGACGAAAATGCCGCGCCCAAAATCGGATAGCAACACAAAGACGAGATTCGCATGTCGTGAAAAACGAGCGAACGGCATGCTGCCTTTTGCTCGGCACATCGATGAGACGACTATTGCGACGCGCGACGGCGCACAAATGCAGGTGCTGCATCTTGTCGGGTTCGGATTCGAGACTGCTGACACGCAGGAGCTCAACTACCGGAAGAACGTACGCGATACCGTATTGCGCGGGATAGCATCGTCCCGCCTGGCGATCGGTGCTTATGTCATACGGCATCTCGTGCGCCCCGGACTGCACGGCCGTTTCACCAACCCCTTCGCGCGCGACCTCGACGAAAGCTGGCGGGTGCGCCTCGCGGGGGGCCGCCTGTTCGTCAACGACCTCTTCCTGACGCTAACGCGCAAACCCGCGATCGGTCGCACAGGTATTGCCGGCATCGGCAAGAACAAGCAGTGGGACGCGGTCAGTCGTACGCGTGATCGCCGCGAGCTGGAGGCCGCCACTGAAAGTCTTCTTGCTGCCTTGCAACCGTATGGACCCCGCCTGCTGAGCGCGTACGAGTCCGTCGACGGTCTTTTTTCGGAGCCGCTGGAATTTCTCGCTTTCCTGTTTGACGGCGAACTGCGACCGGTGCCCCTAGAAAAGGGCCGCGCCGACTTTGTCGACCGCCGCATCAGCTTCGGTCGAGACTCCCTGGAATTCTCCGGTAACTCACGCAGTCCGCGTACGCTGGGCGCTATGCTCTCCATCAAAGAGTATCCCCCGCATACGTCCAGCGGCCAGCTCGACGGCCTCTTGCGTGTGCCGCATGAGATGGTCATCGCGCAAAGCTTTTCATTCGTAGACCGCCAGCCGGCGCTCAATCGCATGAACCTGGCCATTCGCCGCATGCGTGCTGCCGATGATGAGGCGCTCTCGCTCCGCCGCGATCTTGTGCAGGCCAAGGACGATGTCGCCGCAGGCCGCGCCGTATTCGGTGAGCATCACCTGACCATCATGGTCCGCGCTCCCGACTTTGAACCTCTGGACAGAGCTGTAGCTGACGTTCAGGCGGCTCTTACCGAAATAGGGGTCATCGGCGTGCGCGAGGAGGCAGCTTTGGAGCCGTCCTTCTGGGGCCAGTTTCCCGGCAATGCTGCCTACATACCGCGCAAGGCGTTGATCTCGTCCGCAAACTTTGCCGGACTTGCTAGCCTCCACAGTCATCCGATCGGTCGCGCAAGCGGGAACCATTGGGGCTCTGCGGTGACGCTGCTCGAGACGACCGCGGCCTCACCATACTATTTCAATTTCCATAGGGGCGACCTGGGGAACTTTCTGGTGATCGGCCCCTCGGGGGCCGGCAAGACGGTCGTGCTCAATTTTCTGATCGCCCAATGTGAGCGCTTCGAGCCAAAAATCATCTTCTTCGACAAGGATCGTGGCGCCGAAATATTCCTTCGTGCGATGGGCGGCCGCTATGATGTCATCCGGCCAGGCACGCGAACAGGATTCAACCCGCTCCAGCTCCCGGATACGCCGGGTAACCGCCGCTTTCTGCAGCAATGGGCTGCGAAGTTGGTGACGTCGAACGGTGAGATCCTCTCGGCCGAGGACTCCGCGACGATTTCGGCGGCTATAAACGCGAACTACGACCAGACGTCGAACTTCCGACGTTTGCGCTATTTCCGAGAACTCTTTCTTGGCGGCCGCAGGCCGACACCCGGTGATCTCGCCTCGCGCCTAAATCCGTGGACCGGCGAGGGCGATCGCGCTTGGTTGTTCGATAACGAGAACGATCATCTCGATCTAGACACGCGCATCGCTGGATTCGATATGACGCACTTGCTGGACGACCCCGTCCTGCGCACGCCCACGATGATGTATCTTTTTCACCGCGTCGAAGAGCGCCTGAACGGCCAGCCCTCGATCATCGTGATCGATGAGGGATGGAAGGCCCTCGACGATGAAGTATTCGTAGGGCGCATCCGCGACTGGGAAAAAACCATCCGGAAACGCAACGGGATAGTTGGATTCGTGACCCAATCGACGGGGGATGCGCTCGGGTCTCGGATCGCCAATGCTGTTATTGAGCAGTCTGCAACGCAGGTTTTTCTGCCAAACCCGAAAGCGCAGGAGGCGGATTACTGCAAGGGTTTCGGGTTGTCCCGACACGAGTTCGATTTGATCCGCACTCTGCCCGATACCTCGCGTTGCTTCCTGGTAAAACACGGCGCCGAGAGCGTGATTGCCCGACTGAACCTGAACGGACAGCGAGACCTTTTGACGGTGCTCTCAGGTCGCGAACGGACGGTGCGTATGCTCGACGATATCCGGGCAGAGGTCGGCGATGACCCGCAAGCATGGATGCCGCAGCTCGTGGCGAAGGGGGCATAATGGCTCTCTGTCCCACTCCCCCAGAAGAGGGTATGGTCGGCGGCGTCATCACGACAGTCGATTGCCACATCCGCCTCCTGGTGCATGACAGCTATCGAGAACTTGTGGGGCCGAACACCTTGTTCGCGACCGCGTTCACGGGCTTGCTAACGATCTACATTGCTCTTCTCGGCTATCAGCTTCTGTTTGGGCGCGGCGGCCTTCGCGTGACTGAGCTGCCGATCGTGGCGCTGAAGTTGGGTCTGATCCTGGCTTTTCTGACGTCATGGGCGGCGTACCAGACGCTAATCTTCAACCTCCTGTTCGACGGACCGGCCGAGATCATGAAGGTTCTGCTCGGCCCGCTGTCTGCGCGCGGCGCAAGCTTCGATGGCGACGTCATGGGCGGCGTGCAACGCGCTTTTGAGGATATGAGCGGGGCTGCTAGCATTTATGGCGGTATGGCGAGCCCGACGGCGAACCTCCTTCAGGGCGGGCCCATGCTTGGTTCGGGACTGTTGTGGCTGACCGCGATAACACTGCTGCTGCTGACGCTGGGCCTCGTCATCGCCGCCAAGATCGTGCTCGCATTTCTGCTCGCAATCGGTCCAATCTTCATCGGCATGCTGCTGTTCGACCAGACGCGGGGCTTGTTCGAAGGCTGGATGCGTGCCGCCTTCTCTGCCGCAATGGCGCCACTGGCCGTACACGTGTTCGGTGCTGTGATGCTGATGATCCTACAGCCGTTCCTGGAAATACTGGTCGGCAATGCCGCCAACCGGACCTTTGATATGGGACCTGTGATCACCATCACTATCGTCGTGATCGTGTTCTTGATGGTGGTGGTTTTTGGACTAGGCGCAGTTGGCGCAATCGGGCGCGGTTTTGCTTTCTCCAAAGGCAGCGACAATCAACCCACGCTGCGGCGGTTAACAGCGCCTGAGCGTCTTGCTGGGGAAGGGCCGGGAGAACGGGCCGAACAGATTGTCGCGCGCATAGTGGTAAACGACCGGCATCACGCCGCCGGAGGCGACGGCTTCTACTCGAGCCGCGAGGGGGCTGCTGGTCGCCGTACTGGCGAAATCGCTGATGCCGTAACCTCCGCGCCTCAGCTCGCTGGCGAGAGGCTCGGCCAAACGTATGACCGCGCCCCGCGGATAGCTGACCGAAGGCGAGATGGCTGATATGGTAGGAAGAGGGGTGGACTACCAGAGCTCTATTTGCTCGCCTTGCGGCGGGTACGGGCGCAGCTTGGAAAAGGATACTATGCGGACGTGCGGTCGTATCATCTTGACCTCATCGTTGCGCGCCGCCGCGCTTGGGTTGTTCGCGCTGGCGCTCAGCCATGCCGCCTCCGCGCAGATCGCGTCCGTTCCAGGTCCCGGTCCCGGCGATCCTCGTATCAAGGAGTTCTTGTACGACCCTGACGCAATTGTGGAGATACGGGGTCAGCTTGGCTATGAACTGATGATTGAGTTTGGCCGGGACGAACGGATCGAAAATGTCTCCATCGGGGACTCCCTTTCCTGGCAAGTGACTCCCAATCGCAAGGCCACGCTTCTGTTTCTGAAGCCAACGTCCAGGAGCAATCCGACCAGCATGACGGTGGTGACGAATGAGCGCATCTATTCGTTCATGCTCAATATCGTTGAGGGCGCCGGCCCTGCCGATCCGGAATCGATGCGTCGCTTGCGTTTCCTCTACCCTGAACCGCCGGCCCCTGTCGTGGTGGCGCCAGCCCCGCCGCCGCCTCCACCGCCCCCGCTGGATCCCCCTCGTCCGGAGGACTTCAACTTCGACTACGCGCTTTCCGGCACGAAGGACCTCTATCCGGTACGCGTTTTCGATGACGGTGCGGTCACCTACCTTCAGTTCGACAGCAGGAGCCCCGCCCCCGCCATTTTCGTGATCGGTGTAGATGGCAAGGAAGAAATGCCAAACACGCGCATTGATGGTGACTACACAGTCGCTGACTTCATCGCCGAGAGGTTTGTCCTGCGGTATGGCAACGCTCAGGCGGAGCTCAGGAACAGGGCCTGGAGCAACCGCCCCAAGCAACGGCCCGCGCCGCTTCCGCAACCCAGTCAAGGCGGCTGACATGATTGATCCGTCGTCTCCGCCTCGGACCGGCCTTGATCGGACCTTCGACATGGACGCGCCGCCCCGTGTGGCCGGCAGCAATTCACTGTGGCCGGTAGCGTTTGGCATCGCGGGCGCCCTTGGGCTCGGCGCAGTCGTTTTCCTGCAACTGGACTCCGGCCGAACGGACATCGAGATCGCTGCGCTGGCGAGCAAGCAAGCTGCCGCAGATGCGGCCGCTCAACGGCTTGCTGTAGCGATGGTAGCGCCAGCGGCGATACCGCCCGCCCTTACCACAGATCTGCCTTTACTCGAGCCGCCGCCGCCTGAACTCATACCGCTTGTGGGCGAGCAGCCTGCAGAGCCACCCCAAGTCGTTCCCGGACCCACGCAAATCGAGATCGACCGACTTCGTTCCCCCGCTCTGGTGGTCGATCTGGGATCCTACGAGCCGCTGCCATCGCGCGCTTTGAAGCCCGAGGCCGCCAGCCCCATCGATCCGAATTCTATTTCCGCTGCGATGTCTTCCGCCGCAAATCAGAGCCTGAACCCGGACGAGCGGTTCGCTCAGCGGTTCGGCGTGGGCGGTGCGTCGAAGCCAACCAAGGCTGGCAGGCTCAGTGATGTCTCAACAACCATCATCGAGGGAACGGTCATCGCCGCGGTACTCGAGACAGCGCTCAATTCAGACCTGCCAGGATATGTCCGCGCGGTGGTAACTCGCGAAGTACGGGGCTTCGACGGCAGCGAGGTCTTGGTTCCCCGCGGGTCGCGGTTGATCGGCCAGTACAAGTCCGGCGTAGCGCTTGGCCAGAGCCGGACCTTTGTGATCTGGACTCGTATGATCCGACCCGATGGCGTTACGATCGAATTGTCCGCTCCGGCGACTGACGGTCTTGGGCGCGGCGGACTTGATGGCGAGGTCGATACCCATTTCTTTGAACGCTTCGGAGGTGCGGTCCTGTTATCCCTTATCAACCTGGGTGTGGGCGCAGCGGTCGATGCGGCCGATACCAGCATCGTAATCGCATCGACCCGCGCTGGCGTCGATGCGGGCGCGAGCGCTCTCACGAGCGGCGTCAACATCGCTCCGACAGTCATGGTACCGCAGGGCGCGCCGGTGCGCGTGTTTGTCAGCCAGGACCTCGATTTCTCGACGGTCGGACCTGTCCGGCCCTTGAGCACGCCCAATTGATCGGCGAGGGCGTCTATCTCCGAACCTATCTTGCGCCGTTGGCGCCATGGCTCGACCGCACCGACGTCACTGATATCCTCGTCAATCAGCCCGGAGAAGTCTGGATCGATGGCGCCTCGGGATTCGAGCGAATTGAGTCATCTGATGTCAGCGAAGTGATGCTCCAGCGCCTCGCCCAGCAGATCGCAGCGCACTCCAGCCAGGGCGTAAGTCGCCAGTATCCGTTGTTGGCGGCGACGCTTCCCGATGGAGCGCGCGTTCAGGTCGTAGCGCCGCCGGCGACGCGCAAGCATTTTGCGCTGGCTATCCGTAAACACGTGCTGCCGGATCTGCGGCTCGTTGACTACGAGAAAGCAGGCGCATTCGCGCAGCTCAGTCGCGCGGCGGGCAGCGAGCGCGCTGCAACGGACGCTGAGCTCAACAGGCTTCTTGAAACTGGAAACCTCCTCCGCTTCTTTTCGGGAGCGGTAAAGGCTGGGCGCAACATCGTCATCTCAGGCGGTACCGGCACCGGCAAGACGACATTCCTCAATGCGCTGCTGAAGGAAATCCCGGAGGACAGCCGCCTGATCGTGATCGAGGACACGCCCGAAGTCGTGCTCGCGCACCCGAATGCGCTCGGGCTGGTAGCGGTTGGAAGCGAACTTGGCGAGGCGCGTGTTGGAATCGACGAACTATTGCGGGCGAGCCTTCGCATGCGGCCCGATCGCCTGATGGTAGGTGAGATACGAGGGCCAGAGGCCTTCGCATTCCTGCGCGCGGTCAATACCGGCCATCCCGGTTCATTGACGACCGTGCATGCCGACAGCCCGCAGGGTGCGCTAGAGCAGATAGCCTTCATGACGCTTCAGGCAGGGCTCACACTGACGCGATCAGACGTCATCGAATACGCGAAATCGGTCATCGACGTGATTGTGCAGCTGTCGCGGATTCAGGGCCGGCGAGTCGTCAGTTCGGTGACGTTTCACAAGAGGTAGGCTGGGGTCACGGCGTCGGATCGTCAGCGCATTGTCGCCGGACGTCCGGCCAGGGCAACCTCAAATCGTCGCCGCAGCCATGAATCCGGCATCGCGATTGAAATTCCGCAGGTTGGGGAAGATCGAATCCAGCTGGCCTTCGGTAAGACCGAACCATCGCCCGATCGTGCCCGCATATTGATCGACAGACATCGACGGAATGAGAATGTTGCCCGACATGTCCGGGTTGGTAAAACCTGTCTGATCGACGCCCAAGGTCGGGAACTTGCCGTATATGTTCCCGCCATTGACCGCGCCGCCGATGACGAACTGGTGCGAGCCCCACGCGTGATCAGTGCCGTCGCCATTGGTGGTGAAAGTGCGCGAGAAATCCGACGCCGTAAACGCGGTCACCTGCGGACGCATGTCGATGCCGTTGAGGTTTGCGATCGCACCGTCGAAGTAGGCCATCGCGTGGGCAAGGCGCGCAAGAAGAGGCGACTGGGTTGAGTTCTGGATGTCGTGGTTGTCGAACCCGGCCATCGAGACGAAAAAGACCTGCCGCCGCATGCCGAGCACTGCGTTTGCGGCGATGGCCTTGGCGACGCTCTGCAGTTGTACAGCCAGCGCGTTCGTTTCGTTGACCCGGGTGATCGGATTGAGAAGCTGCGTTGGCGCAGCTACCGATGCTCCGGGGCCGCCGGCAGCGAACTGTACGTTAAGAAGGTCGGCAGTGCTTATTGAGCGGACCACCTTCGCGCCGTGATCCTGCATGAAGTAGCTGGTTCCGGCTACGTCACCAATAATCTCGCGTACGCGCGCCCCAGCATTGCTGGCTCCGAAAACGGTAGTTGTGGGCGTGAGCGCCGAAGCGATGCGGATGGCCGGCGTCGTCTGACTTGTTGATATCTGGTATTGGACGACGCTCTCTCCCGCGAGCAGTACGGCGTTGCCGGCGGTCGAGATCGCAGTGAAGACCGCGTTGGAGCCGTTAGTCGACAGGAACTGGTCCGCCATCCGCCCACCCCAGCCGCGGCGCGCGCCCTCTGCCGTGCCTGCCTGCCATGTCGATTGCTGGTCGTTGTGTGACATGAGATTGGAAGGCAGCGGTACGCTACGAGCACGGTACTGCTCCTTGGTCGTCGGCTGGATCAGCGGGCCGACATTGGCGGCGATGGCAAGACGGCCGGCTGTCCACAGCGGGAGCAACGGACCCATGTGGGGGTTCAGAGCGAAGGTGCGAACCGATGCGTTTGTCCCTGCCGGAACGGGGTTGGGCGTTGTCGGGATGATAGGAAGAACGCCACCCCATGCCTCAGGCAACAGGTAGGCGCTAGCACCGTTGGGCAGCACACGCCCCGTAATCGCGTTGGTGCCGCCGGGAGGGGTCGCCGCCGTACCGACGGGCATGAGGGCGATGGGGTCGACCCCGCTGTTGCGAGCGGAGAAGTAGCGGGCCCAGCTGTCCGTGTCAGTCGCAAGCACCGTGTTGTTGGAGTCATTGCCGCCGAACAGGAAAATGCACACCAGCGCCTTGTAACCTGGTGCGGTCTGCGCTGCGGCCTGGCCCATTGTCGCGAGCTGGAAACCGAAGGTGGAAGCTGCCGCCCCGACATAGCTAAGCGCGGTTGCGCGCCGGAGTATTTCGCGACGGGTGGCCGGCGAGATTGGCTTGTCGGTCATGCTCGGCCTCCTCAACGCTGGACCAGAAATTCGGGGGAGATTATCGAAAAGAAGACGGCAGTCTTGGCCCTGTTCAGTCGTGCCGTGTCTATCGCCGCTTGATTGCTGCCGGTGGCGGCCGGAATTGCAACCGCCGAGATCGCAGCATTGACGCGGGTCTGGAGCGTGGGCGCCATCTGGCCGTAGAACAGCAACGTGTTCATCCGGTCGACCAGCGCCGTGGGACTATCGGCAAGCGCTATTTCTGCGGCATAGGCGGAGCGAACATCGCGACCCGACCCGCCGGTCGGCGTCGATCCGATGCCAGCGTTGATCCAGTCCTGTATTTGATTGATGTAGGACGCGGTGGTGACTTCATCGACGACCTGAAACTCCGGCGCGAGCAGCATGTTCTGGCCCAGCTGGGTGGTAGCCGGCGGGGTAAACCCAGGGCGCCAGAAATTGAAAACCGAAGGTGCGGTAAGCGGGGACTGATTGAGCGACGTATTAGCGCTCGTCGAGGTGATCAGGAAGTTGCCAGTCTGCGAGGTGGCGCCAAAGGACCGAGCCCAGTTGGTGACCCGGATTACGGGCTCGCGCAGTTTGCCAAAGCTCGGCGAGTTGACCACCGACACGTTCCGAGCTTCGGTGTCCGTGAGGATGGCGCGGACGACCGCAGCCAGATCGCCGCGTACGCCCGCTTCGTTGTTGGCAAAAACAGCCGAGACGCGACCGACATAGGCGGGGCTGGGGTTGGATGTCACCAACTGCTGGATCAGCCTTTTCGATATGAAGGGGCCGGTGTTGGCATGGTTGAACAGCCGGTCGAGTGCGATGCGCACGTCAGAAGCGACATCGGCCGTCGTGCTGGCCGGGATCGTGACCCCCAGAAAAGTCTTGGCCGACGTAGAATGATAGTTGGGATAAAAGACCATCGGCAGCACTGAACGATCAGAGTGCGCGGCGCCGCCGAAGAACGTCGTGTTGTTGGGCGAGGTGCTGTACCAGCTGATGCCGGTGAATACCTTCGCCAGCCCCGCGATATCGGCGGTCGTATAGGCGGGGATCTGCTCGGTTCCATTGAGGCGCGGCGTACCATCGGCGTTGAGTTCGACCAGACCTATTGTCATGAGCTGCATGACCTCACGGGCGTAGTTCTCGTCAGGCGTACGCGTGCCAGCGGCGTCCTCTTTCTCATTGCCCAGGTAGGTGAGATAGCGGCCCATCATCGGATGGAGCGTCACCTCATCCAGCAGCGTGCGGAAGTTACCGAAGGCGTTTCGCTGCAACATGTCATACCAGGACGCCGCCGCACGTGTGTCGACCGCAGGATCGAGCAGCGAAACGACAAAAATTTGAGACAGCGCGAACGTTACACGCTGGCGCAACTGATCTGGCTCGCTGATCGCCTGTCTCCACCACGTCTGGTAGAAATTATTTGCGTTGACGAAGCCGTTGGCGGCGAGGGCGCTGTCGACAAAGGCTTGGTGGCTGATGGCCGGTCGCGGCAGGGCCACCTGGGCTGTTATCCAGCCATTGATACCTTGGCTCTGCACCTCGCCGATGCCAACGTCTGTTACGCCGAACGTGCCTTGCGTAAGCAGGCGAGCAGCTTCCGGCGCCGTCGGCGGCGGGGCTGCGGGGACTTGTCCGACGCCCGTGCTGGCCGACGGACCGCCTCCCCCGCAGGCGACGAGCAAACAAAGCAAAGCTGCAACAATCGAATAACGCATTTGAGGCTTACTGAAAGGAAGGTCGCTATGTCCGCGGATCAGCGCAGCACGCGAGAAAAAAGGGGCTACCGCGGAGGATCGAAACCAGAACCCGAAACATAGCGAAGCGAAACGGAGACAAGGCGCAGAAAACTACAACAGGCATTTGCGTGTCACGAAAAATAGAAAGGACCCTGCGAGACGTTTTTCGATGCCTCACTTGTCTACTGGTTCTTAATGGGCGCGCTAGTGAAATCTGGGCAAGCGCGGCGGTACGCTGAGACCAACGCTAACCAGTCTCCGCAAAGGCCGTGGCTATTGGCGTTCAGGAGACTCCAATGACGCGAATTGGTGCTGTCAGACTAACGCTAAACGGTGTCCGCAAAGGCCATGGCTGTTTGCTTGCGCGAGGCTCCAATGACGCGAGTGTTTTACAAGCGGTGTCCGTCGTCGGATAACTTGAGACAGCGAGGGCGGCTTCCCAACGGAGGATTCTGCTCATCTGGTGTTGGTTTTTAAGCAGCGCGTCTGGCGTGCTGCAAGCGGCGTTGTTCGAAGGTGCGTTGTTTGATGGCCTCCCGTTTCATGAGGATGGTCTGTCCGCGACCTGAGTAGACATCGGCTGGCGTTAGATTGCCGAGGCTCTCGTGGTAGCGGCGGTGAGTGTAGCGGCTGACGATGCCGCCGATCTGGGCTTCGAGGTCTCCCGGCAGATAGTAGTTCTCCAGAAGGATGCGGTTCTTGAGCGTCTGATGCCAGCGCTCGATCTTGCCTTGCGTCTGCGGGTGGTTGGGCGCGCCGCGGACATGGCCGATGCCCTGGTCGTCGAGCCACTTGGCGAGATCGCCTGCGATGTAGGACGAGCCGTTGTCGGAGAGA